>CAZQLY010000005.1:0-99741 GCA_964594455.1 uncultured Gammaproteobacteria bacterium | reverse complement strand
CATTTTTACTTACATGATCCTTGAATTTGGTAATGGCCCAGCGCTTGGTGCGTCGTTTATGTGATCACTGCAAAGAAGAAGTAACCTTGCCCAAACGATATGAAGATGAAGTATTCCGTACTCTTTCTCGTTTGCCCAAAGATTCATTTCCCAAAGGAATTAAATTGGTCAGACCCTTAAAGTTTCATCGCGGAAAGGGTTGCGTCCGATGCGGCAATACGGGCTACAAGGGACGAGTCTCTATCTCCGAAGTTCTAGAAGTAACAGAGAATTTAAAACGAATAATCTTGGCAGGATCAGATATTGATAAAATCAAGGAAGAATTTCGTAGTCAAGGCATGCACACAATGGCTGAAGATGGATTCATTAAATCGCTTCAAGGCACTACTACCGTTGAAGAAGTTATGAAAGTAACCAAGGAATAAATATATGGCAGCCAAATTGAAAAAACAAACTGCTAAAAAATCGGCCGCCAACAAGACGAGAAAATGGAAAATATTGTTAATTGAAGACGACACTTTCTTGTCTGGTATGTATATTGCCAAGATGTCCTTAGAGGATTTCAATGTCTTATTAGCTATTGATGGAGAAGAAGGGCTGGAGCTGGCAAAAAAACATAAACCTGATCTGATATTATTAGACTTATTACTTCCCAAGATTGACGGATATACTGTACTAAAAACCTTGAAGAAAAATCGCGCTTTAGCATCTATTCCCGTTGTGCTTCTGACAAACTTAAATCAACAAACGGACATTAATAAAGCCATGAAGTATCAGATTGAGGATTATTTGATTAAAGCACACTTCATGCCGTCAGAAGTAATAGAGAAAGTTAAAAAAATATTACGCAAAAAGGGAAAGAAATAATAACTATGGATACTACAACACAACTTGAATTGGGTAAATTACTCAGACAGGTGGCTGAATTAAAAGCCTCAGCTCTGCATCTTTCAGTTGGCAACCCCCCAATATTTAGAGTGGACGACCAACTAAAGCCTTTGCAGGATGCTAATATTTTGACGCCAGAGGTGATGAAAAAGATAGCCCTGTCGTTCCTGGACGAATCCCATAAGAAAAAACTAGAAGATGAAAAAGAAGTTGTGCTGACATACTCATTTGAAGACCGAGCTAGATTTAAAGTCAATGTTTTCTATCAAAAAGGTTACCTCTCGGTTTCCCTTAAATATATTCCACCAGTGGTAAAGAATCTGCGCGACCTGGGTCTGCCAGTTATAGTCGAGAGATTCGCTAAGCTGAAAAAGGGTTTAGTTTTGGTCACCGGCCCTTATGGTTCTGGCAAGTCTACCACTATGGCTTCTTTAATAGAAACAGTTAATCAGTCTCGGTCTGAGTATATCATTACGATAGAAAAACCGATCGAGTATATTTATACAAACAATAAGAGTATTGTTGAACAACGCGAGGTGGGGCGAGATACACTGTCTTTTGAAAAGGCTTTGAGCAGTATTCCTCAGGAGGATGTTAACGTCGTGATGATATCCGATTTGGAAGATGAGAAGGTGATAGAAATGATATTTACAGTTGTAGAATCTGGTCGGCTGGTTCTAGCTGCTATGAATACTGATTCGGCTTACAAAACCTTGGAAAAAATAATTAACAGCTTCCCGGTCCCGAAACAAGAGCAGATACGCCTTCAATTAGCCGATGCTTTTGAGGGGGCGATCAGTCAGAGATTGTTGCCTCGGGTAGGCGGAGGTAAGGTAGTGGCCGCGGAAATTCTGATTCCATCCCCAGCCGTTAAATCAATTATCAAAGAAGGGTCAATTTATCAGATCAACACCATACTGCAGACTTCTCGAGAGGAGGGCATGGTATCACTGGATCGTTCACTGGCGGATTTAGTAAAAGCGGGTGAGGTTTTATTGGAAGACGCTCTTAACCATGCTGTTGATAAGAATGGGCTTAAGATGATGATAAGAATGTAATTATGGCAATTTTTGACTATCGAGCAAAAGACAGAGAAGGCAACAATATCACCGGCGTGATCGAAGCGCCTAGTGAAAATATTGCAGCTGAGCTTCTAGAAGACAGGAAATATATTATTTTAACTTTGACTCAGCGGCGAAAAGCAACTTTATTCCAGGGCTCGATAGGGTTCTTGAATAGGGTGCCAATGCGCGAGGTAGTTATTTTTTCTCGCCAGCTGTCTGTAATGATCAGCACGGCCGTGCCGATTGTCCAAGCGTTGCGCATTCTAGTAAAACAAACCAAGACAGTAACTTTCAAAATTATTATTTCAGAGATTGCTGATGAAGTTGATGGAGGCGCTAAACTTTCAACAGCCCTTAGCCGTTACCCGCAAGTATTTTCTTCTTTCTTTGTTCACATGATCCGTTCTGGTGAGACCACGGGTAAATTGGATGAAACGCTTAATTATCTAGCAGACCAGTTGGAAAAAGATTATGATCTACACAGTCGTATTCGAGGCGCCATGATTTATCCAGCATTCATTATGTCAGCCCTGATCGGGGTTGGTGTCTTGATGATGATTTTCGTAATCCCCCAGCTGACCAACGTCTTGCAGGAGAGCGGAGCTGAATTGCCCTTAACAACCCGTATGCTTATAGCCAGTAGTGATTTTTTGAAGAACGACTGGTGGGTTTTAGTTTTAGCTATAATCGGCTTGTTCTTGGTTTATAGAATGATTGTAAGATCTGATACGGGACGCAGACAGATTGATCGTTTAAAAATACGTATGCCTATAATTGGCAGCCTTTTTCAAAAGATTTATTTGACCCGATTCTCACGCAGTATCGCGACTTTAATAGCTGGAGGCATTCCTCTGACCAGAACCCTCGAAATTGTGGCGGATATAGTAGGTAATACGATCTATAAAGACCTGACAATAGATACCATAGCTGTCATTGAAGACGGTAATTCCATGGCCACTCTTTTTGCCAAAAGCCCAGATGTTCCGCCCATGCTTACTCAGATGATGGCGGTCGGAGAACAAACCGGAAAACTGGATATGATATTGCAAAGATTGTCTGATTTTTATGCCAAAGAAGTAGACACGATGATTCATAACTTAGTTACATTGCTTGAGCCCATAGTTATGATGGTTCTGGGCGCAGGTGTGGCAGTTATGATTACTGCCATTCTGCTGCCCATGTATCAGCTGTCTACAGCCATATAAAGATTGTGAAAGTTCATTTAATAGAATAGTAGCAAAAAACACCATTTTAATTGATTTATTTTGGATTTTGTGCTACAATTAAGATAATCAGGTGGATAAATAAGCCCTTAATCATTAACATAATGCTTTTAGGCTGGTTCTAGAGCGGCTTAAAAGTTGCTTCGAAAGGGGGTGAAGAAATGAAAAACAAAAAAGGTTTTACTTTAATCGAGTTATTGGTCGTTATTGCTATCATCGGTTTGCTCTCGACCTTGGCTATCGTCTCTTTGAACACTGCTCGTCAGAAATCAAGAGACTCAAAACGTCAAGCTGACGTTCGAACCATGCAATCAGCCATAGAGCTATATATCAATGATAATGGTGCCATCCCTGGTTGTGCTACAGCTGACGGTTGCGCCGCAGATGATTGGCCCACATTGCAAACCGCTCTAGCCACTTATTTAGTGGGTGCCCAACTACCAGTCCCACCGGGAAGCGGTGGTACTTGTGCGGGTGGAGCGGCTGATTTCACCGGTGACTGTTACGCCTATTGTGGTACAGGAAGCGAGTATCTATTAACAGCTCAACTGGAGAACAACACAGACATTTCTGGTGATGTAGACGGAACGGCCTCATACGCCATCGATGAATGTTTCTTCTCAGATGACACTGAGAACACCGCTGCGGCTGCTATTGACTGTGAAGATGCTACTATGCGTTTCTGCTTAGGTACACTATAGTATTTGATAAACTTAAGAGGGGCTGGTCTAGCCCCTCTTTTGTATTTGTGAAAAATATACTATACTTAAACAGTACTATTTTTATACTATTTTATGAAAATTACTCTTCGAAAACCTAGCGGCTTCACACTCATTGAGCTTCTGGTAGTTATTGCGATCATCGGCTTATTATCCACCTTAGCTATCGTGAGTTTGAGTTCAGCTAGAGAAAAAGCCCGGGATACAAAAAGAAGTGCTGATTTACGTATTATTCAGTCTGCAGTGGAACTCTACATTAGCGATCAGGGAACTCCACCGGCAATAGGTGGGGGCAGTACTTGGACTACTCTAGGTAATGACCTGACAAATTATATTGTCTCCGGCGCCTTACCCGTTCCTCCAGGAACTGGAAATGAATGTGACATGACAGGCAATCCAGCTGATCCGTTGACTATGGACTGCTTTGTGTATTGTCAGGATTCCGCTTCCAGTAAATATTTATTAGGAGCCCTGCATGAGGATGACACTAATGATATCAATGGGGATTTAGACGGTAATATCAGTGCGTCATATGGTGCCAATGAATGTGTGACCAATGATGGTCTGATGACCTCAGATGCTGATTTTTCATGTGATGACCCTCGCCTTTGCCTAGGTGAGTTATAAAAATACTCCATACAACTCCCCGAACCTCCGTGTTCGGGGTATGTTTTCCGAAGCATGGAAGCTTCGGAAGTTGTTTTTACAAACTCCCCGAGCCTCCGTGCTCGGGTTCAGGTGACGAAGCATGGAAGCTTCGGAAGTTGGGACTGGAAGTTTCGTGATTCAACTCCCCGAACCTCCGCGTTTGGTAAGAGTTAATTTGCGTTTTTTAGGCACCATGTGTTAATCTAAGATAGACGGCAGGGAGATAAAGAATGTGATGAAACTAACAAACGAAACCTCCCTGTTTTTTGTTTCCAGCACAACTTACAAAAAAAGACCTATATTCCATCAACCCGTTGCCGTACTAAAATTTCAGGATGCCATTAAATGTTACGAAGTTAGAGGCTATTATCACCTGATCGCATATTGTATTATGCCTAATCATTATCATCTGGTTTTAAGACTTAACCAAAAACACACTGTTAGCCAGATATTGCACAATATACATTCATTTTTTGTCCATGAATATTGCAGGTTAAATGATATTAAACCAAGACGCTTTTGGGCGCGTCATTCGTGGATTGTCGGGATAGATACAGAAAAACTGTATTGGCAGAAAATTGCTTACACCCTCCTCAATCCGTATCGAGCTGGTCTGGTAAAATCATCAATTAACGATTATCCATATTCTGATATTTCCGAGTGGAAAAGACGCAAAGGAGAAAAGTTTTTATGTGATTTATTTGAGAACTATGGTAGATGGGGCGAATGATTCCGAAGCATGGAAGCTTCGGGAGTTATTCAGGGTGGTTTGATTTACTCAAATCCCTGGGTTAATAAATATTCCCCATACAACTCCCCGAACCTCTGGGTTCGGGGTATGTTTTCCGAAGCATGGAAGCTTCGGGAGTTGTTTTTACAAACTTCCCGAGCCCCCGTGCTCGGGGTTTATTTTTGCGCTCAGGAATCAGAGACGCTTCGGGGCTGTGATTGGAAATGTTCAGTTAGCCACGCTTATAGCCAATATAGGCATTTTTTGATATAATATTAACATGATCAGCTTGTTCAGCTATCTGAAAAACCTGAAAATAATCGCATCTTTTTTAATTGTTATTGGGATTGCGGCTCTTTGGATATGGGGCGTGCGTTATGAACAAGCCCGTGCACGTGATTTACAAAGAATGGCTGACGCCTTGATTATCCAGACAGCTTTTGAGCAGATGTATCAGCATGACCGCAGCTATGGCCTAGCCGCTTATAATGGTTGTGATGAAGCAGGTATGTCGGTGAGACGTTGCCAATTGCGAGACTACTATTTAGATATAAACATTCTGCGTGACCCAGGCAAATACGATTATAATGTAACGGAAGTTCCTACTGAAACGAGTTATGAAATAACCTTTTGGTTGGAAAAAGACCACGATGATTTTGCGAAGGGAGTGCATACAATTTCTCCAGAGGGAATTAAATAGATGGAAATATTAATTGCAATCTTAATTCTCGTTTTCGGAATAAGTATCGGTAGTTTTCTTAACGCCGTAATCTGGAGACTACACACTAAGGAAGGTTTTTTACGCGGCCGATCATATTGCCCCAAATGTAAGGCCTATATCAGAGCTAGAGACTTAGTACCGTTGTTGAGCTATATACTTTTGAGAGGTAAATGTCGGGACTGCAAGAAAAAAATATCTTGGCAGTACCCAATAGTGGAATTAATCACCGGCTTGGCCTTTTTGTTGCTTTACTTTAAGTTTTCATTAGAAGCAGAATTTTTTGTCTACTGCGTTTTAACCACTTTTTTAATAATCGTTTTCGTTTTTGACCTGAAACATTATTTAATACTGGATCGTGTTATGCTGCCGGCCGCACTGGTCGCTATTGCTGGGAGCATAATATTGGGCTTTGGTTTAATTGATATATTGATTGGTGCTATAATCGGAGGTGGTTTCTTCTGGCTCCAATATGTGTTATCACGCGGTAAATGGATCGGTGGAGGAGATATTCGCTTAGGGGCGGTTATGGGTTTGATGCTAGGCTGGAAGATTTTGCTAGCTGCCTTGTTTGTAAGTTATTTAATCGGTTCCATAATAGGTTTAATTCTAGTGGCTTCCAGCAAGAAAAAATGGCAGAGCCGCTTGCCGTTTGGAGTTTTTCTGACGATCTCCACGTTTCTGGCCTTTATCTGGGGCAGTGAAATAGTATCTTGGTATATAAGTTTAATAGGTTAAAAATATTTATGCTATTGCCTAGTCGAGGAGAAAAGGGTTTTACGCTGGTAGAGATGTTAGTTGCGATCGGTATATTTGTGATATTAGGTACTGTTGGGCTGGTTTCTTTTATGCGCAACCGCCGCAATACTGATCTAGAAGCTAGCGTTTCCGAGTTAGCCAGCAATGTCAGAAAAATGCAGAGCTATACCAGATCGGGTAAGAGCATAGACAACCCTAATATACCAGGGCCTGATTTGGAAGTCCCGCGGGCTTATGGGATTAGCTTTGATCGGATAAATTATCCGGGTCAATACAAAATGTATGCTGACTTTGGAACTTTATCTAATTGGCAATATGATGAAGTTGATACTGGAGACGGGATTGATGTTTTGATAGATACATACGATCTGGCTAGAAATACCCTTATTAACTATCTGTCAGCCACCAATTTACGAGCAGAGTATGAAAGACTGGATATCGTGTTTGAGGTGCCGACTTCGAAATTAATAATTAGCGCTTTTAACGCTGCGGATGGCTGGGAAAATCCTCCTTTTGAGGATTTGCCGACTTCCACAGTGGGAGTTCAACAAACCCAGAGCCTTGATTCAAAGAATGTTATTATAGAGGGTGGATTTTTGGGAGGAGTAACTATTGAAGAGTAATATGTTTAATATTATTTATAAAAGCAATCAACAAGGCGTAACTCTTTTAGAAGCAGTAGTGGCCATATTTGTTTTGTTAATAGGATTAATGTCGGCAGTAGTATTGATTCTATCCAGCATTATATCGGCTGGAAAAACTAAGAACGAATTAATTGCTGCGAACATTGCCCGTGAGGCTATCGAGGTTATACGGGCTCAACGTGATTCAAACTGGTTAGAAATAAATACCGGAGTATCAGATGTAGAATGGGATGCCGGTCTTTACAATGACAATGGAGGGGTTACATTGCCGATCTACGAAGCCGTTTTAACCATTGATGATGCTCCGCCGGTCCCGACATTAGAATGGAGTATTGGATACGCGGATAATCCGGCGGATACTTTTGATATGAATTCTCCGGAAGTAGATGTTTACTACAATATTTGGGCAGGAAGTGGCGATAAAGTATATAACCAATATTTAGTACCTCCTGGCGCAACCGAGATAAAAACCGATTTCAAGAGATTAGTAACCACTAAGCCAATATGTTACGACGGAGTTGATGAAGCTATTATTAACACTGGGCTGGATTGTGAAGCTGCTGGGGAAGGTAATAAAATAGGTATACAAATATTGGTCAATATCCAGTGGAACGAAAAGGATAAAATAAGGTCATACACTCAAGAGGATCGTATCTATAACTGGAAATAATTTATGTTTAACCGTATAAAAAACCAAAAAGGATTCGGGCTGATGGAGATGGTAGTGGTGACCGCAATATTTTCAGTTACCATAACAGTCGTAACAACTATTTTGGTAAACAACATTCGTAATCAAAGGCAAGTAAAAGCTGAACAAATTGTAGTTAGCGCTGCCAGAGACGCTATAGAAATTTTGGCCCGGGAAATCAGACTGGGGTACGTTAATTATACCGAGCATATAGTTACGGATGGTGATGATTTATCTACTGCCCAGGAGCATCTTTATGTTACTTCCCAATCCGGAGTTGAATTTGAGTTTAAACTTGATTCGGCTAATGGAGATCGTTTAGTAGGCGTGGAGAGCGGTGATGAGCAACCTCTGAGTTCAACTGACATAATCATTTCCAATCTTAGTTTTTATATTCAGCCCTCGACCGATCCATATTATATCAAATCATGTTCCGACGCCTCAGATTGTGACCCGACCAGTATACCAGTTGTTTCTCCTGGGAATTGTACCGCCTCAGGCATCTGTGAAATTGAGGATATCCAGCCGCGCGTTACTATTATCTTGAGAGCCGAAACAAGAGATGCGGCCCCGGGTCAATTTGCCACTATTGATTTACAAACAACTGTAGCCTCAAGGACATATTTACGATGAGTCAAAGTATTAAATCTCAATCTGGCATTACTTTAGTTCTAGCTCTACTTACCATGGCTGCTTTAACAGCGGTAGCAGTGGCTGTTTCAGTAATAATATTAAATGAAATACTTAGCACCCGAGGAATAAATTATTCCATTACTTCTTTTTATGCGGCAGAGTCCGGGATAGAAAAGAGCTTATGGACTTTGCGCGAACAGCGTCGTTTGGGCGCCAGCATTGAGGACACTGCCACCTTGCTAAATGGCATGACTGATACATTGACTGACAGTCGTATCAAATGGGAGATAGAGGCCATTGGTCAAAGCGAAGCCATAACAGTTAATTTGCGTCAGGATGAATCAGCCTTTTTTGATATATATGATCCCGATCATTTAGTATTGCCAACAGAAATGGAACTAACATTTGATGAATGCGCCGCCGGTCCGACTGAAGTTGAAGCATCATGGACTGGTTGGGCACCGACCGCTGACTTTTTTCTAAATTACACTACCAAAGTATTTCCAGTTGATTGCTCACCTTTTGTTTTTCAGCTTGACCCTAACAACGACGATCCGGAGCATATAAGACTACAGTTAAGAGCCTTTAACGGAGCAGCTACAAATTTGACTTTTACGGTATACGATGAAGGTGGTCAGCCCATAAGTTTATCTAGCACCGTGCAATTAACTGCCGTGGGTAAATATCCGGAAGGATCAGCTTTGTCGGCTGTCCAGGCTATTCAAGCAGAGGTGCCTTGGGTGTTACCAATATCAGGCATCTATTCATATGTGGTTTATTCAGAAGAAACACTGTCTAAATAAAAGCCAGTTATGTATTAAACAAGCCCCCAGCGGGGTTTTGTGTTAGCATGAACAAAGAAGAGGCTAAAAAACGGATAGAGAAACTACGCAAAGAAATTGATCACCATCGATATCTTTATCATGTTTTAGATAAAAGTGAGATTTCGGACGCGGCCCACGATTCATTAAAACATGAGTTAGATCAACTGGAACAGCAATACCCTGACTTGATCACTCCTGATTCACCCACTCAGCGTGTCGGAGGAGAGCCGCTTAAAGAATTTGTAAAAGTAAAGCATGAAACCCCCATGCTATCTCTTAATGATGCTTTTTCAGAAGCTGAGATCAAATCCTGGGAGGAAAGGATTAAAAAGCTTTTATCTTCTGGAGAAAAACTGGATTATTACAGCGAGATCAAAATGGATGGTTTAGCCATAGCTTTGATCTATAAGGATGGTGTTTTGGATAAAGGTGTCACTCGAGGGAATGGTCGGATAGGGGAGGATGTAACTCATAACGTCAAAACAATAGAAGCGATACCACTGCGTTTAGAATTCAATAACTTACCCCAGGCTGTCCAAAAAAATATTCCATCCAGGATCGAAGTCCGAGGTGAGGTTTTTATGTCAAAAAAGGTTTTTGAACAGCTTAATAATAAGCAAAAAAAGAACAGTGGGACTGAATTTGCAAATCCTAGAAATGCCGCGGCTGGCTCTATCCGGCAACTGGATCCCCAGATTGCCGCAGCTAGGCAATTAGATTTTTTGGCCTATGATTTGATTACAGACTTGAAGCAGACCACCCATGCTGAAAGCCATGAATTAGTTCAGAAGTTGGGTTTCAAAAGCAATAAAGAAAATAATCGTTGCCAGGATTTGGATGAGGTATTTGATTATTACAAGAAAATTGAAAAAAAGAGATCCCAGCTGCCTTACCAAATGGACGGGATAGTGGTTAACGTTAATAACATAAACACTTTCAAGAAACTCGGAGTGGTGGGCAAGGCTCCGCGAGGCGCTATAGCTTATAAGTATCCAGCAGAACAGACGACGACAGTTGTGGAAGATATTAAAGTTCAAGTTGGCCGTACCGGTGCCTTAACGCCGGTGGCTTGGCTAAAGCCGGTTAAAGTGGCAGGTTCGACAGTGGCTCGAGCCACGCTTCATAATGAAGACGAAATAAAACGTTTAGATATTAGGATCGGGGATACGGTAATAATCCAAAAAGCTGGTGATGTGATCCCCGACATAGTGGAAGTATTGCCAAACATGAGATCGGGCAAAGAAAAAAGGTTCCATTTTCCGAAACATTGTCCGATTTGCGGATCCGAAGTTCAGCGTCAAGCTGGAGAAGCAGCTCATTATTGTACTAATCCTAAATGTTACGCTCAATCAAAGGAACAGTTGTATCATTTTGTTTCCAAGGCTGCTTTTAATATTGACGGACTAGGACCAAGAATCATCGATCAGCTATTAGAGCAAGAGCTGATTCGCGATCCAGCAGATTTGTTTATTTTAAAAAATGGAGACGTAAAACCGTTGGAGGGTTTTGCCGAAAAGGCCGCGGCTAATCTTGTAGACTCAATAAAAAAAAGCCGGCAGATTCCTTTGGCTCGCTTTATCTATGCCCTGGGTATTCGACATGTTGGCGAAGAAACCTCAGTTGATTTGGCAGACTATTTCGGCAGTTTAAATAATTTGCAACAAGCCTCGCAAGAAACTTTATCGGCTATACATGATGTGGGTGAGGTGATGGCCGAGAGCATTTTTGATTATTTCCGTAAATCGGAAAATAAATCACTGATAGAGAAGCTATTAAAAAACGGAGTTCAAATAATTAATCCCTCACATAAATCAAAAAAATACACTGGCCAGACATTTGTTTTAACAGGCTCTCTGGAATCATTGACTCGAGATGAAGCCAAAGAGAAAATAAGGTTAGCCGGCGGATCTGTTTCCAGTAGTGTCAGTGCTCAAACTGATTATGTAGTAGCCGGCGACAAGCCCGGTTCAAAATATGAGAAAGCCAGGCAATTGGGTATAAAAATATTGTCAGAAAAAGAATTTCTCCAGTTGTTTGGCTAAAGCATAAAATATTGTTGGATTAGTTAAAAAATGATATGCTTGCCCTGAGATGACAGTTTTAAAATTAGACATTATCAAAAAGTTGGCCCAGCTGGCCAGAATCGAATTAACCAAAGCTGAGGAAAAGAAATACCAAGATCAGCTTTCGTCTATCTTGGAATATGTTGATAAGCTAAATCAGGTTGATACTGAAAAGATAGAGCCAACAGCTCACGTGACCGGTTTGCATAACATCACTCGTAATGATGAAATTAACAATGAGAAAAATCAGAAAGAAATAGTTGATCTCGCTCCCAAGACTGAGGGGAAAAGTTACAAAGTAAAAGCTGTTTTTGATAAATAAAACATGAATATTTCTCAGCTGACCATAAAAGAGGCGCACGCGGGTTTAAAAAACAAAACCTTCTCTTGTCGTGAATTGACTGAGGCATGTTTAGACCGAATAAAAAGGCTGGAACCACAACTCAATTCGTTTATCACGGTTACGGGGACTGAGGCCAAAAGAAGAGCCGCAGCGGTTGACGCTAGCATTAAACAGGGTGACAAGATAAATGTTTTATCTGGTCTGCCTGTGGCCGTAAAAGACAACATAATGACACGGGGAATTGAGACAACTGCCGGATCTAATATATTAAAAGGCTACCGGCCGCCATATACGGCTACCGTAGTCAGTCAAATAGAAAAAGCCAGTGGCCTGATAATAGGAAAAGCCAACTGTGATGAATTTGCTATGGGTGCTTCCGGAGAGAACTCAGCCTATCAGCCGACCAAGAACCCTTGGGACTTAAAGAGAGTTCCTGGTGGTTCCTCCTCCGGGCCGGCCGCGGCCGTATCGTCGGGTGAATGTCTCTATGCTTTGGGTTCGGATACTGGAGGTTCGGTTAGACAGCCGGCTGGATTTTGCAATTTAGTAGGTTTGAAGCCGACCTATGGCAGAATTTCCAGACATGGTTTGATATCATTGGCCTCCTCACTAGATCAGATAGGAATTTTTACAAAGACAGTAGAAGATTGTGCTGAAGTTCTGCACAAGATTTCCGGACACGATAAAAAAGATTCCACCAGTGTAAAAAAAACAGTTACAAATTATCCAGAACAATTAAAACAGAAATTGCCTAAGCTTAAACTAGGAGTACCAAAGGAATTCTTTGTTGATGGAATGGATAAAGAGGTAGAAAAGGTTATTCGAAAAGCCCTAGATAAATATTCTGAAATGGGTTATGAAATCACTGAGATAAGCCTTCCCAGCACGCCAGAGGCTTTAGCTGTTTATTATTTAATATTGCCGGCGGAGGCTTCATCTAATTTGGCTCGTTATGATGGGATCAGATATGGCTTATCAGATGATGCCAAAGCCAAGAGCCTGGAGGAAATTTATCGCCACTCTAGGGCAGCCGGCTTTGGCCCGGAAGTAAAACGCCGGATAATGCTGGGAACGTTTGTTCTATCAGCTGGTTACTATGACGCTTATTATCTGAAAGCCCAGAAAGTTCGAACATTAATTATCCAAGAATATCAGAAAGCTTTTGAAAAAGTGGACTGTATCCTGACCCCTACTTCTCCCACCCCAGCCTTCAAGCTAGGGGAGAAGTATGAGGATCCACTGACTATGTATTTATCAGATATTTTCACCGTTTCAGCCAATATAGCTGGATTACCCGGGATATCTATTCCAGCGGGGTTTATAAATGATTTACCTGTCGGACTGCAAATTATGGCGCCGCACTTTGAAGAAACCAAGTTGTTACAGGTGGCTCAGGCCTATCAAAATGAAACAGATTGGCATCGACAAATACCCAAAATATAGGATTGCCAGGTTAATTATTTTGTGATATAATCAATAACGATAACTATTAAAAAAACTATAAAACAATGGCTACTAAGAAGAAAATTCTCCTCGTTGAGGACGAAAAGATGCTTTCCACTATGTATTCTACTAAGTTCATAAAGGAGGGTTTTGATCTAGTACCAGCCTATGACGGTGAGGAGGGTTTGGCCAAAGCTAAAAGTGAAAAGCCTGACTTGATACTACTTGATATCATTATGCCAAAATTGGATGGCTTCGTGGTTCTGAAAGCATTGAAAGAGGATCCAGAGTTAAAGAATATTCCAGTATTGCTTCTGACAAACTTGGGACAGGACGAGGACATCAAAAAAGGTAAAGAGCTGGGTGCTAATGATTATTTCATCAAGGCAAATCACACCCCAGCCGAAGTTGTTGACAAAGCTAAATCATTTTTTGAAAAATAATGACAAAAGAGAATCTTGCCAAAGAACGCACGGTTGTTTTAATCAAACCCGATGCCGTCAAACGAGGGCTGATCGGTGAAGTAATCCGAAGGTTTGAAAAAGCCGGACTCAAAATTATCGCCATGAAAATGGTGCAAGTTGATAAAGAGATGGTTGCTAAGCATTATCCTGACGATCGCACCGAGCTGTTAAAAGGAATCGGTGAAAAAACTTTAGCCACCTATGAAAAATACGGCAAAGACCCTAAAGAAGAATTGGGCACATTAGATCCGATTGAACTGGGACGCATGGTTAATAATTGGAATATGGAATTTCTGAGCTCTGGACCGGTGGTGGCGATTTTGATTCAGGGGTTGCATGCCATAGACAACGTCAGGATGATGGCTGGTAACACGCTGCCGACATTTGCTGAGCCGGGAACTATTCGCGGTGACTTCTCAATTGATTCACCCGCTTTGGCCAATGAAAAGAAAAGAGCGGTCCGCAATATCATTCATGCGTCGGGTAATGCTGAAGAAGCTAAGTATGAAGAGCAGCTCTGGTTTAGGCAGGGTGATATCTACGAGTATGTTAGAAGCGAAGAAGCAACGATGTTTGAATAGGCTTGACTTACTTTTGGAGGAATCTTATAATAGAGTTTGTTAAATGAAACAGAGCAATTTTATTACTTCTATCCATCGTTCAGTTTACTTCGTGGTAAGCGCGTTTTTGTTTTCTTTAGCTTGGATATATACAATCATTGTTTTAACCAGACGTTAAGATTCATAAAAAACTGGTCAAATAAATAGCCGACCTGTTTTTTGTTTAGTTTGTGTTGTAAGAGCTGGGGATGATATACTAAAAGTACCCTGACGTAAGAAAATCAGGGCAACTCCGGGGTATGGCGCAGTTGGCTAGCGCGCACGCATGGGGTGCGTGAGGTCGTGGGTTCAAGTCCCACTACCCCGACCAGCTATTTGGCCTGTTGTTTGGTTGTAGTTTTTAAACAACTGGCGCATACCATTAGCCTGCGTCCATTGACTGTCCTTTTTTGAAGATTGATAAATTTGCGCCTTTTGGAAGCGATGTTTGAATGACTTCGAGTAACCGCAGTAGTTGATCCTCGATGACAGATATCACATGTTCTAGCCATAGCATTTGAAACGTTATCTTGATAAATCACAATTGAGTATAACCTAGTAGTAATAAATAATCAAGTCTCATGATACTTAACCTGTTAGCCGGACAAATTGGAATAATCGACTTCTTGCTTTTAGTGTTTGCTTTGGTTGTGGGTATTACAGTCCATGAGTTCTCTCACGCTCTGGCAGCTACGCTCCAAGGTGATAAAACCGCTCAATATTCGGGGCGTTTAACTTTAAATCCGTTTTCGCATTTAGATCCTTTTGGTGCACTTCTGATTATTTTGGTCGGTTTTGGCTATGGACGTCCAGTTCCTTTCAACCCTTTTAATTTACGAAACAAGAAGTTTGGTCCGGCCATAGTGGGCTTGGCTGGCCCGGTATCGAATTTAATACTAATAGTGATATTTGGCATCTTATTAAAAGTTTTGTACCCTATACTTTCCAGCGGTAACCTGTTAGTGATATTTCTGGGAATTTTGATTCAGGCCAATTTAATACTATTTGTTTTTAACCTTTTTCCGATACCTCCTTTGGATGGTTCTAAGGTACTATTTGCTATATTGCCTCCAAATATGGATAATGTGAGGATGTTTTTGGAGCAGTATGGCCCTTGGCTGTTATTAGGTTTGCTATTGTTTGGTCGCGGAATAATTGGTACGGTTTATACCTTTTTTCTAGAAATCACCTATCGTTTACTGGCCTAAGATTGACCGCCCAAAAGAATCATGTTACATTAGGATAGATTTTTACAGAAAAATTAACGATATTCAGAGAAATTAATGCCTACAATCAATCAATTAGTCAGAAAAGGGCGCAAAAGACAACAAAAAAAGTCTAAAACAGCCGCCTTATCAACGGTTCTGAATGCTTTAAAAAGGCAGCGCCAGGCCTTACCGCAAGGCAGCCCTTTTAAAAGGGGTGTTTGTGTTAAAGTTACGACTACTACGCCAAAAAAGCCGAATTCAGCCCTACGTAAAATAGCCAGAGTAAAACTATCAAACGGTATGGAGGTTACGGCTTATATTCCTGGTATTGGACATAACCTGCAAGAACACTCGATTGTCATGATTCGAGGCGGTAGAGTTAAAGACCTTCCGGGTGTGCGCTATCACGTTGTGCGTGGAGTCTATGACACCTTAGGAGTTGAGGGACGCAAACAAAGTCGAAGTTTGTATGGAGCCAAGAAAGAAAAAGCTAGTAAGTAGATAAATTTTCAAAAAATATGAGAGCCAAACGAGCAGCTAGGAGAAAAAGAAATACTGATCCGAAGTTTAACAACACAACTGTTGCTAAATTTATTAGTTATGTGATGAGGGACGGTAAGAAATCTGTTGCTCAGCAGATCATTTATGATATGTTTGATTTAATATCATCCAAGACAAAAAATGACCCCTTAGATATATTTGATCAAGCTCTGCGCAACGCAACGCCAGTTTTAGAAGTTAAATCACGTCGGATTGGAGGAGCTAATTATCAAATTCCGGTTGAAGTGAGAGGAGAAAGAAAACACACGCTGGCCATGCGCTGGATCATTAATGCTGCCAGTGAACGCAAAGGTAAACCAATGGCAGATAAATTGGCAATGGAAATCATTGATGCATCAAATAAGCAGGGTGAAGCCATTAAAAAGAAAGAAGATGTTCATAGAATGGCTGAAGCCAACCGAGCCTTTGCCCATTTTGCCTGAGTCGATTAACATGCGAGTCAAACCACTCTTAGTTATCAGTCTATTAATAATACTGCTCACAACCGGGGTTAGCTGTTTTAACCAGGGCGAAAATGGTAGCCAAGGTTCTTTTTCGGATTTTAATATCACTGATGTTGAGGGAGAGTATTTTAAATTACAGGAAAGAGCAGTCGAGGCGCAGACCAAGGCTCTAGACTGGCAATCGGATGCTTTTTTGTTTGCCATCAATGTAGTGTTTGAAAATACTGAAATCTCCCAAGACTACAAACCTGTATTGTATTTCGCCTCTGAGCAGGATGGTTATCAGAATGACTATATAGTTGAACTAGAACCAGACTTTAGCGCGTTATCCAACTGGGAAGAATTACCCAGAACAGAAGAAGACGTGGATGAAGTGTTTTATGAGATTTATGACGGTGACTGGCTGATTGGCTACGCCGAGGCTTTGAAAATCGCTGAAGAAAATGGTGGCAGTGAATTTCGATCTGGCTATTCCAATTATCAGATAATCTTAGATTTATATAAAAATTATCAAGTGGGTTTAGAGTGGGGGGTTTACTACACTGCTATGATAAGCGCCACTGAATATGACAACCTGAGCATTTATATGGATGCTGTTCATGGCGAAATTACAGAAATAACGTCTTAATTAATAAAGGAGAATTATCGTGGCCAGAGAATACACACTAGGAAAAACCAGAAATATTGGTATTATCGCCCATATTGATGCTGGTAAAACCACAGTAACCGAACGCGTACTTTTTTATACTGGGAAAAAGCATAAAATCGGAGAAGTACATGAGGGTGAAGCGGAAATGGATTGGATGGAACAGGAACGAGAAAGAGGTATTACCATCACCTCAGCAGCAACAACCTGTTTTTGGAAAGACAATCGAATTAATATTATAGATACGCCAGGACATATCGATTTCACTGTCGAAGTGCAAAGATCACTGCGCGTTTTAGACGGCGGCGTTGTGGTGTTTGACGGTGTGGCTGGAGTTGAACCTCAGTCTGAAACCGTTTGGCATCAAGCCGAAAAATTTAAAGTACCTCTGATTGCTTTTGTAAATAAACTGGATAGAACTGGCGCTGATTTTTATGCGGACATTGAGTCAATTCATGAACGTTTAACAAAGAACGCCCATCCCATACAACTTCCTATTGGTACGGAAGATGATTTCCAGGGAATCATAGATTTGTTTTCTAAAACCGCTCGAATTTATAAAGATGAATTAGGGAAAGAATGGGAAGATAAAGAAGTGCCTGAAGACATGAAGGAAAAGGTCGAAGAATATCGCAATAAACTGATTGAAGCTATTGCTGAAAATGATGATGTATTGCTCCAGAAGTTTTTAGAAGGCCAGGAGATTCCCGAAGAGGATCTCAAAAAAGTATTACGCCAGGCAACTATTGAGAACAAAATAGTGCCGATTCTTTGCGGTTCTGCTTTGAAGAATAAAGGAGTGCAGTTTTTGTTAGATGCTGTAGTGGAGTATCTACCGTCTCCGTTGGACGTACCTCCGGTTAAAGGTGAAAATCCCAAGACTGAGAAAGAGGAAGAGAGACCCGCTGATGATAGTGCCTCGTTTTCAGCTTTGGCCTTTAAAGTAGCGGCCGATCCCTATGTAGGAAAACTATGTTTCTTCCGGGTTTATTCTGGAACATTATCAGCCGGATCATATGTCTTAAACACATCTACTGGTGACAAAGAACGCATCGGAAGAATAGTTCGAATGTACGCTAACCATCGGGAAGAAGTAGAAACTGTTTACGCTGGAGATATCGCAGCCGCTGTTGGTTTAAAGAAAACCGTCACAGGAAACACTCTTTGTGATCCAGATCATCCGGTGGTGCTGGAATCGATTACTTTCCCTGAGCCGGTTATTTCTATGGCCATTGAGCCAAAAACTAAAGCTGACCAGGAAAAAATGGGTGTTGCTTTGGCTCGCTTAGTTGAAGAGGACCCAACTCTTCAGGTTAGAACCAACGAAGAAACCAACCAAACATTGATTGCTGGTATGGGCGAATTACATCTCGACATTATAGTGGATCGCATGAAACGTGAATTTAAAGTCGAAGCTAATACTGGCAATCCTCAGGTGGCTTACAAAGAAACCATCACCACTCAAGCGGAGGGGGAGGGTAAATATATCCGGCAGTCAGGCGGTCGAGGACAATATGGTCATTGCTGGTTACGAGTAGAACCAAGAGAGCAAGGTGAAGAATTTGAATTTGTTGATGAGGTTAAGGGTGGAGTAATTCCCAAAGAATATATTTTACCAATTCAGAAGGGTGTTAAGGAAGCGTTGAGCAACGGTGTATTAGCAGGATATCCTCTGATTGGAGTTAAAGCCACTGTTTACGACGGTAGCTTTCATGAAGTGGACTCCTCTGAGGGAGCCTTTAAGATAGCTGGATCCATGGCCACCCAAGCAGCTTGTAAAAAAGCTAAACCACAGATACTGGAACCAATGATGAAGGTAGAGGCAATAATTCCTGAGAAATATATGGGCGAAGTGATTGGTGATTTAAATTCCAAACGCGGCCAGATTCAAGAAATGCGGGATCGTGGTAATATGAAAGTAATTGATGCTCATGTCCCACTGGCTGAAATGTTTGGATATGCCACTCAGCTGCGTTCAATGACCCAGGGAAGAGGGAGTTATAATATGGAATTCTTAGAATATGCCGCTGTTCCTCACCAAGTTGCTGAGCAGCTGCAAGAAGGTCGCCAAACATCAAAGAAAGAATAATAATTTAGCTTAGGTATATGAAACAAAATGGTATTGGGCAAATTAGCGGGATTATTATCCTTTTATTTCTAGCCGTTGGCGGCGGGATCGGTATATATGCCACCGCATCCAGTGCAGACCAGTTAAGCGAAACTTCGCTGACCACAACCTCTGTTAATCTTAATGGAAAGATGGTAGAAACCAAGATTTATAGCAATGATGATTATGGAGTAGCTTTTATACCGCTAGAAGATTGGACTATAACAGAAGAAACCCCGGATTTTTCACTTACCAAGACTCATTTGTCTGTCACCATGGAAAATGAAGCAACAGAAGACAGAGTCGTTTTTTCAGTGCTTGATCCTTCAATGAGAAACATAGTTAAAAATTCAATCAGCGTGGAAGAGCAAACAAATGTGTTAATGGGTGATTTAGAAGCTGAACAACTGAGTGGGGGAGACCAAAAAGACGGGTCAGAAGTAATAATTGTTCTAGCTGAGAATGACAATTACTTGTTCCAAATAACCGGCTATACAGACGCTGATACACTTGACAATCTTTTGTCAGGGTTTAATATTGTAGAATAAGTAAAAATAATTACCAATTTGCCTAATATTAGGTAAATGAGTTATTGTGCAACCTGATTATTGCTTTATACTTGCAAAGATAATACTGGAATGCTATAATCCTGAGTGCATCAATAAACATATTGAATTAATTATAAACTATTAATTATTTAGAAAATCATGGCAGACAAATTTGAACGCTCAAAACCTCACGTTAACGTAGGTACTATTGGTCACGTTGATCATGGTAAAACAACGTTAACAGCGGCTATTTTGAAGACTTTGAAAGAAAAAGGTTTTACATCCCAGGATAAATCAGTAGATCAGATTGATAGCGCGCCGGAAGAAAAAGAGCGTGGTATTACCATAGCTACGGCTCACGTAGAATACGAGTCAGAAAAGCGTCATTACGCCCACGTAGATTGCCCGGGCCACGCTGATTATATTAAAAACATGATTACTGGTGCCGCCCAGATGGATGGTGCTATTTTGGTTGTTTCTGCAGCTGATGGTCCAATGCCTCAGACTCGCGAACACATCCTCTTGGCCCGCCAGGTTGGTGTACCGGCTATAGTTGTTTATTTAAACAAAACCGACCAAGTTGATGACAAAGAACTTATAGATTTGGTTGAGGTTGAAGTACGTGATCTATTAAAGAAGTACAAATTTGATGGTGATAAAGTGCCGGTCATCAAAGGTTCTGCTCTGAAAGCTCTTGAAGGTGATGAGGAAAACAAGAAATCAATTATGGAATTGATTGAAGCTTTGGATAGCTTTATTCCTGAGCCGAAAAGAGCCGTAGATCAGCCATTTCTTATGCCGATTGAAGATATTTTCTCAATTGAAGGTCGTGGTACAGTGGTTACTGGCAGAATTGAGCGTGGAATAGTCAAGCTCAATGATGAAATAGAAATCGTCGGACTCCAAGACACCCAGAAGACTGTTGTTACAGGCATTGAGATGTTTAACAAGTCATTGGATGAAGGACAAGCTGGTGACAATGCGGGTATTTTGATTCGCGGTACCAAGAAAGAAGAAATCCAACGCGGACAAGTTGTAGCCGCTCCGGGAACTATTACCCCTCATTCTGAGTTTGAAGCTGAAGTTTACGCTTTGACCAAAGAAGAAGGCGGTCGTCATACCCCGTTCTTCACTGGCTACAAACCACAGATCTATGTTCGTACTACCGACGTTACTGGCGAGGTGTCCTTACCAGAAAAGACTGAGATGGTAATGCCTGGCGATACAGCCAATGTCACTGTTAAATTAATTGCCCCAGTTGCTTTGGAAGAGCAATTCCATTTCGCTATCCGTGAAGGTGGCCATACTGTTGGCGCTGGTGTAGTAACAAAAATAATCAAGTAGAATAAGCGAGGGCTCAACCAACAATCGGTTGAGCTCAAGCGATAAGTAAGGAACATTAATCAATTTGAGAGTGTATGCCAAAGGATGTAAAGAAGGAAGACGCCATAGACGAGAAACAACGCATTCGGATTAAGATTCGGGCCTATGACCATAAGGTCATTGATCAATCCACTAGGACTATTATTGATACTGCAGAAAGAAGTGGAGCTCAGGTTTGTGGTCCGATACCGTTACCTACTGAGAAGAGTAAATACACGGTTATCCGATCGCCTTTTGTCCACAAGAATTCACGGGAGCAGTTTGAAATGCGTGTTCATAAAAGATTAATAGATATAATCAGCCCGACTGCCAAGACAGTTGATTCTCTGATGAGTTTGAATTTACCAGCGGGTGTCGATATCGAAATAAAAATGTAGCTTATAAAAATTAAACTGTCGGGGAAACCCGATGCGTAGATAGGTTCTGAGGATGATAATACGGACCTAAGAATACTCAGTCTAATCATTTAATCCTCGGATAACAATCTGCTAAGTCGAAAACCGGATCCAACGGAGTTTTACTAGCAGACCCGGTTTTTTTAGTAACATAAGTATGAAATTCATTCTAGGAAAAAAATTAAATATGACTCAAGTCTTTCAGGAAGATGATAATGTAACACCTGTTACTGTTGTTGAAGCCGGCCCCTGTTATATTACTCAGGTCTTGTCTGAGGAAAAGAGCGGCACTAAAGCTGTTCAGATCGGTTTTGATGAAATAAAAAAAGCCTCAAAGCCAAAGACCGGCCATCTGAAAGACTTACCCAAGCTAAGATACTTAAAGCAGTTTAAGCTGGAAGATGATAAAGAATGGAAAAGGGGAGATAGGATCACAGCTGAGGTCTTTGCGGTAGGTGACAAGGTTAAAGTGACTGGCGTATCGAAAGGTAAGGGCTTCCAGGGCGTAGTTAAGCGCTATAAGTTTCGAGGCGGCCCGGCATCACATGGTCATAAGGATAATTTACGTGCTCCTGGGTCAATTGGGGCAACTGAGCCGGCTCGCGTTTTCAAAGGAACTAGGATGGCCGGAAGAATGGGCGGCAAACAAGCTACTACTCGAAATTTAGAAATAATCAAAGTTGATACTGATAAAAACCAAATATATATCAAAGGATCTGTTCCGGGTGCCAGAAACACACTACTTGTTGTCCAATCTTTGTTTGATAAAGATAAATAATTTTATGATAAAAGTTGATATACAAGACAAGACAGGAAAGAAGGTTGGATCAGCTACGCTGGAACCAAAGATTTTTGAGATGGCCATTACTCCTCAGATAATTCAACACGTAGTTGTAGCTCAGCAGGCCAATGCTCGTCCCGTGGTAGCTCATACCAAAGGTCGTTCAGAAGTCCGGGGTGGTGGTAAAAAGCCTTGGCGTCAAAAAGGTACTGGTCGCGCCAGACACGGCTCTATCCGATCGCCTCTATGGAAGGGCGGCGGTGTGACTTTTGGTCCGCGTAACAACAGAAACTATTCACAGAAAGTTAATCGCAAGACTAAAAGACAAGCGTTATTCATGAGCTTAAGCGATAAAGCTTCAAATAAAAAAATTGTAGTTCTGGATTCTCTGGATATTGAGAAACCCAAGACTAAACTGATTACTGGATTACTCAAATCACTCAAAATCGATAAAGCTTTGGTTATAACCTCAAAGAAGAATGATTCAGTTCAAAGAGCGGCTCGCAACATATCCAAGACTGACGCTATGCCGGTTGATAGTTTGAATGTTGTTTCAGTTATGAAGCATAGCTATATACTTTTTTCAAAAGAATCACTAAAAGCCTTATCCGATCACTTTCTAAGCAAGAAATAGTATGAGCATATTTGATAGATTTTCCAAAAAGAAACCGGAAACCGAAAAGAAAGAAGCTAGCAAGAAAGCTGATGTTAAGGCTGAGCCAAAGAAAACTCAACCAGCCAAATCTGCTCCAGAGGATAAGAAAAGTAAAACCCCTAAAGAATCTGGTAGAAAAGTAGGAAAAACAGTCCGAGCTGATACTATTATAGTGAAGCCAATTATCACTGAAAAGGCTACTAGTTTATCTCCTTTTGGACAATATGTATTTGAAGTACCGGTTAACGCCAATCGTATCGAAGTAGCTCGAGCCATTCAAACAATTTACGGAGTTACCCCCATTAAAGTAAATATTATGAATGTTTCAGGCAGGGATGTGACTTACGGACGATCACAAGGCAGAACAAAGAACTGGAAAAAGGCAGTTATTACCTTGAAAGAAGGAGAAAGCATTACTATTCAGGACGGAGTATAAAAATGGCCATAAAACGATATCAACCAAATACCCCCGGACGTCGTAGAGCTAGTGTTATAGTTGACAGGGGCCTGACCAAGAATCGTCCACCGAAATCACTGGTAAGGATTATCAAGAAAACCGGTGGTCGCAATCAGCAGGGTCGTATTACAGTCCGCCATAAAGGTGGAGGCCATAAACGTTTTTATAGGTTAATTGATTTTAAACGCACTAGATATGATCAGCCGGCCAAGATATTATCTAGAGAATATGATCCGAATCGTTCAGCCTTTATTGCCCTGATCCAGTACGAAGATGGCAAAAAAGGTTATATAATTGCTCCATCAGATTTAAAAGTCGATGCTACGGTTGTGTCATCTCGTAAGAAGGTATCTATCAAGCCAGGAAACCGTATGCCTCTAGAATATATCCCGGTTGGTGTGCCAGTATACAATTTGGAATTAACGCCGGGAAGTGGTGCTAGGGTGGCGCGGTCAGCTGGAAATACGGCAACCTTGTTGAGTTTTGAAGATAAGTATGTTCAGATTAAGCTTCCGTCCGGTGAAATCAGAAATTTTCCAAAAGCTTGCTCAGCTACGGTTGGTGCAGTCAGCAATGCAGATTTCAAAAATATCAGGATAGGAAAAGCTGGACGCAAACGCTGGCTCGGCATTAGACCGACTGTTCGTGGTAAAGTAATGAATCCAGTAGATCATCCTCATGGTGGCGGTGAAGGTAGAGCTCCGATCGGATTGAAGCATCCTAAGACGCCTTGGGGAAAGCCAGCCCTAGGCGTGAAGACTCGACGCAACAAGTCGTCAGACCGTCTCATTATTAAAAGGCGTAAATAAAATATATGTCTCGAAGTATTAAAAAAGGACCTTTTACTGACCCGAAACTAATCAAAAAGATGGCTAAGGTTAAAGTTGGTGATAAGGCGGTTATTAAAACTTGGTCACGTGATTCAGTTATTACGCCAGAAATGGTAGGTTATACTTTTGGAGTACATAATGGTCGGGAGCACATAGCAGTATTTGTTGTTGAAAATATGGTAGGTCACAAATTAGGTGAATTTGCTCCGACTCGTAAATTTGTTAAACATGGCGGTCGCATGCAAAAAGAACAAGAACAAGCTGCAGCTGAATCAGAACGCCAAAAAGCCACCGCTGAAAAAGAATCAGCCGAAGAATCAGACAAGAAAGAAAGTTAAAATATTATGGAAACACGAGCCACATTAAAACATACAAGAACATCAGCGCGCAAGATTAGATTTGCCACACGTTTTATCAAAGGTATGGACGTATCGGAAGCGGAACATCAATTAACCTTTTCCCCAAAGGGCAGCTCTAGGATAGTACTGAAGCTATTACAGTCAGCTGTTTCTAATGCTATTAATAATCATGAGTTAAAGAAAGATAATTTGCTAATCAATGATATTATCATAGATGATGGTGCTACTCTGAAAAGATATCGTCCTCGAGCCTTTGGGCGTGCTGGAATGATACGTAAACGCTCGGCTCATATTACCTTAATATTGAAAGAAAAGAAGCCTACTCAGAGCAAGAAAAAGAAAAAAACCGAGACCAAAAAGCCGGTTGATCAAAAGGTCTTATCTTACGAAGAAGTAAAGAAGTCAGAACCAACAAAAGATAAACCGGAATTCCAAAACGTAAAGAAAGAAGAATCAACAGGTCGATTTAAAATGATAAAAGATAAATTTACACGTCGTACAGGCGACAAATAGTTATGGGACACAAAGTAGATCCAAGAAGTTTTAGACTCAAACAAATTACCACCTGGAAATCAAAATGGTTTGCCAGAAAGAATTATGGTAAATACTTAGAAGAAGATAATCAGATGCGCACTTTCTTAGAAAAGAAGCTCAAAGAAGCTGGTATTGCCACAGTAGAAATAGAACGTTCAGCTAATGCTATAACCATAAACATCAAAACATCCCGCCCGGGTGTTGTAATCGGACGAGGTGGAGCGGGGATTGAGGATTTGAAGAAGATTTTGAAAAATAAATTCCTTAAATCAAATCAAGCACTTAACGTTAATATTCAAGAAGTTACCAAACCATATCTTAACGCAGAGCTGGTAGTCCGCATGATGATAGAACAGATCGAAAAGCGCATGCCTTTTCGCAGAGTGATGAAACAAACAATCACTCAAGTAGAACGAGCAGGCGCCAAGGGTGTTAAAGTGAGTGTAGCTGGTCGATTGAATGGAGCTGAAATTGCCCGTACCGAAAAACTGAGCTCTGGTAAGATACCTTTACACACAATTAGAGCAGATATAGATTATGCTCGAGGAGACGCTCATACTACTTATGGAACGATCGGTATCAAAGTATGGATTTATAAAGGCGAAGTGTTTCAAAAAAAGCAGAATAAATAATCATGAGTTTATTAACCCCAAGAAAAGTTAAGCACAGAAAATGGATGCGCGGTACACAGCGCGGTAAGGCTACTCAGAGAAATCGAGTTAATTTCGGCAGCTATGGCCTGAAAGCAACTACCGGCGGATTAGTAACTGCTAGACAGATTGAAGCTGCGCGTAGAGCAATTACACGTTTTATCCAAAAGGGTGGAAAGATATGGATTAGAATATTTCCGGATAAACCTGTTACCAAAAAAGGATCGGAAGTGAAAATGGGCGGTGGTAAGGGCGCAGTTGATCATTATGTGGCAGTTGTTAAGCCTGGAACGGTCCTGTTTGAAATAGATGGTATTGAGGAGTCAATGGCTAAAGATGCCTTTCGGTTAGCGGCCTTTAAATTTCCAGTTAAGACAAAGTTTGTAGCGAAATAATATGAAGATAGATGAACTAAAATCAAAGTCAGTTACTGAACTTCAAAATATGTTAAAAGAGCATCGTGAAAAAGAAAGAGAATTGCGCTTTCGAATTTCCTCTAAACAAATGAAGAACGTTAGAGAGATTAGGAGATTAAAAAGGGAAACCGCTCGTATCCTAACTGTACTTAATCAGAAAAAAGACCAACCAGTTAAACCAGTGAAACAACAATAATATGGAAAAAACACGCGGACAACGAAGGATTTTAAAAGGCGTAGTAGTTAGCAAATCTGCTGACAAAACTATTGTTATTAGAGTTGATCGTACTAGGATCCATAACCTGTATCAGAAACGCTATCAGATCAGCAAGAAATATGTTGCTCATGATCCGAAGAATTCATTTCAAAAAGAGGATACAGTTCAGATACAGGAAACTCGCCCCATATCAAAGAAAAAGCGCTGGAGAGTGATAAATAAAGTTGATAATAAATAATCATGATTCAAGTAGGAACCAGATTAAACGTAGCTGATAACTCAGGAGCTAAAAAACTCCAGTGTATTAAAGTTTTGGGCGGTAATAGAAAGAGATATGCCCAAATCGGCGATATAATAACCGTTTCGGTCAAAGAAGCTGTGCCTCATGCTAATGTAAAAAAGGGGGAAGTTTTACACGCCGTTATCGTTCGTCAGCACAAAGAGCTCAGAAGGCCGGATGGCAGTTATATCAGATTTGACGATAACGCTGCAGTTATGGTTGATAAGGAAAATAAAGAGCCCAAAGGCACTAGAATTTTTGGCCCGGTGGCTCGGGAGTTGCGTAACAAGGGCTATATGAAAATAGTATCATTAGCACCAGAAGTATTATAAATATTATGAAGATTAAGAAAAACGACACAGTTATCATCCGAGCCGGCAAAGATCGTAGCAAAAAGGGAAAGGTTCTACAGGTTTTGCCTGAAGACGGTATGGTTGTGGTTGAAGAAGCTAATGTGTTTGTCAAACATTTACGTCCCCGCAAGTCTAGGGAAAAGGGTCAAAAAGTTCAATTTAACGCCCCCATGTCGGCTGAGAAAGTCATTCTAGTTTGTCCTAAGTGTTCCAAACCGACACGAGTGGGTTATAAAATATTGGAAAATAAAAAGAAAGTACGAATGTGTCATAAATGCCGCGAAGTAATTGAATAAATATATGAGACTACAGGAAAAATATAAAAAAGAAATAGTACCGGTAATGAAGAAAGAATTTAATCTAAAGAACGATTTAGCTGTGCCGAGTTTAGAAAAGGTTGTACTTAACGTTGGGATCGGAGCCAGTATCAAGGATGATAAAATTCGTTCGACTGCGGAAGAAACTCTGACCAGAATTACTGGACAGAAACCAGTAATACGTTTAGCGAAAAAATCCATTGCAGCATTTAAGATACGCAAAGGCATGCCGGTTGGTATTAGCGTTACTTTACGCAAGAAAAGAATGTATGATTTTGTTGATAAATTAATTAATGTGGCGTTGCCGCGGGTAAGAGACTTTCGTGGACTAGACCCTAAATTTTTAGATGGGAAGGGGAACATGAATATTGGTTTCAAAGAACATATAGTATTTCCAGAAATCAAACCAGATGAAGTAGAAATGATACATGGTTTAGAGGTGGCGATTGTTACTTCAGCAAAAGACAATATTCAAGCAAAAAAATTATTTGAATTATTGGGATTCCCCTTTATAAAGGAATAAATTTATGGCCAAAAAAGCCCTGATTGCAAAAGCACAGAGAAAACCAAAATATTCTACCCGGGTGATTCGAAGATGCTGGCGTTGTGGCAGAAAGCATGGATATATGCGTAAGTTCAAACTCTGCCGTATCTGTTTCAGAGAGCTAGCCAACCGCAATGAAATACCGGGAGTAACTAAGTCTAGCTGGTAATTAATTAATAACAATAATAACTTCTATAGCGCTATGATGAGTGATCCAATCGCCGACATGCTAACCCAAATAAGAAATGCTCTAATCATAAAGCAAGATGATGTTGTAATTCCATTTTCCAAGATGAAATTTTCTATAGCTCAGATCTTAGAAAAAGAAGAGTATGTCGATTCGGTGGAGAAATTAGATGGCCAGCCAGCTAGGTTACGCTTGGTTTTAAGATATAACGCTGAGAAAAAACCCGGTATTACCAGCTTGAAGCGTATCAGCAAACCGAGCCGCAGAGTTTATGCCAGCTGGAATAAACTCCCCTGGGTGCTTAATAATTATGGAATTGCTATTGTCTCGACCCCTCAGGGTATCATGACTAATCGTGAAGCGAGAAAGAAAAAAATCGGTGGGGAAATAATTTGCGAAATTTACTAAATCTATGTCAAAGGTAGGAAAAATACCAATTAAATTACCTCAAGGAGTTGAATTAAAGATTAACCCTGATAATATTGTAGTCGTGAAAGGTCCCAAAGGTGAATTGCAGCAACAATTACACTCAGGCGTGATTATTGAGGTCAAAGATAGTGCGGTCTCTGTGAGCGTAAAAGACCCTGATGACAAGGAGCTACGATCTCTTTGGGGGTTAAGCCGGGCTTTGATCAATAATATGATAGTCGGGACTACTCAGGGATATGAAAAGAAGCTAGAAATCAACGGCGTTGGTTATAGAGCCGCTATGAAAGGTAAAACCTTAACTCTAGAAGTTGGCTACTCTCATCCGGTTGATTTCCCTTTACCAGAAGGAATAGAGATAAAAGTAGAGAAAAACGTCATTACAGTTTCCGGAATCAATAAGCAAATTGTTGGAGAAATATCCGCCCAAATCAGAAAAATACGTCCGCCAGAACCATATAAAGGTAAAGGTATAAAATATATGGATGAAGTAATCCGACGTAAGGCCGGTAAGGTGATGAAATCAGCCGAAGGAGCTAAATAAAACATATGAATAATTCGCAGAAAAAAAAGAGAACCAGCCAACTGAGACGTAGCTTGCGCACCAGATCCAAAATATCAGGGACGCAAAATCGTCCCCGTCTTTCGGTCTATCGCAGCATGAAACATATATATGCCCAAATAATTGATGATCAAAAAGGGCACACTATAGTTTCAGTCTCAGATTCTGAAGTAGACAAATCTCTGAAGGGGATCGCTGCAGCCGAAGCCGTGGGTAAGAAAATTGCCGAGAAAGCCAAGGCTAAAAAGATAACTGAGGTGGTTTTTGACCGAGGTAGCAATAAATATCATGGTCGTATAAAAGCGCTCGCCGATGGTGCGCGTCAATCCGGATTAAAATTTTAACTACTATATGTCTAAGAACGAAAAAAAGAAATTTTCTAGAAGACCTCACCGCAAAGAATCTGATTTTGATCAAAGAATAATTGATATTGCCAGAGTAACTAGGGTAATGGCCGGCGGAAAACGTATGCGTTTTAGAGCTTGTGTAGTTGTTGGAGACCAGAAAGGCCGAGTCGCGACAGCAATGGCAAAAGGAGCTGATGTAACTATAGCGGTAAATAAAGCAGCTCAGAAGGCTCAGAAACATATGTTCACCGTTCCGATGATAGAAGGAACTATCCCGCATCATGTGAGATATAAGTTTAAAGCAGCTGAAATATTATTGAAACCAGCCCCCCAGGGTACCGGTGTTGTAGCGGGTGGTCCAACTCGGGCGGTAGTTGAATTAGCTGGCCTGAAGAATATAGTTATCAAAATGATTGGTTCAAGGAATAAAATCAATAATGTTCAAGCAACCATATTAGCGCTACAAATGTTAAAACAGCCTAAAGGAAAGAAAAATGGAACTGACACTCAGCAATCTAAAAAGAAAGCCGAGGCAGAGAAGACGCCGAGTCGGAAGGGGTAACGCTTCCGGCCGAGGCACTTATTCTGGCCGAGGCCTCAAAGGACAAAAATCCAGATCAGGTGGCAATATCAAGCCAGGTTTTGAAGGTGGTCGCATGCCTTTGATTAGACAGACCCCAAAAAGTAGGGGGTTTAAGAGTCTGCAAACCAAGCCGGAAGTTGTAAATATCCAGGACTTGGTTAAGAATTTCCAGAAAGATGCTCAAATTACCCCAGAAAAAATGCGTGAAAAGGGTCTGATAAGAAAAACCACTTCCCGGATCAAGATTTTAGGTCAAGGCAAGATAGACAAATCATTAACAGTGATAGCCGACGCATTTTCAAAAACGGCAAAAGATGCTATAACAAAAGCAGGCGGTAAAACACAAATAAGAGTATAAAATGAAAGCCTGGGACAAAATAGTACAGATTTGGCGGATTAAGGACCTAAGAAAAAAGATCTTATTTGTTCTTGGTATTTTATTAGTTTTTCGTATCGCGGCTCATATTCCAGTACCTGGAGTTGATGTCGAAAACTTAAAACAATTTTTTGGATCAAATCAAATATTGGGACTGTTAAATATATTCTCTGGCGGAGCCTTGGAGAATTTTTCTATTGTTATGATTGGCTTGGCTCCTTATATTACAGCTTCGATTATCTTCCAGTTGTTGGTCATGATTATTCCTAAATTAGAAGAGCTGCAAAAAGAGGGTGAACGAGGCCAGCAAAAAATTAACCAGTATACCCGACTACTAACCGTTCCTTTAGCTACTCTGCAGGCTTATGGAACAATTACGCTCTTACGCAATGGGCAAGGAATCCAGGGGATTTTGGGCAGCGCCTCACAGGGACCGACTGGCATCATAGGCGATCTGTCGGTGTTTCAGTGGATTACAGCTATTACGGCTATTGTGGCTGGTAGCATGTTCTTAATGTGGTTGGGGGAATTGATTTCGGAAAAACAGATCGGTAATGGTATTTCATTGATGATATTTGCCGGTATAGTGGCTGGAATGCCCACTCAAATCCAACAAACTGTAGCCGTCTTTGATCCTACTAAGCTGCTGAGCTTATTGGTTTTGGGGGCGATAGCAGTAGTTACTATAGCGGGAGTAGTATTTATTACAGAGGGCCAAAGAAATATCCCTGTTTCATATGCCAGACAAATCAGGGGGCGTAGAATTTATGGCGGAACCAGCACACATTTGCCTTTGAGAGTTAATCAGGCCGGTGTTATTCCTATTATTTTCGCAATTTCACTTTTGCTTATACCTCCAGTGGTGGCTAGGTTCTTCACGCAGTCTTCATCCCAGGTGATGGCCAATATTTCCGCTGGAATAGTCAGCCTGTTTGATAATCAAGTGTTTTATGGGGGATTCTACTTTATTCTTGTAGTAGCGTTTACTTATTTTTATACTGCGGTAATTTTTCATCCAGATCAGATATCTGAGAATTTACAAAAGCAAGGAGGATTTATACCAGGAATCAGGCCAGGACGTCTAACAGCCGAATATTTGAATCGGGTGAGTAACAGGATTTTGCTAGCTGGTGCTTTGTTCTTGGGCTTGATAGCTGTATTACCGTTTGTAGTCCAAGGGTTGACCGGCATCACCACCTTGGTGATAGGCGGAACTAGCTTGTTGATCGTTGTCAGTGTTGTGCTAGAGACCATGAAGCAGATAAATTCTCAGCTCCAAATGCGGGATTACGAAGGATTCTAAAACTTTATCAGGGCTCATAATGGAGCAAGTAATGCCAAAATTAATAATCATGATGGGGCCGCCTGGATCGGGTAAAGGCACCCAGGCTCAGATTCTGCAAAAGAAGCTGAATTGTCATTATATTGCCACTGGCGACTTAGTACGTGAGATGCGCGAAAAGGCCTATATCGGCGATCCCATAGCAGTTGAAGTTAAAAAACGTTATGATCGTGGCGAACCCCAACCAGATGAATTGATACTCAAAGCAGTACGTCAAAAACTATCGTTAATTGACCTGGATGCCGGAATTATCTTTGATGCGTTTCCGCTTTCTGAAAAGCAGGCTTGGGGATTAGAAGAATTAATAAACGAATTTCATTTACCACAACCGGTAGCGGTTAGCATTGAAGTGAGTGAAGATGAAGTAGTAAAACGCTTAACTTTGCGCAAGTTTTGCCCCAAAGACAATTCGGTTTACTACCCCAAATCACCTACTTATGACGAAAACGTCTGCTCTATCTGTGGAGAGCAGCTGGTTAAACGTGCTGATGATATTCCTGAAGTGGTTCGGGAAAGGTACAAGGAATATATTGAAAGAATTAACGCCATAGAAAACTTTTATGATAAGAAGGGACAATTGATTAAAATATTTGGCGAACAGTCGGTTGAACAAGTAGCCGAAGAAGTGGCCAAAAAATTACAGTCATATACACCAAAAGAAAGTGCGGAATGATTAACATTAAAAGCGCTCGCGAAATAGAAAAGTTACGCCAGGGCGGTGAGATACTCGCCCGTATTTTAGATGAAGTGATAAAAAAAGTGGAACCAGGAGTTAGTACTCAAGAGCTGAACAATGCAGCTGAATCACTGATGCAGCAACACAAAGTTAAACCATCATTTAAAAATTATCAGGGATATCCAGCTGTTTTGTGCACTTCAGTCAATAATCAAGTGGTGCATTCTATACCCAAAGCTGATGCAGTTTTGAAAGAAAGGGATATTATCAGTCTTGATGCTGGAATTTGGTACGGAGGTTTATGTACTGATATGTCTCGTACGGTGGGAGTAGGAAAAATCTCAATAAAGTCTCAACACTTAATTAATATTACAGAACAGGCTCTAGACAAAGGCATCGAGTCAGTGAAGCCAAGTGCTACTGTTGGAGATATATCAGCAGCTATCCAGACTTTTGTTGAATCATATGGCTATGGCGTGGTTAGAACGCTCTTCGGGCATGGAGTAGGCCGAGAGGTCCATGAGGAGCCCAGAATTCCTAATTTCGGCCAACCTAATAGTGGCCCCAAATTAAGAGCCGGCATGGTTATTGCTATTGAACCAATGGTAACAATTGGAGATTATAAAGTACAAACAGAGGCCGATGGTTGGTCTATTTCTACTGTAGATGGATCATTGTCGGCGCATTTTGAAGATACAATTGTTGTAACAGAGAGCGGTCACGAAGTAATAACTAGATTATAATAAATGCCTAAAATAGTTGGCTTAGATTTTGGCCAGAAAAGAATCGGTGTAGCTATTTCTGATGAGGATCAAAGGAATGCTTTTGGACGAGCTACCATACAAAACCTAAACTTAGACGATGTGATAAAGCAGATCAAAGAATTGTGTGACGAGGAGGATGTCAAAAAGATAGTTCTGGGCTGGCCTAAATCTCTAAAAAATGAGAATAACAACCTTACAGATCAGATCAAGAGATTTGGTTCTATGCTGGAAAAAAAATGTTCAGTTACAGTAGAATATGAGGACGAACGCTTAACAACTCAATTGGCGATAAAACAATTAAGGGACGTTCCGGGGCGCAGCGCTAAAGCAGATTGTGATCGATTGGCGGCCACGGCTATACTACAAGGTTATTTAGAAAGACAGGCATAATAAACATGACTACTTTGACTTACATTATTATATTTGTTTCAGCAGTTACTCTCTCGGCAATCTTTACGTGGTTAGTCAGACGCTTTGCTTTTAACCAACAAATAGTTGATCGGCCCGAATCTGATCCACAACGAAAAGTACACGATCGCCCCATGCCTTTGTTGGGAGGAATGGGAATTTTTTTGGCATTTGTTTGTTTATTGGTTTATTTTACAGTTATTGATAATCAATTATTGGGTGGGTATTTGTTGGAAAAGCACATTTGGGGTTTAGTGATCGGCAGCGCAATATTGATGTTTGGAGGTTACTTAGATGACCGTTATCGTTTGAAGCCCAGCCAGCAAATAATTTTTCCCATATTGGCTGCGGCAACGATTATTGCCTGCGGTATTCAGGTTGAATATATTTCCAATCCTTTTGGTGAAGCCATACGCTTAGATAATATAAATATTGAATTATTTCGCTGGAGTGGCCTGCCCTATACTCTTACTCTTTTTAGCGATATATTTATTTTTATCTGGCTAATGGGTATGATGTATACGACAAAGTTTCTTGATGGATTGGATGGGTTGGCCAGCGGCGTGACAACCATCGGTGCTCTGATAATATTTTTCTTGAGTATGACTTTTGAAGTCGGTCAGCCGGAAACTGCTTTATTGGCTTTGATATTCGCTGGAGCCGGGGCCGGATTTTTGATCTTTAATTTCCATCCCGCCAAGATATTTTTAGGCGAAGGTGGAAGTGTTTTGGTCGGGTTTATTCTGGGCGTTCTAGCTATCATTTCAGGTGCCAAAGTGGCTACGGCACTTCTCATTATGGGTATTCCAATATTAGATGTGGTTTGGGTGCTAATACGCAGGCTATTCTTTGAGAAAAAATCTCCGGTTCTAGGCGACAAAAAACATCTCCACTTCAGGCTTTTAGATGTAGGAATGTCGCACAAGCAAGCCGTCTTATTTCTCTATCTGGCTACAGCTACTTTTGGCATCGTTAGTCTACTTCTGACCGGAAAAGCCAAAGTCTGGAGCCTTGTCATATTAGCTGGAGTAATGCTGATCCTGGGGGTTATTGTGGTTATTTTATACAAAAGAAACGCTCGGCTTACACCAAGGATTGACAGCTAATAGGACACGAGGTATACTACTAACTGTTAAAAATTTAACCGATATTAATGATTGCAGTAATTAAAACAGGTGGAAAGCAATACACCGTTGAAGAAAAGAATAAGATCAAGGTGGAAAAAATTGCCAAAAAAGAAGGCAGTAGCATTGCCTTCGATAATGTTTTATTAATTGCTGATAAAACAGGTAAGCAGGTTAAGGTAGGGAAGCCCAAGGTCAGTCAGGCCAAAGTCGAAGGAAAGGCCATAGAGCATGGCCGAGCTAAGAAGGTAAAAGTTGTAAAGTACAAGAATAAGACCCGTTACCTGCGCAATCGAGGTCACCGCCAGCCTTATACTTTGGTGGAGATAACAAAGATTCCTAACGCCTAAAGATATAAAAAAACGTGTTGTCATTAACTCAACACGTTTTTTGTTATATTACATTCTTCCTTTGAGGGCGTTCTGGAGAGTTATCTCGTCGGCGTAATCAAGATCACCACCCATAGGTAGGCCTCGGGCCAGCTTGGTTATTTTTGGTACTTCTGATTGTAAATATTTTTTGAGATACAAGGCAGTCGATTCACCTTCAACATCTGGATTTAGAGCCAATATGATTTCTTTGATTTTAGGCTGGCTGTTCTTAATTCTTTGAAGCAACATTTTAATATTCAAGTGATCGGGCGTAATTCCTTCGACTGGATTCAGAACTCCTCCGAGGACAAAGTAAAGTCCCTGATACTCGCCGGTCTTTTCTATCAGCTGGATTTGCGGCGGGTGGGCGACTATACAGAGCGTTGTTTGGTCTCTTTGAGAATCCTTACACAGGTTGCAGGGATCCATTTCCGAAAAGGTCAGGCAACGAGAGCATTTTTTTACTTTGGTTTGCAGGTTCTGTAATGACTGGATCAATTTTTTTATATCGCTATCCGGCTGCTGAATTAGATAATAAGCAAAGCGCTCGGATGTTTTGGGTCCAACTCCGGGTAGCTTATTGAATTCTTCTATCAAATCCTGGATCGGTTTTGGTAATTGAGACATATAAATTAGGAGAGTCCGGGAATATTAAAATCACCACTGGAACGCATTTTTTCTACCATTACTCGCTGGATCTTCTTATGAGCTTGGTTAACCGCACCCTTGATAGCTTGTTCCAGCTTATCTTTTTTTTCGGGAGCCAGTAACTCATCTTGGATTTCAACTTTCAATATCTCTTGATTTCCGTCCATGACAAGGCTGACGCCGTTTTCCTCAACTACCACTGATTCTTGGGCCAGCTCGCTTTGGATATTTTTTGCCTTATCGCGAAGGTCTTTGTACTGTTTTAGTTTTTGAAACACAACGTTTAAATTAAGAATTAACAATTAATAAATAACAATTTTGTTAATTTTTAATTGTTACTTTTTAATTCTTTAGAAGGGGCTTTCGTTTTCTAAAAAACGTTCTCCGACGTCGCTTTCAAAATTTACGCTGTTTTCATTAAACCTTAGTTTGACTGTCCCGGTGGGCCCATTTCTATGTTTGGCAATATGTACTTCAGCTAGATTTAATTCTTCTGGTTTAATATCTTCTTTGCGAAAATTTCGATCCATCAGCTTACGATAAATAAACATAACCACGTCAGCGTCTTGCTCAATAGAACCGGACTCACGTAAATGAGCCAGTTTAGGAATAGCTGGTTTACTCATCTCAACTGCCCGTGATAGCTGCGATAGCCCTATAACCGGTACGTTTATTTCTCTGGCTATAGCTTTTAAGCCCCGAGTGATTTCAGCTATCTCTTGCACCCTATTGTCTTTATTGCCACGACCCTCCATCAGCTGAAGGTAATCAACGAGTAAAAGATCCAGTCCGTTTTCAGATTTCAAACGTCGGGCCTTAGTCCGGATCTCCATTAGATTTAATGTCGCAGTGTCGTCAATATAAATTTTTGCTTCAGATAATTTACCCATGGCGTGGGCAATGCTAGTAAAATCATTTTCTTCGCCCTGATCCGACAATTTCCCAGTGCGAAACTTCCACAAGCTGACTCTGGCTTCAGCACAGAGTAGGCGATCAATCAGCTGCTCCTTAGACATTTCCAAGCTGAACATGGCAATGGCTGCCTTGTGCTTAATTGCAGCCTGACGAATGAAGTCCAAGGCCAAAGATGTTTTACCCACTGAAGGACGGGCGGCTAAAATTATCAAATCAGATTTTTGAAATCCAGCTAAATAATTATCCAAGTCGGGAAAACCGCTAGGCAAACCTCGCAGCTTGCCGCTTTCTCGATGAAGCTCATCCATTCGATCAAAGGCATCAGTCAACAAGCCCTTAATGGGGTAAAAGTTTTGCTTTAAGAATTTTTGTGATACCTGAAAAAGAGAGCGTTCGGCCCGATCCAAAAGAGAGTCAACCTCGTCTTCTTCGTTATAGCCCATGCCGGCTATTTCGGTAGCCGAGTCTATCAAACGGCGTAAAGTAGCTTTTTTCTGAATTATATTCGCGTAATAAACTACGTGACTGGCTGTGGGTACTATATTCGCCAGATTGGTGAGGTAAGTGCGTCCACCGACGTTTTCCAGTTTCTGAACTTCTTCTAACCTGTTAGCCAAGCTTAACATATCTATTGGTTCACGCTTCTCGTACAGATCCAGCATTGATTCAAAGATAAATCTATGAGCGTCTTTATAAAAGTCATAAGGAGAAACGATATCGGCAATTTTTGTAATGGCGTCTTTATCAATCAAAAGAGAACCCAAAAGAGCCTGCTCAGCCTCTAGGTTGTGCGGTGGCATTTTGGTAATAGTTTTTTTGTCCTCTGGTTTGTTTTCCGCCATCATATTAAACCACTTTCAGTCCTATTATCTTAGCTGATCGCCAAGAAAGAATCAAGGCGCCAAAGCACACAGTTTGTTAACGGATTATCCCCACACAATAAAGGTTAAGTGTTGTCAAAAATGATGATATCGAGTACAATGCTTGGTATTATGGCAAAAAGTGACTACATAGTATTAGACGTAGAAACCACGGGTTTTAAACCACATGAAGGCCACAGTATCATTGAAGTGGCGGGTGAACGAATCCGTGATCTTGAGGTGGTTAATTCTTACCATTCCCTAGTAATGACAGACCGACACATTGATGAGGAGTCGCAATCAATCCACGGCATATCAAACGAATTATTGACCAAAGAGGGTAAGCCAGCTGAAATGGTTATCCCAGAATTTGTACAGTTTATTGAAGACCTGCCCTTGATCGGTCATAATATCGGATTTGATTTGGCTTTTTTGAACGCCCATCTGGATCGTTTGGGTCAACCTTCTTTAAAGAATAAAACGATTGATACAATTGAATTAGCCCGCAAGTATTTGATAATCCCCAGCTATAGTTTGGAAAAAGTAGCGGCTTATCTAAAAGTGCCGCAACCCTCTGCCCATCGAGCTCAGGTTGATGTTGAAGTTACCCGGCAGGTTTTCATCAAGTTAAACGAAAGAGCTCAAGCGAGGGGCAGGGCTATAGACATAGCCAAAGACAACGGCGCCTCCAGTGGTCCAATAAACAAAAAGCCAGCAGCACCATCGACGCCCTCAACGCAGAAACTTTTTTAAGCATGGCTTGACAATTAGGTCCTATACTGGTAATAAGATATAGGTTCCTTTTTTTATAGGCTATGGTTTCCGATAGGGGGGGTCAGGATGATTCGATTATCATTACTTCTGTGCCTGATGGCGATATGCGCCCCAGTCGAGTCGTCAGCTCAAGATAGTTCTGTTGATTCACTGAGTTACTCGGCAGGTTTAGACCGGATCTACTTCGTAGTCACGACTGCGCCAGTGATTCGGCGTTATGGCGACGTGGAGTTTCAAAACGGGTTGGCTGAATTTCGGTTCGATCCCGTTTTTCTCCAGGAAGTCGATCCAGGCTACACGCCAACCATTTCTTTGACTTCATGCCAGCCCGGCTCTGGGCAGATTTGGTTCGAGTATACCAGCGAGTCGATTATCTTTCACGCTGACTCGACCTACAACGGCTGGGCCAACTTCATGGTTCTAGCGCCAAAACACCTGTGCTGGGGAGATATCGGTTACGTCTTTGCTGACAGTAACGTGGTTACTCTGAAGCCCAGGGTTGAGGAAGTCACCCAAGTTTGTCTGATAGACGGGCGTGGCCACATCGAGCTATCGCCGGAATTTCTGGCCGTAGCTGACTTCAACGACCCGGAAGATTTGGAGATATTTCTGACGATCGTAGGTCGGCCCAGATACGAAGTCAAAGTCTGTTTTGAGCAGAATCAGATCGTCGTAAAAGCCAAATCAGACGTGTTCGATTGCCTGGGCTGTCTGATCAGTGCTCCGGCCATTCCTAACCATCCGTATCACGTTACGGGCAGATGGTTCTAAACCCAGCCTTACATAGGTGTGGGTTTTTTATTGACATCTATATAAATTCGATATACAGTAAACAGCTTGCTCATCCTGAGTGGGTAGTCTGAGCGATATGCTCTGGCAAAGTTCTTTGACCAGGAGGTGCCGATATGGCCGAACGAAACGAAACCATTTTTCCCTGGCATTCGTACAACACAGTTTCGGGGAAAGTGGTTGTTGAACGTGATGCAGACAAGATTGGTGTTACTGGGGGGCCGGGTGAGCTCGACATTCTATGCTCGCTCTCTAGGCAGCACACAGTGTGTTTTACTGCACCTGGTTGTGAGTTCAATTTGTGTGCTTGCCGAGTTGTTTTTCTGGGCCTGACTAGTCTTGGTAATATAAAAACCTCTTATTGGATTGGTTTTGAGATGCCGGTTGAGCGTGTTGGTATGGTCTACTATGAAGGTATATATGACCTTCGAACCAGGCACGGTGAATTCCACCGGATCCGTATCTCAAAACCGGCCGAATAATCAGCCTGCCTATAGCTCTCAATTCAATAGGGAGCTTTTTTAATTCATTTTTTCCAGCAGTTTCTTGCCTCGACTGAAGATAGCCGGTCCCCCGGATTTCATCTTGTCTTCAATTATTGTTTTCACCTTTGGCTTAAGTGATTGATCTTTTTCCACCAGATCTGCTAAAGCCTGAAGTGAATTGACAATGACTATATTGCTATCTGATTTATTAATATATTCCATCAGAATATCAACCGCTTTTGGTATCTCTTCAGATTGATAATCAAGATAGCTCAGCATTTGAGCTACGTGCCACTGCACCTCTTGCTGATCAATCTTTGATATTTCGTCAAGCAGTTGTTTCTTGTGGGGTTGTAAATATTCCGGGTGCTTTTCTGCCACTTTCTGCAGAGCGTCAGCGCTGCGCATCCGGATCCTAGGATCGTCATTATTCATACCTTCAAAAACATTAGAAAACAACTCAGGATTATCCAAAACATCCTGGGCAACTTCGTCAGCTCGTCCGATCGAGCGCAGATCCCCTCCGGTTAGTTTTTTTAGAATCTGATTTTTTTTCATTTATTCTTTTTGATCGTAGAAAAGTTGTTCGATGATATTCTGATCGTTGGTTGGCTCTAAATCATATGAAGCCTCAAGCAGCTCGCCTTTCTCCTTATCCTCCATGACTATATTCCATTGACCTACTCGGTCGTTATACTGACAATCAGGGAACAAAACGTGATGGTGCCAGGGTAGGCCCTTTTTATTTATATCCTTTGCTCGGTCAATCAATTTCTGCAAGTTCGGGTTTTCTATAGTGGATGGTTTTTTTGATTTAGTTAAAACTTTGCCGCCATGAAGAAGTTTGAGCAGCTTTTTACCAAGCGCAAACTCTCTGTTTTTGGAATAAGCAACATATTGCTGGTCATCGGTAGTATCTTCTATTACAAGTGCATGTTTGTCATTACTTTCGTTAAACAAACAGTCTGGAGTCAGCATATGAAAATGCCAGCGTTTTTCAGCGTTCTGCAATTCTTGAGCTTTTTCTTCTAGCTGTTTTATGGTTATTTCTTCCATACTTTAATGATGACTTAGATGGGGATTCTAGTCAAATAAAAACACGCCCCAATGGCGTTTTTTACTGGTGCGCCGTGAGGGATTCGAACCCCCGACCGTTGGCTTAAAAGGCCACTGCTCTACCAACTGAGCTAACGGCGCGTGTTGATATCTATAAGTATTTTTTTAAGGAATCTGCGCCCTGACGCTGTTTTCCAATATTTTTCTATTTTTCTTGCGTCTTCGATATTACTAGCAGGTCGATAAGCTATAAGCGACAACGGTCGTCTATTTCTAGTTGCTGAGACTAGTCCCAGTCTATGATTTCTTAACCTATCTGTTAAATTACAAGAATACCCGACGTATGTTTTTCTGTCTTTTTGGCTAAACAGTATGTAAGTAGCAATCATTTAATAACTGCTCTACCCGCCTCGACTTGCCGTCTCGGCGAGGCGGGCCAACTGAGCTAACGGCGCGTGTTTGAAACTTTTCCTATACTAGCAGAATAAATATTATTTGGCAAGAGCCTATAATTGAAAGAAAGGCAATATTTTGGTATAATAAAAAAGCTATGACAACCCAGGCCTGGTACAACCTAAATCAAACAAAAGTCTTTGAGCTTCTTAAGACCAGAAAAACTGGCTTGACCGAAAAGGAAGTAAAAGCTCGACAGGAAAAGTATGGACCGAACTCATTGCCAGAGAAGCAAAAGGCTTCCCGGATTATTTTGTTTTTAAGGCAGTTTAACAGCCCTCTAGTTTATATTTTACTTTTTGCAGCTGGAATAAGTTTATTGCTAGATGACCACGTTGACATGTATGTAATATTAGCTGCGGTGGTAATTAATATAATAGTTGGCTTTATTCAGGAAAACCGGGCAATGCGAGCCATGGAAAAACTAAAAAAAATAGTGCATTTTAATGCACTTGTTATCCGTGATGGTGAAGAAAAATCCGTTAATATCAAAGGCCTGGTTCCAGGAGATGTTATATCATTAGAGCCGGGTGATAAGGTGCCCGCTGATGTTCGTTTATTAGAATCCGCAAATCTGCAGATTAATGAAGCTAGGCTAACAGGAGAGTCGCACCCTGTTTCCAAAGACGCTAAAACACTCACCGATGAATTAGTTTTAGCTGATCGGGTAAACATGGCTTTTATGGGTACCACCGTGGTAAGCGGTCAGGCTAGGGGAGTTGTTTGCCATATTGGCATTGAAACTGAGCTGGGTAAGATTGCCCAATTAATCAAAGAAACTAAGGAGGAGCAAACCCCCTTACAGAAGCGCTTGTCATCTATGAGTAAGTTTCTGGGCGGTTTTATTTTATTAATCAGCCTGGTTATTTTTGGTGTCGGAATGTTAACTAATCATGGATTCACTGAAATGTTCACCACATCTGTGGCCATTGCAGTTGCTGCGATACCTGAAGGTTTAGCCGTGGGCGTTACTGTTATTTTAGCTATTGGTATGCAACGGATACTAAAACGCAAGGGGCTAGTTAGAAAATTAGTGGCGGCTGAAACACTGGGTTCGACCACAGTCATCTGTACCGATAAAACAGGGACGTTGACTGAAGGCTCTATGAGAGTTGCTCGGATCATAACTAATAACCAGGATTTTGATACAGATTCGGACAAGTTTAAAACGCATATAAAAGAGATCAGCCAGCACGCTAGTTATATGCGTGCATTGGAGATTGGTGTATTGTGCAATGACGCACATATCGAAAATGAATACAGTGATTTGAAAAACTGGGTAATTTTTGGCAACCCAACGGAAAAAGCGTTAATTCTAGCGGGCAGTACTTTTGGTCTTAACCGGAGCAATTTGGAAAAAGTTAAACCCAGAATAGATACGATACAGTTTAATTCTGAGCGCAAGTTTATGATGACACTGCATAAGGACACAAAAACCCATAATATAGTTTTAATGAAAGGAGCGCCGGAGAAAGTGTTGGAAATGTCAGATCGGGTGGATATTGACGGCAAGATTGAGAGCCTAAGTTCGCAGCGTCGAAAAAAATTGCAAAAACGTTATGAATATCTGAGCAACAAGGGGTTAAGAATTATTGCTCTAGCCTATAAGCCGGCGGCCGCCGACATGAAAAAACTTGAAGAGAAACCAAGTTTGTATGAGGATTTTGTTTTTGTTGGTTTAATGGGTATTAAAGACCCGCTTCGTAAGGAAGCTAAGGAGACTATATCACTGTGTAACAAAGCCGGCATAAAAACTGTCATGATAACCGGTGATCATAAATTAACTGCCCAGGCGATTGCCCAGGAATTAGGCCTGCCAGCCAAGTCAGAAAATATTATTGAGGGTAGCGATTTGGAAAATTTGAATAATACACAGCTACAGAAAAAGGTAAAAGATATTTCGGTTTATGCGCGGGTTACTCCTAAAGATAAATTGAGAATAGTAGACGCCTGGCAAGCTAATGGAGAAGTCGTAGCCATGACAGGGGACGGAGTTAACGATGCTCCGGCTTTACGCTCGGCTGATATCGGAGTAGCGATTGGTTCTGGCACTGATATTACGAAAGAAACCGCCAGTCTTGTCATTTTGGATGATAATTTCAATACGATAGTTTCAGCTGTTCGGCAAGGCAGGGTGGTTTTTGAAAATATCCGTAAGGTTGTTTTATATTTACTTTCTGACAGCTTTTCGGAAGTAGTTATAATAGTCGGAGCATTAATTGTAGGTATGCCCTTGCCGTTACTGGCTGCCCAGATTCTTTGGGTAAATCTTGTTACTGATGGATTTCCTGATATTGCACTTACCGTTGATCCGGGTGAGAAAAATGTTATGTCTAGACCGCCGATTCATCGTAAGGCCCCTATCATTAATTCAGAGATAAAAACCTTAATAATTGCAACGAGTCTAATTTCTGGCTTGATGGGTTTAGCTATTTTTTATTATTATTGGCATTATCAAGGTGATCTAGAATTGGCGCGTACTATGACATTTACGTTGGTTGCTATAGACTCACTTTTTTATGTCTACAGCTGTCGATCACTTAAGACCTCAATATTGAAAAGTAACCCACTTACCAACCCATGGCTGATCATTGCGGTCGTAGCAGCCGCTTTTCTGCAGTTAGCTGCTATTTACACACCATTCCTACAGAACATTTTAAAAACGGTTCCATTAAACCTGGGTCATTGGGGTGTAATAGGAATTGGGGTGTTCATAGTTATCTTCTTTATTGAAATTATCAAATATAGGTATACACATGCCCCTCATGAAAAGAAATAATATTTTAACTTTTGTAGCTTTTTTGTCTCTGGTAGTATTGTTAGTTATTGAGCTGGCTACGCATTATGATAGTTATTCCAGGCAAGTAGCTTTGTCGGTCACCAACATCGTGGGAGGGGGAGTATATCTGATTGTATTTTTGAAACTGAAAAAAAGGGGCATCATTCTTCCCTGGATCGCATCTTGGCTGGTGGCTATGAGTATTTGGGCTGATGCCATGGGTAATTTCTTGCATTTATTTGGTGACATTCTTTGGTGGGACAAATTAGCTCATGGTGTTAGTTCCATTGCTCCGGCGGTTGTAGTTTGGATAATTCTGTATGAATTAGATAAAAGAGGATTAATATTTATGCCAGTTTGGTTAAGGCACTTAGTCACGGTAGCTCTAGTGGTGCTTTTATCGGTTCTTTATGAGATTTCAGAGTTTGTTGGCGATAGCTTTTTCCCAACCCACCGAGTTACAGACCTTTTTGATACAGCTGATGACTTAATGTGGAATTTACTAGGTACTATAATTGGGGTAATAATAGCCGTTCTTTGGAAAAAGAATAGACACCGGGTTGATTTTGACAAACAGTCGTAAAATCGCTATAATTGGGTGGATTAACACATACTATAAATGTCATATATTCCAGTTTCAGATATAGCGCAGAATTTAAAAAAGGAGGTACTGCTTAAAGGTTGGGTATTTAACATACGCTCCTCGGGCAGTATCTTTTTTTTACAATTTCGAGATGGTACTGGCCGGATTCAAGTAGTGGTTTCAAAAAAAGAAGTTTCAGGGGGAGCCTGGGAAGCTTGTCAAAAAATGACTATGGAGAGTTCAGTCGAGATCACGGGCCAGGCGCGGGCTGATAAACGCTCGCCTTTTGGCTATGAAATGGACGCCAAAGAGGTTAAAGTCGTTCAGATAGCCGAAGATTATCCCATCTCCAAAAAATCGCACGGAACTGAGTTTTTGATGGATAATCGTCATCTCTGGCTGCGCTCCAAGCGTCAAACAGCTATTTTGCGTATTCGCGATGAAGTAATCTGGCAGCTGCGCAAGTTTTTTAAGGAGAATGGGTTTGTCTTAACCGATTCGCCGATTCTAACTCCGACTTCTTGTGAGGGTACGACCACGCTTTTTCAAACAGATTATTTTAATACTCAAGCGTATCTAGCCCAATCCGGACAGTTGTATATTGAAGCTACGGCCGCAGCTTTGGGCAGGGTATACGATTTCGGTCCGACATTTCGTTCTGAGAAGTCAAAGACTAGGCGTCATCTGACTGAATTCTGGATGTTGGATGCTGAAGCGGCTTTTGTGGATCACGAAGGCAATCTGAAAATTCAAGAAGATATGATCAGCTATGTAATCCAGAATGTCTTAAAAGAAAGCCAGAATGATTTAGAAACATTAGAACGTGATATTAAACCATTGCAAAAAATCAAAGCCCCATTTAACCGCATAACTTATAAAGGAGCGATAGAAAAATTACAAAAAGCCGGGATGAAAGTAAAAATGGGGGATGATTTCGGTGGTGACGAAGAAACAGTACTGTCCAAGCAATATGACAAGCCAGTTTTCATAACCAACTATCCGGCCAAGATAAAAGCTTTTTATATGCAACCAGACCCTGAAAACCCAGATTTGGTTCTGAATGACGACATGATAGCTCCTGAAGGATATGGCGAGATAATTGGTGGTTCTCAGCGAATAGATAATTTAGAATTATTAGAAAAAAGGATCAAAGAGCACAAGCTTCCGCGCCAAGATTTCGAGTGGTATTTAGACCTTCGGCGCTATGGCTCATTCCCGCATTCAGGATTTGGAATAGGCATTGAAAGAACCGTAGCCTGGATTTGCGGCCTTGACCACGTTAGAGAAACCATTCCTTTTCCACGATTAATAAATCGAATTCATCCATAATGAAAAGAGTATTTTCCAGTGAAGCCAATAAGTTAGTCGGTAAGTCAGCCGTTTTTTCCGGTTGGGCTCATACCGTGCGCCGGTTGGGTAAGATAGTCTTTATAGATTTAAGAGATAAAGATGGTTTACTCCAGGTAGTGTGCTCACCTGATACCAAGGGAGCTTATGAACAGGCCAGAAAAGTCAGGCCAGAGTTTGTTATTACTGTCACGGGCAAAGTTGTCGAACGCGATAAAAAGAATGTTAATTCCAATTTGCTGACCGGCAAGGTTGAAGTTAATGCTGAAGAATTATCAATTATCAGCGAATCAAAAACACCGCCGTTTGAAATAGTCAACGAAGAGCGCCAAGCCTCAGAAGAATTAAGATTGAAACATCGCTACTTGGATCTCCGTCACGAAAGGATGAAGAATAATATTACCAAGCGCCATCAGATGACGCAATTCTTTCGGGATCAGCTGAGCCAGCAAGGGTTTGTCGAAATCCAAACTCCGATTTTGTCTAAATCAACACCTGAAGGTGCGCGTGACTTTTTAGTGCCATCACGGGTTCACAAAGGAAAGTTCTTTGCCTTACCTCAATCACCTCAACAGTACAAGCAGTTATTAATGGTAGCTGGTTTTGAAAGGTATTTTCAAATAGCACCGTGCTTTAGAGATGAGGCGGCGCGAGCTGATCGCAGTCCCGGTGAGTTTTATCAGCTGGATATTGAAATGGCTTTTGTGACCCAAGAAGATATCTTGCAGCTGGTCGAACAAATGTTTACGGAAATGGTCAAGCAGATTTTTCCTGAAAAAAAGATTACCCAGATACCTTGGCCGCGGTTGACTCATACTGAAGCGATGAAGAAGCATAATTCAGATAAGCCTGACTTAAGAAAGAATAAAAACGATAAAAATGAATTAGCTTTTGCTTGGGTGATAGATTTCCCACTGTTCGTCAAGCAAACCAAAGATGATTATTTCCACGGGGCAGGTGAATCCCAACTGGCGCCGAGCCATCATATGTTTACTGCTCCAAAAGAGGAAGATATTCCTTTGTTAGACAGCGATCCAGCCAAAGTTCGCTCCTATCAGCACGATTTGGTTCTTAACGGCTTAGAAGTGGGCGGCGGCAGCATCAGAATTCATCAGCCAGAGGTTCAAGAAAAAGTTTTTGACATAATCGGTTTTGACAAAGATCAGAAAAAGCAGTTTCGCCATCTTTTAACCGCCTTTACTTATGGAGTTCCTCCCCACGGTGGAATCGCACCAGGTATAGAGCGTTTGCTGATGGCAATCTTGAATGAACCAAGTGTAAAAGAAATGATCGCCTTTCCTATGACCAGCGAGGCTCGTGACCCGATGATGGGAGCTCCCTCAAAAGTAAAACCAGCTCAGCTCAGGGAGTTAGGCATCAAAATTGATAAACCAGAATGAGGCTTTCGCCGCTTCAAAAATTTATCCTAGTAGAGGTTTATACTAGTAAGGAAAAAGTATATTCACGCCAGGGAATCAACAGGTTTTATAATTCCCAATCAAAAAAACCAAAAAAAGGGGACCAGCAAAACATCATTACAAAAAGTTTGGAACGTTTAATAGATAAAGAATTAATGATCGGGTTTGGCCGGCGGACGCCTCATAAGTGGTTTATCAGAGAAGTAAAGCTGACACCTATGGGTCGTCGTTTGGCCAAAAAATTACAAGGTCAGCAACAATTATTGCCCTTGCATATTAAAGAACGGAGGAATAAAAAATGAAACTATTTAGAAGATTTGCCTTAGTGGTAGCAATTTCTTTGGTAGTCATTCCGACTGCTGTTTTAGCAGATGGGTTGATAGTGCCGCCGTATGACTACAATATGTATGAGACAGGGCAGGAGGCTGTTATTTTTTATGAGAACGGTGTTGAAACATTGGTTATTTCCATCGGTTTTGAAGGTGATGCCGAAGACTTTGGTTGGCTGGTTCCAGTACCTAGCCAGCCAGAAGTGGCAAAATCATCTGAGGAGCTTTTTACTTCTTTAGAGGAATTAACTTCTGATTATTATTATGATTTGAATGACTCAGCTGGTCGTTTAGAAAAGACAGAAGTGGATTACCAAGGCGTATCAGTCATCGAAACGCAAAAAATAGATTATTATGAAGTTACGACCCTTCAAGCTGGAAGCGCCACTGCACTGTCAGATTGGCTCACTCAGAACGATTATAACTATCCCAGCGCTGCTGATAGATTGCTGGAAAGTTATACGGAAAACGACTGGTACTTTGTGGCTATGAAAATAGCGACAGATGAGTTGACTGATATGGTTTCTGAAGATCTGAAGAGTGGTCATGCCACGCCAGTAGAGATAGCGTTTGAGACTGATCAGATAGTTTATCCCATGAAGCTTACTGGTGCGATGAGTTATTATGACCCCAGTGAGAAATCAGTAAAAAGCGCACCCAAATATATCACCGGGCATTCTGGATATGCGGCGTCTTTGAGCAAGTCTGATATCGTTTCGTTGCCTTTGACCAACAATTTCAATGCCCAAAAAGGCACCGTAGCTTTTTGGGTAAAAGATGTCGAGCTAGACAGTTATGCTGAGCCTAGTAATTATTTCAGTGTAGTCGGGGCTGATGGCCAAGAGGCCCTATCAATAAATTCTTGGGGCCCAACCCTTCAATTCAAGACAGTAGCTGTTGATAGCACCACAGTTCGTTGGGATGCGAATATTGAAGAATCTGGAAGCGATGGCTGGCATCATATAGCTGTTACCTGGAGCGAAGGTTCGGCTCCGCAGTTTTATTTTGATGGTGGTGTATTAACAACAACGGATCAATCTAGCTTAAATGAGGCTCAAGCCACGGGTGCAATCAGTCCATTGAGTGATGGAATTATATATATCGGTCAAGATGGTCTTAATTTAACTCTTAGCTCCTTGAATGGTTCCATTGATGAGCTGGCCGTTTTCCAGGAGCCATTGACTGCCGCTCAAATAGCTGAAAGCTATAGCCAGGGGTCCTATGCTCTTTATGATTCTTTGCTGTGGTCAGCGTCTTTTGAAAAAAACCTTCAATATACCAGGTTGGGCGGAGAGACAGGATTATTCACATATATCTCGCAAACAACAAAAGCTGATTATGAACACAGCATCTCTATTCCGACTTCCATGTATCTGGTTTTGTATGTTATTACAGACAATAAATATACTCTGCCGGGCTTTGATACCTCCTATGCAGGCTGGTTGACAGCCGATGAAGTCAGGGACTTAGCTTTTGACGAAAAATTACAATCCTGGATAGATGTAACAAAAAATAAGTACTTTTTGACCAAACTCACGCGCTATATGTCTGTTAGCGAGATGGATAGTGATTTGGTATTGCGTAAGGCTGACAATAATGAACCTGTCAACGCTCCAGATAACTCAGAGGCTAATCGGCTTGGGTTTTATCTAGTGCTCGCTACGGGTTTATTTCTGAGCGCCGCCTTGCTGGTAATGATTGTTTACCTGATGAATAAAAAGGACCGCAAAAAACCTTCAAATAAATCAAGAAACAATAAGAAGAAAAACAATGGCCAATAACGTATTAGCAAACGCTCCTATCGCGTCTTCAAAAAAACGCCACACCTTACCCATAGTGGTATTATTAATTGTAATTCTTACTATAGTCTTAGTATTGTTTGGCGAAAGAGTATTTACCGATTTGAACAAATCGTTTAACCCAGAATATGGCAGCTGTCGTGGCAGTTATTACGAGCCATTATTAATGTATGACAATCTTCAGAGTTTGTATTCCGGTACGCAGTGTGATTCGGGTAGCTATCGTTTATATGAGCTATTGCTCCACACGGCCTTTACTCTGCCGGTGTTGCTGGGTGCAGTGATCCTTTACTTTTTTACTCATTTGAAGAAAAGTCCCCAATCATATTATCGAGGCTTAACCTGGGCTTATCTGATATTCGCTTTCTGGATTTTGCTACATCTAGTGATCGAGCTAGGATCCTTCTTGGTAGTGCAGCAGAAGACGCTCGGCATTTACATTGTGTTTTTCGCTTTGGTTGTGGTTTTGACCGGACTGGTATTATTCCTACAAAAGAAAAAACAACTAACAGATCAGTAATACAAAATAATTATGTACGAGATCAAAAAACTCCACGTAATGCCACTGGCTCTGATGACGGGATTTATTGTCGGTTCTATTTATTTAATCATGCTGCTGTTTTTCATGTTTATTATTGTACCGACGGGCTTAGCCATAAATGACTTAATGCCCTTTAGCGTGTCTAGTAGTGCGGGTGCTTTTCTGGTGATGATTCCCTTCATGGCTGGTGGCGGATTTATCATGGGTTTTGTCATCGGCGGATTAGTGGCCCTAATTTACAACCTTTGGTCTGATTGGGTCGGTGGGATAAAAATGGATATTTATCAAATAGCTGAAGCAGTCAAGACAGCCACTAGTAAAACAACGCGCAAAAAATAATAATTTAAATATAAACCCATGGCCATTCCTAAAAAAACTCTAAGTTATTTAGACAAAAACAAAGTTAAATATGAAACGGTTGAGCACAAGACTGTTTTTACGGCTTATGACCTGGCCCAGACTCTTAAAATGAAACTGCCAGAGATTGCCAAAACTTTGTTAGTCAAAGTAGACACTGGATTGGCTTTAACGGTTCTGCCCGCTTCTGCTAAGCTAGATTTTGGAAAATTAAAAAAATTAGCTAAAGCTAAAAAAATATCTATCCTCAAAGAAAATGTGATGAAAACAAAATTGAAGATAAAACCTGGTGCTATTACTCCCTTTGGCCAGCTCTACAAACTTCCAGTTTATTTGGATGCTGCCCTGAAAAAACAAAAAAAGATTCTAGTTGGTTCGGGCAGTTTTGAAGAATCGATTAAAATAACTCCTGCCAGCTTGATAAAAGTCGAATCACCAATTGTGGGTTCAATTTCTAAGAAAAAGTAAATATAAAAAAACATCGGATGTATAAGATAAAACTTGAGCAATTTGAAGGACCATTAGACCTCTTACTCAGACTGATTGAGGAAGAAAAACTAGACATTACTACGGTTTCTCTAGCAAAAGTAACGGATCAATACTTAGTTTACTTAGATACGTTGCGGAATATAAATGCCGAAGAGCTGGCAGATTTCTTGGTTGTAGCTGCCAAACTGCTTTTGATTAAATCAAAAGCTCTCTTACCAATGCTAGGACCGGAAGAAGAGGAAATAGATCTAGAGAAGCAGCTCAAGATTTACAAAGAGTATTTAGAAGCTTCAAAAAATATCCATAAAATGATCAGAAAAAGAAGGTTTTCTTACGTTCGGGAAGCCAGTCGGTCGTTTATGGAACCGATTTTCAGCCCACCGCCCAATCTTGACATGAAGGACTTGCACAAGATGATGCTGTCTCTACTCCAGAAATTGGAGCCTCTAGTCAGTGTGCCGGAAGATGTGATTGAACGTACGGTTTCTATCCAGGAAAAAATTGACCAGATACGCAATTTGATTTATGCCAACCCCCAAACCAATTTTCGCACTTTGCTTGATGCTGCTGAATCAAAGACTGATATTATCGTGACTTTTCTGGCATTGCTGGAATTAATCAAGCAAGAAAGCATTGTGGTAGTCCAAGAGAATATTTTTAAAGATATAACTATCAAAGTGTATGACGAACCAGTCACTGAAGAATAAACTGGAGGGCTTACTATTTGTAGCTACCAAACCGCTCAGCTACAGCAAAATCGCTGAACTTCTCCAGGCGGAAACGGAAGCCGTCAAAGACGCGGTAGCCGATTTGCGCAAAGATTATAACGATCAAAACAGGGGAATCCAGCTAGTTACCCACAACTCAAAGATCCAGTTCATGAGTCATCCGGATTGCCGCAAGGTGGTTGAAAGCTATCTTAAGGACGAACAATTTGGTGATCTGACCAAGCCCGCTCTAGAGACGCTGACTATCATTGTTTATCGTGGACCCATCACCAAGAGTGATTTAGAGCAGATCAGGGGCGTAAACTGTAGCTTGATTTTGCGCAATCTCATGATTAAAGGATTAGTAGAAATGCAAGAGGACAAAGAAAAAATGCAGACTTTTTACAGCGCGACTTTTGATTTCGTCCGTTACTTGGGAGTCAATAGCGTCAATGAGCTTCCAGATTATGAAAAACTTTCTCAGCACGTGACCTTGGAAAAAGTATTAGAACTTAATCCCGAGGAAGAGGGAGAGGAAACAAAAGAGCAACAATGAACCACTCACTTATCATTGGAATATTAGTCTTATCTCAGCTGATTCCATCAGCCTGGATTGTTAACCCTTTGACCTATGAGATTTCCAGCGATAACCAAGTGAGTGTGGTGGTTGAGCAACGAACTTCCTCGCTGATATACCAGTCATCAGCACCTCAGAAAATTACTGACAGTCTAGGCATTGAAACCACTGCGGGCTCTACAGTGTTATATGATCCCGACAGTCTAACGATTTTATTTCAAAAAAACCCTAATGAAGTCAGACCGATTGCCAGCATCACCAAGCTGATGACGGCGCTGGTTTTTTTGGATCATAACCCGGGGTTCAATTCGGAAGCAGAAATTATTGAGGCTGACCAGGTTCCGGGCGGTAATTTAGATTTACGGGAAGGGGAACGTCTGACGGTCTGGGATTTATTTAATGCCAGCTTGGTAGGCTCTGCTAACAATGCCACAGAAGCTTTGGCTAGATTATCTGGCCTATCACGGGAGGATTTTTTGTCAGAAATGAACCAGCGAGCTAAGGATCTAGGGCTAACCCAAACTTCATTTGATGATGTTACCGGATTAAGCACGAACAATGTTTCTACAGCTTATGAAATTGCCCGTCTGGCCAGTTTTGCGTTTAACAATTCATTTATTGAAGAAGTCTCCAGACAGGCTGATTATACTTTTCAAACTATTGGTCGACAAAGAAAAATCAACATTGACAACACCAACCAGTTGTTTGATTCATTCATCAAAATAACAGGCAGCAAGACCGGTTTCACCAATGAAGCGGGTAACTGCTTAGTGGTTAGGACTGATGATGGACGGGGTCACCAAATAGTTTCTGTTGTATTGGGAGCATCCAGTGCCGAAGACCGGTTCCAAGAAACTAAGGGCTTATTAACCTGGGGATTTGAGAACTGGAGTTGGGATAATGATTAAAAATATTAGGAAAATATGGTATGTTTGATATAGATTGGGCACAAGTTTTTAGCGGCCTTTCGCCCGAATTAGCGGTTTTGCTCATTTCCACATTACCAATAGCTGAACTACGTGCTGCTATCCCAGTGGGTTTAACAGTGTTTGACCTGTCAGTTGTCACCACCTTTGTTTATGCAGTTATCGGAAACATGATTCCAGTAGTGATATTGGTTTGGGGCCTGAATTCAGGTTCTCGTTGGTTGATGAAACGATTCTATTTTTTTAACCGGTTTTTCACCTGGCTGTTCGAAAGAACCAGACGTCAGCATTCCAGAAAGTTTGAAAAATATGGTGCCCTGGCCCTGATATCCTTTGTGGCCATACCTTTGCCGATCACTGGAGGATGGACTGGAAGCGTAGCGGCCTTTGTGTTTGGTATACCACCCAAGAAATCCCTACCGTTAATATCAATTGGAGTAGTTATTGCCGGCCTGATAATGACGATAATAACTTTAGGAGTAAGTAACATTTTTTAAATGATAAAAAGAAACAACATAATTATAGCTAACTGGAAGATGAACCTGCTGCCCGAGGAAGAGGCTGGTTTGGCTAGACAGGTTGTTAAAGCGCAGGGAAAATATTCTAACAAAGTTGACGTTGTATTGTGCCCCAGTCATGTTGGTCTTTGTCAGGTGGACGAACAGTTAAGAAAATTCCCAGTAAAACTTGGGGCCCAGGATGTGGCTGTAGAAAAACAGGGCGCTCTAACTGGTGAGGTGTCGGCCATGATGATCAAAGAAGCCGGAGCTGAATATTGTATCATTGGTCATTCTGAAAGACGCCGTAGCCTAAAAGAGACTGATGACATGGTCAACAAAAAACTTCACAATCTTCTTATTGAAGGAGTGACGCCCATTTTGTGCATAGGAGAAACTTATGATCAGCGATCCAGTGGCAAAAGTGAATTAGTGGTCTTGAATCAGTTAAAAACAGCTCTCAAACAGGTGTCCGGAGAAATTCCCATAATTGTTACGTATGAGCCAGTTTGGGCAATCAGCCCGAACGGTCCAGCTACTCCTGAGCAAGTAGCCCCGATGGTTGATTTGATATATCAGGCGTTAATAGACATGCTGCCCCAGAACCTGGTGGAAGAAAATATTCGCATCATATACGGCGGTAGCGTTGATGGCGGCAATGTGAAGGACTATTTAAAAATACCCAGAGTTGAAGGCGCCTTAGTCGGAGCGGCCAGTCTAGATGTAGAAAAATTTACCAAAATAATAAAATCATCAACTTAAACATGCTGATTAAGACAGACTTCATTATCCAAAAAGCCTATAAAGAGGGATACGGTATTGGTTGTTTTATTGTCTATAATCTGGAAACAGCTTTAGCGGTAGCTCAAGCGGCCGTAGAAATGCGTTCCCCAGTTATTATCGGGGTGTCCGAATTTACTATTTCTTTTGCTGGACGGCAGACCATTTCTGAAATCATAAAGACAATAGCGGAAAACCAGGCTGTAAGTGTACCTATAGCCTTGCATCTAGATCACGGCCGTAGTTTTGAGTCGGCCAAGACCTGTATTGACGAAGGCTTTTCTTCGATTCAAATCGATGGATCTTCTTTTCCGTTTGAAAAAAATGTCGAGCTTAGCAGAAAGGTAGTTCGTTACGCCCATCAGAAAAAGATATGGGTAGAGGGTGAATTAGGTGCCATCTATGGTGGTCACGGAGAGACCGGAGTTTTCAAGGGCAAAATTCCTTTGGTTCAACCGGAAGAGGTTGAAGAATTCGTTGAACAGACTGATGTTGATATGCTGGCAGCGGCATTGGGCACCGTACATGGGAAGTTTAAAAATGAGAAAATACACTTTGATCTGCTGAAAAAAGTTCGGGAAAAAGTAGATATTCCATTAGTTTTACACGGAGCTTCTGGCCTGCCTGATGCTGAAATAGGGAAGGCAATAAAAGCCGGTATGACTAAAGTCAATATTGGTACCGAGACTAAGACAACTTTTGTAGATTCGATAAAGAAGACTCTGAAAACGAGTAAAAAAATAACCGGACCTCGGGCTCTCATGACACCGACAATAGAGGCCATCAAAGAAATGGCTAAAGAAAAAATAAAAGTATTAGGCTCTGCTAATAAAATATAACTATGGCTCTGAGCAAAAAAAACATATTTGGCTTCACCCTGATAGAGCTGCTGGTAGTTATTGCGATAATTGGATTATTATCCACTTTGGCAATAATCGCGTTAACAGATACGCGAAAGAAGGCACGCGATGGTAAGCGCATGGCTGACGTGGCAATAATGCAAACTGTTTTTGAATTGTTTTATGATCAAAATGGAAATTACCCTCCCAGCAATTGCCAGCAGCAGAACGGTAAATGGGTTTGTCTTTCCAGTACTGCCGCCGGCGATCCCTATTGGATACCCCACCTGGAGGGCTATACCTCGCCTCCGCCCGAAGATCCAGGTGGACATTCCAATGAGAATTTTGACCAATATATATATTATTCTGATGCACCGGAGTACCAACATTATACAGTCTTTTTCAGATTAGAAGTGCCGCCCCAGGATGATAAATGTGGTGAAGGGCCTCAAGACCTGTTTCCGCCGGATCCGCCAAGAATTTGGTCTACCAGATGTAATTAGTAGTAATAAATATGAAAAGAGATAAAGGCTTCACATTGATAGAACTGCTGGTAGTCATAGCCATTATAAGTTTGTTATCCACCTTAGCTCTAATAATGTTGAATAATAGCCGTCGTGAAGCCAGGGACGCCAAGAGAAGAGCAGATATTGCCACTCTTCAAACGGCACTATATTTATATTTTGACCAGACAGGACTATATCCATTTGACGGTTGTGATGACTACAATGGCTACTCAGTATGTGTTACTGCCGATCCATCCTGGGGCTTACCGGTTAGACCCTTATCAGATTTTATTACACCACTGCCCGAAGATCCCAGAGGACACTATCACGAGGATTATGATGTTTATATCTATGCCGATGATATTAATGACCAAGGAGGCCAGCACCACGATTATGTACTTTTTTTCTTGTTAGAGGAAAATATGGAAGAGGGAATTCCCCAAGAGGATAATTGCAATATGGGTTTGGTAAACTTTGGCTTGGGAGATGCTACATACGTGTGGTCCACGCGCTGTCCAGATTAATTATGAAATATCGACTAAATAATAATTGACGAATTGATATGAAAAAAACACAACCAGTCAGAGTAGCCATCAATGGCTTTGGCCGGATTGGCCGCACCACCTTTAAAGCCTTGATGGAAAAGAACAATGTTCAAGTTGTTGCTATCAATGATTTAACAGATCCAGCCACCTTGGCTCATTTATTACAGCACGATACCAGTTATCGTTTGTATAACAAGACAGTCAAGGCCAGAAAAGACAATTTAGTAATAGATGGTAAGTCGATTAGAGTGTATGCCATCAAAGAACCGGCTAAGCTGCCCTGGAAACGCTTGAGAGTAGATGTAGTGCTGGAATGTACTGGAAGGTTCAGGACCAAAGAAGAAGCAGCCCAGCACATTAAGGCTGGCGCCAAGCAAGTAATTATTTCAGCTCCAGCCAAAGGCCAAGGAGTCCCCACACTTTTGTTGGGAGTTAATGAAAAAAAATACAAAGGCGAGCCGGTGATCAATATGGGTTCATGCACCACAAATTGTATAGCGCCGGTGATCCAAGTGCTAAATGATAAATATGGTGTTAAGAAATCTTTCATGACCACAGTGCACTCATATACGGCTGATCAGAACCTTCAGGACGGACCGCACAAGGATTTACGTCGGGCTAGGGGAGCAGCCGAGAGTATTGTGCCAACCAGTACAGGTGCAGCTATAGCCGTGACCGAAGCTATTCCAGAATTAAAAAACCATTTTGACGGTATGGCAATCCGTGTTCCAACGCCCGTTGTTTCCATATCAGATTTCACCATGCTGTTAAAGAAAAAGGTTACAGTAGAAGAAGTGAATAAAACCATAGTTAATGCCTCAAAGAATCCCAAATACAAAGGCATTATGGGCGTCTCAGATGAACCATTGGTTTCCTCAGACTATATTGGCAATTCTTTTTCCGGTATTGTTGATCTAGAGCTGACCAAAGTAATTGATGGCGATTTGGTAAAAGTGGTAGCCTGGTATGATAATGAGTGGGCTTATTCAGTCCGTCTGGCCGATATGACGGCTTATGTAGGAAGAAAGTTAAAAGCCAAGAAATAGAGTATTGACGTTTAGCCCAAATTACAATACACTGAGTCAAGTTATTCATGGCCCCATCGTCTAATGGCCTGCCTCGCCAAGACGGCAAGTCGAGGCTGGGCCCGCCTCGACTCGCTCGCGCAAGTCGGGCGAGGCGGGTTAGGACACGCTTGGATTTAGAAACACAAAGATATAGAGAATATTAAAGCCCTAATCATGGCCCCATCGTCTAATGGTTAGGACACCAGGTTCTCAACCTGGCAATCGGGGTTCGACTCCCCGTGGGGTCACCAGAGACTGTTTATTGCCAGCCACGGTGCCGATGTCGGCGCCCAAAGCCTCTCGGTAATTTAATGTTTCCACCCTCTATTTTTATCGCTTTGCCGTTTGTTAGCGCATCAGCGATTTTTTTGTTGGCAGAAACCAAGATTCGCTGAAAAGTACTCTGAGAGACTTTCATCTTTGCCGCACAATCTGTTTGGTCCAGACCTTCCAAGTTTTTCAGCCTGATGGCCTCGTTTTCATCAATAGTTAGGATCACCTCTTCCAACTGGCGCATGGGTATGCCACGAGGTTTATAATAGGTGGCGCCTGGTTGATGGCGAACATGCCTTAATTTGTATGGTCGTGGTGACATGTTAGTGTAATGATACTATATAGTAATATTTTAAGATCTTGTCGGTCCTGTTAAAAATGTTGTGCGGAATATTTTTTGGGACATAGTGGGTTTCGTGTTGTGAAATTGTTGTCTCTTGGTCGTTGACCAGAGCCACTGCCGTTCCTTCGATCACTACAATAATTTCTTCACAATTTTCCGTGCGGTGTTTGCCCACTTCTTCACCAGGTTGCAAGACAACCAGACCGGCTTTTATCTTTTCTGATTTAGGAGGTTTGATTATGGATCGGGTTTGGTTTAGGTCCATGATTTTTTTGAGTATAATATTTGGCTGCTAAAATTGTTGATATTGGTACGGCCAAGGCAATTCCAATGCTGCCGACTAGAGTTCTAACTATTTCAGTGGCTATCATCTCGTTGTTTATTACTTGTCCAAAGGTCAAGAAAGGTGGTTCATTGACGCTGAATAATATTAGCAAGGGGAGAGAAGCACCAGCATAGGCTAAGAATAAAGTATTAACCATTGAGGCCAAGTGGCTTTTACCCACATCAAAAGCCATTGAGAAAACCTTCATCCTGGACAGGTTGGGGTTAGCTTTGACTATTTGTTCTACTGAGCTAACTTGGCTGATCACTACGTCATCCAAAACGCCTAAAGTGCCTATTATTATCGCTGTTAGCAGCAGACCTTTGAAATCTATAGCGGTTTCCCCAATTCCTATGAGAAACATTGTTTCCTCTTGAGCCATTCCGGTTAGGCGTGCCAACGAGCTGAACATGGAGGCTAGGATGTAGGTTAAAACCAGGCAGACAAAAATACTCAAAATAGAAATATGGGATTTTTTATTAAATCCCTCCGTAATGTATATGATAAAGATTAAAATCACCAGTGCGCCAATTAATCCAATCATCAGAGGACTGTGACCGTTTAGTATATTTGGAATGATGAAACCCATTATTACGGCAAAGCTGCCAACCAGACTAATAACGGCTCTCAGGCCCTTCCATTCGCCTATAGCAATAACCAGGACTGCAAAAATAATAGCCAATAAATATAAGTTACCGCGCCTGACATAATCAACCACATAATATACGTCTTTACCTTCTGCATCCTGTAAATAATTGACCATTACTCTGTCACCAACCTGGTAGATATTGGAGTTAATAACATCTAGTTCATCAATGCCGTAGAAATTAAATTCTTTACCTTCCCAGCGTCCAGTCAGGCCTTCTAGTTTCAAATTTTGCTGCAGATTAGTAGAACCGTCTTCACGTGTTAGCTCTTTTTCCTTCACTATCTCTATTACTTTGGCTTCGAATATATTATCGGTGTTCTCCTGAGCCTGGACAACATTCGGCAGTATATAAAAAACACCCAGTAGAATGAGAGATAAGGTAGCCATGAATTGTTTCGAATTTCGCATAAAGGTATTATAGGATAAATTTGAATTGGGATAAACCCTAAGACCCCCTTGGGGAAGGGGGTCTTTAAGGTTTACTTTTTGCCCTTGAGTTGCTTGAGACGCTGTTCCACATCCTGGAGTTCTGCCTTTAGATCTTCAGCCTCTTGGTTTAATTGGCTGACTTCTTCCTCTTTGGATAACGGTTGGCTTGAGGCGTTGTATTGGCCCTGGGCTGGTGTGCGGCCAAAACCGCGACCCATGCCCATCCCTCGGCCAAAACCTCGACCGCGTCCCTGGCCTCTCCCTGGGCGATTACCGCTCTCGCAAGGACCCAGGCCCCGGCCAGTGCCAGGACCCATGCCTTGGGGACCGGTTCCGTCTAATCTTGGCATAATATTAGGTGATTAATTATTATACATAATGAATATATACCCATAACTAATATTTGTCAATACCCTAATCTGTGTATAAAAAAACCTACCAAAGTTGGTAGGCTATTAACCCTTGAGTTTGGCGAAATGCTGCTTCAACCGCTCGTTGATGCTTCTGAGGTAGGTACTGAAGTAATTGCTGAATTGCACCAGACCGCTCAGCAGTATAACGCAGATGATTAGAGCGACGAACTCCACATCGGACAGGTAGAGAAATTCCATAACGGCGCTCCTACTGTATGGTTTTTGGGTCAATACTATATCACAATGTGCTGACAGTAGTTTATCAACAAATTTGCATTGAAGCAATTAGTTTATTTACCAAAAACAGTAAATATAGTAGAATTATCCTGTGAACGTGGTCAATTTTTTTATTTAGAACATGCGTATTGGAATAGTGACTCAAGCATATTTTCCTATCCATGGAGGGGTGACGGAACATGTCCATCACACCGCACTTGAGCTGGAAAAACTAGGCCATAAGGTGACAATCATTACGGCCAACTTCAACAAGAAGGATAAGCACTATGACCATCCGAGAGTTTGCCGGGTGGGCTTTGACGTAACCATTCCGTCTAACCGGGCTTTTGTAAATGTGACAGTGGGTACGAGGATAGTCTCTCAGCTAAAAAAGATTAAGAAGGAAAAGAATTTTGACATCATCCATATCCATCAGCCGACTGACCCGGTTTTGCCGATATTGGCCAACCGGGTTTTTGATTGTCCGAAAGTGGGCACTTTTCATACTTATATGGACAAGTGTTTAGCTCTGGATTTGTTTAGCAAGCCGATCAAAAAGTATATTGATATGTTGGATGGCCGCATAGCGGTGTCACCAGCGGCGAAAGAATTTATTCTGAGATATTTTCCTGGTGAATATCGGATAATTCCCAACGGAGTTGATACGGATCGTTTCAATCCCAGGGTCAAACCGATCAAGAAATTTAAAGATGGTTATAACAACCTCTTGTTTGTCGGTCGTTTAGATCCTCGAAAAGGCTTAAGGTATTTGCTTCAGGCCATGCCTACTGTTTTAGCAGCTGTGCCCAAAACAAGATTAATTGTGGTAGGTGGGGGAGCATTACAGGAATATTATAAAAACTATATCAAGCGGGAAATCCGCGATCGGATTATATTTACGGGATTTGTTACTGCCGAAGAATTACCGCAATATTACCGTACAGCTGATGTTTACGTTTCACCGGCCACTGGAGGTGAAAGCTTTGGTATCGTCTTAATAGAGGCTATGGCTACTGGCACGCCTGTCCTGGCTTCAGATATCCAAGGCTATAGCGCAGTAGTGAAAAATGGAGCAGATGGGATATTGGTGCCCAAAGAATACCCCATGAAGATAGCCGAAAAACTCATCGAGTTAATAGGCAATAAAAGCTTAAGACAAAGGCTGAGTAAAAAGGGCCGAGCCACAGCCATGCAATATTCTTGGCCTAGAATAACCGCACAGATAGAGAAGTTTTATAAAGAAGTATTAGCCAAACAGCCCAAAAAAAGAAAGAAGAAAAGAAAAAAGCGCTAGGATAACACCAAAAAGGGGAGGGGGTCACAATCGGCTGCCTGATTCTTGACAGCCATTTTGGTGCGTTGTAGAATACATTTAGCACTCAAATAAGGGGAGTGCTAACAGATTGACTGAATAAAAACATGACAGATAGGGAAAAAGAACTATTACTGGCTATTATTAACGAACATATCAGATATTCACGCCCAGTTGGGTCAAAGGTTATTGTTGATAAGTATTTAAAAGCGGTTAGCTCGGCCACTGTAAGAAGTGAGATGAATAAACTGGAGAAGGAAGGACTAATTGAACAGCCGCATACCTCTGCTGGCCGTATCCCTACGACTAAGGCATATGAGTTTTACGTCAAGAATTTTTTGAAAGATATCCATTTAGGGCAACCTGGTCGGCAACTCTTAGAAAAGATAAAGAAAACTCACGCTGATCAGTCTAGCCAGTTGATTCGAGAATTAGCGAAAGGCGTGGCCGAGCTTTCTAACGAAGCAGTCATAGTTGGTTTTTCACCGCGGGATGTTTATTATACCGGCCTGTCTAATTTGTTTCGTCAACCGGAATTTGTCGAGATGGATCTGATACACAATTTCTCTGAGGTTATTGATAAACTGGATGAGGTGATGGAAGTATTATTCCCGCAAGTTGATAGCGATGTTCGGATACTAGTAGGGCGAGATAATCCTTTTGGTCAGCTGTGCGGCGTACTGCTTACAAAATACCAAAACCAGGATCAGACAGGGATGTTTGGGATTTTGGGGCCGGTGCGAATGCCTTACGCAGAAAATAGAGCCCTTTTGAAATTTGCTAAAGATTTATTAAGTAAATAAGACAGATGAGTGAAAAGACGAAGCAGCCAGCTCCCAAAGATAATAAAACCAGCGAAATAGAAAATTTAAAGAAAAAAACTGAAGAGTATCTGGATGGCTGGAAGCGAGCCAAGGCTGATTATCTGAACCTTCAGAAAGAAGTAGAGAAGCGGCAGCTGGATTTTGCCAAATATGCCAACGAAGATTTAATCAGAGAATTATTGCCGATCATTGATCATTTCAAACAAGCCTTCAAGCATATTCCAGATGATTTGAAGAGCAATGACTGGGTGGAAGGAATCAGGCATATCCAGTCAAGCCTGGATAAAACCTTAGCCTACAACGGGGTAAAAGAGATTGAAACCGAAAATGAGAAATTTAACCCAGAATTACACGAGGCAGTAGAACAAGTGGAAAGCGATCAGCCATCTGGCTCAATCATTGAAGAATTAAAATCGGGCTTTACACTGAATGGCAAGGTCATTCAACCAGCCCGGGTCAAAGTATCTAAATAATTAAAAAGGAGGAGACAAACCATGAGAATGATCAAATGGAAACCATTAATGGAGCCCTGGGAAGATATGGACAGAATGATGGAAGAACTCATGCCCAATTCCGGCCGGGGGTTTGTACCCGCGATAGACGTTTATCAAGACAAAGACAACGTAGTGGTTGAAACCACCCTAGCGGGTGTTGATCCCAATGACGTCAATATCTCCATAGAAAACGACGTTATGACGATTGAAGGAAAGTCGGAAAAAAAGAGCGAAGTGGAAGACAAAGAGTATTACCGCAAAGAAATCCGCTCCGGTTCTTTTCATCGGGCGATAGCTCTGCCTACTTCGGTAAAAGGTGATAAGGCGCAAGCAGTATTTGAAAATGGCGTCCTGAAGATCACGGTGCCGAAAGAAGAGCGCGTAAAACCTAAGAGCATCAAGGTCCAGGTAAAATCAAAAGCCCAGAAGAAATAATCGGTCAATATTCCCGCCTTGATCTGAATCGAGGCGGGGCATGGGTTGATTATTAAATCCTCAGGGGGAAAGTATGAAAAAGTCACTTGGAATTTGGAAAAAAGAAAGGGCGACTGGCCGCAAGTATTCCAAGTCAGATGTCCATAAATCGCCAGCAGCCGGCACGCGCAAGAAATACTGGGTCGGAGCCTACATAAGAAAAGGTCAGAAGATAGCCGGCCACTGGCGCAAGAATCCAAATTATAAAAAGTAAATTAGATAAATTAAGGAGAATAAAAAATGCCGAAAATTTTAGGAATTGATTTGGGTACGACTAACTCCGCTATGGCAGTGATAGAAGGGGGAAAGCCTAAAGTATTAGAAAACAAGGAAGGTGCTAGAACCACCCCTTCTGTAGTAGCTATTTCCAAAAGCGGTGAACGACTGGTCGGTACGACAGCCAAGCGCCAAGCCGTAACCAATCCGGAGAACACCATCTTTTCAATTAAGCGTTTGATCGGACGCCGGTTTGAGGATGAAGAAGTTCAACAAGACGTAAAAACGTTACCCTACAAGATTAAACAATCAGGCGAAGGCGTAGCTGTGGCCATGAATGGCAAAGACCATACGCCGCAGGAAGTCTCAGCCATGATTTTGCAGAAGCTAAAGGCGGATGCTGAAGAGAAGCTGGGCGAAAAGATTGAGGACGTAGTTATTACTGTTCCGGCTTATTTCGATGATTCCCAGCGTCAAGCCACCAAGGACGCGGGTAAGATCGCCGGCTTGAACGTCAAACGCATTATCAACGAGCCGACCGCCGCCGCCTTGGCCTATGGTTTTGAAAAAAAGAAAGGTCAACAGATCGCAGTCTACGACTTGGGGGGCGGTACTTTTGACATTTCTATTTTGGATGTTTCTGAAGATACCGTGGAAGTGAAATCAACCAACGGCGATACACACTTGGGAGGTGATGACTTTGATAAGAAGATAATCGATTGGATAATTGAGGAATTTAAGAAGGATCAGGGCATAGATCTGTCCAATGACCAATTAGCCCTCCAGCGGCTGAAAGAAGCGGCTGAGAAGGCCAAAACTGAGCTCTCAACCTCTTCTGAGACTGAGATAAACCAGCCGTTTATCACCCAGGACGCTTCCGGACCAAAACATTTGGTCTTAAAGATGTCTCGAGCCAAGCTGGAAGAACTAGTAGGTGATTTGGTTGAAGCTACTCTGGATCCGGTCAAAAAAGCTTTGAATGATGCCAAGATGAAGCCGGAAGATATTGAGGAAGTGATCTTAGTTGGCGGACAAACTAGAATGCCTCTGGTTCAGTCAACAGTTGAAAAATTCTTTGGCAAGAAGCCTCACTTAGGCGTTAATCCGGATGAAGTTGTAGCCATTGGCGCGGCTGTTCAAGCTGGTGTATTACAGGGTGATGTCAAAGATGTATTGCTGTTAGATGTCACGCCGCTGACATTTGGATTAGAGACTCTGGGTGGAGTGCGTACGCCATTAATTGAACGCAACACCACTATCCCGACCTCCAAGAGTCAGGTATTCTCAACTGCTGCTGACAGTCAGTCCACAGTTGAAATTCACGTATTGCAGGGTGAGCGCGAAATGGCCAGTGACAATAAAACCCTAGGCCGGTTCATCCTGGATGGCATACCGCCAGCACCCAGAGGCGTACCGCAGATCGAAGTAACCTTTGACATTGACGCCAATGGTATCCTGAAAGTAACAGCCAAAGATAAAGCTACCGGTAAGTCACAGAATATCACTATCCAAGCCTCAACTAGCTTGTCAGAAGATGAAGTAGAAAAGATGAAAAAAGACGCTGAAGCTCATGCTGACGAGGATAAGAAGAAAAAAGAAATGATTGATGCTCGAAACATGGCTGATACGTTAATATACACTGCAGAAAAAGCGGTCAAAGATGCCAAAGACAAGATCAAGGATAATGACAAGAAAGAAATAGAAACAAAAGTTGAAGCCCTGAAAAAGGTGAAAGACGGCAGTGACTTGGCAGCAATCAAGAAGGCCACGGAAGAATTGAGCCAGGCCGCTCAGAAGATCGGTCAAGCTATGTATGGCCAGCAGGGCCAACCCGGTCAAACTCCACCTCCGCCAGGAGCCGGTCCAGCTGAGCCATCGAAGGATGAAAAAAAGGACAAAAAGGATGAAGGCCCGGTCGAAGGCGAAGTAGAAGATCCTAAAAAGTAATAGAGGTGTCTCTCCATTCCCATGAACCATTCACTTCGTTCAGGTTCATAGTCAGTCGAGAGATATTAAAATAAATATTCCTCGACTCCCGCCATGCGGCGGGGCAGGCTTGTGGAGAGGTACAATATACGAAAATAAATTGAAATATAACCGTAGGCGAACAAGCGCTTGTTCGCCTACGTGAATTGTTCCCATGCTTCATACACTAAAATATTCACATGAACAACCAACCCCAACCCAACCAACAAAAACGTCAAATCCAGATCAAGATTCCGGATGAGACCATGAAAGGCGTGTATGCCAATGCCATGTCAGTCGTTCATTCCAAAGAGGAATTTACTCTGGACTTTATGAACATTTATCCGCATCAGGGTGCGGGAATTGTCAACGGACGTATTATAATTTCCCCAGGACACATGAAACGGATTATTTCCGCCTTGCAGGACAATCTGAAGAAATACGAGAACCAGTTTGGCAAAGTTGAAGAAGCTAAGGCGCCTGAGCCGATCGGATTCAACACCGCATAAAAATAGTTTCAAGCTATATGAATCAAAAAGAAATAAAAAAACTGGTCGGACTTGGCGCGGTTATTCTACTGGTCAGTGTATTTGGCTGGTGGATGCTGCGCTCGGTCTTTTCAGACTTACAGTTATCTTTAGCTATTCCCGGCTGGGGCGTCTTAATTAACTTCATCCTATCTCTGCTGATTCTATTGCTGGTATTAGCTTTGTATGGCGTTGTATCAGCCCTGGAGTCCAGAAACTGGTTCAAGCTGGCTTTGGGAATAATCTTGCCGCTGTCTCTGATGGCTATGCTGGGCGTTTCTATTTATACCTTAATCGGTGCGGTGATCTGGCTGGCTGGATTGATCCAGTTTGGCTATAAGGTGAGGGAAGAGCGACAAGAAAGGCTGAAGGTTTCGATTAATAAATACTTGAGACATGGATTGGGCTTGGCTATCAGCGCGACTATTCTGGCGATATCTATAAGCTTTTATGGCACAGTAGTGGATCAAGGAACCGAGAAGATGGATCCAATAGACGTTTTGTCTCGGGTAGCATCCAATGGCGCTAATCAGGCTCTGGCTATCCAGGTTCCTGGCTATGATCCAAATATGTCCCTGGATGAGTTCATGCTGTTGCTGTTTGCCACTAAGCTCAATGAAACCAAAGCAGCTGAGGATAATTCAACGCAAAGCGATAGTTTTTTTGGAGTGGATTTGTCCGGCGTTATGGAGAATGCCGATGATATATCCACGGAAGATTTAAAAGCCTTGTTGCCGCCAGATTTTGAAGAAAAAGTAAAAGATAATCCAGAGTATATTACTGATGTTTACGAACAGATTAAGAATGAATTAATTATTATGCAATTAGCTGAAGTGCGGGATGAACTTCTGAAGACTTTAAACATAGAAGCTGAAGGCACTGATTCAGTCGGCAGTGTGGTGGAAAAAGCCGTTCATGTCCAACTGGATGATATCTTTTCACCGTTTAAATATTTGATCCCGCCGATATTAGCCCTGACTCTATATTTTGCTTTGCAGATTTTCGGTTTTCTCTATGTTTGGATTGCGCGGTTGCTGGCCATAATCGTGTTTGGAATTTTGAAAATGGCCAAGATGTTTAAGATTGAAGAAGAAGTAAAAAAAGCCCAGGTGATAAAGCTAGTCTAAACTTATGTCAAAAGATTATTACGATATTTTAGGAGTGGCTCGGGGAGCGTCTGACGCTGAGATCAAGGCGGCTTACCGCAAATTGGCTCATAAATACCACCCAGATAAGCAGGGCGGAGATGAAGCCAAGTTCAAGGAACTGAACGAAGCCTATCAGACGTTATCCAAACCCGAAAAACGAGCCCAGTACGATCAATTCGGAAGAACCTTTGATGGTTCACAGGGTTTTAATTGGCAGGATTTTGCTCAGCAGGCCGGTGCGAATGGCGGTTACAGAACCAATGTTAATTTTGAAGATATGGGGTTTGGAGATCTAGGTGATATCTTTGGTGACATGTTTGGCATGGGACGCCGGACTCGGACCCGAGGACGCTCCAATCGGGGTAACGACATAGAAGTCGAACTCCAAGTTGATTTTAACGAAGCGGTTTTTGGGGCTACTAAGCCATTGAAATTGTATAAGACAGTAACCTGCCCGCACTGTTCTGGCAATGGCGCTGAACCCGGCACCAAGATAGAAACTTGCTCCACTTGCGGTGGTAATGGCCAGGTGGAAAGAGTCCAAAATACCATTCTGGGCCAGATGCGCACAGTTGGGGCTTGTCCGGATTGCAAAGGCGAAGGCAAGAAATATTCCCAGAACTGTAAGAAATGTAAAGGCCAAGGTGCAGTAAAAGACCACGATGAAATGCAGGTGAGGATACCAGCTGGCATTTCAGACGGGCAATCAATTCGTTTGGCTGGCCGCGGTGAAGCGGGTTTAAAAGGTTCCCCGGCTGGAGATTTATATATTCGAATCAGAGTGAAAGAGGATAAGGATTTCGAACGTGAAGGCAACGATATAGTATCAACAATTGAAATACCTTTTTCAGTAGCTACGCTAGGTGGAAAAGTGCCAGTTAACACTGTTGATGGCGAAGTAATTCTGAAGATTCCATCAGGCACTCCCTCGGGCAAAGTATTTAGAATACGAGACAAGGGTGTCCCATATCTGAAAACCCGAGGTCGGGGCGACCACCTGGTTACTGTAAAGGTAAGGGTGCCATCCAAGCCATCCAAGAAGATAAAAAAACTATTAGAAGAGTTGGCTGAAGAAGGAGAGTAGGCTGTTAGTGTTTTATCTCAATTATCATAGCTGTCGGAGCTTCCACGCTCCGACACCTTTGAATCTCATCGCTGGACATGGAAGCCCAGCGAGCTGTATTTCGATATCATAGTACCTATCGTTGATATTGGTTTACACCTTTTTAAACATTGACAAAAAGCAAAAATATTATAAGATATACCCTATCGTTCTTTGTGTTGTCGGTCGCACACCACTTTCCTATGGAGGTAATGATGACGGATAAACCCCAAAGACGAGTCGAAGACACCGAAGTTGGTCAGGTGACGGTTCCAACGCCAGGTGATGTCATTGAAGCTGTTTGCCTGGCACAGAAGAAGTGGCTCGATTATGGGCCAGGACATGTCTTGCGTCTCGTGGTTACGATGACTCATTTGGCACCAGGCTCGCGCTGTCATATCGTAACCAACAGTGATGGTCCATCGTATTTCCACGATTTTCTACTCAATCGTAATGATGGAACTTGGCTTCTTTATGGTAGGGGTACTGCTGCGCCCAACTTCTTCATCACCATCATTGATCACCTCAGCTCCTACGAGCTCACCCGACCTGAACCAGATATCGATGTTGACGATGAAGACGATTGATAGTCTATCAAGGCTCCGCTCTCAGGGAGTCTTTTTTTATCCTTGACAATTAAACATATTTGAGCCTATACTAAGTTGATATGGCAGAAGCTAAGAAGAAAAAACAGCCACAGAACTGGTATCAGCGCTGGAAAAAGTTTCCCTATCACACTCAGGTAAATTGGTTGATTTTTGGTGCCTTGGCTTGGCCAGCCGCTTTGGTTTTTTTAGGAGCTTTACCCACTGATCTGTCTCCAGTTGAGAATGGCCCCCAAGGGCAAATACTTGGTATTAGGACTCAGCAGGCTAATGGTCAGCCGGTTACTAGTCGGGAAGATTCTTCAGAATCAGAAGCTCGGGTATTAGGTGAAACAACCGGCCCTATGCTACCGCCCTCTGAGCTGGAAGCAGCCGATATAGAACCAAATCGTAATTCAATAAATGTTACGGAACGTGATTTAGATGCAGAGGGTGAAGTATTGGGCCAAGAAACACAGGCTACACTAACCCCTTCGGAGTTAGAAGAGCAGGGGATTCAACGAGCCAAGAATACAAATAAATAATTATTCTAACAAAATAAAACACCTGGGAGGTGTTTTTATTATATTAATTTGCCTTAGGTTGATTCTTTTTCGTTTTTATGCTATAATAGAAAGGTAATACAAAAGTACTGTTAATATTCAAATAAAAACCAATGTTTTTAACAGCCACTGCTGCGGCAGATTCATCTTTTATTGCCAACATAGACTGGTCCCAACCAACCTGGGATTTATTTATTATTCTGTTTTTTATCATCTCAGCCTTTTTGTATGGCATTTCCCTGGGCCGGGACCGTATCGTGGTAATACTGGTCAGCATCTATATGTCGCTGGCAGTGGTTAGTACAGCGCCTTACATAGGCAGCTTTTCCACTGAGATAGGCATCAACGACTTTTTTGTCATGAAGATTTCTTTGTTCTTGGGTGTATTCATACTGTTGTTCTTCCTTTTATCACGTTCAGCCTTGCTGCAAACAATTGCTTCGTCTGAAACTAAAGGTAACTTCTTTCAAATAATGTTGTTTAGCGTTTTACACGTTGGTTTACTAATCAGTATCACGTTATCATTTTTACCTGAAGCATCTGAGGAGTCGCTGTCTGCGTTGACCCAAACAATCTTTACTAGTGAGTTGGGCCGTTTTATCTGGATCGTAGCTCCGATTATTTTGATGATCTTATTCAAGGGTAAGGACAAAGACAAAAAGTTCAAATACGATATATAATTCAATTAAGAATTAATAAAAAATAGACGCTCATGGTTGAGGTCTTTTTTGGTTTGATTTTTATAACCACTCTTGGTTGTCATGCCGAACTTGTTTCGGCATCTCCAACAACCACTTCGGCTCTGGAGACCCTGAAATAAATTCAGGGTGACAACGGATACTATTTTGGTAACAACTTTGGTCCTTGGGCGGTATCCTCAACAGTATAGCCAAGTTTTTCTATTTCTATTCTGAGATCATCAGCCTTAGGCCAGTCTTTGCTGGAACGGGCTTGCTCGCGCTGCTCGGCCAGCTTCTTTATGTTTTCCGGTATGACAACTTTCTTTTTGGTAATCTTGCTTAACCCCAGCCCCAGTATTTGATCGAACTTAATTAGAGTATTCTTTTTTACCGCCTCTGGCGTTTTTGATTTTAATAGATCCCAGACCACAGCTAAGGCTTGGGGAGTGTTTAAGTCGTCATTAATGGCATCTTGGAATTTTTTCTCAAAAGGCGTTTTATCCGTTTTAGAGCTTTTCAATTCTGCAACCCTGTCATAAAGCTTATCCAGGGCGGTCTGAGCAGCGTCCAAGGCTTTCCAGGAGAAGTGCAGCTTGGAACGATAATGGGCCTGGAGAACGAAATATCGATAAGCTAATGGATTATAACCTTTATCAATAAGGGTTTTCAAGGTGATAAAATTGCCTTCTGATTTTGCCATTTTGACTCCCAAAGACATTAGATTTCCGCATTTTTTGCATTTGAGTGAATATACTACTTTCCCGTACTCCTTTTTTGTTGAAAATTCTTTACTGTTTTTAATATTGTTTTTATAACCACACTTTAAACAAGTTAGTGATGCATTGTTGAGGTTAACTTGTGAAGTGGGTTCCATTAGTAAAAAATCACCGTGTACCCAGAATTTGACAAACTGTTGGCCAGTAGCGGCTTCAGACTGGGCAATTTCGTTAGTATGATGGACCGGTAGGTGATCTATGCCACCGGCGTGGATGTCTATAGTATTGCCTAGATATTTCATGCTCATGGCTGAACATTCTATGTGCCAGCCCGGGAAGCCGATACCCCAAGGAGAATTCCATTCCATCTGCCTCTTTTTACCTTTGGGTGAAAACTTCCAGAGAGCAAAGTCCGTGCTGTTTCTTTTCTCCTTGTTTTTTTGGACCCGTGCACCTTCTTGGAGGCCTTTGACGTCCAACTTGGCCAGTTTTTCATAGCCTTTGAACTTTGAACTATCAAAGTAAATTCCATCGCTGGTTTTGTAAGTAAAGCCCTTGTTTTCCAATTTTTGGATTAAGGCTATCTGCTCTTTTATATGCTCGGTGGCTTTTGGCCAGAGATCAGGCGGTAAGATATTTAATTCTTTAAGGTTGTACTTGAATTCGTCAGCATAATGTTTGGCAATTTCCTGAGCCGTTTTGCCTTCACGCTGGGCGCCCATTTCAATCTTGTCTTCACCTTCGTCTGCATCATCGGTTAAATGGCCGACATCAGTAATATTCATGACATGTTTTACTTCATAGCCATTAAATTGCAAGGTGCGCTTCAGAATATCTTCAAAGATATAGGTTCTGAAATTTCCAATATGGGCGTAGTTATAGACTGTGGGTCCGCAAGTATAATAACCAACCGTTGTTTTTTTTAACGGTTTGAATTCCTCTTTTTTACGGCTTAAAGTATTATAAATCTTCAATTTCATAACACTTTTAGTGTATCAGTTTTTTAGTAAATAAAAAAGAGCTCTTACTAGCTCTTATTTATTAATATGATATTTATGGATTTGCTTCTGGGTAAGGACTTTACTGGTCTTTCTTTTGAGCTTTTGATTTATCGTTTTCATGGACGGCCTGGCTATCTTCTTTCCATTCTCTCACCACCTCACCGATATCCTCACGAGTTATTTGAGGATATATCCCGCCTTTGTATTTTTCTGGATGGGAGATTGCTTCCAGCCTAACTTTGGCCGCGGCTTCGTCAACGATATCAATAGCTTTGTCCGGGAAGGTACGGGTTGGTAAAACATTCTTGGCCATTTCCACCGCTTCCTCTATTGCCTCATTAGTTATTCCAACTTGGTGGTGTTGTTCGTAGCGGCTGCGGATACCTTTGAGGATTTCGATAGTTTGTTCGGGAGTAGCCTCTTCGACGTGCACGGGTTGGAAGCGGCGTTCTAGCGTTTGATCATGCTCGATATATTTTTGGTAGTCCCTTCCGGTTGAAGCCCCAACTACCTGCAGGTCTCCTCGGGCCAGAGCCGGCTTGAGTATGTCAGCGGCATTGATTGCTCCAGTTGCTTCTCCAGCTTCAGCTAGGGTATGCAGCTCATCAATGAAAAGAATGATAAGTCTTTGAGAAGCAATTATTTCATCGAGGATGCCTTTTAATCTTTTTTCAAATTCACCACGGTACTTGGTTCCTGCCACTAATCCAGATAAATCTAGTTGCAGAACGCGCTTACTTTTTAGAGGTCCTGGTACATTGCCGGTAGCTATTTCATGGGCCAATTCTTCCACTATAGCAGTTTTACCGACTCCAGATTCACCAATCAGAACTGGGTTATTCTTTGTACGCCGAGAAAGTATTTGTATAACACGTTTTATCTCATGACGTCTTCCAATGACAGGGTCTAGTTTGTCATCCAAGGCCAGTTGGGTTAAATCACGAGAGTATAAGTTTAACAAAGGAGTCTTGCCGGCATGAACCGGAAATGAAGTGCTGCGGTTTTGGATATACCAATAAGCAATACCGGCTAAAAAAATGAATATTACTAGGTAGGGAAATAGTTCAGCCATGTTATTTCAACATTTTTTTATAGTAGAAGAAGAGAAACATACTGGCTCCGGCAGCACCACAGATTGCTAAGAGAATCAAGAAGTCATTACCTTGCCCGATAAAAGGCATGTGCTGGGCATTCATTCCAAAAATAGAAGCTACTAGGGTAATAGGCAGAGCGACAACTGAGATGACCGTGAGTGTTTTAATAATATCATTAATTCTGAAAGAAATTAAGGACTCGTTGGTTTGCTGAAGTGACTCGATGGCTTCTTTGAATCCTTGCAGGGTGTCCCAGATATCCTTTGTATCCTCAATAAGCTCCTGGAAATAAACCAGTAATCCGTTAAGACGGAATTTATTATCATCTTTGCGGTCAATTAGTTTCTTCAGAACGTTTTTGTGAGTCTGCATGATCTTGCGGAAATTTGTGATATTGCGGTGAACAACGAGAATTTCTTTGACCATCTTTTTTTCGGCTCCAGCAAAGATCTTTTTTTCCAGTTGATTGATATCCATGCTAATGTGGTTAAGCATGGGGTAACAATAAAGAAACAGTGAATTCAGAATAGTGTAAAGAAGTTTTTCTATGCCTTCATGAAAATATTTTTCTAAAGCCTGATCATTAACAGAGCACAGGTCAAAGAGGTCAACCAAAGGGGGCAAGTCGTTGTGATGGACAGTAATTAAATAATCTTCTCCGATAAAAAAATCCACCTCAGAAGGATTAATCTCGCGCGTCTTCTTATTGAAGACCGGAAAGAGGAGGATCATAAACATATAATCCGGATATTTATCCAGATTGGGTCGTTGGGCGGGGGAAAGGCAGTCCTTGAGGTCTAGGGGGTGGAATTTATAATTCTGGCGCAGATACTCTATTTCTTCGTTAGTAGGCTTAACAACACTGACCCAACGCAGCCCTTTGTATTTGACTGTTTTTACGTTCATTTTTTGTTTTTCTTTTTTGTTTTATCTATGAAGGTTTTTTTACCTTCATAACTATATTGTAGCACATTTTGTCAAAAAAATCAAGGCCTTTTAAATAAAGAGAAAGGGCGCTAAAGAATGAATTCTTCAGCGCCCGAGTCAGGCTAGGCGGCCTAGTTGAGGTCGCAATAGCTGTGAGCGAATGTGATCGGGATCAAGTAGTGGACGATTTTGTCGTCCGGATTGATCGTGTTCCGGTCTTCTGGAGTCGAGTTGACGATGACCATATCTCCTGATGTAGATGGCGCCACAGTAGCGTAACGGTAGATCACCCTGACCTCAGCTTGGATTGAGCCAATGGCTCGACGCCCCATGCTGAATTGGTAAGGATTGTCTCCGTGACGCTGATGGCCGATCTCACGCCAATGATCATGTTGTGAGTTGCGCCATTCGACGCGGTAAACGAACATGCCATGCGGAGGATCAGGTCGAACACCAAAGTCCAGTCGTCTCCGGATCGTGCCGATCGGCTTGACCGCGTAGGTGGTAAGGTTACCTTCCTCGCTGATCTGCTCGTCGGACAGATACCGATAGTACTGCCCGTCTTTGATGGTCAGGGTGGTGCCACAGAAGAGGCCAACTGGATTGATTCCGATTGCGGCGAAACCACGAATGCCACCAGCGCAACCCTGTAGAAGAAGGGCTGCGCCGAAGACGAAAACAAAGAACGAAAAATGATTCTTCCGGTACATTTTGAATCCCTCCTTCCGGGAGTTGAAATCAATGCATCTAGCCCACAGTAACCAAGCATAATATCACAAGGAAACCGTTTTGTCAATACCAAAGCTGATAAACATCTAACTTGTAAAAATGGCGATATTGTGATATACTATAAATGAAAAAAATGGATCCCAATAAAGAAAAAGAAAATAAACCAAAAGTAGAAGATATTTTTGGTGAAGCAGGAAAGCGGCCGGAGCAACCCAGTGAACAGCCCCGGCATGTTGAAATAGAAAAGCCTGTTGAAACGAAAACTGAACAAGAACCCGAGCCAGAACGCACAGCCGAAAAAATTGAAGAGTCTAAAGAAGCTCCCAGTCAGACGACGCCCACCCCAGCCCAAACACCAGTTCAATCTCCCGCCAAATCAGAAACCTACCAACAGGTGGAAACCATATTGGAGGAGGATCTTAAAGACATATATTTGCAAATGAGCGAAGAGGAGAGAGAAAGATTTAAAAAAGCTGGTGAAGAGGCTGCAGGCAAAATTGAAACCTTACTTCAAGAAACTAAGATAAGAGTAAAAAATATTTTATCGGTTATCAAAAATTGGTTAAGGTTGATCCCCGGAATGAATAAGTATTTCTTAGAACAGGAAGCCAAAATCAAAACTGATAAAATCATTGCTATCAAGCAGCATAAAGATTAATCATGCTAACTCTCTTAGTTACCCTACCCAATGTTACAAATGCTGCCGGTGTTGATTCTGAAGCCGGCAATAATATTATGTTTGGCCTACTCATCGGCTTAGGGGTTCTAGTGGCTTTGGGTGGACTGGTTTACATCTTACGAAAGATATTGATCTCTTCGGGTAAGCTGCCCGATGCTTTTCAGCGCGTAGTGTTGTTGGTCACAGTACCCAAAGAACATTTAGAATTAGAAGAACAGACCCAACGTTCTCAAGGCGGAATAAAAGAAATGATGTCAGTGGCCGAATCTCTCTATGCCAATCTCGGAGGTATCATCAGGCAGAAATGGTATTATCGATTGTTTTATGGCAGGCAGGATCATATCGGGGTAGAAATTGTAGCCTATCAAGGATTTGTTTCTTTTTTCTTTGCCGTACCGCGCAAGCATCAGCAGTTTGTGGAACAGCAAATACATGCGATCTACCCGGAAGCAGAAATAGATGAAGCTGAGGATTATAACATCTTTTCACCTCAGGGAATTATCCAAGGTTGTTATTTGAAGCTGACTAAGTCAAATTTATTTCCCATTCGTACATATGCCAAGATGGAAGCTGATCCAATGAGCGCTCTGACAAATGTCTTAAGTAAGATTAGCGAACCAGAAGGTGCGGCCATACAGATTTTGATTAGGCCCGCTCCGGCTGGCTGGCAATCCAAAGCCCAGGCCTATGCTAGGAAGATTATCAGAGGCAAGGGTGATAGCGGTGGGGTGATGAACGAAGTCATGAAGTCAGCTTTCCCCAGCCAGGATCAAGAGCAGAAAGAATTGGAAAAAGAACGCATGTATCGTATGTCGCCGATGGAAGAAGAAAAAATAAAATCGGTAGGGGAAAAAGCCAGCAAATTTGCCTTTGAAACTAATATCAGGATCGTAGTCTCAGCCCAAGATTCAGATCGGGCCCAGGTGTATTTGGATAATATTGTGAATACTTTTTCCCAATATACTGCCCAGGAGGTAGGCAATGGTTTTCGCAAAGTCAGGCTTTTACGAAAAGAAAGATTTTTGCACGATTTTATCTACCGGAACTTTAATAATCGAAACAGATTTATTTTAAATAGCGAAGAATTAACTAGCATCTTCCATTTACCTCTAGCTGAAACAGAAACCCCAAATATCCGCTGGTCTTTAGCCAAGCGTTCGGCTCCACCCGTAAGTCTTCCTACTGAGGGTATTGTTTTAGGTAAAAGTGAATATCGTGGTCGAGAGGTCTTGGTAAAGATAAAAAAAGATGATCGGCGCCGACACGTCTATATGCTCGGTAAGTCCGGGGTGGGTAAGTCAGTCTTGTTAAACAATATGGCCATTCAGGATATTCAGAACGGCGAAGGCGTATGTGTAGTTGACCCGCACGGTGATTTAATTGAAGACATACTAAGCCATATTCCAAAAGAGAGAATGGAAGACCTAATATTATTCAACCCTTCTGACCTGGAGCGTCCGATTGGTTTGAATATGCTTGAAGCTGAAACGCCAGAAGAAAGAGATTTCGCGGTTCAGGAAATGATCGCGATTTTCTATAAATTATTCCCGCCAGAAATGATCGGGCCGATGTTTGAACATAATATGAGAAACGTCATGCTAACCTTGATGGCGGATCGAGAGCGGCCCGGTACGATCGTTGAAATACCGCGGATGTTTACCGACCCGGCCTATCAGCGACAGCGGCTAGCCAAAGTCACAGACCCGGTGGTGCGAAACTTCTGGGAAAAAGAAATGGCTAAGACCACTGATTTTCATAAATCAGAAATGCTGGGTTATCTGATTTCAAAAGTAGGGCGATTCGTAGAAAACGAAATGATGAGAAATATCATCGGGCAGTCTCACTCGGGCTTTAGTTTTAAAGATATAATGAACAAACGCAAGATCTTGTTGGTGAATTTGTCTAAGGGCAAAACCGGAGAAGTCAATAGCCAGCTTCTGGGGCTGATAATTGTTTCAAAGTTACAAATGGCTGCTTTGGCCCGAGCCGGACTACCTGAAGAGCAACGACCCGATTTCTATCTTTATATAGACGAGTTTCAGAATTTTATTACTGACAGCATTGCTACAATATTGTCCGAGGCCAGGAAGTATCGGCTAAATCTTATTTTTGGTCATCAATACATCGGCCAGCTGGTTCAGGGGAGTGATACCAAAATACGCGATGCGGTTCTGGGTAATGCCGGAACAATTATATCGTTCAAGGTGGGAGTTGAAGACGCTCAAACCGTCGGAAAGATATTTGCGCCGGTATTTAATGAATACGATGCCCAAAATATCGAAAAATACAACGCGTATGTTAAGCTGCTGATCGACAATCAGCCGGCTCGAGCCTTCAATATGCAGACATTGCCGCCAGTACCAGGTGACAAAGAGTTGGCTGTTCGGTTAAGAGAGATGTCACGTATGAAGTATGGCCAAAAAAAAAGCATCGTTGAAACGGAAATAAGCGAACGAAGCAAACTAGGTGCTCCGAGCACGTCAGCTGATACGGCTATGGGCTCCGAATCAAAAATGTAAGTCATAATAATATCTGCTATAATGGGAGTATGTTGACTACTCCTTTTTTAATAGTTTATTTGGTTATTGTGGTCGTGGTTTTCGGTATGGCCATGTTAGCCAGCTTGTCGGCCGCACCTTGGCTACCGACTAGACGCCAGGACGTCGAACGTTTATTGAATACCGTGCGTCTGCAGCCGGGGGAATTATTGATTGACCTGGGTTGTGGTGATGCGCGGCTGCTTATTTCAGCTGCCAAAAAATATAATGTCAAAGGTGTAGGATATGAATTATCATTGTTCCATTATTTGTGGTCGCTGCTAAGAGTCAGGCTTTCTGGCACCAATAAGCAAGTTGTTATCAAATATCAAAACTTCTTTAATGCAGATTTTGGATCAGCTGATGCAATTGTTTGTTTCTTAACTCCCAAAGCAATGAAAAAACTACAGCCAAAGGTTGCAGCCGAGATGCGTTCAGGCTGTAGATTTGCCTCATACAGTTTTTCTTTCCCTGATCTGAAAGCGACACAAATAAGCCGCCCCGCCTCCACTAACATACCAATTTATATGTATGAAAAAAATTGACGAACCGGCAATATATGATATACTAAATTTTGAGCTAAAGCAACACAAAAGTATAATAAAACCTCAAATTTAGAAATAAATCTGAAAAGAAAATGTCCGAACCAAAAAAAATTTCTAAAATAAAAGATGCCCTAGAAAACGCCCAAACAAACATCCAAGTTGCCAGACAGCTGCTGGCTGAATTAGGTGGAGATGATTTGTCTGACGAGCCGGAGATAGAAAAGATAGAAGGTAAGATAGAAGAAGGCGCTGAAGGAAAAATAATAGAAGGAATGTTTGACGGACAGAATATGATTGGACCGGATGGAAAGCAATATTCTGTACCGGCCAATTATGCGTCAAAATCAAAACTCGTTGAAGGGGACACTCTTAAGTTGACCATTACCCCTGACGGATCGTTTGTCTATAAACAAATCGGCCCAGCTGAGAGACAGCGCTTAATCGGCACCCTGACCCGAGATGAACAGACAAGCGAATTTCGGGTATTGGCAAACAATAAAAGCTACCGAGTGTTGCTGGCAAGCATAACTTATTTCAAAGGTGAATCCGGGGACGAGGCCGTTATACTGGTACCCAAAGAAAAAGATAGTAAATGGGCGGCTGTGGAAAATATTATTAAGAAAGCTGAAATAAATAAAAACGGCCTGTCAGCCGACGAACCAACTGAAGAGGCGTCTTCAGAAATTGAAAAAATAGACGAATAAATATAAATAAAGAAATATTAAGAATAGGCACCTTGTTAGGGAGGTGCGCTATTTAGATGGTTTTTTGCACTATATCGCAGGAGTTGTTAAAATCATAAGGAGGTACAACGCTTATGTCTCAAACATTATATCGAAAATATAGACCCCAGACATTTTCCGACCTGCTGGGCCAGAATCACGTTAAGATTACTCTAGAAAATGAAATTACCAGTCAAAGACTGGCCCATGCTTATTTATTTGCTGGCCCCCGGGGAGTGGGCAAGACTACCACGGCCCGGCTTTTGGCTCGAGCCATCAATTGTCAGAAAAGAAAAGATAATCAAAGTGAACCTTGTGGTACCTGCGAGTCTTGCCAGGATATATTGTCAGCCAGATCCCTGGACTTGATTGAAATGGACGCGGCTTCTCATACTGGAGTAGACAATGTCCGAGACAATATTATAGAAAACGCTCGTTTCACTCCGTCCCGCTGGCAATATAAAGTATTTATAATTGATGAAGCGCACATGTTGTCCTTAGCTGCGTTTAACGCGCTTCTGAAAACTCTAGAAGAACCTCCTGAGTACGCGATATTTATTTTATGCACTACAGAAATCCATCGTTTACCTGATACTATCGTTTCCCGATGCCAGAGATTTGATTTCAAAAAAATAAACCAAGCGGATCTAGTTAAACGCTTAAGCTCAATCGTTAGCAAGGAGAAGATTAAAATAGACGAAAGCATACTGAAGAATGTTGCCCGCATGGCCGAGGGCTCAGCCCGTGACGCTGAAAGTCTATTGGGGCAAATTTTAACCCTGGGAGATAAAAAGATCACCGCAGAAATGGCTGATTTGGTTTTACCGCGATCCAACATAGAATCTATTGTTAAGCTTTTTGATTTCTTGGCTGGACGCAAAACTGGAGAAGCTCTGGATTTGGTTAACAACTTGGCACAAGAGGGGATCAACTTTATCCAGTTTACAAAAGAGCTAGTTGAATTTTTGCGCAAGATTTTGCTGATCAAGGTCAACGGTCGGTTAGACATCTTCACTTCCATGGAGCTTACTCAAGAGTTGGAAAAATCGGCCATTGATCAAGCGAAGAATATCGAACTCGATCGTTTGACAAAAGCGATTAATCTCTTTCTCAACAAAGAGAGAGAGATAAAATATTCTGATATTACCCAGCTGCCCATAGAACTTGCCATCGTGGAAATTTGTGAAACTGGAGATGATAGTAATGAGCCCGATGAGCCATCCGAGTCAACAACCCCAAAAATCAGCCAGAATACAATTAGTCCAAAATCTACATCTGTTAGCAAATCGAAATCGGCTAATTTGAAGATGAGCCTGGAAGACGTCAAGGCGCAGTGGGGCGAGGTACTAAAAGGAATGCAGAAAGAAAATCATTCCTTGGCACTTATATTCCAAGTAGTTACACCTGAAAAAATAGAGGGGGATACCTTAATACTGGGTTGTAATTATGCTTTTCACGCGGACCAAATTAAACAAGCCAAGCTAAGCAGTCGGATTGAAAAGGTGTTGAAAAATGTATATGGCCAAGCGATGAAGGTTGACACGGTCTTAATAGAAGGGCAAACTGAATCGGAAACCGATACTGAGGATAGTATTGATCCGGTTTTAGAAGCCTTTGGTGGGAAGGTGGTCGGATAAGTTGCCTGCATTGCTGCCGGATCGCCCGCCTCGCCGAGACCGGCAAGTCGAGGCGGGTCTAATGGTAGGACGCCAGGTTCCCCGGCCCGCTGCGTCTGCAGGTTAAAAAATATCTCGAGTGAATTGTTCCGGGGTCGTCTAATGGTAGGACGCTAGGTTCTGGCCCTGGTAATCCTGGTTCGAGTCCAGGCCCCGGAGCAATCTACTTGAGAATATAAAACTTATAATTAGCGAAGCTGGCGGGGCGGGCTGGCCCTGGTAATCTAGGTTCGAATCCTAGTCCGGCAGCATTGAAGACAACTAAAAAAAAAGTAATATGTTGGATATATTAATAATCGGTGGCTCGGCTGCTGGAACCGCTGCGGCTGTCTATGCCGCTCGAGCCAAAATGAATTTCAAATTAGTAGCCAAAGAACTGGGCGGGGAAGTGGCTACCTCAGGTGAGATTGGTAATTATCCTGGTTTTAACGAAACCACAGGCATTGACCTATCTCAGAAATTTAACGATCAGTTGAAATTCAATAATGTTGACGTTGAAAATGATGTTGAGATTATCAAGATCAAAAAGCAAGGTGACGGTTTTTTGGTAGCGGGAAAAGATTTAAATGGCCAGGATAAAAGCTTCGAAGCTAAATCAGTTATTGTTGCCACTGGGGTCCGACCCAGGCATTTGAATGTACCAGGAGAAAAAGAATTATATCAAAAAGGCGTGTCATATTGTTCCACCTGTGATGGGCCGCTCTTCCGTAATAAGACTGTGGCTACTATCGGTGGGGGAAATTCAGCCTTGGAGTCGGTTCTGATGTTGGCTGGTATTGCCGAGAAAGTATATTTGATAAACAAAAACGCTGAATTGCGCGGAGAGCAAGTATACATAGACAAAGTTAAACAACTTAAAAACGTAGAATTAATCTCAGAGGCTAATACCACTAAGATTGTGGGTGATCCAACGGTCAGCGGCGTAGATTATCAGGACCCTGCTGGTGAGACCAAAAACATTAAAGTTAATGGAGTGTTTATCCATATTGGCGTGATACCCAATTCCGATATGATCAAAGATTTGGGGGTGACGGACAAAGTGGGTTTTGCCGAAGTGAATCTGTTAATGGAGACAAAAGTACCGGGCTTGTTTGCGGCTGGAGATGTAACCAACCTGCCATATAATCAGATTGTTATTGCGGCCGGGCAAGGTACTACCGCTTTTTTGACAGCTCAAAACTACATTAACAAATTGAAATAATCGGTCAGAAAAAATCAGGCGAGTATATTAAGGCTGGCTGTTTTGTAATGCCTAAAAGCTTATTTGCGGTAATAGCTCAAAAATGTTAAAATAAATCAGATTTTTATGCCAAGGCTAACGTATAAACTTTTAATATTATTGGGTGTTATTGTTACGGTTGCCCTGATACCTGCAAAAACAGAAGCTAAATCCTGGACTATTACAGACTGGGATGTGCAGATGAGGATACAGGAGGACGGCAGCTTCAGTGTTCGAGAAACGAGGACCTTTGATTTTGAAGGCTCTTTTTCGTGGGTAGAAACTGAGTTGTATAAAGAGCGTGTTGAAAATATTGTCAATTTTAAAGTATATGATGAAAACAATATCTTGCTTTCATGGCCTGATGTTGAAATCACCGATACAGCCTATTCAATTTCCACTCGGATAAATTTTTCTGCTTACAATGAGTCAAAGACCTGGATATTTGAGTATAAGGTTTTAGGAGGGGTGGGCTTCTTTGAAGATCATGATGAGCTTTATTGGGATATTATTCCAACTGATCACGAAGCAATTATTGAAACAGTCAGCGCTGCCGTTATTTTACCCGAAGCAAGCAATAGCTTATCCGACTATTCCCAGTTAATGTATGTTGGTTCTTACGGTTCAACCGTGGAATCTTACAATTACCAGATAGCGGACGGACGAACCATTAAGTTCTGGGAAAGGTATATTGGAGGCTCTGAGGGAGTAACTATTGTATCCAGCTGGCCCAAGGGTATAGTAAATGATCCTGGTACTCTGAGAATTGAAGCTGAGGTTGATTCTAAGGAGTTTGAGGGAGCAACCATCATCATCAATGATGAGGACAGTAGCCACACTACGCCTCAGGCCTATCAAATGAGCAATCCGGAAAATGATCAGGAGACCTATAAGTTTTCGGCAGAGTCTTTCGGCTATACAGCTGATCCAATAGATTTAACAATCAGAAAGGGTGAAACAAACGTTTATCGTTTCCAACTTCAGGAATTATGGTGGCACAGAATCGGCCGTTATTTAATATCCATTTTAGCTATTTTGGTTTGGATATCACCGATTTGGGCCTTTGTCTATTATTACCGGCGTTGGCAAAGATTTGGTAAAGACCCGGAGCAGAAAAGCACCATCATTCCTCAGTATGAACCGCCTAAGGGCATGCGCCCGAGTGAAATGGGAACATTGCTAGATGAGAAAGTTCAACAAAAAGATATCACTCCGATGATAATAGATTTTGCTGTCCGGGGTTATTTAGTTATCAAAGAAATGAAGAAGACATCGCGTCTTCAAAAAACCAAAAATTTCAAACTGCTTAGAACCGATAAGCAGCCAGAACAGTTCCAGGAATATGAAAAAGAAATGCTCAGAGGGTTGTTTGGTAGCAAGAGAGAGGTCAAGCTTTCTGATTTGCGCAACAAGTTTTATAGAAAACTGCCCAAGATCAAGAAGCTCATATACCAGTCAGTGACTAATAAGAGCTACTTTGATAACTCGCCGTCCCAGGTGAGAAAGAAGTATATGACCAAGCCATTTATCTTATTCTTGATCAGTATAATATTATCTTTCGTTTTGTCAGCGTTTGTTAATTGGTTGGCCGTTCTGACAGCGCCCTTCATATTGGTTGGGATTGTGGGAATGATATTTGGCTCAGTCATGCCGCGCAAGACAGCCTTAGGTTCTGAATACAAATGGTGGTCAGAAGGGTTTAAGATGTTTTTAGAAAAAGCCGAGAAATACCGTATTGCCAAAATGACTCAGGAAACTTTTGAAAGTTATTTTCCCTACGCCATGATCCTCGGGGTAGAAAAAAAATGGGCCAAGCATTTTAAAGATTTGTATACTGAACCGCCTGACTGGTATGTGCCGGCTTACGGTTATACTCCGGGCAAGTTTAATATATCTTCTTTGTCAAAGAGTTTATCTAGTTTTAGTACGGTGGCTAATGGCTCTATCGGGTCTCCTCGTTCGTCATCCAGCTCATCGTCGTCTGGTTTTTCTGGAGGATTTTCAGGAGGAGGTGGAGGCGGCGGTAGCGTCAGTGCAGGCTAGTCTTAAATTTATTAGACTAAGTTATATAGTATGAGAAAAAATCTTATTATCTACGCGGCAATAGTGATAGTAGTCGGTGCTGGCATTGCTATTGTGGCATCAGGCAGGGTTCCTTTCACCGACACTATCTTTACCGTGCCTTTTTTAGAAAAGTCTCCAGATAAAGTTATTGCTGCCACCATGGAAAACATGGCGGCGCTTGATTCCGTAAAAACGGAAATGTTAGCTAATATTATTGTAGAGTCTGTTTCGGAAACCACTACTACCGTTACTGAACCAGTTAACACAAAAATAACCTATAGAGCCAGCACCGATCTGACCAACAATAATATGGATGGTTCAGCCAGCATTTCTTTTGGATATAGTGGATTTGATGTGGATTTGGGATTGGACATTAAAACAGTTGATGAGGTTACCTATCTCAGAATACCAAGCATCCCTAGTATTCCCGGGTTGGATGAATTTATTGATCTGAGTCAATTTCAAAATGTTTGGTTCCGGTTTGACTCGACTGAAGTAATAGATGGTCTAGATGATGTCATTTCGACAGGCGACCTGTTTGGGCTACTGTTTGGGCTAGGTGAGGGGGTTGAAAATGTTAATAGCATGATGCCTTCAGAGGAGGAAGCGGAGGAGCTTAGTAAACAGGTTCAGGCGTTAGTTTATGGCTCAGATATCTTGGTTGTCGATAAACGCCTGCCTGATGAGGAAATAAATGGTATCAAAACTTATCACTATACCTACCACATAGATAAAGATGAACTAAAATCTTTGATGGTTGAGCTTATGGATCTAACTAATAATTCAATGACTTCAGATGTGAATGAAGATTCATTTCTTGAATTAATCCCATCAGAAGTTGATCTTGAGGAAACAGTTGATATGGCACTTCAGGATTTGGGGGAAATAAGTGGCGAGATCTGGGTAGGCAAGAAAGACATGTACACGTATCAATTAACAATGGCTCTGGCTTTGGACTATGCAGAAGTGTACAGCGGGAGAGTGTCAGTTGCCGTTAAATCAAGCGAGTTCAACCAACCAGTCTCCGTTGAAGCGCCCGCTGATTCTGAAAATATTGTTGAGTACATAATGAGCATGTTTGATATAAACTCAATGATGCCAACAGACCCAGATGATGATTACACTGATTATATAACAGACACCGACGAGGATGACCTGGCTGATTATTGGGAAGAATTATTTGGAACCGATCCTGATGATTCAGACACTGATGGTGACGGATACTTAGACGGAGAAGAGGTAGAAAATGGTTATAACCCAAATGGCGAAGGTGAGATGAGTGAAGCGGATTTGCAACGCAAAACATCAATTGATCAGATATTTAGTGTTGAGACTGAGACCGAAACTGAGACTGAAAGTGATAGCGAGTTGGTTGCCCGCGATGAAACTAGGCAAGCCGACCTCAGATTGCTTCAGAGTGCTATTGAGCTTTATAAGAATGAAAATGGAGTCGTGCCGTTGAATGACAGCACTCCCACCTGGGAAGTGTTTCTTGCAGAAATTGATGGGTATTACTCCAGTAGTGATGTTATATTTCCTCCCGGAGGCGCGGAATGCCAGATAGTAGATGGTGAAATCCAAGGAAATTGCTATGTTTATTGCGAGAATGGAGAAGATTATTTATTAGCAGCTGAACTAGAGACCAACCAAGACATTGCTAGGGATTTAGATGGTCCTGAGGTTAGTTATGATGAAGCAACAGATTGTATAACTAGCGATGGTGGGTCATTTGAGACGACACCAAACATTAGTTGCGATGATCCTGTGTATTGCATAGGCGATTTATAAGATCAACAAATGAATAAAAAAGTATTATATACGGTAATAACAATTTTATTCCTAGGTTGGGTTGGGGTTGTTGTTGCTTTAGTCTTTAATCAAGAGTCTGAAAGTGGTGATACATCAAATAGTACGGTTGATAATGAAACAACCACTGACAGCGATTCCAATACCGAGTCGGGTGAGGGCAGTATTGAGCTGACTAAAAAAACCTATGTATCTGGAGAAACGGTGGAATTCACATTAAGTAATTACCTAGTAGAGTATTGTTCTGATTTCTTACCTTATCAAATTACCGATAGTGAAGGTGAAAGTTTAAATATAAAACACTCCTGCGCAGGAATAGTGGGACGCGGCGTGGATCTGTATTGTCAGGCCGGAGAGATTATTGTTGAAAACACTGATGATCGCTGCAGTGATGCGATTGACTGCGGGGTCAAAAAAGTATCAGGCACGTTTAGCTGGGACCAGAATATATTTTGGTCTATCCAAGAGGAGTGCCAGGGTAAAACTATTTCTCATGAAGAATCTAGCTTAGTGCCGTCTGGAACTTACCATGTATTAATAACTGACGCTGACGGACAAGTTACCAAAGAGAAGTTTACTATTATTTCTAAAGCCAGAGACGAATGTAACTCAGATTCAGATTGTGCGATCGGTGGGTGTTCCAGCGAAGTATGTGGGGTCAAGGGGCTAGTGGAGTCAGTAGTCAGTCCTTGCCTGGCTCGGCCTTATTATGAATGCTATCAGTACACTTCCTGTGGCTGTGTTAGTGGACAATGTAAATGGAAAGATAACCCTAATTTTGATAAATGTTTTTTGGAAAAAGGAAATAAATAAAAAGAGGGTATTTCGTATATTGACAAAAAACAGCATTAGGTTAGAAATATAATTATGGTTAAACGGATATTGATATTAGTTATCGCAGTAATAAGCCTGGCCGGCCTGGTTTATTGGTGGTTGGAGTCAGAAGGGGAGACAGGGGAAGTAAAAGGCCATATTGTTCAAAGAGAAACAGTTGATTTACTGACCTCAGAGCCGATACAGCCTTTTATTTCGGACCAAACAGGCCTATGGAATATTTATACTTATCAAGAGTATCGTGATCGGTCAGTAGCTGTAGTTCCAAATAGCAGCGATCAGTTGCTACCCGTGATGATAGGTGATAATACTCTTTTGTATTTCTCAAGAGAGGAAGAGTTTTTTAAACTTTGGAAGTATACTATTGATTCTAATGAGAAAGATTTTGTCCTAGCTCTCAGAGATATACCCAAGCAGTTAACGGCGGCTCCCAACGGCCACTATGCAGTCTATTCGGTTTCTGATACTAAGAGTATGGATGGAAGCCTGAGAAGTTTTTTGGTTCATTTGGACAGTCATGAGGTGCGGCCCATAAGTGACGGTGTTTTATCAATACAAATATCACCCGACAGCCGGAGAATGGTATACAATACTAGGTCAGGGACATATTATTCGGAGATTCTGCGTACTGGGGTGACAACTGACCCTTTACTGATCGTATCGGGTGTTACATATGCCCCGATCTTTTCTATCGCAGGCGAAAAAGTTTATTATATAGTTGAAGAAGAAAACAATTTTAGGATCAAAGCCAATGACTTGCGTGGACAGAACGAGTCGGTCATTATTGAAATGCCAAAAATAGCTGATGTAGGAGACTGGACTCTGGACCTGTCAGCTGACAGTCAGATTATTCTCTATACTCAAGTAATAGATCAAGATGCTCTTCTAGGAAATATCGGCCACGTTAGAGTCGACGGCAGTCAGTGGGAACAATTAATCAACAACGGCATATCAGCTAGATGGTCACGGACTGAGAACGGCGATATTTTGTATAACACTTTGGATTTATCCAGCGGTAATCGTAAAGTGCAAATTTGGAAAATGAATTCAAAAGGTAATTATCGAGAGGCGCTTACTCGATCAGGCAACAACTGGCTGGCGTTGCCAAAAAATTCTTCAATCCAATAATGCTGCTTAATTAATGATATGGCGAGAGTAGAACGACCCGATCCAACTAAAGAGTCTTTATCAAAAAAGAGAAAAACGGCCAGTATCTTCAAAAAAATATTATTCCCGAAAAGTTGTTTAACAAGAATATTGTTTTTTCTGGTATTACTGTTAGGTAGTTTAGTGGCTTGGCTATGTTATCTTGGCTTAATTGAAGTCCCGGTTTTTACCCAGATTTTTTACAGACCAATCCAGCCGATTAGAAAAGTGGAAGCTGAAGTGGGGGATATAGGAGATAGGGTTTCCGGAAGAATGGAACTCTCCACCGGACTTGAAGGATCAGTTGCCCTGAGTGAGGGGGAGTTAACAGCCCTGATCGCTCAAGCCCTTGAGGCCAATAGAGACCTACCTTTCAGGAATGTGCAGGCCGCGATCGCAAATGACTCAATTGAGTTTTTTGGTGAAGTAGTGACTGATAAGCGTACTTACTTGTTTTCAATGAACGTAGTACCCGAGATAGAACTCGGTGAATTACAACTCAAGGTGGTCAAGTCGAAATTTGAACGATTAACAATGCCTTCAAGTATGGTAGAATATATAATCTCTGATGTGATTGGTGACCCCTGGCAGAAGTTCAATGATGCATTACAGGAATATATATTATTAAATGCTGTGGAATTACGTCCGCAAGAAGTTATTTTTGTGGGCCGAATAGTAAATTCCGTATTACCTTTATAAAATATGTTGATATTAAAAAGACCAATACCGATTGTTGCCCCAATTTGTTTAGCTTTGGTTTACGAGGCGTTATTAAAGTATACTGACTACATTTTTTATATTTGGATCGCGGCCTTGGTGATAATTGTCGGTAGTGTAATAATAATTTCCAAAAGAGGATTGGGGATGGTGCGCCTAGCCCTACTCATTAGTCTGATATTTTTTAACAGTGGAGCCTACTTTTTTATTTTCTTCATCTCGGGTGAATTGATCAGGCAATCTATTATTGTCACCACATTGATATTAAATACTATTACTTTAACGCAAATATATTATTATCATTTCCGGACAGAAAAATATCAGGTTAATGCTTTGCAAAACATTTCCAGTTATTTGAACTTAGTGTCAGTATTTACACTAGCGGGCACCTTTTACAGCTTGATACTTTATTTAGCCTGGCCAAATTGGCTCTTGAGTATTTTTATGTTTGTTGTAATCACAGTGCTTTCTCTACAGACTTTATGGGTAAACAAAATACTAGCTGCCCAAGCCTGGGGCTTCTCGGCTATTACCGGTCTGGTGGGATTTGAAGTATTTTGGGCAATTAGTTTTTTACCCTCAAGCTTCTTGGTTAATGCGTTGATTGTCACTGTGGTTTACTATGCAATGGTGAATTTAGGTCGGTATTTTTATCTGGAAAAACTATATAAATCGGTAGTAATACGCTATTTAGTTATTAGTGTAAGTGTGTTATTATTAACTGTAGTTACAGCCAGATGGATATAACAATTTTTGTAAAACCATGGAAGTAAAACCTTCACCGACCTCACCCAAAGCAAAAAAAATGAAAGACATTGAAAAGCTTTATAATGATAAAAGCCTCCAAGAAATACATAAACCGTCGTTTCGCAACGGCCGGGTTTTTATAATCATCCTAGCTATAGTAATTGGTATTTTTTCGGGTTTTTTCGGTGGTTACTTCTTTTATAACTATTTTGGTGATAGTGGTCAGTCGACCGGCATTACTTCTGTACAAGTAGGTCAGAGAAATAACGCCCAGCAGACAACTGACTCAGCAAAGATTATTGATTCATTATCTTCAGCTATTGTGGGGATATTCTTGGAAAACGAAGAGCCGACTGCTGTGAACGATCCTCGCAGTAGCCTATATAATCCCTGGGATCAACTATCAACCGGTTTGGCAGTAACCAGCGATGGCTGGATAGCTATCCCGCGTTGGGCCACTCCAGATTTATCTCAATCTTATGTTGCAGTGACTTCTGATAACGAGGTTTATAAGATTGAAAAAATAATGGCCGATGCCGTTACCCCAATTTACTTCGTGAAAATAGGAGCCGAAAATCTTCCAGTGGTAGAATTTGTTGATCGGGAAGAAAGCATACTCACTCAGTCTATTTATCTGTTGACTAGAAATGAAGGCACACTACCCATGATATTGCCTTCATCTATAATACAACAACAGCACATAGTATTGTCGTCCGAGGCTGATTATCTAGAATCAAGTGACAGCTATCAGAGGCGTACTTTAGTTTCCAACGAAGTGTCAGAGGACTATCAAGGGGCAGTAGCAGTTGATCTATCTGGGAGGGTTGTAGGCTTGGTAGCTTCAGCGGATTGGCCTACCAGCGAGCTGGTGCCGGCCTTTCAAATACGTGGTGGCTTAACAAGCTTATTAAAAAATGGTGAAGTTATTCGCTCTTCATTGGGGGTTCATTATATTGATTTAACGACTGTCGCAAATATTTCTACTCTTTATTCCCAAGGTAAAAAGCAGGGAGCTTTATTGTATGGAGATCTAGAAGCTGGATTTCCTACGGTGGCGGATAATAGCGCTGCGGCTGAAGCCGGATTAACCAAGAATGATGTAATATTGAAGGTAAATGGAATTAATATAGACCGGTCAAACACATTGACTGACCTTGTTCAGGATCAAACCCCTGGAGCAAAAATTAAGCTGGAAATTGTTCGTGACTCCGAAACAGTCATTATAGAATCCGAGCTTAACGCCTTAAAATAAATTACCATGTTAGTCTCACTAATAATCCCAGCCTACAACGAAGAAAAAAGGATACGGCGCACGTTGGATCAATACGTAAAGGATTTCTATCCGGGGAATAAGGAGTTGATAATTGTACCTAACGGTTGTACTGACAATACTCTAGGAGTAGTGCAACAAGCCCAGGAGGAATTGGAAGATGAAATTGTTATCCATAATATTAAGGAGGGCGGAAAAGGATTAGCCGTTCAAGAAGGCTTCAAGATTGCCAAAGGCGAATTAGTAGGATTTGTCGATGCTGATGGCGCTACCAGCCCAGCTGAATTTCGAAAGTTGGTTGAAACCATACTCCACGATGAATATGATTGTGCGATAGCTTCACGCTGGCTCAAAGGAGCTCAAGTGGTTGGTCGGACATCCCCACTCAGGACTATAGTAAGCCAAGGTTTTTATATTATCAATAAATTATTATTTTGGCTGCCGGTTCGGGACACACAGTGTGGAGCGAAACTGTTTAAACGCGAGGTGATAGAAAAAATTGTGCCAAAATTAAAAGTAAAAAATATGGCTTTTGATGTGGAATTACTATTACTTGTCAAACAGGCTGGGTATAAGTTAAAAGAGGTTCCAACTATTTGGGTTGACCAATCGAGCTCTGAAATGCTTGGCTCAACTGGAAAATTGATTAAAACCAGTCTCAATATGTTTTTATCGCTTATCAAAGTTAGATTTCATCATTTATTTAAATAATATGTCTATAGCTGACCTTGTCCAAAAGAAAAATATTATAGTTACCGGCGGGGCCGGATTTATTGGTAGTCATCTTTGTGATTCTTTGGTAAAGAATGCCAATGTTATATGTATTGATAATTTCATTAGTGGTAACATCAATAATATTGAACACCTTCTCCACTTGCCTAATTTTGAATTTGTAAAACACGATTTAGTAGACCCGATAGATCTTGAATCTTCACCAGGCTTGAAAAAGTTTAAAATTCCATTTCACGGAATTCAAGATATTTACCATTTGGCTTGCCCTACTTCACATTATGAAAAACATGAGCATCAGGTAGCCACCATACTTACCAATGGGGTAGGGACGCGCAATGCCCTTGACTTAGCGGTGAAGTACCATGCTCGGTTTATTTTTACCTCCAGCTCAGCAGTCTATGGCTGGCCAATAGAAAAAAACGGTAAAGTTTTTAAAGAGGACTATTGGGGTTTTGTCGATCATCTGGGTGAACGTAGCTGTTACGATGAAGGAAAAAGGTACGCTGAGACATTAATAAAAATATATTGCGAAAAATTCAAGGTTGATACTCGAATAATAAGGCTCTTTCAAACCTACGGCCCTAGAATGAGCTTGAGTGACAACCGTATGATACCAAGATTGGTCTCAAAAGCTTTAACTGGTGAGAAAATGGTAGTCTATGCCCAACCAGATGACGTGACAGCCATTTGTTATATCACAGATGTAATTGAAGCAATCCATAGAATGATGGGATCAGAATTAGGTGGCCCGATAAATATTGGAAACTCATCACCAGTGCGTTTAAGTGAGATTGCCGAAAAAGTTAAGACCGTGTCAGAATCTAATTCCGAAATAATTTACGAAGAAGAATCACCCTATACTCATCACAGGGGAGTACCTGACATTGACTTGGCAAAGAATAAGCTTGGCTGGTTCCCAGTGGTTCCCTTAGAGGAGGGCTTAAAACTCACCATCGATGACATGAAAGGAAGTCGAGTCATTGGATTAAACGACGTAAAAATATAATAAATAAACAGGAGTAAAAATGAAAAGCAAAGAACGTTACATTTTTACCTCAGAATCTGTTACTGAGGGGCATCCGGATAAAGTATGTGATCAAATATCTGATGCTATTTTAGACGAATTATTACGCCAAGACGCGGAAAGCCATTCCGGTTGTGAGGTTTTGGCCACCACTGGCTTAGTCGTTGTAGCTGGTGAAATAAGAACCAAGGGCTATGTAGATGTCCAGAAAATAGTTAGAGAAACAATTCGAGATATCGGATATGATAATCATGAATATGGTTTTCATTGGGAAGACTGCGGCGTGGTTTTAGCCATCGACGAACAAAGCCCCGATATTGCTCAAGGAGTTGATGCAGGCAAGGGTAAGTTTAAGAAGCAGGGCGCGGGCGATCAAGGCTTAATGTTTGGCTTTGCTACTGACGAAACTCCGGAATATATGCCTTTGCCGATTGTCTTATCCCATAAGATGGCCCGCCGTCTAGCCCAGGTGCGTAAAAACAAAACACTGCCCTACCTAGGTCCTGATGGCAAAACAGCAGTAGCAGTTGAATATGTTGATGGCAAGCCTAAGCGAATTGATACTGTAGTACTGGCTACCCAGCATGACGAAGGGGTTAATATGAAAAAGCTGGAACGAGACATTACTCAAAAGGTTATTAAACCAGTTGCTAGAAAATATTTTGATTCCAAAACCAGAGTATTTGTCAATGCTACCGGCAAATTCGTCAAAGGCGGACCTCCAGCTGACGCCGGTTTAACCGGTCGTAAAATCATTGTCGATACCTACGGCGGTCATGGCAGCCACGGCGGCGGATGCTTTTCTGGCAAGGATCCCTCCAAAGTTGATCGCTCCGCTTCATATATGGCCCGTTATGTTGCCAAAAATCTAGTAGCTGCTGGTTTAGCTAAGAAGTGTGAGGTCCAGATCGCCTATGTTATTGGTTATGCTGACCCGATTAGTATATTGATTAATTCGTTCGGTACCAGCCAGCTATCAAATTCTAAGCTAGAGAAGATTGTTCGCCGACACTTTGATCTGACACCAGCTGGAATCATCAAGAAGCTTAACTTAAAAAGACCAATCTATAAACAGACTGCTGCCTATGGGCATTTCGGCCGCAATGAAGCTGGATTTACCTGGGAAAAAACTGATATGGTCCCGGTATTAAAGAAGTATATTGGCAAGAACAAGCGTTAACTCTGTATAATTAGCTGGGTTAAGTTTGTTGGTATTGGGATGATAATTAATAAAAAACATAATTTATGAAAATTACAGTCATAGGAGTCGGCTATGTTGGGCTGGTGACGGGCACCTGTTTGGCTGAAATGGGCCACCAAGTAACTTGCTTAAACCGCGATAAGGTCAAATGCAGTAATCTCAAAAAAGGCAAGGTCCATATTTACGAACCTGGTCTGGACGCTTTAGTAAAAAAGAACATCAAAGCCAAGCGGTTATCATTTACAACTGATTATTCTGAAGCTATCAGAGACAGCTTGGCTGTTTTTATTGCTGTTGGGACTCCTTCTAGACCGGATGGACACGCGAATCTAGATTATGTTTTTCAAACTGCTAAATCAATCGCTCAGAACATGTTTGACTACAAAGTTATTATAGACAAGAGCACTGTTCCTGTAGGTACTGGGCGCAAGGTTGAAAAAATAATCAAGCAGCATTATTCAGGTCGTTTTGATGTGGTTTCTTGTCCAGAATTTCTGCGCGAAGGTTCAGCGGTAAAAGATTTCCTGAAACCAGACCGGGTCGTAATAGGAGCTGATTCCAAAAAAGCCAGCCGAGTCATGTTGGACATCTTTAAGTCGGTTAAAGCTAAGAAGCTGGTAACAAACCTAGAAAGCGCTGAGCTAATAAAATATGCTTCTAACGCCTTCTTAGCAACCAAGATTTCCTTTATCAATGAGATTTCAAATATCTGCGATATAGTCGGAGCTGATGTCACAGAAGTAGCTTATGGCATGGGATTGGATAAACGCATCGGACCCAAGTTCTTGAGAGCAGGGGTTGGTTATGGCGGCAGTTGTTTCCCCAAAGACGTCAGTGCCCTGAACCAAATGGCGGGAAGCAATGGATATGCTTTTAAACTGCTGGGTGCAGTGATCCGAGTAAATAACGATCAAAGAAAGGTAGTTATTAAAAAGGCTAAAGATCTTTTAAAGACTTTGCATAACAAAAAAATAGGTATTTTGGGGCTAGCTTTTAAGGATAATACTGATGATGTCAGAGAATCAGCCGCAATTGATATAATTAAGATGTTACAAAAGGAAAAAGCCAGGATAACCGCCTATGACCCCGTAGCGACTTCTAGGGCCAAAAAACAGCTAACTAGGGTAAAATATACCAATACGGCAGAACAGGCCTGTAGGGGCCAAGATTTGGTGATTATAGCCACAGAATGGCCCGAATTCGAGAAGCTGAACTGGTTAAAAGTCAAGAAAATCATGAATTCTCCCAGGGTGGTTGACGGAAGGAACATTTTGGACCAAAATAAGATGAGGAAATACGGCTTCCATTACGTTAGTATCGGCCGTTAAGCCCAATTTTATGAAGTTAATAGTCACCATCCCTGCCTATAACGAGGCAGAAAATATTGAGACTGTGATTCGGGAAATCCCGCGCCAAATACCTGGTATTGAAAAGGTTGAAGTTATGGTATTGGACGACGGCTCCACAGACAATACAATGGATCTGGCTCGTTCGGCTGGGGCTGATTATGTTTTATCAAATGGTACTAATAAGAAACTGGCCTATACCTTTCAACGCCTGATTCAGGAAGCCTTGCAGCGTGGGGCTGATATTATTGTAAACACTGATGGCGATAATCATTATAATCAATCCCGTATTCCGGATTTGATCCAGCCGTTGTTGGGAAAGAAGGCTGACGTGGTAATCGGAGATAGGGAAGTAAAAAACTTAGAATATATGCCAGCGGCCAATAAATATTTAAACCTGTTTGGCAGTTACTGCGTTTCTAGATTAATCGGTTTAAAAAAGACCCTGGACGTATCAAGCGGTTTTCGGGCATACAACCGTGAAGCAGCCCTGCGTATTTCAATTTTGTCTAAACATACTTATACTCACGAAACCCTGATTCAAGCCCTGGACCATAACATGAAAATAACCTCGGTACCTATCAAAGCCCGCAAGGTTACTCGTAAGTCTCGGCTTATTTCTAGCATACCAAAGCACCTGGTTAAATCTTTGATAGTTATTTCCCGAGTCTTCACCATCTATAAACCGCTCAGAGTGATGTCGGGGTTGGGTTTGGTGATTTTTCTGCCTGGTTTTTTTCTGATATTACGTTTTCTCTATTTTTACTTTTTTACCGCTGATGAGGGCAAAGGTCATATTCAGTCACTGGTGATTGCAGCTATATTGATACTATTAGGATTCCAGGTGTTTATCTTGGGCCTGATAGCTTCAGCCATTGGCTGGAATAGAAAAATGCAGGAAGAGATATTATACCGACAAAAGAAAGAAGCATTGAAAAAATGAAAATACTTTTCATAACTAGAAAATATCCACCTCAGGTTGGAGGGATGGAAAATTACAGTTATGGACTTATCAATAATATAGCTTGCCGACGAAGACTTATCGCTCTAAAGGGCAAGCAATATAATCTGATTTGGTTCTTGCCCTATTCCTTGGTTGCAGGGTTTTTTTTGTCATGGGGAGTTAACTGTATTTATTTAACGGATGGTTTATTGGCTCCGGTTGGCTATCTACTTAAATTAATAACACGAAAACCAGTTTATATTACAGTTCACGGTCTGGATATTACATACCAGAACAAGCTGTATCAGAAGGCAGTGGTTCCTTTTATCAGAAAGATGGATCATGTATTTACTGTGGGGCGGGCCACTATTGATGAGTGTGTAAAAAGAGGTATCAGGGGAGACCAATGTACTTTTATACCCAATGGTACGGAAATTCCTACTTTGATAAAAAAATATTACAGAAAAGATCTCGAAGGATATTTGCAACAAAGTGTTGAAGGAAAATTTATCTTGCTCTCTCTGGGTCGTTTAGTGAAAAGAAAGGGAACTGCCTGGTTTGTAGAAAACGTTATGCCGAATTTATCAGATGATTTTTTGTATCTAATCGCCGGCGATGGATCTGAGGCCGAAACAATAAGTTTAAAAATAGAAGAGTTACATCTTCATTCAAAAGTTAAATTACTGGGTCGAGTACCAGATGAAACACGTGAAATGTTGTTCAGTGTCTGTGACTTGTTTATTATGCCCAATATCAAAGTGGCTGGAGATATTGAGGGGTTTGGTATTGTTTTGATTGAGGCGGCAGTTAGAGGATTACCGGCCGTGGCTTCGTCCATTGAAGGCATACAGGATGCGATTGTTGATGGCAAAAACGGCTTCTTAGTCGAGTCAGGTCGAGCTGAGGAATTCATTTCCAAAATAAATGAATTGAAAGGCAGCAGTAATTTAAAGAACATATCTGAAGAGGTAGCTGCTTATACCAAGAAATACTATAACTGGAAATATATTAGTCATTTATATCTTGAGGAAATAAAAAAACACCTAGGTAACGTATAACTAAGTGTTTTTTTATTCTAATTGAATATTTCGTCTAGGGGGCGTCCATCAAAGTCTTCGGGTATTTTAGTATCAAAAATCTTCAAAACCGTAGGAGCGATATCAGTTATTTTCAACCCTTCTAATTTGGCACCAGTTTTTTTGATGTCCGGTCCATAGGCGGCAAAGATTCCGTAAATGCTGTGATCGCCGTTTTTAAAAGTCTTAGGATCCGTGAATAGCTGATTGCCGCCAAAAGCGAAGCTACTAGAACAGCCATAAGTAAAGTTTTGCATGGCGAATATTAAGTCTGGCATTCTTGATGCGTGTCGGCCGTGGTAAAGTTGATCCTTGGTCCAAATATCTGATATCAAAGGCTTTCCATCAAGAGCCTTTATCTTGAGAAGTTTTTCTTTTAATTCAGTCACCAGTTTTTTTCGGTTTTCATTATCAACAATATAGATCGGACCGTAATATCCAAACGAATAGGCTTTAGTCTTTTCCCAATCAACGTCTTCAAACGTGACGCTAGTATGTTTAACCAGAGTATCTTTGATGCCTAGCCTCTTTATTAGTTTCCACAGCTTTAGATTGAGAGCTATTTTTATCAATCGAGAAGGGGATAAGCCCAGTTTCTGTAAGAGGCTTTTGATGACACCCTGGCTTTTATTCAAATAGATATATTTGTTTTCCAGCAGCCACTGATTAAGGTTAACGTCTTTATTGTATGGTCCTGTTCCATGATCCGACATGAACATGAAATTAGCATCAGGATATTTTTCCATAATCTGCTTGATCTTTTCGTCGGTCCGTTTATAACCGTTGAGCAGAGCGTCTTTGTATTCTGAATCATCTTGGTTCATATATTTTCTGTACCAATGGTTGATATGATCATTAGCACCAAAAACCACCATAGAAACATGCCACTCATTGTTGGTTAATAGCCAATCAAAAACCTTGGTTCGTAACTCTAACAAATCAAAAATATCATCCAGGAATTCCCGCTGATCGCTGGCGTTCTCTGAATATTTTGAATTTTCTGAGATTCTATAGTTAGGAAATTCTCGCAGTAGCTCACCCTTCAATGAATCGGGATAAGTGAAGTCGCTGTCCAGGGTGGGGGTTGTAAAATCTGTTATCATTTGGCCGTTGATCGGATAGGCCGGGAAAGTCATTGGTACATTAAACACTATGCATTTGTATCCCTGAGCTGATAATATTTGCCAGATATCTTCATCTTTACGCTGAGTCGAATCAAACAAGCCCAGTTTTTTGTCCTCTTGCAGAAAGGCAAAATCGTAGATACCATGTTGACCCGGATTCTTGCCAGTCATAAAAGACGACCAGGCACATGGAGTGAGAGGAGGAATAGTAGTCTTTAGTTTTCCATAGACACCGTTGTTCATGATTTTCTGAAAGGTCGGCAGCTGGGGCAGGAATTTCTCGATCAGATTTAAGTCCCCGGAATCAATTCCAATAATTATCAGCTTTTTATTCATATTGATATGTTTACGGATAATGAGTTAGCTGGTTTCTTCTGAAGTGATGATAATACCGCCGGCCACCACACTACCATTACGCATCAAAACGAATCTACCTAGTTCTGGTATTTTATTAAAGTCTTCAACCATGATCGGATCATCTGTGTTTATTTCCACGGTGGCTATTTCAGTCTCTTTAAGAGAGTCGGCTTCGGAGCTGATTTGCTCCAACGAAGAAGAATCTATGCGGTTGCTTATTTTTTTGATGTTTATGCCGGTTTCTTGAGTGGCGCATTGGAGAGTTAATTGATCTGACATATTCATGGGTTCTTTTGACATCCAGAACAGGTTGCCCGAGATGGTGTTAACGGGTTGGGACTTATGTTCAACATGTGCGGCTACGTTCCCTCGGTCTACAAACAGGGGATCGTTTAGTGTAAGGCCAATATTTTCTCCAGCTCCAGCTTCTTTCAATTCCTGGTTAAACTTTTCAATAGTTTTAACGGACGATTCGTTATTTTGAGGCAGAAAGACTATTTTATCGCCGACGGATATCTTTCCCGATGATATTTGGCCGACCGCAATACGTTTATTATCTACTTTATAAATATCCTGAACAGGGAAACGTAAGGGCTGATCCAACTCATTTTTTCTTTGCTTAAAAGTATCCAGAGCTTCCAGGATAGTTTTACCATCATACCAATTCATCTTTTCAGATTTCTTTGAGACATTGTCGCCCTCCATAGCAGATATGGGGATAGTAAACGATGGGATGATATTTATTTTACCCAAGAATTCAAGCAAATCCTTTTTTGCTTCCTCAAATTTCTTTTCTTTGTATTTAACCTGATCCATCTTGTTTACAACCACTACAACCTGGTTTAAGCCGAGTAAGCTTAAGAATTTAGCATGGCGCTTTGTCTGTTCTTTGATTCCTTCATTGGCATCGACGATCAAGATTGCGGCTTCGGCCTGGGAAGCCCCAGTGATCATGTTTTTTGTGAATTCCACGTGGCCGGGAGCATCGATAATAACATAATCGCGTGCGGCAGTTTTGAAAAATATCTGGGCCGTATCAATAGTAATGTTTTGATCACGCTCTTCCTGCATGTGGTCCATCAAGAAGGCAAATTCAAAAGGCCGGCCCTGCTGTTCGCAAATAGTTTTGACCTCTGATATCTTTTGTTCTGGTAGAGTATCAGTATCGAAGAGTAGTCGCCCGATGAGAGTTGATTTTCCGTGATCTACGTGGCCGACAAATACTATGTTCAGCTTTGGTTTTTCTTGGTTGGTATTATTTTCCATGAAGTTTAGATTAGTGCTATTAATTACATATAGCCAAGTTTTCTCAAGCGCTGCATAACGTAGGCAGCTTCTTTGTCTTGAGAGCGACCGGCTCGTTCGGATGTTTTAGTGGATTTTATCTCCTCAATAATTTTATCAACTGTGTCAGCCTCTGATTTTATCGGCTTAGTGTTTGGTTTGCATCCCAGGCTTCTGTAGCGATAACCGTTTTTGGCGAAGTAAAGCTCATTGATAGGGAGGTTTTCTCGTTTGACGTATTCCCAGACATCTATTTCCGTCCAGTGGAGTAGGGGATGAACCCGGACGTGGGTTTCATCATCAGAAATCGAACGATATTGAT
>CAZQLY010000004.1:23555-127915 GCA_964594455.1 uncultured Gammaproteobacteria bacterium | reverse complement strand
CCATTGAGCGGAGCGAGATACCGCCGGAATGAAGGAGCAATTTGGGTGAGTGGGCGTTAAAATTACAACATGTTTAATTATCACCTTTCGCTTTTTTTAATTTATTAAGATGAAAGTATTCATAAATAGTAATTGGAATCCATAAAATTACAAAACCAAAAATAGTACTTAAATAATATGTAACAACGCCAGCTATTAAAGGGCTTATAAAGCTTAAAATACCACCGATAAAAAATGAAATAAGCCCAGTATCACTAATACCGTAACCAGTTGAAACTATTTGATATGTTGCGATATCGATAATGCCTAAAATTGATAAACACAAAAATACATAATAATAGCGTTGATGCCTTTTATAGATAGTTGGGTTAAAAATAATGCGTTTTGAGGTATTTGTTTCCTTTTTTTGATTATTTATATCCATTTGATTTTTAGTTTTGTTAACCTCACTTATATTTTCGTTCATCATGTTTATTGTTATAGTAAGTTATTATTTTGCTCGCGAACCGGCTAGCCCGTGTTGTCCGATCGTACATTTTATCTTTTTAAAGTGAATTTCCCATTTAGTTACATTGTATCATTTATGCAACAATATTATTCTTTAGATATTCCTAAACTGTTTATTGCTTCACTCACGCCATCTACTATGGCACTTTTTTTGTTTTCTGGAACCAACTGCGTCTTGAAGTTTGATTTCCATACTTCGATAATATATTGTATAATAACCTCTTTAATAATAGGCTTGTTCTCTTCCCAAATATTCTCATCGCTCAGTACTATCTTTGCGACTTCCTTTTCTGGCGAGCCTAAAAGAGTCCTTCTGAGAATCTCGCCGTCAGATATAGCAGGATCATCTTTTTTATTAGCTTTGTATACATCCAACATTTGTGATGCAATTTTCTTTGCCCATTTTTTAGTAAATGAATCAAAAATACTCATCGTTTTAATAATTAATTGTTAATTAGATTGTTTGAGAATACAAATTAGATAATGAATTTGCAGTCCAATGTACTACAAAGTTATCTATCATTTATAACTGTATAGAGAGAGGGCTCACCATCAGCAGTGGTTTCCTTTCTAAGTAGGATATTAGTTTTGCATTCTTTACATACACAAAAAAGATTACCATCCACATCATGTTCAACTAACCTAACCATCTGTTGTGACCCACAATGAGTACATATTATTTTATTGATTGGGTTAACCATAATTATGTCTTAATTAGTTTATAGTTTTATACAATTAAGCAGGAAATGAACGAAAATAGATAAAATGTATGTCGGACAACTAGGGATTATGCGAACTGTTTTCGTAATATACCCCAATTATTGCATATTATACGTACTCATGCCATAGCGGTATTTGACAGGAAAAATGGCCTATTGTAGAATGGCTGTGGGTACAATTTATTCCCTGATATCAAGCCTTCGTCTAGAAACAGCAGAGAAATGACAAATTCTTTGTTGGGTGATAGCTTGATAAAGAATTTTTTATTAAACAAGAGGCATGCAAAATACCTCAACTGAGCCAAAAAAACAAAGAAAAACCAGAAAAGGCTTTGTCGAAGCAACTGGAGTAGTCGAAGAATTACTTCCAAACGCTACGTTCAAGGTCACCTTAGATAACGGTCATCCAGTTTTGGCCCATTTATCGGGCAAAATGCGTCTCCACAGGATAAAGATCCTGCCTGGGGATCAAGTAACATTGGAAATGACCCCTTATGATTTAAGTAAAGGACGGATAACATACCGTAACTAAGATTATGAAAGTCAGAGCCTCAGTAAAGAAAATGTGTAAAGAGTGTAAAGTTGTACGACGCAAGAAGCGTTTGGTTGTAGTATGCTCAAACCCTAAACATAAGCAACGACAAGGATGAGATTAATTAAAAATGAAAAATTAAGAATTAATAATTACGGTTTTTTTCCGTTATTCTTTTTTTTCATTGTTAATTGTTAATTGTTAATTGTTAATTATTAATTGAATTCATGGCAGCTAGAATTATTGGTGTAACCTTACCCCAAAACAAACGCATCGAGATCGGTTTAACCTATGTTTACGGAATAGGCCGAGTTTTAGCCGGTAGAATTTTAAAAGAATTAAAAATTGATCCCAATACCAGGACTCAGGACTTAACTGAGGATCAAATCCGACAGTTAAATACTCATATTGAAAAAAGCATTAGGGTAGAAGGTGAATTGCGACGGGAAATGCTTTCAAATGTGAAGCGTTTGAAAGAAATCAGCAGCTATCGCGGATCCCGACATGCCAAAGGACTGCCTGTTCGCGGGCAGCGCACCAAGACTAATAATAGAACAGTTCGCGGAAACGTACGTAGAACTATGGGTTCTGGTCGTCGCCCGGCAGCTGAAAAGACATAATATTTAGAATAATGACTGAAGAAGTAAAAAAACAACCAGAAGATAAGAAACCAGAGGAATCTGCAACTACAGAGAAGCCTAAGTCTGAGAAAAAAACCAAGACAGCTTCACGCAAGAAAAAGAAGGTGAAAAAGTTCGTTACCCGAGCTATTGTTCACGTCCAGGCGACCTATAACAATACTATAGTTACTTTTACTGACCCAGATGGCGGAGTGATCGCTCAATCATCAGCTGGACAGTGCGGATTTGCCGGACCCAAAAAGGCCACTCCTTATGCTGCCGGAGTAATTGTTCGATCAGCTATGGAAAAAATGAAAGATTATGGTGTTAAAGAAGCTGATGTACGCTTGAAGGGTGTTGGCTCTGGTCGGGAAGCCGCTATCCGAGCCTTGAACGCCCAAGGTATCAATATTTTATCTATCAAAGACGTAACTCCTATTCCACATAATGGACCACGGCCGCGAAAGGTACGTCGAGTTTAACCTTAGATAATACAATGGGAAGAAGCCTAGATTCAAAATGTAAAAAATGTCGAAGAGAGGGTGAAAAGCTTTTCTTAAAAGGTGAGAAGTGTTTTACCAATAAATGTCCATTAGTAAAACGTAACTACCCACCGGGAATCCACGGTCAATCTCAACGCCGGGGCCGAACTTCTAATTATGGGATCCAGCTCAGAGAAAAGCAGAAGGCTAAACGTCTGTATGGTCTGGGGGAAACTCAATTCTATAATTATTTCCAAAAAGCTCTGACCCAAAAAGGCGAAACCGGTGAAAATCTCAGTCGGTTGTTAGAAAAACGTTTAGATAATGCAGTTTATCGCTTAGGCCTGGGAGACTCCCGAAGTCAGGCCCGTCAGGTTGTAAATCATAGCCACGTTTTGGTGAATGGCCGAACGGTTAACATTCCTTCTTATCAAGTTAAAGTTGGCGACGAAATTGCCGTAAAAGAAGCTCGAATGGATAAGAAATATTTCAAAGAGTTGTTAAAGAAGATTGAAAAAAAAGAAATACCTTCCTGGCTATCATTGGATAAAAAGACCCTGAAGGGCAAAGTGACTGGCGAGCCGACTCCAGAAGAGCTGAAACAGAACTTCCAATCCCAGCCTATTATCGAGTTTTATTCCAGATAATTATATAAATAATTTAGCGAATATTTATGAACCCGATTCCACTTCCAGAAAAAATAGAGGTAAAAAAAATCGAAGAAAATTATTCTAAGTTTATTATTGAACCGTGTTACCCGGGTTATGGAGTAACTTTGGGTAATGCTTTACGTCGCGTACTCCTGTCGTCCATGGAAGGCGCCGCTATAACCGCGGTGAAGATTAAAGATGTCAGTCATGAATTTTCGACTTTACCGAATGTCAAAGAAGATATTGTCGACATTATTTTAAACCTGAAGACAGTCAGACTGAAGTCGCATTCCAACGAGCCGGTTACTGTTACTATCAAAGAAAAAGGCGAAAAGAAAGTAACGGCCAAAGACATAAAGGTTAGCAGTGACGTGGAAGTGGCTAACCCTGATCAGGTAATCGCTACTCTGACTGATAAAAAAGCCGAAATAGAAATGGAACTGCGGGTAGAAAAAGGACGTGGTTATGTTCCGGTAGAAAGCCGAGAAAAAGAAAAGAATGAGATTGGTTTGATCTCGATAGATGCCGTCTACACACCAGTTAGGAACGTTAATTTCGAAATAGAGAATGTCCGTGTCGGTCAGATGACCAATTATGACAAGCTGGTTTTGGAAGTTACTACTGATGGTACCATCAGTCCAGAAGAAGCCTTCCACCAAACTAATATTATCTTACAGGAACACTTCAACCATTTATTGAAGAGCGTGGGAGAGGAAAAAGCGGAAAAGAAAACCACCACCGCTGTTGACACCAAGAAAAAGCGCGGTCGTCCGAAAAAGACCGAAAAGAAAGATGAAACTGGTGAATAAGAAGATATCGTAAATTAAAATGCGTCACAGGAAGAAAACTAAAATATTAGGTCGTCCCAGCTATCAGCGTCGAATGTTGAAAAGAAGTTTGGCGGTGAGTTTGATTTCAGCCGAAAGAATAAAAACGACCCAAGCTAAAGCCAAATGGCTCAGACCATTTGTCGAGAAATGCATTACTATAGCTAAGAAGAAAAATTTACCCGCTCGCCGGCAGCTCTTGAGCTTGTTGAACAACAAGCCGGCAGTTAATAAGTTATTTAACGATTTGAGTAAACGTTTCCAGGATCGCACCAGTGGTTACACCCGCGTGACAAAAGCTGGTCGTCGGCAAGGCGATGGTGCGGAAATGGCTATGGTGGAGTTTGTAAATAGAATTGAGCAGAGCTCAGAAAAAACCACAGCCAAGAAGTCCGACAAAGATGAAAAGAAGAAAGAAAAGGAGAAGGAGAAAGAAAATGGCCAAAAGTAAGGATAAAAACGAACTACATAAACTTGATGCCAAGGATAAGTCATTTGGACGTTTAGCTTCTGAGATAGCTGGCTTGCTCCAAGGTAAACATCGGGCTGATTATGCTCCAAATATTGATTTTCCCATCAGGGTTGAAGTATCAAATATTGGTGAAATGAAAATAACCGGCAAGAAAGCCGAGCAAAAACTCTATTATCGCTATACCGGCTATCCGGGCGGGTTAAAAACGGTAAAGATGAGTGAATATATAGATAAAAAACCTCATGTCATTTTAATGAAGGCCGTACAGAACATGCTGCCAAAGAATCGCTTGCAATCCCGACGTATGCGCCGATTAATATTTGTATAAATATGAAACAAGAGAATTCGACCACAAAAAAAGAACCGAAGAAGACAGCCGAGCCAAAGAAGAAACGCGGGCGGCCCAAAAAAACCGAAGCCGAGAAAAAGGTTGCTCAGACTGAACCCAAGATAGCCAAGACAGAGAAGCAGAAGACTAAACGTCGAACATATCTTTTTGCGGTTGGACGACGCAAATCAGCTATTGCCCGGGTACGCTATCATAAAAAAGGCACAGGCCAATTTATTGTAAACAATAAACCGGTTGAAAAATATTTTTCTACCATAGAGCTGCAACAAATTGCCAAAGATCCGTTAACGGCACTCAGTCTCAAGATAGATGCGGATATTACGATCAGGGTTGCTGGCGGTGGGATAAAAGGTCAAGCCGAGGCAGTCCGACATGGATTGTCTAGAGTGTTGATCTTGGTTGATAAGTCTTATCGACCACAACTCAAACGGCTTGGATTTCTGAAACGGGACGCCCGAGTTAAAGAAAGGAAAAAATTTGGATTAAAACGGGCACGTCGAGCTCCACAGTGGCAGAAACGCTAGAAAGTAACTCAAAATGTAAAATGAAGAATGTAAAATGTCTTGAGATAACTAAGTTCTTCACGTTTTACATTCTTATTTGTTAATTCTACATTAAATCGTGACTGCCAGCTACCATCCAGATAGAATAGCCCGGAATACTTCATATTTGACGATTGCACTGGCTTTTCAGAAAGTGCTGTCTTTTGCTTACTTTATTTACATTTCACGATCAGTTGGACATGAGGATATCGGTAAATACCTATTTGCCTTATCCCTGACTACCATCTTTGGTATTTTTATTGATATTGGCTTGAGCTCTATCCTGACTCGGGAGATAGCCAAAGACAGGCAGAAGACATATCTCTATCTTAATACCGCATTTACCATAAAATTAATCACCGCGGTTCTATCATATGCTGCGGTGCTTGTTACTATTTCTCTTTTAGGCAAGCCTGATCTAACGCGACAGTTGGTGTATTTCTCCGGATTGATAATGATATTAGATTCTTTTACTCTTAGTTTTTACGCCATATTCAGAGGGTATCAGGTGCTTAAATATGAAGCGATTGGAGTAATTATCAACAAAGTCGTCGTGATTGCAGTGGGTGTGGTGGCTCTTCATTTGGGTTATGGAATTAAATATCTGGTTCTGGCAATTTTATGCGGTAGTTTGTTTAACGCGATTTATACTTTTGCCTTACTATTCAAGAAACTGAAGTGGCGGCCCAAGTTTTATCTAAACAAAGCGGTACTTAAAACCATGTTAAAAATCACGCTGCCTTTTGCCATAGCCAGTATTTTTGTAACGGTGTTTGGATACGTTGATACAGTGCTTTTAAATATTATGGGCGGTGATAAAGGTGATAGCTATACCGGCTGGTACGGTACCGCTTATAAGCTGACTTATGCGTTTCAGTTTATTCCTATTGCTGTGGCTGCCGCAGTATTTCCGGCTATGAGTTCTTACTTCGTGGCTTCCAAAGAAATGTTGGCCCGAACATTTGAAAGAGCGGTTTATTATCTAACTATAATTTCAGTACCGATCGCTTTCGGAGTTTTTGCCATTGCCGATGAGCTTATCATCACGATTTGGGGAGAAGCTTTTGAAGCATCTATCTTGCCGCTTCAAATATTGATTTTTAGTTTGATATTTCTATTTATTAATTACCCAATCGGTTCTTTGCTCAATGCCTGCGATCGGCAAATGAGAAACACTATTCATTTTGGAATCGCTATGGTGGTAAATATTGTATTGAATTTGCTGTTAATACCCAAATACACTTTTGTCGGTACCAGCATTGCTTCGTTGGTTTCGATTGTTGTGTTGATGAGTTTGGGTTTCTATGTTGTTCGACAGATCACTAACTACAACAAGAAGTTTATTATCACCACTGCGGCCAAAACTTTAGTTTCAGCATTGATAATGTATTTTTCACTCGTGCTTTTAAAGGAGAGTCTATCCTTGTTTCTATTGGTTCCTATTGGTATAGTAATTTATTTTGTCATACTTTTTATCATACGAGGATTTGGCCAGAGTGAATATATCAGGCTCTACCAATCAGTAATGAGAAAAGTAAAATGAAGAAATCACTATTTGTCACACTTGATTATCCACCAGCCCATGGCGGAGTGGCGCGTTATTATCACAATTTGATACGTCGTTGGGATCCGGCTCAGGTTACGGTGTTAGCTCCTCTGGCCGCAGAGAGTCAGGCTTTTGATCAGTGCCAGGAGTGTAAAGTTGTCAGGAGACAGTTTCTATTTAATTCACCGCTGCTCTGGCCAAAATGGATCCGGTTGGTTTTTGAACTTTTTAGGATAATTCAAGAAGAGAAAATCGAAGTTCTCCTAGTGGGACAAGTATTGCCCGTGGGCAGTGCGGCCTATATTGTAAATCGTTTTAGAAAAATACCATATATAATTTTTACCCACGGCCTGGATATCACTTATCCTCAGGCTTATCCGCGCAAAAAAAGAATGATGCTAAGGGTTTTAGCAGGGGCTCACCAGGTGGTGGCCAATAGTGAATACACCAAGAAAGAGTTAATCAAACTAGGAATACCGCAAGACAAAATTGTCGTTTTGACTCCGGGTTGTAATATGGTGGGCCGATCAGTCAGCGAAGGGCGATTAGACTCTATAAAAAATAAATACCATCTGGCCGGGTCCAGGATTTTACTGACTGTTAGCCGATTAAAAGAGCGCAAAGGCCACGATATGGTGATCAAGGCTTTGGCTCAGCTCAAGGATAAGCTGAGTGATTTAAAATACGTAGTTGTGGGTTCAGGTGAATATGAATCTGCATTGCGCTCCCTGGCTGATAAATTGGGCGTTGCGGATCGAGTAGTATTTGTCGGATCCGTTTCAGATGAAGATTTGCCCGCCTACTATCAATTAGCTGACGTATTTATTATGCCTTCACGCGAGCTGTCCAATCGCGACGTAGAAGGATTTGGCATTGTTTATCTTGAGGCTAACAGTTTTGCTATTCCCGTTGTTGGTGGACATAGCGGAGGGGTGGGCGAGGCGATAGTAGATGGCCAGACCGGACTGTTAGTTGATCCAAATTGCCTGGAGGATATCGCCACTGCTATCAACCGATTATTTACTGATAAGTCTTATGCTGAGCGCTTGGGTTTAGCCGGCCAGCAAAGAGTGTTAAAAGATTTTCGCTGGAGCAGCCGAGCCAAAGAATTAGAAGATATTATCAAGCAATCATGAATCAGCCCTACAACATTTTAATGCTGAACATGTCCAGTTTTCAGGAATGGGAAAACGGTATTGTCAATCGCAATTTTCACATTTTGAAATATTTGTTGAGACGTCCGGAAGTAGGCAAGATTCTAGCCGTGGATTATTTACCATTCAATTTGAGAAAAGGTTTGAAGTCATATCTGGAGTCTCAAACTTTTGGCCCCAAAGGCAAAGTGCTGTATCGGGATTTTACCAACCGCTTAATCCAAGTGGACTATTCCCGATTAGGTAATCACGCGGGGAAGCTTTTTGTATTATCAACTGTCGATTCAGTAGCTTCTGAGGCTATCGCCATCAGAACGATGAAACGTATGCTTAAGAAAATTAAGTTCCAAGATTTTATTCTCTGGTCATATCTGCCCATGTTTGTCAAGCCCTTTGAGGCCATGGATTCACCTCTGAAAATATTTGATGCAGTGGACGACTGGCGAAATCATTCAGCCTACCAGGATCAGCGGGACAAACTGGATGAGAACTATAAAGTTATTTCTGGCAAAGCCGATCTAATTTTTACAGTAGCCGAGGATTTGAAACTTTTATTTAATAACCAGCCAAATGTTCACTGGATACCCAACGGTGTTAACTTCGATCGTTTGCAAGGAAAGTTTGATTTCCCAGAAGACATGAAAGATATTCCCGGTCCGATTATCGGGTATGTCGGAGTCATTCAGAATAGAATTGATTTGGATCTGATCAAACAGCTGGCCGAAATGAACCCGGATAAGTCTTTTGTTTTTGTAGGTATGGTTTGGCCGGAAGTGAACAAAGGGGAATTCGCTGATAATAAAAACGTTTTTTTCTTGGGCCAGAAGTCCTATTCTGATTTGCCAAAATATCTGTCTCATTTCCACGTAGGCATTATCCCGCACAAGGTTGATCCCTTTACCAAATCAATGAATCCCTTGAAATTGTACGAATACTTGGCTTGCGGATTGCCTGTGGTTTCCACACCAATTGCCGGCACGGAAATGTTTACTGGCTTGGTCAAGATAGCTTCTGATCCGGAATATTTCAGCCAGCATATCAATGAGGCATTAGAACTAGACAATAGTGATCTCAGGCTCCAGAGGCGTAATGCCGTGAAACCCCATTCCTGGACTGTGCGGGTTGAGACAATGATGAATGAAATAAAGAAATTTGATTCGCCTAGAAATATTTGAGAATTTTTGATAATATTTAGTAACGATGATGTTGAAAAAATCAGATTATTACAAAATAATGACCGCGGTTCCAGTCCAATACGTGGCCAAAGTTCGGCAAGCTATGGGTGACGCTGGAGCGGGTGTGCAAGGCAATTATTCCCACTGCAGCGGTTCGCATAAAACAGTGGGGCGATTCACTCCCCAAGAAGGCGCCCAGCCAGCCATTGGAAAAATAGGCCAGCCGGAAGAGGTTGAGGAAGAGACGGTAGAAATGCTTTGCCACAAGGATAAAATCGAAGAAGTAGTCCGGGCGTTAAAGCAGGCTCATCCTTATGAAGAACCGCCGATTGACATATTAAAAAGGTTTGAGGTAGAGTAGGTAGGTTAAATAATTAAAAAACCTGCTGGGATAGCTCCCCGCTTCGCTAAAGCTTCGCGGGGCAAGCAGCGGCCCGTACAACTGCGTTTCACTTCAGGTATGGGATAAATTACGCAACTGTTCAATTAAATTAATAACCACGCCACCCTAGCTCAGTGGCCCGCCTCGCTGAGACAAGCATCAGCGAGTCGAGGCGGGTAGAGCAACTGTTCAATTAAATTAATAACCACGCCACCCTAGCTCAGTGGTAGAGCAACTGTTTTGTAAACAGTAGGTCGTCGGTTCGAATCCGACGGGTGGCTCCACAATTAATACTGTAAGAAAGGATTATCATGTCTCAAGACAATTTGATCAAGATGGAATGCACCGAGTGCAAAAAGGTGAATTACCATTCAAAGAAGAACAAAAAAATACTCAAGAACAGATTGGAATTGAAAAAGTATTGCCCAAGCTGTAAGAAACACACTCCGCACAAAGAGACTAAGTAATATGGCTCAGGTTTCGATTCAGTACACGTGTCCTCAGACTCAGACCAGCTGGAAGATTGAGCCGCCTGGTATTATAGATCTGAAACTTGGTTCCGAACGATCTGGCCGGGACAGTGCGGCAGCTGAGCTGATCTGGTTCCAAGAGCGTTTGGCTGAACTTTCACAATCAATGCCTAATCAGAGCTGGTCAGTCTTGATTGATATGAGCAAAGTGCCGGTCAGCCAGAACCAGGCTATTGCCCTGCAGGAGCTGTTTACTGATATTCTAAAAAATGACAAAATAAAATCAGCCGCAGTCATCCAATCAGCCAGAACTTTCCAAGTCGCTATTCGAAAAATACTTATTAAGATGAAGGTAATCGGGAAGCTAAAGTTTTTTGAACAAAAGGATTTAGCAAAGGAGTGGTTATATTTGAAAAAATAGATATTCGTGGGGGCGTAGTTCAATGGTAGAATTAGGTCTCCCAACCCCGTACCGAGAAAGCATAATAAATTTGTATGCTCAACGGGCCCTTAGTTAAATGGTATAACGACGGTCTCCAAAACCGTAGTCGGGAGTTCGATTCTCTCAGGGCCTGCTGAGCATATAAAAACGCGCTAAAGGGTTCGGCACCGCCCAGAACTTCAACGAAATGAATTATTGCGGGGTTATTTTCGTCCCTTGCCAGATGATGATTTCAACAACAAAGAGCCTTCAAGGCAAAAAGAGGGTTTTTTTAAATTAGTACACAGCACCAGCCTTGACAATAAAAGGAAAATAAAATAACATGTTTTTTGTAGTACCTGGCCGAGAGTCGGCCTTTTTAGGTAGATGACCAGTGAAACATGGAGGTGGAAGAGATGAAGATTCGCGTGTTCGTGGTTCCCGAAGGAGTGACGCTGGACAAGCCGGACGAAGCGGAAGACAAATACACCGTGGCTGATGCGCTCAAGGAGGCCGAGGTCAAATACGATCCCGAGACGCATGAGCTTGTCGACGAAGTCAACGGCGACGTCACTCCGGACACGGTTCTCGATGAGGACAATAAGATCTTCGTGGTGCCGAAGCTCGAGGAAGTCGACGACGAGGACGACGAAGACGAGGCCCAGGGCGGCGAGGGTGCCGATGCCGGCGCGACCGAGGAAGGCCAGGCTACCGAGAAGCCGGCCTAGCCACGACTAGCGGCCAGTTCGCAAATACGGCGGAGTGAGCATAAGCTCCACTCCGCCTCTTTTTATCATTGAAAACAACCACGGTTTTTGGTAGGATGAAGCTGAGACACAGGGAGATCCAAAGCCCTGTTTTTATGTATCACAAAAACAGCCAAAAAAGGATATATCTAGACAATGCCATATATTTGTGACTACGCGCACAAAAGACGGGTATCCTTACTTTCGGGATAAAGAGTTGGCAAAATATATGGCCGAGGTAATAAAAATGGGCTGTGATTTCAAAAAATGCAGATTATTCGGATATGTAATTATCCCCGACCATGTTCATATATTGTTAAAACCCCATGGAAAATATTCCATCTCAGATTACATGCATTTTGCCAAAAGGCACTCTTCACGGAATATCAATATTCTTATGAGAAACACTGTTTTTCCCGTAGGCGAGGATGGCCATCCTCGCTTACGTGGTGGGGTGGAGTTTCCCACCCACGCAAGCGGGCAAACGTTTGCCCGCTTACGGGAGTACGTAGATTCTAGAAACACAACCGCGAAGCGTTTCGCCTGGCATGGTTCCTATCACGACCACATAATCCGGGATCAAGACGATTTCAATGCCTACATGGAGTATCTCAAATACAACCCCATAAAACATGGTTTGATAAAAGAGGGTGAGCTCTATCCGTATCTATTTCTTGAAAGAAATCAATCATGCTGTTAGTATAATAAGACAGTAGCTAATCACTAAATTAAAAAATATGAAAGGTTTTTCTGACAACATCGAAAAAGCCACTCTGGCCAACGAAAACTTCCGCCAAGTGCTCTACACCTCAAAGCACAGCCAATTAGTCTTGATGGCACTCCAGCCCAACGAAGATATCGGTCTGGAAACCCATCCGGACAATGATCAGTTTTTCCGATTTGAAGTCGGTAAAGGAAAAGTAGTCATCGATGGCAATGAGTATGAAGTAGGGGACGGATCAGCCATCGTGGTCCCAGCCGGATCCGAACACAATGTCATCAATACCTCAGACTCAGAAATGCTAAAGATGTACACCATCTACTCACCAGCCCATCACAAGGATGGCATAGTCCGTGCCACCAAGGCCGAAGCCGAAGCCAACGAAGAGGATTTCGACGGCACTACGACTGAGTAAAGCAAAACAACACGACCCAAATAGTTTCTACAGCCTGCTGATTGGTGGGCTGTAGTTAATATTGTTAATGTTGGTAGGATTGGATTATGAACACAGAGGGAGACATACTTTTTTTATTTATAGACTGAGACAGATTTAGTTGACTATATAACACAATTAATGATATTGTTTACAGTCGTTCATTGACAATTAGCCTATCACAGTATAGAAAGAGAGGTTCGAAATGGATCAGTTCAAAATAAGAGGCGGGAAGAAGTTGCATGGCGAAATCGAAGTCCTAGGCGTAAAGAATGGCATACTGCCGTTAATCGCCGCATCATTACTAGCAGACAGGGGGCAGACAGTCATTAGAAATGTGCCCAATCTTAGTGATGTGCATGTTATTTCCAAGGTCCTTGAAGGACTAGGAGCTAAGATTGGGTATGACGGGGCTTCGAGGACTCTCTGTATTGATTGCACTCGAATAAGCAGCCTTGAAGCACCTTATGAATGGGTAAGTAAGATGAGAGCCTCTTTTTTGGTAATTGGGCCATTGGTGGCCCGCTTCCATGAGGCCCGTGTGTCTCTACCAGGAGGCTGTGCTATTGGTGAACGTAGGGTTGATATGCATATTGAGGCGTTACAGCATCTTGGCGCTTCAGTTACACAGGACAGTGGTTTTGTCGTAGCGACGACATCTGGTTTGCGCGGGGCGACTTATCATTTCGATTTTCCGACTCATACGGGTACGGAAAACATCATGATGGCCGCAGTGCTAGCCAAAGGAACCACTACCCTAGTGAACGCAGCATGTGAACCCGAAGTAGTTTGTCTGGCTGACTTTCTCAACTCTATGGGAGCCAGGGTCTATGGTGCGGGTACTCCAACAATTACCATTGAAGGAGTCTCTCGTTTGTCTGCTATTGAGTTCACTCCCATCCCCTCGCGAATTGAGACAGCCTTCTTTCTTGCTGCCGCAGCAATTACTGGCGGCGATGTGGTTGTGAAAAATGCGGTCCAACAGAATCTCAGTATCGTCATAAGCAAAATGCAACAAATGGGAATCGAGGTCACGGAGGTTGGTGATGATGCCCTGAGGGTTATATGTAACGGTCGTTTGAGGCCTGTTAACATTACCACCTGGCCGTTTCCTGGATTTCCTACAGACTTCCAGCCTCAAATGATGGCTCTGCTGACTGTTGCCGACGGTGTGGGGATTGTGAAGGAGACTGTTTTTGAGAAACGCCTAATGCACGTTGATGAGCTGAACCGTATGGGAGCTGATGTGAAGACCCGTTTTGATGAAGCTGTTGTTACCGGAGTTCCTCGCTTGAACGGTGCTCCGGTAATGGCGAGTGATCTGCAGGCTGGTGCCGGGTTGGTGCTGGCCGGATTAGCAGCAGAAGGGATAACCGTGGTTGATCGTGTATATCACATTGATCGCGGCTATGAATTTCTAGAAGAAAGACTGACCAGCCTTGGTGCTGACATTCTGAGGATCAACCCTACAGATACATAACGGGAGGTTGCGATGAAGACAACCAGAGATGTTTTGCTGGTAGTCCCACCGATGTATCAGTCGGGACGCATACCGGATTACAATCCGAAAGAACCAATGGGTCTGATGTACCTGACGGCAAGCTTGCGTGAAGTCGGTATTGATGTTGAGATTCTTGATGCTGACGTATTCGCTCTGACGATCCAAGAGACAATCTCTCAGATATACGAGCGTCAGGCGAAGGTGATCGGCTTTACGGTTATGCAACGCGCACTGCCGTCAGTTAAGCAACTGGTTGAAGGGTTACGCGAGAATCAATGCTCGGCGCATATATGCTGTGGTGGTATCACGGCGACATTGAGCACCGAACAGTTGCTAACTCACATCTCAGGCATTGATTCTATCGTTCTGGGTGAGGGTGACGTATCGTTCAGAATCTTGGTCGAGAGGGTTATTGGGGGACACGATTGGCATGATTTGCCAGGCCTGTCCTATATGGGTGCTTCTGTAATAACCAACGCCCCCTCATCAAAGCCTGATCTAGACACATTACCTCGAGCGTCTCGCGATCTACTGCCCCATTGCCTGCAGATGACAAATTATGCAACAGTCTTGGCTAGCCGCGGCTGTTACGGAGTTTGTACCTTCTGCAGCAATTGCAGTTTTGAGCGCATGTCGCTTGGTCCAAACTGGAGGCCCAGGAATCCGGCTGAAGTAGTGGACGAGATTGAACAACTGAGACGTGATTACAACGTGACTGTGTTTAAGTTCAACGACGCCAATCTTTTTGGGCCGGGACGCGCTGGACGAAGACACGTTGTCGATCTGTGTCGTGAAGTCATCCGCCGCCAACTCGACGATCTCCACCTCATGGGCTTCTGTCGATCCAATGACGTAGATGAGGAAGTGGCATTGCTCATGAGAAGAGCCGGATTTGAGCGTTTACTGGTTGGTATTGAGAGCGTTGATCCTGAAATCTTGCGGGTTTTCCGTAAGGGCGAATCACTGGCAACCATACTGCACATGATTGAAGTGTTGCGCAACGCAGTGATTGACATCGTTCCTGGATTCATGATCTTCAATCCCTACAGTACGATTGGTTCGGTTGTATGTGATTTGGACTTCTTGGAGAGGTTCGGCTTTACGCCCACCCTATCCAAGGCGCTTCGTGTATTCGACGGTACACCAATCCAGGCCCTGCTTTCATCCGAAGGACGCTTAATTAGGCGCAATCCGCTTGAAGGATATCATGAGTATTTAATGGATCCAGTTCTTGCTGCGACCTACATGGCACTCAAGACAATATCTGTAGAATGGATTGATAGCCTAAAGAAGGCATACCAAGATGAATTCTGGGGGATCAAAAAAGCCCCGGCGTTCAATCAACGGAAGTCTTTTGAGAGATTGAGCCGTCTGTTGTTTCAAGTTGAGGCTAGGACCCTTCGTGCCCTGATCAGCTGGACTGAACATGGATGTCGTTGCAAGACGTAATCGACCTGGTAACAGAAGTCAGAGAACGCTTGTCGAGTCTGGAGCAGTTAGTCGTAACCGAAAGCGGTCTCGCTAAAGCTAGGCTTGGCGTCAGTTCGTTTTCTGTGAAAGATATGGCTAATAGGGTGCATTCCATCCTAAAAACCAAGGTATTCAGGACGTTTCCTGAACAATACCGATGGAAGGAGGATTAGAGTTGAGTGCTCATGTTGTTTCTGGGCACTCTTTTTTATGCTAAAATACATATATGGATTCAAATATACAAGCCATTACCGAATATTTATTTATGGATTCTGATCCGTGTAAATCGGATCTAGCCATTATTTTTGGTACCCGTCATAAAGAGCCCGTTGATGTGTTTGTTAACTTGTATAATAGAGGCCTGGTTCGCAAGGTTTTAATAACCGGTGGGATAAATAGGATAACGGGCAGGAACGAAGCAGATGATCTTTCGAAAGAATTAAAAGCAAGAGGTGTTGATCACGACGATATAATTCTAGAAAAGACATCAACAAATTCTTTGGAAAATGTAGTCTTTTCAAAAAACGTTATCGAAGAGAAAATCGGATTCCAAAACATCAAACACATCATCTATATAACAAAGCACTATCACGCCAAAAGAGCTTTCTTGACATTGAAAAAATATTTTCCCAATAACATAACCTTTCATCCGGTAACATATTCATTATTGGGTTTTGACAAAAATAGCTGGTTCAGTAATGAAGAGGGAAAAAAGAAAATATTAGGGGAGTATGAAAAACTAAAAAAGTATCAAGAGAAAGGCGATATAGCAAAAGATTAAACCTTTTAGTTAAAAGGTTGTAACTCCCAGACAACCCAAATAATTTCTACAGCCTGCTACCCAGTGGGCTGTAGTTTTTTTGTGTTGAAAAGTAATGAGAAGGTAAGTATAATTAAAGCATTAATAAATAATTAAGTTAGAACATGGCAGCAGATCCGAACATAGTTGAAGGTAGTGAAACACTAGTTTGGCAGATAGCCAAGTATGTTATTCCAGCGATTGCAGTTATTGGAATAGTGAGTCTGATCGTTTTATTTTTCAGGATCAAATTAGAAAAGAAGCTAACCAGATTTATTTTAAGCACAAGGAAATTCCCGAAATGCCCGGACTGTGATGGCAAGCTGGTAAAAAAGCATGGAAAGTATGGGCCATTCCTGGGCTGTAGTAACTATCCCAATTGTAGGTATACCAGAAAGATAGAAAAATAAATGATCAAACCTTTTGGTTAAAAGGTTAGATATACTAAACTGTTATAGTATTGACAAAATACTGATTTTATATATCATATATTTACCATGTTAACCGTTCTTTGCCATAAGGAGGTCATATGAAGACACAGGTGCGTAAAAAGAGGGAATGCGCTTTCTGCCAGACAACAGAGGGTAAGAGTGTGAGCATTCAGGTGCTCCACAATGTGCCCATCTGCCAGCAGTGCGTCAAGTCCTGCCCGCGTTGCGGCAATCCCATGACCCCGCACAATAAGGTCTGTCGGCAATGCCAGAGTATGGTCAAGCAGTTTGTCAACGAAAACCAGGACCCTCTTTATCATGAAGCTATCGATGCCAGTGACACCCAAAGGCATGTGCCCAGGAGCCCGGTCACTGGCAAGCCCTACTCGCGTGATGCGGGTACCAGCGACTATGACGAAGAGCCCCAGCCCTGACCCAGTATGTCCTACCCGTCATGAACTCCAGGAATGGGGTTCTTTTTTTACTTCTACATTGGACCTTTTAGTTAAAAGGTTATATACACTCTTCACGTTTGAGTTGTTTTTGGTCAAAAAAAAGCGACCGAATCACGGTAGTTTCGATCGCTGAACCCAACCAACCTTAGTTGCACGGTGCATTGTTGGCAAGTTGGTCAAGGTGTGCTTCACTGCCAGGACGGTGGTCATCACGGTTCTTTTTTTGGTAAGGATTGGGACCAATCACATCCGAGAACAGTTCAATGACTTCTGAAGGGCATTCGACGAAGACCCAGTGGCTCACACTGATGCCTGTTCCATTGGTTATGACAGTGGCGCCAGCTGGCACCTGAGCGGGTGGAGCTTCTACTATCTGAAGTTCATTAAACATGAATTCACTCGGTTCTCCCCAGTGACGGCGATGGCCATACATACGATGGGTCTGAAGGTCAAACCAGCGACACTCAAGCGGTTTGATGTGCTCCAACTTAGCAATTGCCAGGATCACTCTCTCGGCATTGCTGATGGACGTAGTTCCTCGTCCAGATCCGGAGAAGACTATCCAGCCATCCTCGAACTTGGCATACACATATTGGCAAGAACCACTGCCAGCCCAGTTACGGATTTCGAATTCCTTTAACTGCGGTTTGGCTGTCATTACACCCCTCCTGTGTTTATATGTGACAGGCCTGAATTCCAAGAAAGAACAACCAGTAATAATAAGGTAAAGATATCGATTTGTCAACCCCTCCACCAATCATTCGTCAAATGACTAAACCTTTTAGTTAAAAGGTTCTAAGCCCAGCCAACCCAGGCGGTTTTTTCGTTATTTATTAATTGTTAATTATTACTTGATTTTGTTGTGGTTTGGAGGTATGATTTGAATATGAAAAAGAAGGCAGGGAAGACAAAAGGTGAGGTTGAATAATAAGATTTTATGAGATTAAAACTGGGCGCATCAATTGCCGATAAGTATAAAAGTAATTCCCAAAAAGCACGCGTGTTAACTGAAAATTGGGTTGATAATTCCGCCTTCTGTCCAAATTGTGGGCAATACAATATTGATAAGTATCCCAACAACCAGCCTGTTGCCGATTTTTACTGTTCAAATTGCCGAGAGGATTATGAATTAAAAAGCAAACACAATACTGTTGGCACAAAGATTGTAGATGGTGCTTACCATACAATGCTTGAACGGCTTACGAGTAGTAACAATCCAAACTTTTTCCTGCTGAATTATGACCTAACGAATTTTGAGGTAGTAAATTTTTTGGTTATTCCAAAACACTTCTTTGTTCCAGATATTATCGAAAAGAGAAAACCACTTTTGTCCACGGCGCGCCGAGCAGGTTGGGTGGGTTGTAATATACTCTTAAAGAGTATTCCACAAACAGGGAAAATCTTTTTTGTTAGAGATAAACAAATTGAGCCGACAGAAAAAGTGCTTGCCAGCTGGAAGAAATCTTTATTTCTACGAGACGAAAAAGAAATATCAGCGAAAGGTTGGCTACTTGATATCATGAGATGTATAGAAAAACTCAACAAGCAAGAATTTTGTCTTGAGGATATGTATAAATTTGAAAAAGAGTTATCTAATCTTCATCCTGATAACAAACATATTAAAGATAAAATACGTCAGCAGCTGCAAATACTTCGTGATAAAGGATATCTTGATTTTATTAAACGCGGATATTATCAGCTCACTTAATATGGCTATTAACCTATCACCATTAGCAGCAAAATTTATATTACGTTTTAATCCATTTATCAGATTAAAAGTAATGTGTCGTGGCTATGGTGAGGATTATACGAACTTCACAGAGTTAGTCTGGGAAGATGATAAACACTTAGATTTCATAGACAATGAAGCATACCCGCAGTTTCAGTTATGGCATGTTTAGTTATTATATATTGTAAAGAATCTGGGTTGTTGTTAGGATTAGGGTGAAGAACAAAATATATGTTGGTATTTATTGATGAATCCGGTGATTCCGGTTTAAAAATAAAAGAAGGATCAAGCAGGTATTTTACTGTTGCTTTAGTGTTGTTTTCTGATAATGAGGAAGCCCAAGCCTGCGATCGGAGAATTGCTCTGCTAAAACATGAATTAGGTTGGGATAATAATGAAGAATTCCATTTCAAAAGGAACTCTAACAGAGTAAGGAGTGCTTTTTTACAAGCGGTGTCTCCTTATGAATTTTTTTATTACGGAATTGTTATTAATAAAGATCCAAAAAAATTATGGGGAGACGGCTTTAAAGACAAGCATTCTTTTTATAAATATGCATGTAATCTAGTTTTCCAAAATGCTCACGATGATCTGGAGAAAGCTACGGTTGTTATTGACAAGAGCGGTAATCAAGAATTCAGAAATCAGCTAGCCACTTATTTAAGAAGAAAAATAAACAATGAAGGTAAAAAATGTATTGGAAAAGTGAAAATGCAAAGATCAAATAGTAATAATTTACTACAACTTGCTGATTATATTGCGGGTATGATTAATAGATATTGTCTAAAAAAGAAAAGGAATCATGAAAAGTATCATAGGATGATTGCACATAGGGAAATGAATATTCAAGTTTGGCCAAAATAAAACTCCCGTCCTATCCCTTGCGGGAACGCGGCGATAAACGCCACAGTTCAGACGGAAGTCATCCGAGTAGACTATATCATATAGTGTTTACAATGTCAAGCCGCATTTTCCACACTTTCATTATTAATGAGTAGAATCAGTAAAAATATTATTAGAAAACTGGCTAGAGGATTATAAAATATGGATGATTTTAAAAAATATTTGTTAGAAGAATTTAAACAAAGCACCGATCGGATGAAGAAGATTGATGATATTTATTTAAATTTAATAAAATTTTATTTTACGACAGTTTTTTCTTTGATCACAGTAGCAATAGCATTGATTAATTATAAAATATATGAAAGAACCGATGTTCTAATAACCTGGTTTTTGTTGTTACCATTATTATTTTTTGGTATTGTTGTCTTCATTACGTTACAAAGACTAATGAGCGAATATGAATATTTGGAACATGTAAAAAATCAAGTTGGAGAATTTTTTAGATTTGGATCAATAAAAAATGACTATAAATTATTATATAGTCCTTTTAAGCCATTCTATTCTCTGATAAGTTGGATGATAATATTTAATTTTATTTTTTTATTGTACAGAGCGTTTCCATTTTTGAAAAATATTAGCTCGACTTTATATGTGATATTAATTTTTGCTGCTTTTATATTATTGTTAACTATAATAGCAATAGTATCTTTAAATAAAGCGAGGTTGAAAGCGAGAGATGCAAAGAGATTGGCAGATATTAGAACCATGCAATCAGCTTTAGAACTATTTTATAGTGATAAAAACGAATACCCTAATGCAAAGCATTGGAATGATTTATATGATTATTTGGTTAATAATAATTCCTATATAAATAAAATGCCATACGATCCGTTAAATAGAGATGAATTTGTTTATAAATACGAACCGGATAATAAAAATAATTATAAAATAAGTTTCAAATTAGAAGAAAATAAAAAGAAATATATTGCTAATCCTAGAGGGATAATTGATGCCTAGCATTAAATAAAATATGCCCACCCTCCTCACAATCCTAGCCGCCCTTATTCTAGTCTATTAAATAGTCAGCTATATCTCTGCGTGGGGAAATGAAATTAAATTAAAAATTAAGAATTAAGAATTAAAAAAATAAAAACAGACTTATATAGACAGATGTCATAATGGCTAGGGAAGTGGCTGTAGTCGGTTTTTGTGATATTGACAGTTAAGTTAACATATGTTAACATATAAATATAAAGGTTAACATAGGATATATGAAAAAATACTACTCAACAACAGAAGCTGCTAATATGCTGGGAATTAGCCGTATTGCTGTATTTAAGAAAATAAAAAGCGGTGTTATCAAAGCGGAAAAAGTTGGCAGGAATTATGTTATTCCGGCTTCAGAAATAGCGAGTTCGGAATTGGAGCTAACTGAAGAAGGCAAGAAGAATATTGAAAAGGCGGTAAAAAAAACGGTTAAGGAATACGGGGAGACGTTAAAATTGCTCGGACAAGAATAAAAACCATTAGTTTGGAAGAGATCGAGTATGTTGGTCACCGGTTGGCCCGGGAGACAATGACCTGGAATGAAACAATTCCAGAATTTAATACTAGATTCCCGGGCATCCTGGAATCTTGCATTAAATCACCGTTTCAAACCTTTAGCCGTCGAGAACTTTACAAAGGGCTAGAGGGTAAAGCGGCTGTACTATTGTATTTCATGATTAAGAATCATCCTTTTCGCAACGGCAATAAGAGGATTGCCATGACTACGCTTTTTTATTTTTTGTATAAGAATAATAGATGGCTGCGAGTAGATACTCATGAGCTGTATAACTTTACCAAGTGGGTAACGGAAAGCAACCCAAAGTTGAAAGACGAAACCATTGCCGCCGCAAAGAAATTTATCAGCACTTATATTATAGATATAAGCTAAAATAGTTTTTGTCTAAGCCCCAGCATCGGTTTGAAAGCTACAACTATTTCCAAAACCAGCTGGACAAGATTCTGGATTGGCTGGGGGGTGTGGCTGTGATTTTCAGTTGATAAGTATATTGGTTGATTAATTAATAATTAGTTTACAAGTTTTTTATTATATGATAAAATACACTTGTAAACTAAATATATGGATTTAAGTAAAGAAATACTAGAAATAATTAAAAAACGTGGCAGTCTGCGGCCCTCTGAGATGGTGCATAAATCGGGTTTTTCCAGAGTCTATGTCAATAAGTTTTTCCGGGAACTGGTTGATCGGGGCGAGATAGTGCCGGTGGGGCGGACTAATAAAATTCGTTATGTCCTGGCTAAGCCCCAGGCTGTTTTAAGCGCTCGGAAGAAAATAACGAGCATTCGTAAAAGACTGATTAACCGAGGACTGGATGAAGATTTAGTCTTGGAAGAGATTAAGCGCTCGACCGGGATATATATCGGTTTGACTGAAAATGTATCTGCGATTTTGGATTATGCTTTTACTGAAATGCTTAATAATGCCATAGAACACTCCCGGTCCAGAGAGATAAATCTTAGCATCTTCAGGATGGCCGGTAATGTGCGATTCGAGATAAACGATAAGGGTATTGGTGTTTTTAACAACATCATGCGTCAGCACAAATTGGATTCTGAGCTGGCAGCGGTTGATTTTATCCTGAAGGGAAAGCAGACTACCGCGCCAAAAAACCACAGCGGCGAGGGAATATTTTTTACTTCAAAAGTCGGCGATTTATATACTCTGCAGAGCGGACGGAAGAAGCTAGTAGTAAATAATGAAATTGATGATTTTTTTATCCGGGATGTCAAAAGAACTTCCGGCACCAGAGTCTCGTTTTTAATCAGTGAGAGATCGAAACGCTCGTTAGATAAGGTGTTTCAAGAATATGGCGATTCAGCTTATAGTTTTTCCAAGACAAAGGTATCAATCCGTCTGCATGATATGAATTCAGATTACTTATCGCGTTCTCAAGCACGTCGGGTGACAGCTGGATTGGAAAAATTTAGCAGTATAATTTTTGATTTCAAAAATGTTAAGACTGTGGGCCAAGCTTTTGCCGATGAAATTTTTCGCATATTTCAGGAAAAGAAACCGACAACCAAATTAATACCAAAAAATATGAACCAAAATGTGGCTCATATGATTAAGCGTGCCGTCAAACCGCGTTAATAAACAGTATACTAGTTAGAGAGGCGGCTGGGATGATTCTTTGTAATCTGGTATAATTAAATTACCTAAAAATTAATAGAAAATGATGACGAAAAGAATGTATTTATCAATGCTCCTTTTTGGTTTGTTATTATTAACTTATCCTGCAACAACCTCGGCTCTGGAAGACGCTGATCCGCCAGTATTGACCGATTTCAACATCACTCCGATTAGGGTCAATACAGCCGACGAAGATCAGGAGATTACTGTCACTGTGAAAGTAACTGATGACTTGACTGGAGTCTGTTCGCCGGAAGACGAGGGTTGCGACGGAGGATCGGGTATATATATGGCTTTAACTCCTTTAATAGGTACGCAATCAATCGGCGGTTATGATTTTACGCGGGTATCTGGTAATTCTTTAGATGGTACTTATCAAGCTACTTTTACCATGCCCAGATGGTCCAAAACCGGAATCTGGATTGTTGAAACTTTAGCTATTTATGACAATATCGGTAACTGCGCTGGCTATGATTCTACTAGTTTAAACACCATGTTTCCTGGAGCCGAGGATTTAACCATCAGAAACACCACTGAAGAATCCTCTGTTTTGGTTGAGGCTGATTGGACATTAGTTTCTGATACGACCTCGGTTACTTTTCCAGAAGGAACTAAAGTTACCAGACAAGACGGCGGCAGCTTTGCTTTTTATAAGATGGTAAACCAAGAATTTGATATTGAGGAACTAACTAGCAGAGGCTTGAATGATGAACCGATTTATACTATGCGGATCGGTATTCCTGGCTTAAATCTTGATTTTAGTAAAAATGTTACAGTGACCCTGACCATTGATTGGGCCTATCGCGGCCAGAGGCTTTTGATCCAGTCGCTGGAAGAAGGCGAAGATTCCTGGGCCAATGAAACAACTTGCGTAGCAAACGGATGGTGGGTTGGACCCCTGGAAGATGATCCTAATAATTATTCTTTATGTACTTTTACCGTAGATCATGCTTCTTATTTTGCTGCAGTTTATTCACCTGTACATAATATTATTACCTCACCGGGATTAGGTGGTGGTCCTCAAATTAGATTATTTAATTATCATGGTGAGGCTGTTTCAACAGCACCTCCCTATATGCAACTTGGTGGCTTTTTCGCCTTTGATCAAAATTTTAGAGGTGGAGCTCATGTTTCAGCTTGTGATGTAGACGGTGATGGCATAGACGAAATAATTACAGCCACTGGCCCTGGCCAAGAACCATGGGTAAAAGTGTTTGATCGAGAGGGACATGATGTAACCGAATTCAAGGCCTATGCTGACAACATTCAGGGCGGAGTTTATGTAGCTTGCGGTGATGTAGACGGTGACGGCAAGGGTGAAATAGTCACTGGCGTTCCAGAAGGATTCGGGCCTCATGTCAGGGTTTTTGACGGAGTTACGGGTGAACCTGACGTAACCGCAGGATTCTTTGCGTATGCGTCTAATCTCAGAACAGGTATTAGAGTGGCTACTGGCGATCTGGATGGTGATGGAACAGATGAGATAATTTGCGGTACAGGCAATGGAGCCGGTACCCATGTCCGAACCTTCACTGGTACGGGCGAGATGATATTTACACCCGGATTCTTCGTCGGATCAGAAACCGAAAGAACCGGCATCAAGGTAGCGGCCGGAGACATTAACGGTGATGGCAGAGATGAGATAATCACTGCTTCCGGTCCGGGCAAGACGCCACCGGAGATTAAAGTATTCACTCGTTATGGCGTGGAAACTAATTCTTTCATGCCATACGCTGAAACTTTTTCCGGCGGTATCAAGGTTGTCTCAGGTGATGTCGATGGTGACGGAGTGGATGAGATAATTACCGGCGTGGAAGAGGGCGGCGGGCCGCACGTCAGAGTTTTTGATGGCGCAGGAGAATTCATTGACCACTTCTTTGCCTATGATGAAAGTTTCCGCGGCGGGGTTGACGTGGCGGTCGGTGCGTTTGCCTATTAGAAAATCACCATTATTTGAAGCAAAAAGCTAGCATTTTGATTTTTGTCTAGCTGATACATTCTACCTGGTTTGTGACCAGCTTATTTCTGAAACCAGATAAATAATGGTATAATTTATATATAATTTTTAGTTTTGTTAAATAGCAATTTAGAAGCAGTTATGGAAGAATCAACACCCGAGGTAAAATCGGCCGAAGAAAAACCCAATAAGAAAAAGAAAAAGGGATTCAAATATTCTGATGCTTTTGGCGGGATCATTGGTTCCGCCATCTGGCTTTTCATAGCCAACAATCTAGTGAAGTGGGGTTTTCCGATTTTGACTGATAATTGGGACCAAGTTTTGCGAGTGGTTAATATAACGGCTACGGCCACAATAATTGCTTGGGTGGTTTTGATAATCCTGCACATCCGGCCAATCTTTTTTACTGGCAAGACCCTGATTGACGGCCTGAATATCTGGGGCATGTGGGTAACGCTGTCGGTTTTTCCATTTGATTTCTCAGTCTGGCCAGGCTGGGATTGGCTGGATATAGTTTTGCAAATAGTACTCTGGATCGGAATAATTGGCACAGCTATTGCGATCGTGATCCGGACTGTCAGATTTTTGATTGGATTTAAATTTAACTAAGCAATTATTTTAAACCCATGGACCAACAAAACGGACCCAAGAACAATATAACTAATACGGTGATAGTTGTAGTGTTGCCGTTTCTAGTTGTAGCCTTGATATTTTTTGTCATATTGCCAGCTGCTCGTGATGACGAAACCGATGAAGGGGTGAGTTTGAACACTAACACCAATCTAAACATAACAAACGTTGAGGCTACCGAAGATAATAATGCTGTAGAAATGACTGAAGCTATGGAAGAGCAAGCTGGCGAGATGGTCTATGAATACGTTGGAACTTTGTTTGATGTCACTGGCGGTATTAGTAGCGGTATTGCTCAGGCCACATATGATGCGGGTCAGTATATGCTATTAGCCACTTTTGAAGATTTAGATGATCCCGAAGGATCTGACTTCTACGAAGGCTGGATTGTCAGAAATTCTCCCCTGGATGTTATCAGTACGGGCGTGGTGGAAAAGAAAGACGGAGTTTATACAAACACTTACAGTTCGACTCAGGATCTAACCGATCATGATTTCTACGTTTTGACTCTGGAGCCGGACGATGGTGATCCAGCGCCCGCAGACCATGTATTAGAAGGTACCCTAAATAAGTGAGAGACGTTTTATGTTGAAAGATGTAACTTATCGGCTCAAACCCAAGGACAGCAATAAACCAAAGGAAAAAGTAGCCCATACTTTGCTTGTTTACCCAGCCTTTATTTTAAGCCTGATCCCATATTTTTCTCTGTTGATGACCATGAATTTGTCTATCGAAACCGGTGAGTATATTATAGCGTTTGTCGGTTATTTCTGGGTTTCAGCGGTGTTGATGATCCCGGCCATAGTTGCTGTAATTATTAGACGAAGATTGTCCAAGCGATACCGCAATTTAAGCATTGCCACGATAGTGCTGAACTCTTTATCTATATTAATAGTAGTCTTAGAATATTATTTCTAACTGATATTTTATGAGAACAGCCATAATAATCGGCATTATCGTTATAGCTGTAGCTGGGCTTTGGTGGATGAGTTCCAATTCTCCAAGCAATGAGGCTAACAGCAATACGAATTCAAATGTAGAGAATTTTGCCGGTACGCAATTAACTATGGGTGAATTATCAAAACATGATTCTGCCAGCGATTGCTGGTTATTAATTGATAGTGGAGTTTATGATGTTACTGATTTTATTGATCAACATCCCGGTGGTAGCGACAGAATCATACCGAATTGCGGTACTGATGCTACTCAGGAATTTTCTACGCAGGGAGGAGAGGACACTCACACAGCCGAAGCTGAAGCAACCTTAAGTACTTATTATTTGGGTGAATTAGGGGAGACCATCTAAAAAAGTTGAAAGCATATAGAATTATTTATCTCATTCTTGTTTCCATATTCCGTTTTCCGTGGAATGTTTTTTGGTTGCGATTAAAAAGAGATCGTTTGGGAAAGATCGTTGATCTGGATCAGGCTGGAAGTTTCGTTGTGTTTCGTGAAACCAAAAGGCTGCATCGTGACGTGACTGAACCGACAGTTCTGGTGATTGGATTTCGTTTGAAGCTGATAGATTCAAATGTTTTTATGCACTGGTTGTTTCAGCGCATTTGCATTTTGACCACCCCGTTTTGGAGCGGGCTGAGCGGGTTAAAAACAAAACTATGGATGGTTGATCCAAACGCCAAGAATTACTTGGGTATTTATGAGTGGCAGGGCAGAAAAAACGCTCAGCAGTATATCGGATTTCTGATCCCGATTTTGAGAATTTTCTCGATCAACCATACGATCTGGCACAAATATTATTATAAAACCAGGTTGGAAAATTTCTTGCCCCCTAGAACAAAATAGAAAATATGTTATAATGTAGAAAATAACTATTATTTATAAAAATATGGAGGAACAAATTCAACCCAGCAGCGAAAACAAATTTAGAAAACTTAGAGTATTTAATTTATTTATGGGCGCCCTGCACTTGGTGCAGGCTGTTTTGATGCTGGTTTTAAGCAGCGATTTTGCCCTGCCGGTCACTAGCTCGTTTGTGGATTTTGATGCTAGTCAGAACAAACTAACACCGGTCATGGAAACGCTTTTTGACCTGAAGATCGGACCGATTGTGGCTTTGTTTTTATTCCTATCCGCTTTGGCCCATCTTATGATCTCACTGCCTGGAATTTATCAGTGGTATGTCAGGAATTTGGGCAAAGGCGCTAATTATGCCCGCTGGATTGAATATTCATTCAGCTCTTCAATTATGATTGTGGTTATTGCCATGCTGACTGGTATGTACGATGGAATTAGTTTGATGCTAATGTTTTTCTTGAACGCCATGATGATTTTATTCGGCTGGGTGATGGAACTGCATAATCAAACAACCACCAAAACTGATTGGACTTCATACATTTTTGGCTGTATTGCCGGAGCTATACCGTGGGTAGCAATCGCATTTTATTTGTTCAACGCCGGCAGTGGTGAAAATAGAGCTCCGGACTTTGTCTATTGGATATTCCTGTCAATTTTCATATTCTTTAATGTCTTTGCCATTAACATGATTCTGCAATACAAGAAAGTAGGCAAGTGGCGCGATTATCTTTATGGCGAAACTGTCTACATAATTCTAAGTCTTGTGGCCAAGTCATTACTTGCTTGGCAAGTATGGGCTGGGACATTAAGACCGGTTTAAATAAGACAAAAAAACACCCTCGTCATCTCAAGACGAGGGTTTTTTGTTATCGGGTCAAAGTGATTTCCCGATAGTCATGCTGACGCATGATGTGAACGATCCGCTCGTTATCAAACTGGGTAACTACCAGCATGGAACGGAACTTGCTGGGCATGGTGAAGTTGCGCAGGCGGCTGACATCAAGATAGGTGATTCCGTCTTCGTCCCGGAAGATACTGTAAGCCGGGGCGGTAGACATCAGAACTCCAGCCTTGATGTAGGGCCGGTCGATCGAGATCTCGAAGACGCGCAGCCGTTTGGGTGAGAATTTGGCAAAGGCCAGCCAGTGGATCCACTCACCGATCTTCTCACCGTTGGCCATAACGAAACCGATAGGGCCATGACCTAGTTGGAGATTCGAAAGATAGAGAATCCTGGCTGGGCCACCCGGTTCAGTGTGGTGGAGGAAATTGCCCGGCTCCTCCATGAAGATCATGCTGTCCCGGAAATTCTCCGGATAGCCGGTCTTGCCCAGATAGGTGACGAAACGACGGCAGTCATCAGCCGTTGTGCAAACCGTACCTACCGGCGGGAAGATTAGGGACCTGCCGTGGCTCGTGATAAAAGCCAAGTTGATGGAATCCAGAACAGGATCGGTGAACCGCGGCAGTTTCATAATGAATACACCTTCGGAGCAGGCTACGATGATCTGCTGAGTGACGTAGTTCACCATCACGGCGAAGATGATCTCGCCCTTACGCACGCAGGTGATTGAGGTGGTTGCTCCGGTGATCGAAGCCGGTTTCTCGAACTGCTCTTCCCAGGCACGGACTCCCTTGTCGCGTCCCATCAAGATTCCGACCTTGGCCAGCGGTCTATCTTTGGAAACCTCACGAATGAACTGACCAAGCTGGATTGACCGATCAGTCGGATCAGAGAAGAACATCAGAGGCTGGCGAACGCGATCGGAATCGGTCGGCCAGCGGCGGATGTCAGTTTCTTCCAGCTCCTCGGTCACTAGGATCGAGTGCCGATCGTGCTGACGGATGCGATCACCGATGATAATCTCGGGAATAGCATCCAAGCCCATTGTGTCTGCTTTGTGGCCGTAACGAGTCTGCTCAAGCGCCTCAGCCGCCGGTACCTCCATGAGCGAGCGCCAAGCAGTAACTAGAGCCCCAATGCAGACATTGCAATAACCTCGTTCAATGCCCTGCATATACCCCTCCTTTGGCTTGAGGATTTTTTTGAATGTGCTTCCTTTATCTATAAAGTTAATAAACTTACCGCACGACCAACCTTCCTGTCAAGATAATGTGTTTTGGTTAAAGTCTTTAAAATGCTATAATGTTAAGGAATTCTTTACTAGTAAAAGTTGAAAAATGAGTGATTATAATAATATTACTAAGGAGTTAAAAAAACGTTCGAATAAGAAACAGGCCGAACAATATCAGAGGTTTTTTAAGACTGGTAAAGGTCAATACGGAGAAGGCGACAGGTTTATTGGGATCAAGGTGCCGGTTCTGCGCTCACTCTTCAAGAAGTATAAGCAATTGCCCTTGGCTGACGCGGTTAAGCTTATCCAAAACCCAATTCACGAACATCGCATGATCGGTTTATTCATTCTGATATTTCATTACAAAGCCGGAGATGCTGCTACAAAAAAGAAGATATTTGATCTATACCTGAAGAACACTCAACATATTAATAATTGGGATTTGGTGGATTTATCAGCGCCAAATATTGTCGGACACTACTTGTTGGATAAACCCAGAAAGATCTTGTACCAGCTGGCTCGATCAAAAAGTCTCTGGGAGAAACGCATTGCCATTTTGGCCTCCTATACTTTTATTAGGAATAATGATTTTCAGGGTACATTGAAATTGTCGGAAATACTTTGGCAGGAAGATCATGATTTAATACACAAGGCGGTAGGCTGGATGTTGCGAGAAGTAGGTAACCGTGATTTGGCCACCGAAGAAAAATTTCTAAAACCGCGTTACAAAAAAATGCCTCGTACTATGTTGCGTTACGCTATAGAGAAATTCCCCGAAGCCAAGAGAAAATTCTACATGCAGAAATGAAAATAGCCATTCTTTACTGGTTTTACAAAGAGCTGGAGGTTACTCGCAATCACTTAGAATTGATCAAGAAAACCAACCCCGACCTTAAGGTTTATGGGTTGTTTGGTGGTGATAAAAAGGATGCGGCAGACTTCCGTAATGGATTAAACGGTTTGCTGGACGATTTCTATATCTGCCCGAGTGACGATACCCATTGGAAATGGCTGGAAGGGGATTTGGCCTTGTTAGATTGGTACGAACAGAGAGGTAAGAGTTTGGAATGGGACAGCATTGCTATTGTCCAATGGGACATGTTAGTTTTTGATTCCTTAAAAAATGTTTTTTGCGGATTAAAAAAAGACCAGATTTTTCTTTCTGGAACCAGGTTACTAACCCCTGACATTGAAAGTAAATGGAGTTGGACTAAAAAAGACAACCTTAAAAGAGAGAAAGAGGGACGAAAACAATATTTAGAATTCAAAAAATACCTCAGCGAAAAGTATGACTACCAGGATCAATTGTTGTGCTGCCTTTTCATCTTTGAAATATTTCCCAGGATATTCTGGGAGAAGTTTTCTACTTTGCCAGACAATAAACTAGGTATGTTAGAGTATAAGATTCCAACCTACGCCAAGATATTCCAAATACCGTTTTATGAAAAAGATATCGGAGTTTGGTGGTTCGAAGATAAGGCAAAAATTCCTCTCAATGCCCGGATGGTTGAGATAAAAGATTCTTATATTAAAGAAGAATTAGGTAAAAAAGGCGGTTGGCGCATATTTCATCCATATTTTAAATCTTGGATTGATGTATAATATTCGACATTATTACGATATATTGTATAATTAACCCTAATGAAACATTTTGCTATCTTAACTATATTTATTATAATATTTGGCATATCCGCTTTTATATTTAGTGGTGGTGAAGTACATCAGATGACTCCAGAAAGCAATATGGCCGCTCATAACAACTCAGCCGGTGAAATAGATAAGTCAGCCTGCGCTTTACATTGTTTAATCACTGGCAATTTGATGAAGACTGAAGAGGTGACGGTCGAATTTTTCTATCTTTTAATTGCCGTATTTATTGCCTTGGGATATTGGTTTATCCAGCCTATCTACAAGTTATTGCGTGATCAACTAGTTCAATTCCAACAACGATATATTTTCGATAGTATAATACTTTTGGAGTAGCACAAACGATAATACCTGATTATTATCGTATCATTAATTTGTGTTATTCTTATGAAAAAATTTTTGGTTATATCAGGATTAACGCTGGCAGCGGTTGTTTTTCTGGTAGTGCAAGCAACGGGTGGATCACCTGCTTCTGACGTGGAGTGGCCAAGTGGTTCGATCACAGCGGTGGATTCGCTAGTCCATGATTGGGAGATGATTAATATTCAGGGTGGAAACGTGGAGCACAGTTTTCGGCTGAGAAACAATTCCACTGAGCCACTAGTGATAAAAACAGCCTCGACATCTTGTATGTGTACTACGGCCAGAATAGTCATACCCGGTGAAAGCAACACTCAGATCTTCGGTATGCACAATAATCCGTCGAAATGGAACAAGATTGTGCCGGCTGGAGAAGAATTTGAAGTAAAAGTAATCTTTGATCCGTTAGCGCACGGTCCTAACGAAGTAGGCCCGATCGACCGTCAAGCGCAAGTCATAACTAGTGCGGCTCCCGACGACACTGTTACAATTGCTGATCAGTCGGCTGCCAGCGGATCCAAGCTTATACTCAGAGTATTTGGTAGGGTTTTGTCCGAAACTGATTATAACGACCAGATGGCTATGAATTCCTATCCAGTGAAGCAGGGCGACTTCAGTTTTGCGGAACGAGAATATGATTTTGGAACCTTGAAGCAAAGCGGAGGTACAGTAAGTCATGATTTTGAATTCACCTATACTGGGATAGAACCAGTAAAAGTGTCGGGCGTTCCTGGAAGTTGTGCCTGCACTACGGCTGAGATAGACACTGCCCAGTTGGAAAAAGAGTCTCAGGGCGTGTTAACCGTGACCTTTGACCCAAATCTGCATGAAGAGCCGGAAGGAAAATTCTACAAAACAGTCTCAATTTTGACCGAACCCGCTCAAACTATTATCCCAGAAATAAAAATCTGGGCGGAAATAGATCTTGATCTGGGTCCGGAAGCATTCAAACAACAAGAACACATCGACTAATTATTAATTAAGAAATGATATGTCAGAAGATAAAAACATGCTATCACTGCTGGGTCCCAAGAAGTCCTTTTTGGCTGGCATGATAGTAACATTCTTTGGTTTGACTACGATCGGCTTCTTCATAATGTTAGCCTTGGTCTTCGGTCTTGATGAGTCAAGTGTCGAAGCCTCGGGTAGTGCCAAAACAGCCAATACCAACAATGTAGCAGCGGCTCCAACCGCCCCCAGTCCAACCGGCAGTGGCGATATAACAGTCCAACCGGTTTCAGATTCAGATTGGGTGAGAGGGGATCTTAATGCCCCAGTGACGATTATCGAATTCTCTGATACGGAATGCCCTTACTGCAAGCGCTTTCACGAAACCATGCTGCAGGTGATAGAAGAATACGATGGCCAAGTTAATTGGGTCTATCGTCATTTTCCGTTAGCCTCCTTGCACTCCAAAGCGCCCAAAGAAGCTGAGGCTGCCGAGTGTGCTGGAGAATTAGGTGGTAATGACGGATTCTGGGCTTTCTTGGATGAGCTGTTTGAGACTACGCCATCCAACAACGGATTAAGCGCAGATCAGTTGCCCGAGATTGCAGCAGCAGTAGGATTGGATAAAACCGCCTTTGAATCCTGCTTGAACTCTGGTAAATACAGTAATAAGGTTGATGAACAACTTGGTCAGGCCACGGCCGCTGGCGGAACAGGCACGCCCTACTCGATACTGTTGGCCGGCAGTGAAACCATACCGGTATCGGGAGCTCTGCCTTATGCTCAGATCAAACAGATGATAGATTCTGTGCTTTAGTTTGGAGTGCTTGTCAGATATGGCGCGTTGCATTATAATTAAGGATATCTAATAAATAATGAATTAGATATGAAGGAGGAAAAAGAAATGTGCTTTTGTGGCTGTGGCGCCACAAAAAACAACTGTGCTTGTGGCCCCGAATGCCAATGCGATTGTAAAAAAGAGTAAATATATCAAAAACTCCAGAATGTTTCTGGGGTTTTTGTTAAGCTAATAATTATAACTAACTTTATGACCAATCTAAGCAGGAAAGTAATTGAAAAGATAGATGAGGAAGGCACCCGAGACATTATTAAACAAGGCGTCTTGCTCGAAGAAAAATTCGTCAGCGTAATATCTCAGCGTGTCAACGAAGTTATTGATAGTGAGAAAATTCCCGAGAGCGACAAAAAATCTATTAAGACGGTTTTAGACGCCTTGGTCCGGGATTCACAGAAGCATGAGGAGTTATTTAAGAAAATAATTGCCAAATACTAATATGACAAAAGATATTGGAACAATGATCAGTGATTTCAAAATGTTGAAATCACTGGAAGCTCAATCAGGCGATTACTACGAGAGAATGCTTTTACTTATTTTGAAAAATGAGGAAGATCGAATTATTGTTAAAGGAATTATCGAGGACGAACGCCGGCATGAGCGCATGGTAGCCGGGGTGATTGATATTTTAGAGCAGATTTAGTTCAGATGAACAAAAGCAACGTCTTTTCAATAATCGGACGTAGTTTGGCCACGGCCTTTGGCTTGTTTTTTGGTGCAATGTTTGTCGGCTCAGGAATCACCGAGTCAGAGTGGGCCGAGATACCGACGCTGATGGTAATAATATTTATTTTGGTTTGTTTTTCCATTATTGTATCCTGGTTTGAAATAAGACTCGGAGCTTGGCTGTTATTGATATTCGGGATAGCTTTTGGCCTGGATTCATACTTCCGGGCCGGCAGCAGTCATTTGTTAGCGGCTTCTATCACCGGGGTGCCATTGGTGGTATCATCGTTTTTACTTTTCTTGCAAATAGAGAAAAACAACCAAAGAAGAGGTGGAGTTGATCTCTGATTCATTGTGTATAAATTAGCTTGACGGAATATATATATAAATAGTAATCTGGTTATATAACCCGTTTTGGGTTATTTTTGTTCAATATTTTGCATCTCAACAAGGAGGTAACCGTGGACAGGTCGTTTGTCTTTGATCGCAAAGGCAACATAATTACCATGGGTGGTAGGGCATCCATGAGAATCGCCTGCGGTGAGATGATCCAAGGCAAAATCCATGTGATTAGCCTTGACACCATAACAATCATCACCGATTCCGGGCAGCTCTTTGGCATGCCTAGCACGGAAGTTGAGATGATCGATCTGGAAAAGACATCCATCGCCACTCTTCCGGAGGAGTAGATCAGCCAGGTCTTGGTTCGTCGCTCAACAGCGGCGAATTTTTTTATTTCAAAAACCAGTGTATAATTAATTTGATGAAAAATATTATTTCTGTAAACAAACCAATCGGCCCTACTTCAAATGATGTGGTTCAGCAGGTCAAGAAAATCACAGGAGTTAAAAGAGTTGGGCATGCTGGAACCTTAGATCCTTTAGCCAGCGGTGTATTGGTTGTGGGCGTGGGACGTGAGGCCACTAGACAGCTTAGTACAGTAGTGCAAAAAGAAAAAGAGTATATCGCTATGGTTCGATTGGGTGAGTATAGTACTACTGATGATCAAGAAGGAGACAAGGAAGAGATAGAAATTAACTCTATCCCAAGCGAAAATGAAGTATTGCAAGCGATAAAACATTTTTGTGGTAATATTAAACAAACCCCACCCATCTACAGTGCTGTAAATATAAAAGGCCGAGTGGCCTATAAATATGCCAGAAAAGGACAGAAAGTAGAAATAAAACCTCGAACAGTTAAAATAGAGCAGATAGAATTGTTGAGTTATCGCTGGCCGGACTTAAAATTGAGAGTAGTCACAGGCCCCGGCGTCTATATACGTTCGTTGGCACGTGATATCGGAAAAACACTTGAAGTAGGCGGTTATCTAAAGAGTTTGGAGAGAACCAGAGTAGGGAATTATACTTTAGCTGATTCGTTTAACATTGATAAATTAAAAAAGAGTAATGTAAATGACACAAACTGACATATTTGATATTATAAAAAAAGATATGAATTACAAACCTGTCAGATTATCACCTACAACCGGGCTGAATTTGTTCAGAGAATGCCCACGTTGTTTTTGGCTGCATTATAACGAGAGAATCCATCGCCCGAGGGGAATTTTTCCTTCGCTTCCGGGAGGCATGGATTTGGTGATCAAAGACTATATGGATGTGTTTAGAAAAAAAGATGCTATGCCGCCTGAGCTTGAGGGCAAGATTGTGGGCAAATTGATGCCTGATTTGAAATTGATGGATCTATGGCGCAACTGGCGTACTGGATTGGAATATGAAGATAAAAAAATCAAAGCCACTTTGTTTGGAGCGCTGGACGATTGCTTATCGAGTGGCAAGAAATATATCCCTTTGGATTATAAAACCAGAGGTAGTGCTCCTAGACCAGGGGACTCGGAGAGGTACTACCAGACTCAACTGGACACCTACGCTCTACTGCTCTCAGCCAACGGGTATGAAACGGCCAGCTTCGCTTATCTGCTTTATTATTATCCCAAGACAGTGAAGCAAAATGGCCAAGTAGTATTTAATACAGCGGTAGTAAAAGTGCCTACTGATCTTAAACGGGCCAAGAAAACATTTGAAGACGCCGTAGAATTATTACATGGGCCGTTACCTAAAAGGCATACTAGCTGCGAATACTGTAGTTGGAACCATAGTTTAAATGAATTTGATTAATAAGAAAAATTTATGAAATTAGAATCCCAAGCCTTTAACGATCAAGGAGACATCCCGGTTATGTATACTTGTGATGGCGATGACATTTCTCCGCAACTCTTCTGGTCTGAATTCCCGGAAGAGACAAAAAGCTTCGCTGTTTCTTGTATAGACCCTGATGCCCCGATGGGCGATTTCAATCATTGGTTTGTAGCCAACATACCTGTTGCTACCAATGAGTTGAAGGAAAAAAGCGGATGCCCAGAAGGAGCGGTTGAGGTCAAAAACGATTTTGGTAAGGAATCTTACGGTGGTCCTTGCCCGCCATCAGGGAAACATCAGTATGTTTTTAAGGTTTACGCCCTGGATGTTGCTAAACTCGAAGGCCTAACAAGTGAAAATTTCTTACAAGAGGTACAGCTTCACGCCCTTGATTCAGCGGAGCTGATTGGCTTGTATCAAAGACACTAACTCTTGACAGACTTGACAAAAAACGTATAATGGTCTGTTCTTATGGTATAAGGACAGTCCTTTTGGATTTACGGTTACTGCCGCTTTTTGCGGTGAATAGACGGTTTCAAAGGAGGTAACGGCCATGAAGTCGATCTTTTCCATTTTAAGTCTAGGGGCGCTCTGCGTGCTCCTGGCAGCCGGATGTTCCGAGGACTCTACGACGACCAAACCGGAAGTCACGCCTAACATCTATTCTGATGTTGACTGTGTGATCGACCGGTTCAGTTGCTCGGATTGCCAGGCCGAGGGTATCTTGTTTACCCGCTACCTGGATGAGTTGCTCGAGACCGGCGGCCGAACCGAAGTTCATATGCTGTCGGACAGTCTGGTGGTTCGGGTGACCCATAATGAGGTCAGGAACGATACCCCGGTTTGGGTGCCGTTCGAGAATGTCTTCATTAATGTCACTCGCGACTATTACCATTACTATCTGGAATTGGTGTGCACCGACGGTGGAATGTCAACGGAGCTGTTCCCCGGTTTGCCCAACACCTCTGACTATATCGGCCCGAGTCTGACTTGGGACGGCAGGCAGATCTGTTTCATCAGGTGTGGGAGGCCAAGCGGCTCATATAGGTGGGTGGTTGTCTATGACGTTGAAGCCGGATCTTTCACCGAGTACGAACTGGGTGATTACGGCTTACCGATGACGGCCAAGATCTCGCCCAACGGAAAATATATCGCCTGTACTATGACTGGGAGCCGGGTATGCTTGATCGACACCAGCACGGGTGAGGCGAGGTTGCTGACGGACATTGATAGCGGTTCCCCGGCCTTTTCACCCGACAGCCGTCAGATCGTCTACTCCGAGGAGCATCGCGATAATCGTTACGCGACTAATCTCTGGCTTATGGACATCCGGACCGGCAATCGGAGGCAGCTGACCGACGATACAACGGTCAAGGATTTCGACGCCTGCTTCTCGCCAATGGGCGACCAGATCGTGTTTGCGAGACGCTATCTGCCGGACTACGGAAGGCAGATCTATCACCTCTGGATCCTGAATCTGGACGATATGACTTTGGCCCAGAAGACGGATGGCGACGAGAACGATCGCGATCCACACTGGCGCTGATGTCAGCTCGCTTCATGGTTCATTCCTCTCGAGTCCCGCTTAGTGCGCTAAGCGGGATTTTTTTAATTGACTGAAACAATAAAAAAGGTTATAATTTATTCATTATTTGAGCGCAATGCGTTCCAAGAAAAAGAAAGTAAAACAGAAGAACGAACTGTGGGTGTGGCTGAGCAAATCGGCTACAAACGCTTTAATCGTGCTATATCTCGGACTGGTTTTGCTGGTCGGTTTTTTTTATTCATTGAACCTAAATGATTCGACGGGTGCCTCAGGAGAGGTAAAAGGCGTTTCATATCCTTATTCGGAGACCTATGAGAATCATTGCACTTATCGTGGTGACGTGTCTGAGGGTGAATTATGCGGTGAGTATCAGACTAGAAATTTGATTTCCGAGGACTCGAGTTTTGAGTTTGGCGTTAATGGGGTCTACGATTCCATCAGCGTTACTCAGAGGCTTCATTATGACTATTACAACCCTGGTAGTGGTGATATTTTTGCTGACGATCCGGTTCGAGGCCTAGTTATGACAAGTCTAACTGATGAAGATTCTTACGATGGAGAATACAGTTTAAAATTTGATAATCGTAATGCCGGAGGAGCCTCTATTGATCTCAATTATATTACAGCACCAGAAACTGGCCGATATGTTTTTTCTGTTTGGCTAAAGGCCACAGAGGTTGGAGGACAAGTTGATGACAATGATTCTTGCTCCAACACAGCTATTGGAGTTCGTTTGAGGATTTATAACGATATCTGGGATAACTATACTGAAGGGTCTGGTCAATTTAGTGTTACACCAGCTGAGGGCTGGAAACGAGTGTATGTTGCAACCACTAGCGACCCCATGATCCAGGCTGGGGAGATATTTCATCCGGAATTATTAGTTAGTAGTACTCTCCAGCCCCAGTGTTGGGGCATGGGAGTTCTTTTAGTTGACGCTATACAGTTTGAGTATGCTTCCAACCAGAGTAATCCCGCACCAACTGATTATATCTATCAAACTTCTCAGCAAGAACTATTTGCCTACACTTCTACCGATGCAGAAGGCGCGAATCCCAAAAACGGTAATTTTTATTGGTTGGATGATGGTGAGAATATATATACCCAGTTAGAAATTTTGGAAAAAACCTCGTTAGATAACGATTCGAAAATAAAATGGCAGCTGTATGACAGCTTAGGGGATTATTTTGATACAAATACGGCTTTGGACCAGGGAGAGGTATTGGTTTCACATGATGCTTCTAACCGTCAGACTATAACCCAAGATTTATCCAGCCTGATAGCCGCGGCAGCGCCATTAAAATCCAAGGGGTGGTTTACCCTGGCTTATGAACTCTGGACACCCGATGAATCAAAGATGCTGGATAAAGAGTTTTTAGTCCTGGGAATTGCGGAGAAATCTCCTTATCGGGATCAGGATATAACTGATTCATTTTTTGGAAACCATGTATCGTTAGGTTTGTTGGATATCAGCAGTACCTATGATCATTACTATTTTTCTGCTAACCGTCCGCTCAATGAGTATTTAGAAATAGCCCGTGATCTGGGCATAAAGTACTCCCGAGAATTCCCGATGATTGTTAAAGATAATATTGAAGACGGCATTGATGAAGACCCTTACTTAGATGATTATGTAGAGGCAGCAGCCAACCATCATATTTCTTTGATGCCGGTGATCGGTAGAGAAGAGGGGCCAGCGGGAACTTGGCAGCAATTTGTCGGGACTGCAGTTGAACATTACGGTGATGATATAAATGCTTATGAAGTATTGAATGAACCAAACACCTTAGAAGCGGAAGAATATTATGCTTATCTTTGGCGGGCCGAAGAGGCTATCCACGCCAACCAAGATACGATTGAAAACAAAGTTGTTGGCCCTAGCCGTGGTGATGATTGGTTAAATGAAATGCTGACATATGATGATGGTATCCATGGTTCTGGATATGGGTTGTTTGATATTTTTGCACCACATCATTATGATCGATTCCAACATGGATTTCGTCAAATACCCGAAGATGGTTCAGGAACGAGCCGGACCGATATTGATGATGGAATAAACACCTGGATGGGGCGTTTGGATGATTCTTCACCGGATGGCGAGAATACAAAGCCAAACTGGAATAGCGAGTTTGGCTACAACCATCCAAGAATTTATCCTGATACAGCCATGGTTAATGGTGTGCCTGGCTGGGTAGGCGATTCAGATTGGCAGCAATGGAAGAATATGAGTGGATCAATACCCATGGCTCGGAAGGTTACATCAGATAGTATTCGTGTTCACTTATATTTAATAGCTAATGGGATTGATAAAGGATTTTTCTTTGGACTATTCAATACCTACGCACCGACGTATTTAGGTTATAGCTTTTTTGAATACGACAATACTCCCATGATTACTGCCACTGCTTACGCTCAGATGACGACTTTGCTGGAAAATTCCGAGTATATTCGACGTGTAGAAACCGAAGACCTGAGAACCAATGGGATCCTTGACGATTATAGTCGAGCATTTATTTTTGAGGCTCCTGATTTGAATCTTCCAGATCAAACCGTGCCTATTGCCACAATCTTTAATTATGACCAGGAATACAGCGGGGCGGGTTTGGAAGGAGTGCCTGTTAATACAGATAATGTTGATGTCATTGATATCGAAGGAAACCCGATTGATGTCGGTTCAGGCAGTAGTTTTGATGTTGATATAGATATGGCGCCGATTTATATAATTGGCCACTCGGGCATGACAGTAGCAGAATTAATCCAGGCCTTGGATCAGAATCGGCCCAATAGTCCAGCCCAGCCTACAGCTACCAGGCATAATGGTGATTATGTCAGAGTCGAATGGACGCCAAATTCTGAAGATGACATAAATTATTATAATGTTTACAGAAAGAATGTTAATACAGAAGAAGAAATCTTGGTGGATACGGTCGATCAAACTGATGGCTCAATCATCTCTTATCTGGATGAGCCAACCACAGGTACTTGGAAGTATAGAGTTTCAGCTGTCGAAGAGGGGACCGATTTTGAAACCACACCCTCCGAGTATTCAACAGCCTTAGAGTTTAGTTTCCGCCCAGTCCTCGCCCCTATTGGATCACAAGAGGGATCAGAAGGAGAGCTTTTAACGTTTGATCTTAGCGCCACTGACAGCGATAGCGATACGCTGGTATTCACTATGTATAATGGTCCGGCCGGCTCAGACCTTCAGGACCATGGTGATAAGACAGCGACATTTTCTTGGACGCCGGATTATGACCAAGCTGCCAATTATCCTTTTGTTAGTTTCAGTGTGACTGATAGTCTTACTACTGACGCTGAATTTATCACTATCACTATTGCTAATACCAATAGACAGCCAAGCCTGGTTGACGCTGAGGACAAAAACATTCATGAGATGGACAGTTTGGAGTTTACTATTATTGCCACAGACGATGATGTAGCAGACACCTTAGTTTTAACGGCAGATAATCTGCCCGAAGGCGCAGCATTTATTGATAATGGTGATAGAACGGGATCATTTTCTTGGCAGCCCGACACTGAACAGTCAGGCGTATATACCGATATCGTCTTTACTGTTACGGATGATTATGAAGGTATTGATACTGATTCGATAACTATCACGGTTATGGACGGGATTAGTGATTGTACTCCAGAATGGCAATGTACTGAATGGTCTATTTGTGTTGACAGCTATCAGACCAGGCAGTGCTCTGACCAAAATAATTGCGGTGCTGACTCCAACAAACCGGACGAAATACAAAGCTGTGATTCGACACCCCCGGGACGAATAACCGATCTAGAAACACTATGATTATGTATATTCCGACGGCCACTTCTACCAAAACCATTACCAGTAGATTAGTTGCTTATCCTTTATTTATGGGAATGCTTTGGGTGTTTTTGAAAATGTTGGTAATTGTCTTTGCGGGTAATGTGGTAACAACGGCGGCAGTTTCTTTCCCTTCTGTTTTAGCCGCGGATGCTTCAAACTCTGTGACAATGTCTTGGACTGCTCCAGGAGATGACAGCTATATTGGCCAAGCAGTGCGTTATGATATCCGTTACGCCACCTTTTCCATTACCAATAATAATTGGAGTCAAGCCACAGTTGTTCAAAACCCTCCCACACCAAAGTCAGCTAATTCTACTGAAACATTTTTGATCACAGGACTGAATCCCAAAACTACATATTATTTTGCCATCAAAACATATGATGACGAAGACAATGAATCGTTGTTATCAAACGTGGCAGCAAAAACAACAGCCTGTTTTGAAAGCTGGTCTTGTTCTACTTGGACCGAATGCATAGATGGGGAGCAAACTCGAACCTGTGTTGACTTGAACGCTTGCGGTACTTATCAAGATAAGCCGTCTGAGAGCCAGTCTTGTGAAGAAAATCAAGATATCTGTGAAGAGAATTGGACTTGTACTGATTGGTTAGAATGCAGCCAAGGTCAACAAACCAGAGAATGCACCGACCAAAATTCCTGTGGAACAGAAGAGTATAAACCCGGTGAAAGTCGTGAGTGCACCGCGGAAGGAGGAGAACAAATATTGCTGCAAGAAACCTACGTGGTAGCGGCGGCAAACCAGGGCGGAGGACCCCAGATCAGAGTATTCAACAAAGAGGGAGAATTATTATCACAGTTTTTTGCCTATGAAGAAGCGTTCCGTGGAGGAGTAAATGTTGCGGTGGGTGATCTGGGGAATGACGGCATTGATGAAATAGTCGTAGGTCCTGGCCCTGGACGCATCCCAGAGATTAGAGTTTTTAATTACCAGGGTATTTTAATAAATAGCTTCTTGGCTTATGACGATGGGTTTACTGGCGGAGTAAACGTTGCCTTAGGAGAATTAGATGGCCGGCAGGGCGCGGAAATAGTTACAGCCCCAGCTTCCAACGGTGGTCCAAATATTCGTACCTTTGGTTATCGGAACGGAAAATATACTCCGGTGATCGAAAACTTTTTTGCTTACAGCCCTCAGCTCCGAGGAGGTGTAAGCATCACAGTAGCAAACGTTGACGGTATGGGTAAGGATGAACTGCTAACTGTTCCTTCGGTCAATAGCGGGGGACCGCACGTTCGCATGTTTAATATTATTGATGGAAGATTTCAGGAAAGAATATTAGGCTTCTTTGCCTATCAGCAGGATTTCAGAGGCGGCGTGAGCTTTGGCACGTTGGATTGGAATGGTGATGGTCAGTATGAAATATTGACCGGACCGGAAACTAGGGGCGGACCACATGTCAGAATGTTCGGTCGACGTGAAGATGGCAGCACAGGTTTGAAGCATCCGGGATATTTTGTATTCCATCCTGACTTCCGGGGCGGGGTTAGCGTGGCCGGTGGAGACTTTAATTATAATGGCCGAGATGAGTGGGTAGTAGCAGTGCGATCGGGCGACCAAGCTTTAGTGAGAATATTGCGTGAAGATGGTGCTCAGATTTATCATGAGTTCTTAGCCTTTCCAGCCAACGTACAGACTGGCGTAAAAATTGCCACCGGACACTTCTTCGCAGCGAGATAAATATATATAACAAAAAAGGCCTTGGTTCGGCCTTTTTTGTTAGTTAGATGCTAGAGAATTGCGTCTTTGGCTGCTTTGGCCACGCGGAATTTCAGAACGGTCTTTGCCGGAATCTGAATGGTTTCGCCAGTGGCTGGGTTGCGGCCTTGACGAGCTGCTCTGTTTTTCTTGACCATTTTTCCTAGACCTGGAAAGGTGAACTCGCCATTGGTTTTGCATTCGCTGTAGACGGTTTCAGCCAATAGGTCCATGAAATCAGAGATCTCTTTTTTTGATCGGCCTGATTTCTCGGCCAAGAGAGCAAACAGCTGAGACTTACTTAGTCCTTTTGCCATACGTCTCCTTAATAAGTTATTAACATTCTGCACTTATTATAGCTGAAATTTAAAAAAAGGCAATAAAATGGGGATAAAATAACAGTATTTTAACGTTTGAGTTTAGCTATTCTTTAGAAATTTATCTTACTTTAGCTAAATTTATTAATTTTTTGCCTAGATATAATATATGATATAATTCAAAAACAAAGCTAAACCGTAAAGATGGGAGACTACAAAATGTTGGAACCATGTCCAACTTGTGGCAATGATCCCTGCACTTGCGGATCATAAATATTCAACGGCCTTAGGAAACTAAGGCCGTTGTTTTAAAATCAAAAACCCGCCCCCGATTTGTATTTTATTGCATTTGGTGCAGTATAAATCCTGCGGCGGGTTATTTGCAATGGCTAAAGATAGCCCTATTCGTAAGCGAGCGTTAACGCTCGCTTACATATAGAGTAGATGGATTGGATTTAGGCAAATAAAAAAAAGCGCCCCTGACTATAGGTAGTCAATTGGGGCGCAAGGTGTTGTCTGTCGCTGTTACTCTAGGTAACAGGGACAGAAGCAATCAGGTGTTCGAGAAAGACGGACAGAGCAGTTAGCAACTTGCTGAAGATGTCGACGAGAGGTCCGGCAATCTCGGGAATGAACAGTTTGGCAAGAATGATGGTCAACACCAGGAGGAGTAGAAATCGCATTGTGTTTCTTTAGTGGATACGGCCCAGAAGGAAAAAGGGTGGATTGTGCGACTATTACAATCCGGGTGTTTTTTTGACCACCATCCTTAGATTCCCTCCAGCGAGAAAGCTGGAACTTTTCTAGCCTTTTCACCAGAGGGAATGGTTGTAAAGATCTTCAGATGAGGATATCAGAACTGGGTTTGGATGTCAATTGTAGTTTTTACAATGGGGCTTGACGTAAACGAGTAAATATGATACTCTGCCCTGTCTGTACTTTACAAGGATATTTTTACTTGCGTTTGTGGCCATAGCTACAAGCTTCTCCAGACAAGGGGCGGTTTCTAGCTATGGCTGCACGGTGTAGCCATAAGCAAAAGGCAGGACGGGTTCTAATCAAGAACGTGTCCAAACGAAAGGAGTTGACGATGTCAATGCTGTACTCGGTCGGCCAGATGAACCAGCTCGGCGACGCGCTGGAGGCCAGTGGTTACACTCCCGACGATGTGACAAAGCTCCGCACTTCGCCTCACCTTGACCTGATTCGGGGCCTCATTCGCGGCCAGTTGGAGGTCGCGGTCACGAGACGAATAATCGACTGTGACGCCAACCCCTTCATCCCCGACGGCTGGGAAGTCTTCGAGCACAAGAAGGGTGGCAAGTTCGAGTGGAGCAGCGACGCCGTCGCTCTCTACCTCGATAAAGGGCAGAAGGACGGCTCTATCGTCGGCAACGAGCTTCGCAAGAAGCTGGAAGGTCAGCCCGTCCTGAACGCCTGCGTCCTCGACTACCTGCTGGCCAACCATCAGCTCATCCCCGAAAGCTGGAAGGGCAGGGCTGTGTTCTTCTGGGGCACCATCTACCGCAACTCTTACGGCAATCTCAGCGTCCGCTACCTCTACTGGGGCGGTGACAGGTGGTACTGGCACTACAACTGGCTCGGCAACGGCTGGGGTGACGGCAACCCTGCGGCGGTTCGCGCAAGTAAGTAGCACTTTGAGCTTGAACTCCTAGACCTCTTTGGTCTTTGATTTCAGTTCTTAGAGCTTTGTCCGCTCGGCCCGCGTGGTCCCGGTGTGCTGACGCAACCGGGATGGCGCGGGTCTTTTCTTTTTTGTAAACTAAATAACGGTACTAGGTTAATCAGTCAGCGACTACTGTTGCTGACGACCGAATCCAGTGACCATATTTCTTCGAGTATTCCAGGCTATAGTTTGGAGTAGAATAGAATACGGCGCTCAAAAAACGAAGTTACTTGGTATAGCGTGCTAGGGCATTTATTATGCCGTATACGATACAGCCCCAAGAGTATTCAAAGGGCAGTGGCATAGACGGCACGCTGTACAGAACCGCAACTCTGACGGCAATCTCAACGTCCGCTACCTCAACTGGGACGGTGACAGGTGGAACTGGAACTACAACTGGCTCGACAACGACTGGAATGACAACAACCCTGCGGCGGTTCGCGCAACTTACCTCGTTTCTCTCCCTTGTCTGGGAGAGTTTTGTTTTGTAAGCTGTCCGTTCCAGCCGCCTAACATCCTACCTACTTCATCCAAAGGCCCGGACAGGGCAGCATATTTCTTGTTGTCGAGCGATTTGGTCTCCCAAAGCACCATAAGGAGAATCTTCATAGCGTCCAGTTTCTGGATAGCCCGCCTGACGTAAGGCAGTTTTTCCTGTCGTGCCAAAAAGCTGGCCGTGGCCACGGCTTCGATAATGTCCACAAACAAACAGTCAACCTTCTGACCCAGAGAATAACGGGCCGTTTTCGGAAGCGTTTGATAGTAGCCGTACCAGAGTTTGTACGCGCTTTTTACTTTTTGCGCCACTGGCAAAATCGCGGGGGGGGGGGTAGAATATGACATCATGGGACGTATTCAGTTTCTTAACACTTTTCAGTATATCATTTCCGTGGAGAATCTGCTCGACGCCTGGCAGGAGTTTTTGCGCGGCAAGCGGGCACGCACCGACGTGCAGTTCTTTGAATTACATCTCATGGCTAACATTCTTGCCCTGCACCGAGACTTAGTAGGAAAAACCTATAAGCACTCGCCCTACCACGCTTTTAATATCTCCGACCCCAAGCCCAGAAATATCCATAAGACCAGCGTCCGCGACAGGCTGCTGCACCACGCTGTGTACCGGGCACTCTATCCTTTCTTTGACCGCACCATTATTGCCGACTCATATTCCTGCCGCGTGAACAAGGGAACGCATAAAGCTCTTAACCAGTTTCGGAAATACGCCTGCCAGGTATCGCGCAACCATACCCGCACCTGCTGGGTATTAAAATGCGACATCAGGAAGTTCTTTGCCTCGATAGACCATTCTGTTCTCTCTGAAATCGTGAACCGCTACATTCCCGACCCGGACATTCAATGGCTGCTTGCCCAGATTATCAGCAGTTTTTCTTCTATTGAACACGGAAAGGGCTTACCACTTGGCAACCTTACCTCCCAGCTTCTGGTCAATGTCTACATGAACGAGTTTGACCAATACGTGAAGCACGGACTGAAAGCCCGGCACTATATCCGCTATGCTGACGATTTTGTGTATTTCTCGTCAGATAAAGCGCGGTTGGAAAGTATTTTGTCTTTTATCAGGAACTTTTTGTCTGACAGACTGCACCTGGATTTGCACCCTGACAAAGTATCCATTGAGACCGTGGCTTCGGGAGTGGATTTTCTGGGCTGGGTGCATTTTCCCGACCATCGCATACTGCGTACCGTGGCCAGGCGGAGAATGTTCAAAAACATCAAGGCCAAGCAGGTGGCAGAAGCTACCGTTCAGTCATATTTAGGTCTGTTACGGCACGGGAATACGAAAAAGCTGGCACAACAGGTACGTGACGCAACGGGGAAAGACGAATCGGGTATCTGACTACAGGGCTACTTCACGGAAGCAGAAATTGGACTTTCCGCTCAATACCGCGGTTCTACCGTCGTTCAGTAGTCGGAGGGAATGGTTACAAAGATAAGAAATCAAAAGGTTATTTTTAAGTCAATTGAAATAATACAATAACCCCTTGACAAACCACTGGTCTAGTGCTACAATCCCGCTGAACCATTCTGGAAACGCCAGGATGTGTTAATGAGGCGCTGATCGATAGTCTGTAATTTGGACGCTTTTCTCTCAAATAGCTTGGAATAAGCTCGGGAGAACGGACTATCGGGAGCCAGTAGCGTAACCGGCATTAACTTGCGGGTAATTTCGCCACAGCTTCTGGGTCAAGGAATGGCCCATATCAGACGCCTCCTTTGAGGCTCTTTTTATTTGAGTCAGCAGAGGAGGTATGCTATGTCACTGATGTTGGTCTTTGACTCGGATGTGAACAGGCATGAAGTTTACCGTAGTCTTCTTATCGGGCACGAAGTGATCTACTCGACCACTTGCTCGATCGAGGTCTTCGAAGTGACCGAAGGTGTTATCCCGACGGCGATTTTCATCGAGAACAGCGACCCGGACTGTTTAAGGCTGGTCTCGGAAATCAGAAGAATGCCCAACCTGAGAATCGTCATGATCTATCTGGTGGGCGAAGTCAATGATCCGAACGAGTTCGAAAGCTACCGGCAAGCTGCTTCGAAATGCGGGGCCAACGGCTTCGTTCCTAGACCGATTGAACCAGCTTTTTTCCAGCTATTGGTTAACCGGGCAGTTCACTACTACCAGCGGTTCTATGGACCGGACGGTGGAGTAAGCAGTCACGAGCGCCAATCTCTGGTAAGGAAGCCGGGAACAGGCAGCACCTCCGGTGGCCAGACCATTCCACCTTCTTCGGTAGCTCATTTCAGGAGTGCCCGACTCGTAAGGGATCTCGATCCAAGCAGCCGGTTCTCAGCGACTGATCAGGAGGTCGAGGATCAACAAACGATTCCTTGGCCCGAGCACAGCAACCCGCTAAGCAATATTGCTGAAATGGTGGGTGGCTGGAAGGAGCTTGCGGACGTAGCTTACGCCTTTGATATTCCAAGCGATCCCAAGCAGCATGAGAGGCTGGTGGGGATTCTGGAGGGTTGGGGAAGCAAGCCGCCGATTGCCAGAGTGCTCAAGGCTGAGGAGTTGACGCGCCAGATGCCTGATTGGATTAAGCGGCATGGGCAGGACCCAGTTTATCTGGCACTGCTCTGGATTGCTGCTACTACGACTCAGAGAGCCAAACAGGCTTTCTGGCAGCTGCATTGCCATAAGCTGGTTGAGCTGGTCGGTGAATGGCTGATCCTCAGCGAGATCCTGGAGCAAAGCGGCCTGGAAGATTCGACTGAGCTAGATCGCTTACTGCACCACCTGAAGATCTGGAACGATCAGGACCCCAAGCAAATCATGGTGACAGCGGCCGGTTACTGTTCAACCGATTGTGCAAGCGACGATCAAGACGAGGTCTACCAGGTGCTGCGGCAGATCGCTTCTGAGATTCTCTTCGGTTCCGAGGTTATCCGTCTCCAATGGGAGAGCGATGGCTTTTCTGAAGGGAATAACAGAGTAGCCTGACTCAAAAAACCCGGAAGTCTATTCAGACAACCGGGTTTTTTATATGAGAAAGGGGCGCTTGGGAAGCACCCCTTTCAGTGAACACTGCTGAGTTACTGCGGGTTGGGGTTATTCATCATGCGTTTGACGAAGAGATTTTTCATCGTCTGACTGCCAAAGAAGGCAATAGTAACGATGAAAGTTTGTCCGGCCAGATAGCGAGGCATCTTGATGCATTCAATCAACATCGAGAGCAGGAGGATTGCCATGAAGGTGCTCCACCATATCGCTACCCAGCGTCCGCCGCGCCGGGTCGTCCGCTTCAATCGACACCACCGTGTGACTTCCTTGCTAGAGATATACATCGCCAACAAGAACGAGTACATGCTGAAGCCGACAAAAGGGACAATCCAGACATCTGAGTGGAGTGGCTTGAGGAATGGCCAGTAGCGCAAAGCCTCAAGCCAGTACATCAGGATCATCAGGCCCGTGAAAACCGAGAAGACTATGTAGAACGACTGAACGTTCTTATTGGCCCTCTCAATCTCCCACTGCTTGGGCTGGCGATCCAGGTCCATCAGTTCTACAACTTTTCTGATGGGGTTTGTCATGGCAATCACTTCCCTTCGGTGCAGTTAACTCAGCTGTGTGTTCAAGCTATGAAGGAACTATTCCTTGTTCTGGACGTAAACCGCTCTTTCCTGAGCGGGGAATTTTAACTCCAAAATTAGTACCTGTCAATCCACCATTTATCCACCGCTTGAAAATCTGCTAAAATAGAGGTATATTAATGTGGTACGGGGTATGGCGACCACCTGCACAAAGCTTCGGTGGTCAGACAGAAAAGTTGGCTAAGTGCTGTTCTCTGGATGGTAAGTTTGTACCAAAATAGCTATCATTAATTAATCGGGGTGTGGCGCAGTTTCCGCTAAAGGCGGACCCGCCTGTGGCAGGGGCTAGAAAAAAAGCATGTTTACGGTATATGTTCTTATAAGCCTAAAGTCCAGAAAAAGATATGTTGGACTAACTGAAAAGCCAGTGGCGCAACGAGTTTTAGAGCATAATAGAGGTAGTAATAAATGGACTAGAGGGCATCGTCCATTTAAGGTGGTATATACTGAGATCTATTATTGTAAACTTAAGGCTATAAGAAGAGAAAGGTTTTTGAAAACAGGAAAGGGTCGGGAATTTTTAGATAATTTATTCAAATAACGGGGTGTGGCGCAGTTGGCTAGCGCGCAGCGTTCGGGTCGCTGAGGTCGTGGGTTCAAGTCCCACCACCCCGACCACCAATGAGGCAATAACAAGGGGAAAATAATTAAAATTTCTTTAACCATGCCAATTATCTATGGAGTAGACTCAGAAAAACCCTATACCGCCCTAGATGTACGTAGGGCATTATTAACTTGTTTTGTCGAGGCTCATGAAGAGGCGGCTCGAGAAGAATTAAAAGATATTACAGAAAGTTTGCCCGAGCGAGCAGCTTATAAACTTACTCGTGCGAACATTGAAATCATGGTTAAGAACTCCTTCAAGAAAGTTGGTGGTGATTTTGATAATCCGACTAAAGAGTCGATCATGAAAGTAATGGATGCCTTGAAAGATTTTTCCCAGCAATACCGTAGTCAAGAAGTCATTAAGAAACATTATGATGAGATGATGACCCTTGTCAATGGAATGGAAGAATAATATTTTCTAAAAAACTAGCTTTCAGTAGTTAGTTTTTTTATTGACAAAAATAGTTTGAGCTGTATGCTTCAGATGCTGCGTGGAGGGAGTTCGCAGCAATTCACCCAGGTAAGTAGCCTGGGGCAGACGGAAACGATGGTGCTAGTTGGCAAATCTGCCAACTGCAGGAGAATAGGAGTCTGTGGCTAGCCTCGCTGGCAGTAGGGCTTAAAAACCCATGGCTGTTAGATTGGCTGTCTAATGTCTGGGAGGTTCGAATCCTTCCCTCCTTTTAGGGGATGAGCCCTTTCGAGGGTGGCTAAGGCATCAGATCGTACAAATTCATGGCATCTCTGGGGGCGCCGCGTTTCGGCTCGGTGCCCGTTTTTATTTTATGGTAAGATATAAACATGAAATTAGTATTTGCAACCCACAATCCAGGAAAATTAAAAGAGATGCAGGACCTTTTGTCTGATTTGGATATAAAAGTTGTTAGTGCTATTGATTTGCACCTGGATGAAGTGGATGAAGATGGTGAAACTATCAAAGAAAATTCGTTGAAGAAGGCCAGGTCAGTCAATCAACAAACCGGCGAATGGTCCGTGGCCGATGATACAGGAATATTTATTGATTTCTTAAACGGTGCTCCAGGAATTAATAGCGCTCGTTGGACAGATCGGGATAATATTGTACGCCATACTTTGGATAAATTAAAAGGAGTACCTGAAGAAAAGAGAGGAGCGCACTTTAAAACTGTTGCAGTATTAGTTTCACCTGAGGGAAAGGAGTATTGTTTTATTGGCAGGGTTAATGGGCATCTTTCTCTAGCACCCAAAGGTAAACCCAGACCGAGCCTGCCTTATGATTTACTTTTTATTCCAGAGAGGCTGACAAAAACATTTGCTGAGATGACCGACGAAGAAAAAAATAAAATAAGTCATAGATCAATATCATTTAGCAAATTAAAAAACTTCTTGAGACCAATAGTTCAGAAGAAAAAAGCTTAAAAACCTAATTCATGAATTAAAGTTTATTTAAGGTTTGTTTTATTATATTTTTATTAGCCTTGGTCGCTAGAGCAATAATCAGTCACGCAATCTTTTACGCTGACTGATTAGTGATTCCGCCAATAACAAAACTAACTATACTCCAAGCCAAAAATACAATAACCAAGCCTATTATTGCACTTGATATTGTGCGTTTTGCCGAACTTATTCTTTCATCGTCGCCGGCGGCTGTAAGCCATTGGAAGCCACCAAAAATAATCATAATTACAGCAATTAAAGCTATAAAGCTTAAAACATACCCCACTAAATTGGCTATTATTTCAGGTAAATTATTGTTGCTGCTTCCAGGAAGCCCAATGTCGTCTCCGTAATTCTTAATATTAATATCAGCGGCGAATATTTTTTTTATTATATTATGATACTGCATATATTTTTAATTAATGCTTTTCTTTTGGGTTATGCATGCCGGCCTTTGCTCCCCCTTTACCAGATAGATATTCACTGGATAAGCAGCTAGCAAGCAGACAATAGTTGAGAACGAATACAATCGAGATGAATATATCGACTGTCCCAGCCATGCCCATCCACTACTAAGCAGTACCCGATAATTCCAGGACAAGGGCCGGAAAAACAACCCTTGGGCCGCTGTCGAGGTGATCAGCAAGGTCAGAACCAGCCAGCTGGCGTTAATCCTGACGCCAAAACCGCGAATCTAGTTTATTGGTTTTGTTGTTTTACTGACTTGCTGTTTCTGGGTCTGTCTTTCTCTCTCTGATTTTTTTGGAAGGGGTTTGGCTGTTTTTTCTGCGCTTGGTGTTTTTATCTTCTTCACCTACTATTTCTTTAATAGCGGTCCAGGGGGTGTACACTGATTTATTGTTTCTTGGCATATTTATGGTACTTAATTATATTAAAGGATTATTATTTTATGGGTTTTGATTTTACCTTTTGTTGGATATAATTCACAAATAATTTAAAAACAGTATTGTAAATTTATTGCATTTACATAATTTATCATGTGGCTATTTGTTATTTTTTTATTGATCAATAGACAGTATTGAAATGGGCGTTAAAAGATAGCCAAAGTTTTTTCTTTTATGTAAGTATTAGATGGCCATGGAAGTCAAAAATGCTTGTAAAATACGGCACTGCGCTGCCCGAAGCTTTGTTAAAGCAACACTTACCTGGCTTCGGGCGCGCCAAAGTGCCGAAAAACGAGCTTAAGTTCAAGAAATAGCAATTATATTCTTAATTCAATTTTTCCTGCTCTTTTTCCTCTTTTTTGGGCATTAGTATAATAACCACAGAAAGCAATATTAGCGATCCCACAACAGCTGATAGGACAGCCCAGCCAAAACCGGCGAAAACATCTATCCCAAATATTGTGAACATCCAACCGCCGATTAAAGCACCTAAAACACCAACTATAATATTTCCTAATAATCCAAACCCTTTGCCCTGGACAATCATTCCAGCAGACCAGCCGGCTATTAGCCCTATGATAATCATAAGAATAATATTCATAGTTCCTCCTTTATGTTTTGTTAATATTAATTATGATTGGTTATTAATATTCTGTTGCCAACTCTCAAGCAAATTTTGTATGTTTTGGATAGCTTCAGAGCTACCAGACCTGAGATCATTTTCTATCTGTTCAAGGTCTTGATCCAGATCATCAAATGTGTTTTGCACTGCTTGACCGGCGTCGGCTATAGCAGTTTCCGTGTCTTGCCTGATTTTCTTTATTTCGTCGGCTGCTTCATCATAATTTTCGTTGATTTCCAAACGACTGTTTACCGTCCAAAGCCTTAATCTTGCTTCAGTCAAAGCAGTTTGTGCTTCAATATCTTTTTGGGCCTGCATGCTCAAATTTGCAATTTGTGCTTCGAGGTCCTCACCACTTCTATTATATGCAGACCATCCCAGTATGATAGAACCAATACCTACGATAAGGGCCATCCAGGCTATTGTATTTGACTTTTTTTCCATGTTAATCCTCCTTTATTAATTGTAAGACTAAACTATGTTAAGATTTTCAACATTGAAGATGGTTTTCACTTCGAGGTTTTTGTCTGATAGACCGTCTTTTTTGTGTAAAACCTTAGGTTTTTTACCTGAACGTCTCTTTATGTCTAAAGAATTATCATCAAAATAATTGTTTTTATCTTTCTTCATAATTGTTGTATTAAAGAATAAAATACGTATATTACAATATTTATAGACATAGATTTATAATCAACAAGATTGTAAATTTTGATCTATTTTTTTGTATTAATAGTTTTTTAACGACTCTAAATAGCCTAAATCTTTTGAAAATCTTGATATGATTTTTGGATAGCGTCCCAATTAACAACGTTCCACCAAGCTTTTATATATTCAGGTCGTTTATTTTGGTATTTAAGATAATAGGAGTGTTCCCATAAATCCAACAGTAAGAGCGGTTTTTTTCCAAACGATAAAGGAGTGTCTTGGTTTTGAGTCTGTGTTATTTCGAGCTTGCCGTTTTTTGAGATTACCAGCCAAGCCCATCCAGACCCAAATAAGTTGGCGGCTGTTTTTTCATATTTATTGCGGAATTCGTCCACAGAACCAAACTCATTAGTCAGTGCCTCTGCTAGAATGCCACCAGGCTCTCCGCCACCATCCGGACTCATGATTTCCCAGAACAGCGAGTGATTTACATGACCTCCTCCATGATTCCTCACAGCATCTCTAATGTCCTGGGGGATAACGTCTAAGTTCTGGAGAAGCTTATCGGGTGGTGTGTCAAAAAACTCACTATGCTTATTGATAGCTTCATTTAATTTTGAAGTGTATTTTACATGATGCTTGTCATGATGAATTTTCATAGTCTCTTTATCTATATTCGGCTCTAACGCATCATATGGGTAGGGGAGGTCAGGCGTAGAGTATTGATTTGACATATTTTTTCTTTTAATAATTAACCATTTTAAACTATTGGTTATTGAGATCAACGTTATTTTTTATACTCATGTTTTTTGTGATTCTTAATATTTTATTTATTACTGTTTTGTATTCGTTGTTGTCATCTATTTTACCCCTCAAATAAACAATGTTATTTGCCACTTCAGCATTTATATAGGAATTGACTTTATTAGCCTTGATATGGCTTTTAATCTCGTGGTTTATATCCAATTCGAGTAATTTATCATCAATCTTTTTAAAAAACCATACCTTTCACTTGATTGGCTTTTTGGTTTAAATTCATATGTTTTCCTAATAATTAATAATTTATAATTTCGAGATCTCTATTTTTGCTCGTTTTAGCCTATATTTTAACTCTTCAGCTGCAGCATGAGCTCCGGCCAGCATTTCATCGCCAACATTCTCGCCTGTGTTTTTTAAGTATTCCAATTCTTGTTCTGCTGCCTGACTTTTGAGTTCAAGGTCTTTCTTTGTTTCTTCCCATTGTTGTCGTGAATTTGTGTCAAACGATTCAAGTTTAGCTTCAGTTTTTTCTATAAAACTATTAATTTGTTGTTTTGTTTTTTCTAGATTTTCAGTTAATTTTTTTAACATATACACCTCCTCAAATTAAAATGTTTATTATACACACCATAATTTATATATAGTTTAGCAAATATTAGCAAAAAGTAAAAAATATAAATAATGTACATAATTGTATTTTGAAGACTAAAGGTTTCTTTTTTTGTTGTCAATGTGGATAACTTGTACATTTTCTACACTTTACAAAATATTATATTTTTGATAATATTCATAGTAAGAATAACGGTTTAATAATTAATAATGTTTATGAGTAAACAAGTTCCTAAAAAAATTAAAACCGAAGTATCAACTAAAGATGTAAAAATAATTGAAGCGGGGGCTACTGAAGTTAGAAGCCATTTTCAAGAAATTGTTGATTCCGTCCATTATAAAAAACAGCCAGTTATTATTAGTAAGCACCGTAAGCCGTGGGTTATAATACAGCCGCTTGATGAAAAAAATGAAGCGGCCGAAGAGGTGATTGTAAAAAAATCTTAAATAATTGAAAAAAACATGACACTAATAAACAAGGTCCCCAGATTTAAGGGTAAAATTGTTCTGTTTTTATTGTCGAGTGTTCATGTAGGAAAAATATATAAAATTTCCAACAGTAAAATGAAAATTATAAATAAATTTTCAGTTGATAAGAAATATTATTCAGATCGCGAGGGTTTTTTTATGACCCGAGCTGGCAATGTATCTGGACCCAGTGGCGCTGTATATGAAGATAGTACAAAGGAAAAAAGAAAAAAATATTATAGAAAACTAGAAAGAAATTTAAATAATATTAAACATACAAACATTGATGAATTAATTATATCCGTTCCTGATTATATGAAAAATGCATTTATTGCTCATTTGCCGCCAGCAGGGTAGGATAAACTGGACATTGTTATAGAGGGTAACCACACCCCTATGAGTGATGGAGAGTTGGCGGATTTAATTACTAAGCATGTAAACAAAAGAAAAGACAAGAAAAAAACAGAACCAATCACATTAGAAGCTAAGAAAATCCTAAACAAAAACAATAAAACATAATCATCTTACTGTTATAGTATTTAATTTTAATAATCAATAAAAAAGTCCAGTAGAAAACTCTGGACTTAGGGCTAGAGGGTGAAAGGAATTTCAACCTCGAAGTTTGTAGTCACGACTTCGCGGTCGAGAGAGTATCTTCCCTCCAGACTGAAGTAGAACCGGCTGGTGGACAGCTTGATCCGTCCGGCCACACGATGTTCCCATTCCGGATCACACCGTTGGATTGGCTGGTAGTATACGCCGTAGGCTATCGGAGCGGAAGCAGTGATCAAGCCAACGTTGCATATGTTGTGCAGCCTGTTGTGTTCAGCCGTTCGGTGGGCGTAGCGAAACGAAGGCTTCACCGCCCAGAATCTGAAACTGGTTCGGAATTCGATGCCGCCGTAAAATTCGGCGCCATCGCTGTTGTTGAGTGCGCCCAGAGGTGGACCAATCGAAACCGTAAGGTTATCACTCTTGGTGATGTGATAGAGCAGCAAGTACTCAATCACGCTTCCGTCGAACAGGGCGAACGGTACGCTCTTTATGTGCTGGGTGTTGTGTACCCAGGAACCACCGCCACCTCGAGCGTTGATGAATTCGCCGAAGAGGCAGTTGATCGAATCACTGGCCTGGGCCGATCCGGCTAACAGACCAATGAGGCTAAATACCACCAAAAGGACTTTCTTCATTACCCCTCCTTTTTTTTGAACCATGACAGTAAAAGAACAGCCTAAGAGCTTAGTTGAAAAAACCTCTTTGTCAAATAAAAAAACCACTGTGTGAGTACAGTGGTGGAAGAGAAATCAGGATCAAGCCGTGGCTTTTTCCCGGTATCGCTTTTTGACAGGCTTCCTCGGAGTCAGGATATGAACCTTGCCATGAGAACATTGTTCAGAGCAGACGTTAGCTACCGGTTTTCCATCTCTGGTGATCCGGTGTAGTGGCTGATCCTTGGTAATGAACCTTGTGCAATGACTGCAGCCCTGGCCAGATCGGCGCGGTCTCCGATCAACGATGACCTTGAAACCATGTGGAAACTTATAAGACTCTTGTCTTCCCAAGCTGCCCCCCTTCGACTTGTTAAAAGGTTGTTACCAATAACGGAAATGAGCTGGTTATCTTAATATTAATTTTAATGGCTGTCAATTGTTTAGAAGGGTTTTTTGATATATAATGCATAATATGCAGAGCCTACTAAAGGTAGAAAATTTATCGAAATCATATAACGGATTTAATGCTGTTGATAATGTTAGCTTCGAAGCCAACCCCGGAGAAATTTTTGGTTTATTGGGGCCGAACGGTGCTGGTAAGACAACTACCATACGGGTAATTGCTACAACCTTAAATGCTACAGCAGGAACAGCCTCGGTGGCCGGATTTGATATAAAAAAACAACCCGAGAAAGTCAGAAGAAATATCGGTGTTTTAACTACTGATATTGGCGTTTATGAACGGTTAAGTGGTCGAGAAAACCTCAGGTATTATGGGAGATTAAACGACTTAGATGCTAATTTATTGGAGGACAGGATTGAAAAAGTGTCCCAGCTTTTGGATATGAATGATTTTATTGATCGCCGGACCAGCAAGTATTCCACCGGCATGAAACAAAAACTGGCAATTGCCCGGTCAGTAATTCACAATCCAAAAGTAATTATCTTTGATGAGCCGACAGCTGGCCTGGACGTTTTAGCTTCTCAGACAGTCATGCGTTTTATGCAAAAGGAAAAAACAGACGGCAAGCTCGTTATTCTCTCCACTCACGAAATGAATGATGCGGAGAAACTTTGCGATCGAGTAGCTATTATACACCAAGGTAAAATTATCACAGTTGATACTATTGAAGCGATCAAGGAAAAAGCTCAAGCCCATGATTTGGAAGAAGCTTTTGTAAAACTGGTACAAGGACGCAATGATTCTATACGCACCCAAGTTGAAAGGGAAAAAACTTCAGTCAAAAAAATAAGCCCGAAGAAAATGAGCTGGATATTTAGAATCGGTGGAATCGCTTTGATAGCAATAGGATTTTTGTTGAGCGTTTTAGAAATCAGCCAGGCAGCTTTTTACATCATGATCGTTCTGGGTATCGTTGTTTCGTTTGTCGGAAAATACTTTTTTACAGAAAAAGGAGAAGGGAAAAAGTGAACAATATAATCACAATCTGGAAGAAGGAGTTAATGGACGCTATTCGTGATAAGCGCACGCTGATGGCAATGATTATATTGCCCATCATTCTTATGCCAATAATAGTCATCGGCATGTCTGTGTTAGTTGAGTCCCAGATTAAAAAAGCTGAGGAGCAGACCGTTAAAGTTGGAATAGTTTATGGTACTGAAATTGATTTAGCCCAACTAATCAATCAAAATGAAACAATTGATTTGGTTCAAGTAGATGGTAATTTAAATGAAGCCGTTAAAGATAGAAGCGTCGATGCCGGTTTAGTTTTACCAAAAGATTATCAAAGTAAAATAAATTCCTATCAAACGGTGGATATCAAGATAATTAAGCACTCAGTCAATGAAAAATCCAGTTATGCGGTTAATCGTATAAAGGTTATTGTGGCGCAGTATAACCAGCAATTAATAAATAGCCGGTTGGTTAATGAAGATGTTAATCAGAAAATTTTATCGACAGTCTTGATTAACGAAGAGGAATTAGCGACTGAAAAGGAATTGGGAGGCTTTGGATTAGGATTTATCTTGCCGCTGTTCATTGTAATGTGGTCTATTGTTGGTGGCCAGTATATTGCTACTGACATCTCTGCTGGAGAAAAAGAGCGCAAAACCTTAGAATCATTATTACTTACTCCAGCCAGAAGAATAGAAATCGTATTTGGTAAATATTTTGCAGTAGCCACGTCAGCTTTGATATCAGTTGTTGTCTCGTTAACCAGCATGTATTTTGCCGTTAAATACTTTGGCACGTTTGGTTTAAGCGAAGATGGAGGCGCCACTAGCGCCCTGGGAATCAGTGCTGACTTTTCTATCGAACCAATGGCGCTATTTGTGATGTTTGTTGTGAGTGTTTTAATGGTGTTAATGTTCTCTGCCGTGATTCTATCAATCGCAATTTTTGCAAAAAGTTACAAAGAAGCTCAGAGTTATATCGGGCCATCATATCTAGTGGTCATATTGCCCGTATCAATCCTAAACTCTTTGCCCGGGTTTGAGCCAGCGCTTTGGTTTTTTGCTTTACCGGCAGTCAACTCAGTTTTGCTTTTCAAGGAGATATTGATAGGCACTTACGACTTGGGACACATACTTGTTACCTTAATATCGCTTGCCGTTTTTTCCGTGATAGCAATTTATATTGCCAGCCAGGTTTATCAGAAGGAAGGAGTTCTGTTTAAAGAATAAAAATTCTAGTTGGTGAAACAGTGAGGCTTGACAAAAGCCTTTTTTTGCTATATAATGCGGGCAACGAACCATGGGGATTGGTTCATTTCACGGACAGAAACTATAGGGGGGTTGATCATGAGTATGGGTCATACTGAAGTATGTGCGTGCACGGCCGGAAGACATTGCGACATCTGCAACACCGAGATCACCAGCGGCGTCTGCGCCAGAGGCCACCAGGTCGGCCATACGTATTGCTGGACCACCGGCGAGGGATGGTTGAACCGGATAAAGGAAGTCGTCAAGTGTCAGCAGGAAGGTGGCAGCCGTTGCTCCATCTGCCACTCGCAGATCGGCGACGGTGACGACATCTGCCAGCAGGGCCACGAGATCGGCCAGTTCTACCCGGTCCAACCCGCAACCGCCACGGTCTAGTCCCGCACTTTCAACGCATTATGGCCGACGATTCTACACGAGTCGTCGGCCTCTTTTTTTTATATAAAAAAAGCGCTTTGAGCTGATCAAACGCTTATCTTGAAAGACGGATTCCATCAACCGAACTGGGTTGAGGGATCATGTTGGGCATGAGAACCAGACTGCAGCCGCGTGGGTTGACCAGAGTGGTGCCTGATTTGGTCCTTCGAATCTCGACTGTAGGCCACACAGTGTCGTGTGCAACCTGAATACGTTTGGCGCGCGGTTTCCCACCCTTACCTTTGGGCGCGGTCCAGAGCACATTAACTGATTTTTTTGCCATTGGTCTTTTCCTTCCTGAAAAGAATAAAAAATGAACGACTTGGTATTATTATCAAAAATTTGGCTAACTGTCAATGAATTATTAAGTGTTAATAACTTAATTTTTTCATGGTATAATATAATCAGAAAATAACTTCTACCAAAAGACGAAAGGAGGTGAAAAATATGAAAATGAACGCACTTGATTGGATCGCTTGGATTTTAATAGTTATTGGCGGTTTAAACTGGGGTTTATATGGAGCTTTTGAATTTGATTTAGTAGCCACAATTTTCGGTGATTTATCAGTTCTATCAAAGATCATCTATATTTTAGTCGGACTGTCAGCCTTGTATGTCTTAGTTACTGTGGGCAAAAAGACCAAACCAGCTGCTGCTCAGCCAAAAATGGAAGCACCACCAACAACACCACCACCAGTACAGTAGAATGATTTTAATATTTCATATGAGTCACTATCGGATTTTATAATTCGGTAGTGGTTCATGTTTTTATCATCGGAATTTAAGTAGTTTTTTTGATGAGGGGCCCATATTTGACGATATGGTTTTTTTAATATAAAATTTCACTGTTCAATTTACGTATTTTTTTTGAACAGGAGGGATTTCTGTTCTTTTCATATATGCAATCATAAACCGTACAATCGGTTGGTCCACGTTTTAATAACTCACGGAGGTGATATGCTAGACGGGGCCAACCTTGACGAACGTGTTCTCAAAAAAGTGGTCCAGTTGCTTGGGTCGTACCCAAACGTAGATTTTCTCGAAACAATTGACGGCTTTCAGCAAAGACCGTCGATTGATGCAGCCACCCTGTGTTTCACTGAAGGGCGTGGCTTTGTTCAGGGGGTGTTGTTGGGGTACGAGACGATCCGTCGATTCAGAATAATTCCAGATCGAGGAACATCGGTTTGGGATTTGACACTGGCATTAGCAGGTGAACATTTCTGTCTAAGCGGCTTATACCGCAATGCGTCTTCGGCAATCTACAGTGAGCCGTGGGAGGAGGGATCCAATATGAGTGGCAGTGCTGTAATGAAGGATGCGCCGGGGACGCAAGAAGTGTCTCCGGAAGACCAGGCGATGGTCATAGGTATGCAGAGTTGGCTGAGCAGTATTACCATCGTCGGTGAAGTCGAGGGACCGGAGATCATACAACGTTCAGTCCCTCAGGAACCCAAGGACCCGGTAATCCAGAGTATGGATGACCATACTGAAGTTACCTGCTTCGGCCGAGGAATACTGGCCAAGTTTCAGGTCAAGCCGGGCAAGAGGACAATGAGGATATCTCCTCTGACCAGACAACTGAATGGTCAGCTGAGGAGTAATCCGCCCGACTTCTCAATCCAAGAAGAGGGAACAGCTGAGGTCGTTGCCCCTAGAGCGTCGGATGACCGATTCCTTTTCTGGACCAGAAGGGTGGCCTCGCGCTTGAACGGGCTGAGCGGCCGTGGCCTGGTAGAGTCAATTCAACCTGGGATTATCCGTCGTTTGGCAAGTCCCAGAGCGGGCAAAATCGAGGTTCGGGGTGAAAGACATCAGGTGATCGTTGTCTGCTACGAAGAACTTGCCTATCAGGAGCTGGTTGTTGGGTTGGAGGCCTTTGATGGAGACATAGATGCGGCGGCTGATAGAGTGCGCAAGTTCTTGGAGAAGAATCCTGTACCTTTCGCACGCAAGTCTGATTCTCGTCCCGCTGGTTCAAAAGACGAGGACAGGAGAGCTCCTGCAGAGCCTTCGGCCGGTCCGAGCACTGGAGACGACACTCGTCAGGGCAGTCAAGGCGGTGAAGATGATGACGCATCAACCAGCCTGACCTTGCCTGATGGTGTAAAGTTGTTTGACCCGTCTGAATATAAGGCATTGCCCGTGATCAGCCAACCCGTGGAGCTTTCAGCTCAGCAAGCCGACACCTATCGTATGTTGCTCGAGCTTTTTCCAGCTCTCAAAGAGCAAGACCTGGTTGTTGATGCTCTGGCCAGCTGGTTGAAGGACAAGCCTGGGATTAGAAAGCCTCAAGATGCTCATAACAGGGTGCAGAGCCTGGTCTTTGCCAAGGTTGTGATTCGGGCTGAGAGGATTCCTGGTAGTAGATCTAGCCGGTTCGTGGTACGCAGTATCCAGTTCAAGGATGTTGGGTCTGGCTACATCCAGAGAGGGCCTGGAGAGACAAAGGCTCCAGCTGGCCCAGCTGGTAAGCCTGACGATCCTGCTGCTTCGGCAAGTCCCTCCACTCCACCTGTTCCGCCGGCCTTGTCTGGTACACCTGAGGTTGATGGTGGGCCCAAAGGCGCAGTAGATAAGATGCGGGTAGGTGGTACGGAAGCACCGGTTGCTGGTCCAGATTCTCCAGGAGAGCCTTCCCCAGCTTCTGGTGGGTCGGATTCCGGTGTGACTGGAGTGGAAGATGCTGCGGTATCTGAAGCCTTAGCGCCAGCAATCTCGTCGGATGTCGATGAGGCCGCTGTTACGCCGCAACCCGGCTCACTTCAGTGGTGCCAACAACACGTGGCAGGTATTCGATCCCATGCCGCTGATCTCAGGAGGATGGGTTTCGGCCTTGAAATTCGTGACGGGAAGATTGCATTTACCGCTCCTTTGATTCCAGAACTCGAGGATGAGGAGAGTGATCAGGAGGATGTCTAGCCGACAAGGCTAGACTTTTTTTACATATTTTTATGTCCTTTTGTAGCCAAAAGGACCAAAAGCTCCGGGGGTAAAATTTTCTCTCATTAACAAAGCAACTAATTACCATATATTATGGCGCTCAGGTTTCCCTCCTTGCCTCGCTAAGCTTCGGCGAAGCGGGCTGGACCCCCCACGAGTTGACAAGGTTTACGTGCTTATAATTACTTTACTACATATTTAAAAAACGTTATTCTGTAAGTAGAATAATTGAAAATTTATTTTATGAGAATAAGCCTTTTTGTATTTATTATTACGCTAGGGGGGTTAGTTATTAGTGGCACAGAAGTTGAAGCGACAAGTTACCGTTCGCCGGAAATAAAAATATACGACAGCAAAAAGCTTTATCAAGAAGACTCTTGGCTGGCCTATGCCGAAGATTTCAAAGGTGGTGCTTCTCTGGCCATTGGCGACGTAAACGGTGACGGGGCCAACGAAATCATTGTCGGAGCAGGACCGGGTGGTGGACCAAATATTCGTGTACTAAAACAAGATGGAACTCAAATATCCAGCTTCTTTGTCTATCCGGAAAGTTTTCGCGGTGGGGTAAAGGTGGCTAGTTGTGATCTTAATAATGATGGAATATACGAAATTGTTACCGGAGCCGGACCAGGCGGCGGGCCTCATGTCAGAACTTTAAACTATTTGGGCGAGTCGATTTTCACGCCTGGTTTTTATGCTTATCATCCGGACTATCGAGGCGGAATAAATGTCGCTTGTGGCAATGTCGATGGTGACAGCAAAGGTGAGATCGTGACGGGCGTGGGGGTTGGGGCTCAACCACATGTGCGAATTTTTACCAGATTTGGAGTAACGAAAAATCTGGATATATATCCATTTGCTGAACGGGATCAGGGCGGGGTTGATGTAGCCGTGGGCAATGTCGATGGAGGAGAAGAATCAGAAATCATTACTTCTATTTATAGGTTTGGCCGATCCAGGGTCAAGACTTACAAAGCTAACGAAGCTCGAACCATAGTCGGTATGTTTGAAGGCTGGCCAGAACAGGTTCAGAGTGGTTTTCATGTCGCCTCTGGTGATATAGATAATGATGGTTTTGATGAGCTTCTGGTGGCGGTGGCAGCCGGCGGTGGACCTCAGGTCAGAGCCTTTGAAGCTAGTGGCCACGTTATGCCCCAGAACTTCTTCGCCTATGAATCTGATTTCCGAGGAGGAGTTAACATTGCTGTAGGTGACATAGATTCCGATGGCCGGACGGAAATAGTTACTGCACCGGGTCGTGATACTAATCAGGGTCGGACTGATTATTATAAATATGTTGATGTCGTTATCGGCGAACAAAGGCTGTACGCTTATAAAAACGGTGAATTAGTCAGAACGTTCCTAGTTTCCACTGGCATAGATAAATATCCCACGCCGGAAGGAGATTATGAGGTTTCCGCCAAGATAGATAAAATGGACTATCAATGGGACTATGGCCCGGACCATCCGGATAATTATGATCTGGAAGATGTGGATTTCAATTTACGTTTCACAACCAACTATTATTTACATTACGCGTATTGGCATAATAATTGGGGACACAAGATGAGCCACGGCTGCGTAAATATTAATCGCGAAAACGCCGAGTGGCTTTATAATTGGGCTTATGTTGGCACGGGTGTATTTATTCATCAATAATATTAGAAACTAAAGTGAAAATTAACTCGATTAATAAACGAGATGTAGTTTTTTTAATCATTTTTGCATTATTTTTAGTTTGGTCGGAAATAAACACCAACAGTTCAGACGCTGATTCGATTGAAGATGAATCAGAAGTAAATATTGAAGAACAAAATAATGGGGCTGGTAAATCAATCATCGGTGATTTAGTAAAGGTAATTGAGGTAGTTGATGGAGATACAATTAAAATTGAAAGCGGTGAAACAGTGCGGTACCTAGGTATGGACACTCCCGAATTAACACACAATCCTCCAGATTGCTACGCGGCTGAAGCCACGGCCAAGAATAAAGAATTGGTTGAAGGGCAAGAAGTTCGATTGATAAAAGATGTCAGGGACACCGATCGCTATGGCCGTCTGTTGCGCTATGTTTATGTTGATAATACTTTTATTAACCTAGAACTGGTGAGCCAGGGCTTTGCTAGAGCCTTTACGGTTCCGCCTGATATAAAATACGAAGAAGAAATGCTAAAAGCCGAACAGCAGGCTCGTGAATCTAGAGCCGGTTTGTGGGGCGGTTGTGATGAAAAGTTATTGAGCATCTGGGAACAAAATACTCCTGAGCGGGCCGAAACAGCCGAATATCAGGCTACGAATGATACCGAGGTATTGGAGGATGCTCCAACTTGCTTTTGCGATTACAACTTCTATGACTGTCGTGACTTTAACACCCCAGAGGAAGCTCAAGGCTTATACGATTGTTGTTTAGAAAAAACTCAGCAGGACATTCATTTGATAGATAGTGATTTAGATGGTATTGCTTGCGAGTTGATGATTGACAAATAACCTGTATTTGATAAGCTCCCGTAGGTTTGGACAGAACAAGCTCTTTTTAACACTGGAGGAAGATAATGGTAGGACTGAATGTGTTGCTGGCATTACCAACGCTGGCTATCGTTTGCGTCTTGTTCTTCTTCCGGACTCTTCGGAAGCAGACCAGATACGGCATCGATTACTACTACTCTGGGATTGCTGGCACAGACCGGATTTTGGCAATGGTGCTTTTTGGAGTGATGCAAGCGGTGGGCGCGGTGATTCTGAACGTTTTTGTGATGCATCACCTACCCAAGTGGCTCCTTTTCGGCGCCTTAAGCTTCATCGTCACACTGGTTGTGCTGAGAGTAGAGTTTTCTATCTACAGCTCAAGGAGAATTCCTAACCCCAGTCAAGCCTATCCCAAAGAGGAATGGCAATGAGAACAAACGTTCAAGACGGCATGTACATGACCGTCTTTTTTTCTTGTGAAAAATCCTCTTTCAGGCTATTATACTTATATATGCAAGAAAAGAGATTAAAAAAAGCCTCTGGAGAATATCAGTCTTTTGACAGAAATAAATTTGAGCAATCTCTAATCGATTCGGGTGCCCCAGAAAGTTTTGTATTGAACCTGAGCAAACAGGCTCAGAAAATGGACCAGAAGCTGAAAACAACTGAAACGCTCTATAATTTTGCTAGAAAAGAATTAGCTCAAAAGAACAAAAAAGCAGCCATGAGATATGGTTTAAAACGAGCCATGTTTGATTTGGGTCCTTCTGGACATCCTTTTGAGCAATTTGTGGCTAGATTACTCCAGGCCCAAGGTTACAAAGTCCAGACCAATCTTTTCGTTCGAGGCTACTGCGTCTCTCATGAGGTAGATATTTTGGCCAGAAAAAATGGAACCCTGAGCCTATTTGAGTGTAAATTTCACAATCACAAAGGTACTCGTTCCAATGTGAAGACGGTCTTGTATGTCAAAGCCAGATTTGACGATATTATAAAAAGTTTTCAGAAACAGACCGACCCGAAACGTTTAGCTCCGACTCAGAAAATTAATGAAGCTTGGCTGGCGACTAATACCAAGCATACTTTAGATGCTCAGAAATATGCCAATTGTGTTGGGATAAAAATTTTAAGCTGGGGTTATCCCAAAGGAAACAGCTTAGAAGAACTGATAGAAAAGACCAAGCTGTATCCTGTTACCGTATTATTGAATTTGTCACGCAAGCTAAAAAATAAATTGTTCCAAAATAAAGTAGTAACGGTCCAAGATTTGATGGAGTTTTCTGACACACGTAATTTTACCGGTCACGAACGGAAGCAGTTAATGAGATTAAAGCAAGAAGCCAAACTTCTTATCTAATGAATATATTACAAAAAGAAAGCCAGTCATACAAAATTAAAGTTGAGCGAAAGCTCAAGAGTTTTTTAGACAGAGAAAAAAGACAAGCTGGAAAAATTTCACCTTTCTTAAAGGAATTTGTAGAACGTCTGGAAGAATTTACTTTACGGAGCTCAAGCAAGAGAATCCGAGCTTTTCTAGTAAAGGTTGGGTATGAGTCAGTCGGGGGAAGAAATTCAAACTTAATGGTAGATGTTTCTGTGGCAATAGAATTGATCCATAGTTATCTCTTGATCCATGACGATATTATTGACCAGGATGAGTGGCGACGCCAGGGTATTACCGTTCATAAATATTTTGAAAAACTGCATCGTCGGAATATGAAAAAAGGTGACTCAGCCCACTTTGGTATTTCCATGGCGATCCTGACGGGAAATATCGGATGCTATTTAGCCAATTCACTGATTTCCCAATCCCAACTTCCAGATAAACAGAAGACCTTAGCCATTAATCGAATCAATAGGCTTCTCTTGGAAACGCATTATGGTGAAGCCTTGGATGTGTATAATGAGGTAAAGAAGAAAACCGTAGAAAAAGACATTTTATTGGCCCACAAATACAAAACCGCCAAATACTCTTTTGAGGCACCGTTGCATCTAGGAGCTATTTTGGGTGGAGCAACCACTAAACAGTTAAGCAGTTTAAGTCACTATGCTATACCGGCTGGGCTAGCTTTTCAAATACGGGACGATCTCCTGGGAGTTTTTGGTAGTAGGAAGGAAATAGGCAAGCCGGTAGATTCTGATATTAGAGAGGGCAAACAGACTCTTTTGTATTTTGAAGCGTTGCGTCGCCTGAAAACTAAAGATAGAAAATGGTTGATTAAACACTATGGAAAATCTGGGTTAACTAACCAGCAAATTAGTAAAATAAAAAGGTTATTCCAAGAATGCGGTTCATATGATTATTCTATTAAATTATTGAAAAAACAGGCAGATTTAGCCAAAAAAGCGCTTAAGGGGGCTAGACAGATTCAGGCGAAAAGTGCTAGATTATTAATGCTACTTTCAGACTATCTAGTGACTAGAAACAGATAATTTTATATGAGTCAGGCTAAAGTACCCCAACACATTGCTATAATCCCTGACGGCAACCGCCGCTGGGCCAAATCAAAACATTTACCAACTTTTTTTGGACACAAAAAAGGTGTTGATGTAATGGAAAAAACTTGTTACGCCGCTATTGATCGCGGAGTTAAGGTCTTAACTTTTTGGGCCTTCTCAACCGAGAATTGGAGACGGGCTAAGCGGGAAGTTAATTATCTATTCCAGCTTTTTGAAGATGTGTTTAAGAACAGGCTCGATCGTTTTGATAATGAAAACATCAGACTGGTAGTTTCTGGCCGGATCGATGAATTTCCAAAAAAGCTGCAGAACTATATCAAGAACGCGGTTGAAAGAACCAAGAATAATACCAGGGGCGTGGTTCATCTTTGTTTAAATTACGGAGGCCGGGCTGAAATAATTGATATGGTAAAAAATGTTCTGAAGAAAAAAATCACCCCAGACGAGATTGATAAGAAAGTAATCAGTGACAATTTATACACGCCAGGGTTGCCGGATCCGGACATGATTGTTAGAACTTCCGGCGAACACAGGACTTCAGGATTCTTGCCTTGGCAACTGGAGTATGCCGAGTATTCATTTATTGATAAGCATTGGCCGGATTTTAACGAAAAAGACGTTGATAATATAATCAAAGATTTTCAAGCACGACAGAGGCGGTTTGGTAAGTAAAATAATGAAATAATTTTCAGAAAGATTAGGCGGAAATTATCATCTTCGCTTGCATTGTTTTTATATGCTAATATTCAAATATGACAGATTTATTCGACGATAAAATGAATAAAGAACTGGCCAAAGAGGCGCCGCTGGCCGATCGGATCAGGCCCGAGTCTTTTGATGGATATTTAGGGCAGGATGAGATAATTAGCGCAGACAAGGTTTTACGTAAAGCGATAGAAAACGATGAGTTGTTCTCAATGATCCTCTGGGGTCCGCCCGGTTCTGGCAAGACAACCTTGGCTCGGATTATCGCTCAGAAGACAAAATCAGAATTCGTTCAAATCTCAGCCGTGGCTGCGGGCGTCGCTGAATTGAGAATGGTGGTGCGAAAAGCTCAGGACCTAAGAAAGTTTCACGGCAAACGTACGATACTTTTTGTAGATGAAATCCATCGCTGGAACAAAGCTCAACAAGATGCTTTTTTGCCTTACGTTGAAAATGGAACAATCGTGTTGATTGGCGCAACTACTGAGAATCCTTCGTTTGAAGTAATTTCTCCGCTTCTTTCCCGAAGCCGAGTTTATGTTTTGAAGCGCTTGGACCCGGAACACATCGGCAAGATTTTGAAGAAAGCGCTCCAGGACAAAAAGCATGGTTTAGGAAAATATAATGTTAAAATAGGCAAGCAAGCCTTGGATTTGATAATCCGAGCTTCCAATGGCGATGCTAGAAGTGCCTTGAATGCCATTGAGATAGCTGTCAAAAGCGCCCAGCCAGATAAAAAGGGTATTTGGCATATCCAGAAGAAAACCATTGAGGACGCACTGCAAAACAGATTTTTGCGCTATGACAAAAAGGGTGATGAGCATTACAATGTCGTCTCAGCGTTTATCAAATCATTGCGCGGGTCTAGTCCAGATGGAGCTTTATATTGGCTGGCTAGAATGATCACCGCCGGGGAGGATCCCAGATTCATTGCTCGCCGGATGGTTGTTTTAGCGTCAGAGGATATTGGCAATGCTGATCCGCAAGCCTTGCTCGTGGCTAATGCCGCAGCCCACGCTGTTGAATACGTCGGTTTTCCTGAGGCTCAATTAAACTTGGCCCAAGCCGCAATCTATTTAGCCCTGGCACCGAAATCCAATGCTGTGATCACAGGCTTCATGGCCGCCCAAAAAGATGTCAAAGAAACACTCAATGATCCAGTGCCGATCCATCTGCGCAATGCTCCAACTGAGCTGATGAAGGATTTAGGTTATGGCAAGGATTATAAATACTCGCACGATTACACTGAGGAAGAAGGCAAACAAGACTATCTGCCGGAGAATTTAAAGAATAGGAAATATTATAAGAAGAAATAATTATTGTATGAATATAAAAATTACATACTTTGTTCATGGAACTACAGCCGACAATGAGCAGGGATTGTGTACTGGCTGGGCACCAGGAGAGTTGTCAGAGGTAGGAATTAAACAAGCCAAAGAATTGGGCCAGCAAATCGGTGACCAAAAATTTGATGCGTTTTTTACCTCTGATTTGAAACGGGCAATAGATTCGGCTGAATTGGGTTTTGGCGGCCAGTATGAATTTATCCAGGAGAAGAGATTGCGCGAATGCAATTATGGCGATCTAACACGGAAATCAGAAGACAGTGTTGATTATCGCAACTTTATTGAAAAGCCATTTCCCAAAGGCGAAAGTCTAAAAAATGTTGAACAGCGCTTGAAAAGCTTTTTGGATGATTTGAAAAATAAGTACGCTGGTAAACACGTGGCCATCATGGCTCATAAAGCCCCGCAGCTGGCCATAGAGGTTTTGTTGAATGGAAAAACCTGGGAGCAGGTGATTGAACAAGATTGGCGCAATACAAAATCCTGGCAGCCGGGGTGGGAATATGTTATTAAATAGAAAGTTATTGGTTATTTGAGACGCCGGATCAAGTCCGGCGTGACAGTTTAGGAGGGTTACGAAAACGTTAAGCAAGAAACACATCGTCATGCCGTGTTTGACGCGGCATCTCACATCACTTAGCTTCTGTAAGATGTCGGATTGTGTCCGGCGTGACAAGTTGCTGTAAAAATTGATATAAAAGATGGTTGGGAGATCCGGTAATAAGCTATGAGAGAACGTGTTTATTACGTGTACATAATCAGCAATGATTTAGTAACAACTCTTTATCTTGGAGTAACCAATAATTTGGAGCGCAGAATATATGAGCACAAAACCGGAAAAAATGATGGATTTAGTAAAAAATATCATTTAACAAAGCTTTTGTATTTTGAAGAAACCGATGATATAACAATTGCGATTGCGCGTGAGAAAAAACTGAAAAAGTGGAGACGTAAGTGGAAACTAGATTTAATAAGAAAAGACAATCAAAAAATGCTTGATTTGGCAAATGGTTGGTATGATATTAATAAATAACAACTTATCGTCACGCCGCGCTTGACGCGGCGTCTCCTTTACCACGTATTTGGTATTTTGAGATGCCGGATCAATGTCCGGAATAACGACACGGTGTAGAAAAACGATTAATTATGGTTTTAGCGTTAACACTATCAATCCTAGTAGGCTTCATCTGGTCGATAACAAATATTATCGACAAGTATGTTGTTTCAAAACACCTGAGTAACCCGGGATTAATTTATATTCCCTTAAGCGTTGTCCATGTTGTTTTTGGCGGTGGAGTACTAATCTTTTATCATGAAGCCGTATCATTTAACCACTTACTGTTATTAGCTGGCACTGCAGTGTTATGGATTATAATGGGCTACACATATTTTGTAGCAGCCAAGATAGAGGAGATTTCCCGTGTGGTTCCGGTTTTTGCTTTAGTGCCTGTTTTTGTTGCCATTCTAGGAGCGTTTTTATTGGACGAGATTTTTTCTTTTAAAACATATTTAGGGATTGGCATAATAGTAATAGGTTCTGCGCTTATTATGTTTCGTAGTAACTTAATGGCGTTACTGCACAGTCGAGCATTTGGATTGATGATTATATCTGCTTTTGTTGCCTCAGCCCAATCAGTAGTTACAAAACACTTGTTGGATTTCTATTCTTATTGGACGATTTATGGCTGGTTCACTTTATTCGCCGGTATTATCGGATTGATCGTGTTCTTAAGATTGTTGTCGTTACTGCGCCAAACCATCAAAGAAAGAGGTTGGAAGGGGATAGTACTATATTCGATTTCTGAATCAAACTCTCAAGTAGCTGTATTTCTTTATACTATTGCAGTGTCACTTTGGTATGTCTCATTGGCTTCGGCGGTTGTAGCGGTTCAATATTTATTTCTATTTATCTGGACTGTGATTTTAACTCAAATCAAACCTAATTGGATTCAAGAAGAAATAAGCCGGAAGGTTTCTTTTCAAAAAATTATAGCCATCATATTGATTATCGGTGGAATATTTTTGATCGCATAATAATTGACATATTACGTTAAGGACTGTAAATTTAAAGCAGTTCTTTTTTTGCCGATCATCCACAAGGAGAAAATACATGAAAAGATTTTCCTGGAATTTGACCTGGTTCATTCTGGGAGTAATGGCGCTGGCCATGATTCTGTCCTGGTGCATCCAAGGCAAGATCAATGTCGGTCAGACGCTACTACTCTGGTTCGGCCTGTCCATCGTTGTTCTTGGGCTCTGCGCTCTGTGCCGGGAAGAAAACTCACAGGACTTTGACCTGGACAGGATTAAGGATGGGACCACAGATGACGGTCCGTGGTATCGTTGGAACCCGGAACGTCTCTGGTATAAGGTCGGTCTGGCCGTCTTTCTCCCGGCTACAGTACTGATGTTTGGATTGCTGGCCCTTGTCCTCTGGGAATACAATCGATATTGTCTGGAACCGCATTCCTTGATTCCCCCAGACCCGAACGACTCGAACCTTCCCGTGTGTCATTGTTGACACCGGGTTTTTTTATTGACTCGGATATTTATTCTTGATAAGCTTTGGCACGTGTTCGTTGAAAGAGAGGGGAGATATTAGGGAGGGATAACCCATGAGAGTGTTTTGGAAGAAGTCCTGGCCTGGTCTGGTGGTGGGTGTTGTTATCTTTCTGGCCATGTCTCTAATATACAGTAATGATCTGGTCAGAAAGGAGGCGGGGGAGTTGTATGCGCACCGAACCTATCTGGCTATGCAGGGACGCAGTGATGGGATTGAACATGGCCGGGTAGAGCTGGCTCAGTATTTCAGGTCGGTTCTGAGTGCCTGTGACCCCAAGACCGAGAATCTGAAGGAGGTATTCACCGTTCTGTGGCGTGCTTCTTGCGCTGGAGTCAAGCGTCAACACCAGTTAGCTTGGCAGGGGTACATCCCCAGTGATGTCAGTTGGCTGCAGACTCGCACCGGATGGTCACGAGCCGAGATATTTGAGGCCATGCACCTCATTGAAAGTCGCGCTTCTTGGCTAGACTCTTTCAAGTCTGGTACATTAGCGCCTCAGTTTGTTTCCAGGATAATCCATGCTTACCAGCACCCTGAGATAGAGCCTCCTCGGGAAACTATAAGACAGATATCTTTTCTGGGTTACGTATTTCTGACTTGGATAATCTTGTCCTGGTCAGTGATGTTTGTCTATATCATTTCCACATCTCTCCAGGGCGATCTGGAAGACCGGCGCTACCTGGGATGGAAGTGGTATAAGCCCTGGGTCTGGTTCGTATGCATCTTCTTGATTCCCGGCTGGATCGTCCATGGCGCGGCCTTGCTTGTGGCTTGGTGGGTCCGACGGACTTTTGGCCGCAGCAAAGAGGCTCAAGCAGTTCCGGCTGCCTGAACAGTAATTCCCGTTGTTAGGACAACAGCGGGTTTTTATTTTATCAAAAAAATATTATAATAAAGGTAGATAATTAATAATAACCAATATGGCCACTAAAAGGGGTAAAAGAAGGTTTTACTTCAACCGTTTAATAGGTGATGATGTCGCTAGCAAAATCAGCGTTTTTTTTGGCTCCTGGTGGGCAATATTCTTACATACCGTATGGTTTACATTGTGGTTTATCTTTAAGTTAGACATTGATTTATTGACCTTAGTCGTTTCTCTAGAGGCTATTTATCTAGTAGTCATTTTATTGATGTATTCCAATCAGCTTGCGCGTAGAGATGACGCACGCGATGAAGCTGATTTGCAGGCTGATATCAGAACCGAAGAGCAGCTTATGAAAGTAAAAAAAATGATTGTTGATCTAAGAAAAGATATCAAGAAAAATAGTAAATGATAAACATATGACTGACGAAAAGTGGGAGGAAGTAAAAGCAAAAATTAAAGAATCGTTTAAAATTATTTCAGAAGATACGGAAGAGCTGCCCGAAGACGATCCCGGTCAAGTGGAAACTATAGAGTTTAACGGCCCCATAGGCCAGATGAAACTCGAAAGAACATCCAAACCAGTGGTTCTCGGCGAGAAATCAATGGGCTCCAAGCGCATAGGCTCGGACAAAACCATAGTGCGCGAGTATTCCAAGACTGAAAAAGTGCATACTTTGAAGGCGTATAAGTTTGAGCCTGACACTGATCAGTGGATAGAGATAGAAGCGGGCGACAGCTTTAAACTTGATTAACATGGAAGACGGTAAAAAAAGTTATATTAGTCGCGGGATACTGGCTGGTTTGCTGGAAGGCGTTTATATTTTCTTAGTAGGCCTATTTATGTTTTCGACTGAAGGCCTTTATGATTCTTCTGAAGTTCCAGTTATGAACGTTGTAGTTATGCTGACTTTGTTTGTCTTCAGCGCTGGAGTTTCTGGCCTGATAGTTTTTGGTTATCCAGTGCTGCTTGTTACTAAGCAGAGATATGCTGAGGCCGTCAAAACAGTGGTCGCCACCTTGGCGACCTTGTTGACGCTGTTTGTGATCGTATTTGCTATATTGTTTTTCAGCTGATATGTCTTTAAAAAGCTACATAGTCAAAAAACTCCGACAGATGGAGAATAAGAACGGAAGTAGTTCATCCGAAGTAGCTCGGATGATGCTGGATAGCACTCAGGCCAAGAAGATTGTCATTGATCTCTTAAAAGATAGCCGAAAAGATATTAGAACCGGTGCAGCTAAGGCGATGGGTGCGGCAGTCAGGCTTAACCCTCATATGTTTCAGGATGCAATTCGGAAGTTTACATTTGTATTGTTTAATTCGATTTTCAAAACCTGGGGTTATGTTTCAGACGTTGGATATAGAGTGGCTCCAGGCATGAGAGGGGATTATTCTCGAGATGTCTTGCAGGAAATGACTGAGCTTTTACGAAGTGAAAGCCCCGGAGTACGTCAGTCAGCTATTGGGGCGATTAGCCGGTTGCCCCTAAAGAGCCAAGCAGCCCAAAATTTGGCTTTTCAGACGCTAACAGTGGGATTGAGAGATGATAACCCTAAAGTAAGAAAAAGCGCTATAACGAGCATATATCAATTCTTGAGCCAGCATCCGGACAATCAGGACCGGGTAGAACCCTTGTTAGAAGATTGCCAAAAGGACCCTTCTCGTTTAGTAAGCAATGAAGCTACTAAGGTTCAGAAGTTATTAAAACGTAAATAATGCCGGAATTACCAGAGGTGGAGACGGTCAAAAACGATCTCAAGCCGTTACTTCGTGATAAGAAAATAAAGAAAATAAGGATTCGTTTATCTAAACTGGTTCAAATGCCAGATAAGCTTTTTTGTCATTTAACCGAGAACCAGGTAATAACCAACGTGCGGCGTCGAGCCAAGATGCTCCTGATTGATTTGAAAAATGGCCAGACAGTTGTCATTCATTTGAAAATGACCGGACAGCTGGTTTTTGTTTCCGCCAAAGGTAAAACTCAAACTGGCGGACATTATATATTAGGTGGAACAGAGCATTTACCAAATAAGTATACCCACGTAATTTTTGAGTTAAGTAAAGGTAGTTTTTTGTACTTTAATGACTTGAGACAGTTCGGTTATTTGTTGATAAAGTCCACGAAAGAATTATCTGATTTTTTTGAGCTCAAAAAATTGGGACCAGAGCCTTTTGATAAATCGTTTACCTTTCAATACTTTTTTGATTCCTTGAAGAGAAAGAAAAGATCTCCTATCAAACTCGCTTTATTAGACCAGTCAATTTTAGTCGGCTTGGGAAACATCTATGTTGATGAATCTATGTTTTGGTCTGGTATTAAGCCGACCCGTAAGGTTGGAAGTTTAAATAAGGAAGAATTGAAAAGGCTGTTCCAGGTTATTCCCAAAGTATTAAAAAAGGCCATACAAAAGCGCGGCACCACTATGAGGAATTATCGTGACGGGTTAGGACGCGAAGGCGGCATGCTGAAATATTTAAAAGTCTATGGCCGTGAAGGAAAGTTGTGCCAAAGGTGCAAAAAAGCTAAAATAAAAAGGATCCGGCAGGGGAGCCGGTCTACTCATTACTGTCCCAATTGTCAGAAGTAGTGTTTAAAAAACCAGCCAGTAATACATGAGAGTGATGCAAATTCCTACCAGCGCCCCAACTAAAGCTTCCAGGGGTGTATGGCCGACTCGTTCTTTTAGCTGCATCGGGTATTTGAGCTCTTCACCGTCGGGCAATTCTCGCATCAACATATTGATTACTCGGCCGTGCGTACCCAAATATCTTCGAAATCCAATAGCGTCTCGAGCTATAATCAATGATAATATGAATGAAATAGCAAAACCAGCTGAATCAACTCCTTCACTGATGCCTACGGCGGTAGTCAGAGATGAAACAAAGGCGGTGTGAGCTGAAGGCATGCCACCGTAGGAATTCAAAAGATTCCAATTGACATGACCCTTAAACGCCTCTCTGACAAATTTAAATATCTGGGTGGCGAATCCAGCGGTTAACGAAGCAATTAATATTTTTGGGATATCCATATGATGGAAATAATTTATTCGATAATTTACGGTATTGTTCAGGGGCTAACCGAGTTCTTGCCGATTTCTAGCACCGGTCATCTAGTGATACTGCATGATATCTGGCCGTTGGAGATCGGTTCTGACTTAGGCTTCGACGTGGTACTGCACGGTGGAACCCTGGTAGCTCTGGTTATTTTCTTTGGGAAAGATATTTTGAGATATTTGAGAGGCTTTTTTTCTAGTTTTGCCAAATGGGATTTACGCAATAATGTTGATCAGCGTCTGGCTTGGTTTTTATTTGTCGGGACGATACCGGCAGCACTGATCGGTTATCTGATTGAGGACAAAATAGAAGATTCTCTGAGATCGCTCTGGGTGATAATTATTGCTTTGGTTATTGGCGCATTCTTTTTTTTCTTGATTGAGAAGATTGCTAAGAGGGCAAACGATATTAATTCTATTAAGCTTAATTCTGCCATAACAATCGGATTTGCTCAAGCCATTGCTTTGATCCCTGGAGTGTCCCGTTCTGGCATTACTATTATAACAGGTTTGGCTTGCGGATTGAAGAGAGAAGCAGCGGCGCGATTCGCTTTTTTGCTTTCTCTGCCGATAATCTTTGGAGCCGGCACTAAAAAAATGCTCGACCTAATTGATCAAGGGGTATTAATCAGTGATTGGGTTGTGTATTTAACTGGTTTTTTAGCCAGTCTGATCAGCGGATACTTATGCATTAAATATTTCCTGAGATATTTACGCAATCGGTCTTTAAACGCTTTTGCCGTCTATCGAATAATATTGGCAATAGCTCTGGTTATCTTGATAACCACCGGTGTTTTAAGTTAAGACCAGGAAAATCATCAGCATCCAGGCAAAAAATGCGAATTTTTTCATAAAACTGAAAAATAGTTGACGCTGCGTAAAATAAAACAACAGCCCGATGACTATCAAGCAATAGGCGGTTAAAATAATCCAGAGTAGGGGCGAATAATCGCTGGGTTGGTCGGGTGGAGCAGCGCGGTCGCGGAAATAAGACACTGAAGAAGCTACATAGCCGCTCTTTCCATCTTTATCTACGGTTTGCTTATCAACTAGAGACTCAGTTTTTTTTGGTTGATAATTAGCGTCCGACAAATAGGCTTGAAAAGGCGAGTAATCATCACGACTGCCAAACATCTGAACGGAAACAGTAACCATTAATCCGTCTCGTTCTGCACTGTGGGTGGCGATACCGATTTCCTGGAAATGAGGGAAGAGTATATTTTCTTTGTGTGACGGACTGTCCATCCAAGCCTGAAAGGTGGCCAGCGAGTTAGAATAATTGATGGCTAAATTTTCACCGGCATAAATGTAGGGGTAGCCAGCTTCCTCTATGAAATCCCAGGGCTCTCGACCGTCAGGGCTGTGATGATCAAAGTATTCGAAATCCAGCATATGCTGGGCTTTGGCATGAGCGGCTTCGGTTAATTCTGAGTTTACGGTAAGAGCGGGCAGATTATCCCGGATGCGTTCCTGGTTAGTTAGATAGATTATATCTTGGACCGAATGGATAATCTTTGCCTGAGCTGGGTCAGGGAATAAAAAAAGCAGGCCAAACATACCTACTCCTGTCACCAAAAATGTGGTGAGTATCTGAAACACCCGTTGTTTTTTTGTTAGCATTTGTTTTTGTTTTTTGTTTTTGTACTCTAAGTATAGCATATTTACTATAAAAAATCAATATGAAAAATCTGACAGAAGAATTAATCGGAGATGAGTATTTACGGACTCCGGAAATTATTCAAGCTTTTCGAGAGGTCAATCGAACAGACTTTTTATTTCCCAAGAGTGAAGGACATAAAAAATTAGAACAAGATTCAGAGATAAATGCCCCTTTGCCGATTTTGGCCGGACAAACTAATTCTCAGCCTCTTACTGTTGCCTTCATGTTAGAACTTCTTCAGCCTCAATTGGGCAACAAGGTTTTGGACGTCGGATCTGGTTCGGGTTGGACTAGCTGCTTGTTAGCCCATTTGGTTGGGGATAAGGGTAGGGTGATAGCAATCGAGCGTCTTAAAGAGGTAAAAGAGTTCGGAGAAGAGAATGCCAGCAGGTATGGTTTCGATAATCTGGAGTTTGTTTATGGTGATGGTACAAAAGGTTACAAAAAACATGCTCCCTATGATCGGATTCAAGTTGCCGCAGCAGCTAAATTAATTCCCCAGGCCCTGAAAGACCAACTAGCGCCCAATGGACGTCTAGTTATACCGGTGGGAAAAAATATGCAAGATATTGTCTTGTTGATAAAAGATCAAAAGGGCAATTTTAGTGAAAAGAGATACCCGGGCTTTGCTTTTGTGCCTTTAATTCCAGACTAAAATTTACTAGGCGACAAAAAGCTAAAAATTTGCTAAACTGTTATTTATGAAAGCAATAGTATTATCTGGGGGGAGCGGTACCAGGCTATGGCCGGTATCACGTAAAAAACTTCCCAAACAGACCCAGCCATTTATTGGTCGAGAGACGCTTCTGGAAATGACATTGAAGCGCCTTTTACGTTTTTTAAAAAAAGACGATATTTATCTGGCGATCGGCCAATCGCAGTACAATTTAATAAAAAAACAAGTAGCTAAATTCAAAATCAAGAATTTTTCCATTGAGCCGGAGAGAAAAGATACAGCGGCTGCAATAGGTTTAGCAGCTGCTATGATCCATAAGCGTTATCCTAAAGAAGTAATTTTCACAGCTAATACGGATCATTATATTGATCCGGCCACAACCTACGCCAGGTTTATTAAGCTGGCTGCCAAGGCCACGGCTCAGAAGCCTGACCATACAGTATTGATTGGAATTAACCCCACTTATCCGGAAACCGGTTATGGATATATAAAAATGGGCAGCCAGAAAATGGTTTTTGATAAGGATGAAGTGTTTGCGGCCGAGCGATTCGTGGAGAAGCCGGATTTGAGAACTGCTCAGATGTTTTTGAAAAAGTGGGAGTATCTTTGGAATCCAGCCATGTTTTTCTGGAGAGCTGACCATCTCATGAAATTGTATCAGAAGCATCTGCCCCAGACTTATCAGAAACTGATGAAGATCCAGAAGCATATGGGTCAGTCGGATGAATTAAAGGTGCTTAAGACTGAGTTTCATAAGATAAAACCAATCTCAATAGATTACGGTATCATGGAAAAAATAAAAAAGATGCTGGTAGTGCCGGCTGATTTTACTTGGCAGGATATTGGCCACTGGCGTTCGGTTAAAGAGGTTTTATCGGATACTGATTCTGACAATATAATTCGTGGTGAACATATTGGGGTAGATACCTCAGGCAGTCTAATTTACAGCCTGGCCGGTAAATTAATAGCAACTTCTGGCGTTGAAGATATGATGATTATTGACACCAAAGATGCTCTATTGATTTGCCGAAAAGACAAAGCTCAAGACGTCAAAAAATTAGTCGAGCTTTTAGAAAAGAAACGTAAAAATAAATATCTCTAATGAAATTCATCAACATTGTTATCGGTTTAGTGATTTTGATTATCATAGTGGCGGGGATGGGATTTTGGTTTTTTACCCGTTCGCTGAAGGCTCCCGACAGTACGGATGATGCTCATGAAGTGGTTTTTGAGATTGAGAGCGGCCAGGGCGTGAACCAAGTTTCAGCCAATTTAAAAGAGGCTGGTTTGATAAAAACCACTTGGGCCTTTGAGTGGTATGTTTGGCTGGAAGGTCTGTCTTCGAAAATTCTAGCTGGAACGTATAGCTTAAAAACCGACCAGTCTATAGAAAGTATTGTTGATATTATCACTTTAGGGGATACTGATTCTAACATTGAGACATTTAAAGTCACTGAAGGGTGGACTGCTCTCCAAATAGCTGAGCACTATGCTGAAATTTTTTCAAATAATTTAAATAAAGACGGAGAGGCTTTAATTAAAGATTTTATTAATACTGTTAGCGAAAGTGATTCACGAAATATCATACCTGGAGAAACATATGATTTTATAGTTGATAAACCGGCTTCGGCGAGTTTGGAGGGATATTTGTTTCCTGACACTTATTTTGTATATGACGATGCAACACCAGCACAGATCATTCAGAAAATGTTAGATAATTTTGATTTAAAATTGGATGATGATATTAGAACAAAAATTAAAAATAGTTCGTTATCCATTTTTGAAACCGTAACTTTGGCTTCTATTGTTGAAAAAGAGGTAGATATATATGAGGATAGGCAAAAGGTCGCAGATCTTTTTTTAAGACGGATAGATGCTGGGATGCCTTTACAATCAGACGCAACCGTAAACTATGTTACTGGAAAAGACGCTCTTCAGCCAACCATCAATGACACCAAAGTGGAATCTCTCTATAACACATATTTGCACACTGGTTTGCCGCCGGGTCCGATTTGCAATCCGTCACTATCCAGCATTGCCGCCGTGGCAAACTCGGAACCCAATGAATACTGGTATTACTTAAACGCTCCGGATGGCCAGACTATATTTAGCAAGACTTTTGAGGAACACAAGCTTAATAAAGCCAAGTATCTTAATTAATGAAACGTACAGTCGTCATATCACTAGGCGGTTCTCTGATAGTGCCTGAAGCCGGGAAGGTGGATCTCGCATTTCTAAAGAAGTTCCGTAAGGTCGTTTTGGATTTTTTACGTAACAAAAATAATCGAGTCATTATCGTAACTGGGGGCGGAAAGTTAAATCGGCGCTACAACGAATCAGTCCGCCAATTAATAAAACCCAAGCCAATTGATTTGGATTGGCTAGGAATTGCAGCTACGCGCTTTCATGCAGAATTTATCAGGATTCTTTTCGGGTCGTTAGCTTATTCGGAGATTGTTTGGAATCCGACAAAGAAAGTAAAAACCAATAAACAAGTTTTGTGTGCTGGTGGCTGGCAGCCAGGTTGTTCTACAGATAAAGATGCTGTCCTGCTAGCTAGAACATATCAGAGCCAAGAAGTGATTAACCTGACAAACATTGATTACGTTTACACAAAAGACCCCAGGAAGTTTAAAAATGCCAAAAAGGTGAGCGAAACCACCTGGGCTGAATATTTTAAAATGATTCCCAAAAAATGGAGCCCCAGGTTAAATACACCATTTGATCCTGTGGCGTCTCGTTTGGCCAAGAGGTACAAAATGAGCGTTTATATAGTTAATGGCGCTAAAACGGAAAGATTTAGACGAATTTTAGCTAAAGAGGGTTTTAGGGGAACTTTAATCAAGCCCAAGATTTGACACTGTTACAATATTTGATATACTACATTTGACCGTAGACAGAGGGTCTCTGTGCCAATAACATACGTTCGGGTACAGGGTTAAAAACCGCCTTCCGAGGTAAAACACTAGTTTTTCTTAATGTCTACGGTGGAAGCCGTAGTTTTTATTTAAACACAACAATATGCCAAAAACACGTCAACAAAAAGAACAGGATTTAAAAAACATACAAGAAAGCGTTCAAGAAAACATGTCCACGGTGCTGGCTACTTTTGAAGGTGTCACAGTCAAAGATATGGAGGCTCTGAGAAATGATTTGAGAGAAAAAGAGGCCACACTGTTTGTTGCCAAAAAAACCCTTCTGAGAAAAGCTTTGGAAAATGCCAAATACGAAGGCGCCGAGCTTGAGACCGTAAAAGGTATTATCGGTTTGGCAACAGGCAAGGACGAGGTTGGTGCCGCCAAGGCCATAAAGGGCTTTATGAAAGAGCATACAGAGGTTCAGATAGTTGGTGGATTTCTGGAAGGCAAATATCTTGCGGTTGAGGCTGTAAATGAATTAGCGTCACTGCCAAGCCGCGAAGAATTAATTGCTAAGACTGTTTATACGATCCAGGCACCAGTTACCGGGTTTGTGAACGTATTACAGGGAAATATTCGCAGCTTAGTCTATGCTTTGAAGGCAATTAGCGATTCAAAAACTTAATAAATAATTAAATTAATTACTATGTCAGAAGAAAACAAGACTGAAGAACAAAAACCCGAGGAAAAGAAAGAAGTGGAAGTTCCTGAAAAATTCAAACCGCTTGTCGAACAAATCGAAAAGATGAGCGTGCTGGAACTTTCAGAACTTGTGAAAATCCTCGAAGATAAATTTGGTGTATCAGCTGCCGCTCCAATGATGATGGCTGGTGGCGCAGCTGCTGCCGGTGCCGAAGGCGGCGAGGCCGAGGAAAAGAGCGCCTACAACGTTGAATTGACAGCTCCTGGATCAAACAAGATTGCTGCCATCAAAGCAGTCAAAGAGATTACCGAACAAGGTTTGCAGGATTCCAAGAAGCTGGTTGAATCAGCTCCAGCCGTGATCAAAGAAGATGTACCGAAGGAGCAGGCTGAAGAAATGAAAAAGAAGCTGGAAGAAGCTGGCGCCACAGTTACCTTGAAATAAAAAATACACAACATAAAACGCCGTTCCTCTGTCACCCTGAACTTGTTTCAGGGTCTCAATAATCAATCGTGGTTAATGAGATGCCGAAACAAGTTCGGCATGACAATAAGGGAACGGCGCTTTTTGTTTTATTGAGAACAAACCCTTATACTATTGACAACTATTATTACTTATGATATGTTTTATTGTCGCTTGCCGGATACCCTGAGGCATGTTCCAGTGTGCCAATAATGGGGTACATTTTTCAAGACAGGCGACATCTCTAGCTGGACTCCTGAAGTACGAGGCTGGCCCGCCGTCTTTCCAGGGGATAATAAATTTGTCCAGGTGGGTAGTTGGGAACTAACGCCCGATTTCCAACTGACACCCAGTTAGCGCCAACATGCGCTGGCTGGTATTGCAGGGCGACCCCCGATCGTGCACGTCGGGGGTTTTTCTTTATATTTCCGTAATAATTTTATCTACACCCATATCTTCCAATTGCTCGGCTCTGGCCGGGTCATTTACAACCCAGACAAACACCTTTAGCCCTTTTTCGTGGGCATATTGCACCATACTTTGATCCACAACTGAATCATGTAGATCAATTGATTCTACGCCCAGACTGGCTGCGAGTTCAATTCCTTTTTTGGTCCAGTCATCACCCGGTTTATAGCCCGACCTTTCAATTACTGATGCAAACAGATTACTGCTAGCTGCGTTTTCTGGTTTGGATGACCAGAGCAGTCCTCGGGCAAGATCGGTTTTCAATTCCGCGGAGGCTTGCTTAGCTGCTTCGAGGGCTTCGATAGAGAACGAGTGTAACCCCATTTCTTGTAGATATTCAGGGTGCTCAGAAAAAGTCTTGTCTTCTCGAGACATTTTTGAGATTCTTTGCACTATTTTACGAGCCAGCTCCTGAGCTTTATCTGGTGTGCTGGCTTTTATCTCAATCATTAGGCCATTGCCTCGGTCTAAACAATTAAATGCGTATTCCTCAAAAGTTGGCACAAGCCCGCTGTCTCGACCAGCTCTATCGGGAATCGATATTTTTTCTATTTCAGATAGGCTTATGGCTTCGATCTCTTCTTGTGACAGACCTAGATCCTTAGCATGAAGAACCGCAATATTACCGTCACTTAATAAAGAAACGTCGAGCTCTACGTTTTGACGATAGCGTTCACGAAAACTTTCAAAACTATTTGGCAAACCCTTGTTGATTTCGGCGTCTAAGCCTCTATGTTGATACCTTTCTGACATAACTTTATTTTTACATCTCTGATAATTAAATGCAAATTAATTTTTACCTTGACTTCATGCGAAAACAAAGTATAATACAGCGTTACGTTGATTGTTGCGTAATGTGATCATTAAAAAAATGACTTTTAATGAAGGCTAAAAAAAAAGGGGGTTGAACATCATGTATATTTGTTTCAGACGGAACCGCAGACTGATCAAGATCCTGTTCATAGTCATGGGTGTCATATCTGCCATCCCACTGCTCAAAGCGGGGGTGTATTTGGCTAGTGCGTTCCAGCCGGTGGTGGATGCCGGATATGATCCGGTTGACTTTGTTGTTCCCACAACTTCTTGGGCCCACCTGGTCCTTGTCGTCTGGTACCTATTGCTTTTTCTCCCGCTATTGCTGGGAGAGTTCATTATCTACGATACTTACACTTTTTGCAGATGCAGGAGGTAGCTAACACAAAACCGAGGAAAGAATTCGTTAATAGCGAAAACTCTACCTCGGTTTTTATTACGTTGACAAAATTAATCCTATATAGTAACTTAATCTGTTCAAAACGTTCATTCAACGGACAAGGAGGGGACATGATAGTTGCTGGTATCGTTTACCTAGCCATTGTTGCTCAAATGGTGGGTTGGGCCTGGCTGATGAAGAATGCTGGCCATCTTTCCGATCGGAAGTTTCTGGTTTTCACTCTGATGATGGTAGCCGGGCAGATCGGCCAGATTATCGATGGTTGGGGTGATGCCTGGGGTGTGGTTGGTTGCCAAGCCTTTTTTCTTGCCACGACTGTCTATGGTGGAATCAAAAGGCTCACCGAGATGCGAACCAGGCCGGATGCGGCCAGCCTTTAGCAGAGAAGGATTCTATATGTGGCCCTTCTTTTTTTAAATAAAAAAATCTTCTTTCAATTCTTGGCCCATATAAAAAACACCCAGGACAGATTGTCGAGTGTATTGAAAATGCTCAGCTTTTTATATGACTATATATTCGTTCTTAGTCTTATGTTTTTTGGCGTTATTTCCAGAAATTCGCCCTCTTTTATTATTTCCAGGCCTCGCTCCAATGTTAATTTTATTGGCGGCGTGAGATTCAAGGCATCATCGGCTTTGGCGGCGCGCATGTTGGTCAAATGTTTTCCTTTGATAGGATTGACTTTCATGTCGTAGCCTTTTGTGGCACTGCCTATTATCATACCTTCGTAAACATCTGTATTAGGTTCAATGTATAATACGCCGCGTTCTTGTAGATTGGCCAGGGAAAAAGCCAGAGATTTTCCGGTAGCCATGGAAATCATTGAGCCAAAACTGTGTTTTTCTATACCGTCAACGCAGGGTTTGAATCCGATTATGCGAGAGCAAATGATTCCTTCGCCCTTGGTATCTACCATAAACTCGTTTCTGTATCCCAGCAGGCCCCGGGTAGGTATTTCAAAAATTATTCTGATATTTTTTAATTCTGGTTTGATTTCCAGTAAAGAGCCTTTTCGCTTTGAAATTTTTTCAATAATGACCCCCGAATATTTTTCTGGGATATCGATGGTTACTTCTTCAAACGGTTCACATTTTTTGCCGTCAATTTCTTTGATAATAACCAGCGGTTGGGAAACTTGCAGTTCATAGCCCTCTCTTCGCATGTTTTCCAGAAGAATGGCTATGTGTAATTCTCCTCGCCCGAATACTTTATAGAAATCAGTTAAAGAAAAATCTATCCTCAAACCTACGTTAATTTCTAATTCTTTTTCGAGTCTTTCTTTGATTTGACGGTTGGTAACGAATTGCCCGTCCCGACCGGCCAGCGGAGAGTTATTAACCAGGAAATTAAGGCAGATCGTAGGTTCGTCGACTTTTATGGCGGGTAAGGCCGATTGTTCTTCTTCTTCGCAGATTGTTTCTCCGATAAAAATATCGGGAATACCTGCGATCATCACGATGTCTCCGGCCGTGGCTTCATTAACCTCTTTTTTTTCAAGCCCCTCAAAAGTATAAATTTTTGTTACTTTGTGAGAATCGATATTTCCGCTGATTTTTTTAACAAATACCCGATTATTCAATTTAATCTTGCCCGAATAAATTCTGGAAACGGCCAGCCGGCCCAGGAAGTTATCATAACCGAGATTAAATACTTGGGCGGTAAGGGCTTTATTTTCAAAAACTTCCGAAGAGGCTGGCGGTACTTCGCGAAGGATGAGATCCAGTAAGGGGGATAAGTCTTTTGCATCGTCAGTCATTTTCAACTTTGCGAGTCCGTCTCTGGCGATCGTATAAACAACCGGAAAATCAAGTTGTTCGTCGGAAACACCCAAGTTCATGAATAGTTCCATAACCGCGTCATTGGCCCAATCCGGTCTGGCCGCCGGCTTGTCGATTTTATTAAAGACTACGATAGGCTTCAAGCCCAATTCAAGGGATTTTTTTAAAACGAAAGTAGTTTGCGGCATCGGGCCTTCCTGGGCGTCAACGACCAGTAGTACGGAGTCTATTGATCTCAAAACGCGCTCCACCTCGGAACCGAAATCAACGTGACCCGGGGTGTCGACTATATTTATCTTTGTGCCCTTGTAGAAAACCGAAGTGTTCTTTGAGTAAATAGTAATGCCTCTTTCTTGCTCCAGGGCGTTACTATCCATGCTGATATTGGTTTTAGCGGTGTTGCATTGACGCATCAGAGCGTCGGTTAAGGCGGTTTTGCCGTGGTCTACGTGAGCGATAATTGCGATATTTCTTATTTCCATATTTTTCACAAAAAAGGCCGCGCAGAATGCGACCAAAGTCAAATTAACCTAATCAGTATGGTTTATTATTATATTTATGTCAACAGCCAGGCGGGTTTATTATTCTTCATCGTTCGCTGGTGCATAAGATTTTTTGCTTTTGAGACAATGTCAGCTCTCATAGTTTTTGCCTTACATCAAATGGTTTGCTGGGAAAGTAGACCAACACATCTTCGCCCTTAAGCTCCATCATTTCGTAATCTTTTCTTAACATGAGTGAAAAATTACTTTTCCTCCGTAGGTTTTTTTCTTTGAATTCCGCATAGTTAGCTACCCGGAAATCGGGAGCGCCACGTTGAGGTCTAGTTGGATCGGACTTTCTGGCTTTTAGTACTTTTAGCGGCCCAGCTGGTGTCTGAATTGGTTCATCGAGTAAGTATGTGGAACCAGAAGCGGTGGCTGTTTTATCTCCGGGCTTACCTATTGTTTTTAATACATTATCCATGACTTCATACTCTTTGTCGTCTTTGGCAAAGATACCTATGTAGTCAACGGGTAGATTTTGTTCATCAGTGTTTTCCCGGATGGCTTTCAGGCCTTGGTTAACTATGTAGATTACGATTTCTTCTAATTGTTCTTTAGTCATTATCTTTTCTTTAAATCTTTCTTTATGAAGTTAACTATTTCCGGGAATGTTGATACCTGAAAATGCCCGTTCTTATCCTTATAAATGATTATCTTTGCGTTTTTCAATTTGGCAGCGTATTTCTTAGCTTGTGAAACTGGAACAACTTTGTCTGTTTTGGAAAACATTAAGTAAAGGTTTTTCGAATTCTTTTCCAGGAGCGACAGATCAGATTTTAGTTTGAATCCGCCAGCCAGATCTTCCAGCGGTAACGTATCGTCAAATGGGGGACAGACCAGATAGGTTGAGATTATCTTCTTGGGAAATTTATTTTCTGATAAGTATTTGGCCAGGAAAGCTCCACCCAGTGATTGGCCAATCAGGATGATATTGTTTTTTAGTAGGGGAAAATGCCGTTCGAACTGGATAACCCAGTCTTTGTACTGCGCGAAATCCTGAAGCGGCATTCTGGGTCGGATAATTTTAACGAGCCTGCCTAGTTTTTTATCCAGGTAGTCGTGTGTCCACGGAACATGCCTGTCCAATGACAGCTTCCTGGTTTTCAGCATGTGGTAATAATCTTTCTTTTTGTGAAAGGTATAACCGCCGTGGATGTATAAGAGTTGGGTTTTCATATTATTTTATGATAGTTACAAATTTTTCTTCAGGAATTTTTAATACCTCTAGTTTTTCTCCAAACTCTTCTAATTTACGCAATTCGTCTTTCTTGTCCTCAAACCAATGGACAAAGACTTTTATATTCAAGAACCCCAAACCCTCATAATAGCCAGTAGTGTCATTGCAATAGAAATATTTTGACAGTACTTGCGCTCCAGCTGATGAGCCAACTACAATCTTGCCTTCCCATAATTTTTCTAGATCCTGAATCTGTTTCAAGAAATCTAAAAGTTTATGCGTATCTCCACCAATCATTAGAACCGCATCAGATTCTTGAATTTGCTGGGCGAATGCTTTGGCATCCTCTTTAGCCATTATGAATTTAAAATCTTTACCCGGAACAACTGAATTAAGTTTTAATTCTGTGCCGCTTATGAATTCATCCCAGACGTCTTTTTCTCTGGCAAATGGTACAAATAATATCTGACTTTCATCAGATAGATCTTTACCCAATTCCTGGAAGAATTTTTTATTATCTTCCGTGTCGCGTTTTATGTACCCACCGTGCAAGATATATTTTGTCATGCTTTATTCCAATAGATCGACTGTATAAATCACAGTGCCATTGAGTAAATAAGCTTTTTTATTGGCTTCATCAATAGCCATATCGATCAGATTATCAAATGATTCTGAGGTGTATTGGTTTTTCAGCCGACCGTTACTGGTAAATACTAACAAGCGTTTTTGGGACGGCTCTAGGATATAAATATAATTGGCCGCTTCGTCAGTAAATAATTTAGTGGGACTAGACAATACCGGGTCAATTTCGCTGAGTGAGAATTCGTTATCCAAACCGCCTTGGAAATATTTTGTCAGCTCGCCGTTTGAGCGCAATACATAGATGGAACCATCCACAGCCAGAGCTACGCCGTTGCTTACATCAGCGTTTTCATCAGTCAGCCAACTATCACCAGTTTGATAGTTTCCGCCGGCTTTCTGATGACGGAAGATTTGATTATTTTTGGTATCGAGAAAGTATAGCCGACCGTTATAGGTCACTAAACTGGTTAGAGTTCTATCTTGATTTTCGAAATCAACCGTGGCGTTTGAGAAACTGTTATTTACGCTGTCATATTCTAAGATGGTATTGTCCGGAACATATATAGCAGAAACTCTAGTGCTGAGCGGAGCGCCCAGAGCGGGGGAGCCTTCTGCTGGATCAGTATAGTCAATAGCTATCGACTCCTTAGTATTTATATTGGTCTCAAATATTTCCGTTTGATTATTTGAGAAGCCGATTATTTCCTCATTATATATTCCGGCTATTCCGTTCAGGGTTAAGCCCTCTTCGAGTGTTCCCAGGTCAGCTATCACCGCTGGATCGGATATTGTATTGATATGTTTGGTCTTTGAGTACAAGGCCTCGATCTTGGTTTCTAAAGCAGCAATGTCGGATTGATATCTTTTTTCCTGCTCTTTTTCAGGGATGCTGGCGATCAGATCTTGGGCCTGTCTCAATAATAATCTAGCCCCATCTTCATCACCATAGAGTAGGCTGGCCTCGGCCTCTTCTTGTTTACTGGTGGCTTGAGCTAATGATTCAGAATAGATTTCCAGCTGTTTTTCTGTTTCGCCCCGGCGACTCATGTATATAACACTTTGAGCAAAGATAAAAATTAGCAAAACGACTACTAATAAAAGTATCTTCCTTTGTTTAGTCAGCCTCTGAAAGAGTAATATAGGCTTGGAAACAGAACCCGTGGCTGTGGTGGGTAAATGCTGGAGCTTTTGTTTGATATTTTTGCGGCCACTAATCAGATTAAAGAGTCCGACTAACAGCCCCTTGATTCCGACGATAATATATTGAAATCCAGTCAATATCTTGCCCAAAACATAGACAAATCTAGACGGATAATTTGAAGTACGCCTGGGTTTATAGGTCTCGTGTACTGGAGTGTAGTATTGTACTTGGTTTTGACTGCGACGAGGAGGCTGCTTGGCTTTGATGCCTACTTTTTCCAGAAGGCCACTGACTCTCTGACTAATGGATTTTGTAACTTGTCCCAAGTAAGACCAAGTTGAAGGAGTTAATAGTTGATTTGTGGAAGCTTCACGGTTAGTGAGCTGATCCATTGAAGCTTGGGAGGCTGAGGATCCGTATTGAGGGGAGGTTCTGGGAGCAACATTGACAGGTGTGGTTTCTGAGGCTTGTTTAATTATCAAGGCGGCGAAACTGGCATTGCCGTTGTTGGGTGCAAGTAGATTTTCCAAGGTCATGCTTATTTGGTTGCCTGAACCTGATTGGATTATTGTTCTTAATCGTTCCAGGGAAAGGTAGTCGAGTATTGAAGGCGTACAAAGCATCAAGGTATCATCAGCTGATATTTGACCAGAAATAGTTTGGGAGAATATCTTAAGAGGATTGATGCGTGATTCAGCGCCCTTGGTTTGTTCAAAAATATTAACGACACTTTGCTTGTGAATATAAAAAGCATGAAGGCTGCCGACTTGGGTAAAGTAAAGATCAGTGCCTTTTATTACTCCAATGATAGCATGGAAGTCATTGAGCCATTCAGCTGAGACGTGTTCTAGATGACTACTAAGTAACTCATTGAGCTTTTTCAACATTCCTTCAAAAGCCAGTTCCATGTTTGATTCCAGCTGCTGATAATAAAACTCTTTGCCTTGGCGTTGAACGGTTTCGATGACCTGCTTGGTTTGCTCATTAGCTGGAGCAGCTTTGATCAACATAAAAAGCCGTCCCAATGAATCAAGTTCCTGGGTGCTGGGATGCGATACTAAAAGTGAAATTGCCTCGTTATTCTGTTGAGGATCGTGGATCAGAAATGGGCTGATCTCTGTTTTTATATTAGGCATAATTTACCACTAACAAATACGATTGTATCATCTTTATTTATACAATATTAGGGCCAGAAAGGCAAGCCAGGTATCTTTTCTTTACACCAAAATCTAAAAAACGTATAATACTAGTACTTATTCATTAGTTTATCGGTTGATCAATGCTTGAACAACTCTTTGGTTCAATAACTAGGGTTAAACTTCTCAGGCTTTTTTATTCCAATCCTGATCAGTCTTATTTTGTCAGAGAGCTTACTCGTAAGATAGATCAAAGAATAAATAGTGTACGCCAGGAATTAAAAAATTTGGAAGCGCTCGGGATTGTTGAGCAAGTTGAAAAAAATCGAAAAAAATATTACACCCTGGTAAAAAACTTTCCGCTTTATCATGAACTTAAGTCTTTGATTCTGAAAGCTCAGTTACTGGTGGAAAAAGATTTTGCTCAATCAATTAGTCAAATGGGTCAGATCAAATATCTTGTGCTCACCGGCCAGTTTATTGGAAGAGATGACGCTCCGACTGACATGTTGGTAGTAGGTAAGGTAAATCGTTTGAAGCTCAAACGCTTACTCCACAAGTTTCAACAATACTTTGACCAAGACATCAATTATACCGTGTTATCCAGTAAAGAATTTGAGTATCGGAGACAACTAACGGATCGGTTCTTGTACAACATTCTTGAGAATAAAAAAATTGTTGTTATCGATAAACTACCCAAGAAGAAAACTAAGTAAACCCAAAATATTTACGGGAAGCTATTTTTGAGTATGCAAAAAAAGATCTGGTTCAAAAATAAGAGAGGAGAAAGACTGGGTGGAGTTTTGCATATTCCAAGGACTTGGAAGCAAAAATCAGGTATAGTAGTCTGCCATGGTTACAATGACGGCAAAGACCATTTTTTTCATAAGGACATTTGTAAAAAGGCGGCTCAAGCCGGTATGATGGCTTTGCGGTTTGACTTTTCCGGACAAGGGGAGTCCGAAGGAAATTTTGAAAAAATGACTTATACTAGATATTTATCTGATGTGAAATCAGCTATTGATGTATTGGATAAAAAGGGAGTAAAAAAGATAGGATTGGTTGGTTGGAGTATGGGTGGGGCCCTAGCCTCACTTACTGCCACTAGAGATAAACGAGTGTGGGCTTGTATTGGCATTGCTCCTGTCTCAAAGATTTACCAGACCCATTACCGAATATGGAAAGAGCAAAATCGAAAAACGGGTAAGAATTACTTGTTAGTTAAGGATATAAATAATCCTAAGGTCATTTATAAAATTGGCAAGACTTTTATTAACGATGCCAAAAAATATGATTTATTAAAAGAGGCTCCTCAGATATATCAGCCAACTTGTTACATTATAGGGGGTCGTGATCCAGTAATAAAAAAAGAAGAAGTAAAAGCAGTTTACAATCGTATAGGTTGTGATGCCAAAGAGTACCACGTCTTATCAAAAGCCGATCATTTGTTCACCGGTCATGAAAAAAAATTAGTGAATTTATCTGTAGGGTTTTGTAAGAAATATCTCACTCGAGAAACATCACATATTATAGTTGCCGCCCTGAAACACAAAGACAAAATATTGATATTGAAACGTTCTTCCAAGGTTAGTTATTATCCGGGCTATTGGCATATCGTGGCTGGATATATAAATGATAACGACCCCTTGAGGCAAGCTTATTCTGAAATAGAAGAGGAGACTGGGTTTAAGAAGAAGCAGTTAAAGCTGCTGGCGCAAAGCAAGAAGTATCAAAGTCAAAAAGACAGCTTTTTAAGTCAGCACACTTGGATTGTTCACCCTTTCATGTTTGAAACTAACAGCTCCAAGGTAAAGTTGGATTGGGAGCACACTGAGTACCGCTGGATAAATCCGGAAGATTTTCCAAAACATCGTCACGTGCCTTTGATGGATGAAACCATTCAGGAATTGTGGGGCAAGGCGCAAGGTGAAGATTTAAGCATTTTATTAATTGATACCTCAGAGTTCAATTTAGTCAGATTGTATTTAAAAAAGTCTGATAAGATATTGAAATTTGAAGAAACGATAGGGAGTCGAGAGCGTGATACTTTGCTGGAGCTAATAAGTGATTGGCTGCAGAAAAATAAAGTCTTAGTAAATTATTTAAACGCTGTTGTGGTGGTTAGAGGACCAGGCCCATTCACTTCTGTCAGAGTGGGTGTAACTATTGCTAATACTTTAAGTTGGTCGCTGAAAAAGCCGCTTTACGGATTTAAGAAAGATAAACATTTCATTCCCGAAAAAGCTCTTCAGTCAATATCTCAGAAAAAAGTGAATTCAGAGAAATTCGTTAAACCTTTTTACAGTCAGCCGCCTAATATAACTAAACCCAAAAATGCGCGCTAAATTTCATCACCTGGGAATCCATGTCAGTAACCTTAAGGTCTCCAAAGTTTTTTACGAAGAGATTGGTTTTAATGTCCAGTACTCATTTGTCTCTACCTCTGGTTTGAAGGCGTGCGTTTTGAAGGGCATGGGTTTAACAATAGAGTTGTTGGAATCAAAGAATAAAATCTCAAAAAGAAAAGCTGATCCATTGCGCAATAAACGATCAGTTATTGACCATCTGGCTTTTGAGGTAATTAACGTTCCCAGCTTATATAAAGATCTGAGCCAGCGGGGATTCAGATTTTTTGCAGAACCAAAAAAGGGCGCTTCCTGCCGTTGGTACGTATTCCTATTAGACCCTGACAATAACCCAATAGAATTATATCAGAAGAAGTAACTAATACAAGTTGTCACCCTGAACCATGTGCTTACGAAAGTCAGTATTGATTCAGGGTCTCATAGAGTAGTTGGTTGTTATTGAGATGCCGAAACAAGCCAGCCTACCGGTAGGCAGATTCGGCATGACAATACTATACTGAAGTTATAGTTTATCAATTTTCTTCTGTAGGTAATCAGCGAAAAATCCTTTATATCTTTTTTGCAGTTCTGGTATTTTCCAATCATTGCCAGTAATTTTTTTTCTACAGTTCTTGCTTCCACAGTTGCAGTTCATTTGATAGTCAGAAGACTCTGTCATAGCATAATCGAAACAAATTTCTTCGCCTGGATTTATGTTACGCCTGGCCACAATCTTAAAGCCCTCTTTGATACCGCAATTGGGATCGCAGGAATGGTTGATGAAGTCTCCGATTTCGTGTTTAGAATCCGGAGTAGTGGCATAGAAATAATTGTCATCTACTTGAATCATGTAATCATGACCTTGCTTGTAGAGTTCACTTGCTTCCTCCTTGGTGATGAGATCGCCGGGGTCGCGGGTAGAATCATCTATCAATTCTCCAGCTTTGATAAAATCGGATGCAAAAACTCCTTTACCTTTTTTACTATCTTTGACTCTGACTTTTTCCGAAATATAATAGCGCGGGTTTCTTTTTTTACGTAAAGCTTCAACCTTTCTTGCCAAATAATCAGAGAAGTATCCACGATAGCTATCTTGAAGCTCTTTATATTTCCAATCATTACCAGTAATTAGTCGACGACAATTTTTACTTCCGCATTGGCAGTCCATTTCGTAAGGCGATGATTCAGACATGGCATAGTCAAAGCAGATTTCCTCACCAGGCTCAATGTCACGCATGGCCACTATTTTTAACTTTCCTCGAATGCCGCAATTGGGATTACAGGAATGGTTGATGAAATCACCGATTTCCAGCTCATCATCCTTAGTAGCGGCGAAGTATAGCTCATCATCTACTTGAATCATATAATCGTAACCTTGAGCGTATAATTTCTCCGCTGCCTCTTCATTAATATATTGGCCGGGACCTTGAGAAAAATCTGCTATGACTTCATTGGTATCTATTTTTTGTGTAGCAAAAACACCCTGGCCGTTTTGGCTGTCACGTGTTTCTACCTTAGGCGAGATGTAAGATTTTTTGTCAGTCATAAATTTTGACTTCTTTAGTATACTAAAATTATTAGTTGACAGCAATAATCACTTGAAAATTATTGACAAAGATTTTATAATTAAGTTAATTTCATATGAAAATAATTCTTTCAGGCAAAAATTTTTCTCTTACTCCATCGCTACATAGGTTTGTAGAAGAAAATGTTTCGTCTTTGAAAAAGTACTCTAAAAATATATTGAAGGCGAAGGTAGAGCTGGATGTCGACAAAAACCAAAAAAGCGGTGATATTAATAGAGTAGAAATTTGGCTATTTTTACCGAAAAAAGTTCTACAGATAGGATTAAAAGCGCCTGAAATGCATGAGGCTATTACGGCTGCGGTAAATAAAATGGAAAGGCAACTGATAAAATATAAAGATAAAAAAAGTACCAGAATCAGAAATATAAAAAGACGTTCAATTGATCGATAGCTAAAAAGTTATCCACATTTTTGACAATTAATTAGGAGCAAAAAAGCAGGAAACTGTTTTTCTGTTTTTAAAAAAGGAGCCTAAAGATTCAAACTCAAAAGACGGCGGTAACGAGTGAGTCTAAAACCCTGGAGAAAAATAATAGTTCTGAAAAGGAAAAGATATCGAAATCGGAAAAAAATCATAAAGAGGTATTAGCTCAAGAAGGCTCAACCACCACAAAAAGTGAACACGCTGAACAGGTTAATGAAGAAAAACCTGTCAATTTAAATATGCTCAAACGGCAGAAAAAGTTCTGGAAATTAGGACACAAAGATTTTAATACTGAATATTTTGACATTAGCCGAGGTGGCAACCTAATTGTTAAAGAAGGAAATTATCAATACAACATAAAAGATATAGTAGAAAAGTTTGAAACGCCGTTAGAAATATTTTTTCCATTTATTGTAAAAGACCGTTTAGAAAATCTTCTCGATTTATTTAATCTCATGATCAAGTACTATCGTTATCGCGGTAAGTTTTTTTATCATTACCCCATGAAGGTGAACCAGAGCAAAGAATATCTGTTAACCATGGTTTCGCATGGTGCTAATCTTGAAACCGCTTCATTCAATGAATTGTGTTTGGTTAAAAAGCTTTGGGAACAAAACAGCTTTTTGCCCAGCATCCGAGTCATCTGTAACGGCCCCAAGACTGATGAATATCTACAGCTGATTGAAGAATTGCAAAGTAAGAATCTGAATATTATTCCAGTGATCGAAGATTTCAATGAGTTGCAGTATTTCAATAAGTATAAAGGTGATTTAGGCGTGCGGGTTGATTTGGAGGTCAATGTCAAATCACATTGGGATAAAAAGATAAATCGTTACGGACTGCTCGGAAGCGAATTGATACGTATGGGTAAGATAAGAAACTTAAGGTTGATCCATTACCACGTTGGATCTCAGCTTGAGAGGATGGATGATTTAATTGCTCCACTGAAGAAGGGGATGAAGCTTTTTATAAAATTGAAACAGAACAACCCGGGCTTAGACACCATAGACATTGGCGGGGGCATGCCTATTCCATATGACCTTAAGAAGCAGTTTGGATATGAAGGACTGGCTCGAAAGATAATTAGATTTTTGCAGAACACAGCCGATAAAAATGATATACCTCATCCTAATATAGTTTGTGAGTGGGGACGCTATATGGCTGCACCAGCTCAGATGACAATTTACAAGATATTGGGTGAGAAATTGATACCGCGTGGAAATGCCAAGAAGTGGCAGATTATTAATGGAAGTTTTATGAATGATTTGCCTGATACTTGGGCATTGCGGCAGAGGTGGCACGTGGTGCCGGTAAACAATTTGGATTATTCTAAGAAAAAACTAGTGCGTGCTTGGCTGGCCGGTTCTAGCTGTGATTCGGATGATAAATATATCGCGCATGGTAATTACATATTATTACCGGACTTAGAGTGGATAGACTATGAAGATGAACAATACATTGCGTTTTTGGGAACCGGAGCATACCAGAACTCGCTGGCTTGTAATCACTGCTTGCTATCTTCACCAGCTAAGATTATGGCTCGAAACGGTGAAGTGAAGATGACTATTAGAAGACAAACGCCGGAGGATATTTCAAAATTATTTGGATGGTAAAAATGGGTAAAACTAATGACAAGGAGGTAAAAAGAGATGAGCTGGGCACGGGTTTCAGCCATGGTTATGAGCCGGTCGAAGCGATAGATTTGTCAAAGATAAACGATGCGGATGAATTACTGAAAGGTATGTCAAAAACATCTTTTGGTGGTCGGAAACTGGGTGAGGCAGCAGATGCTTTTTACGAAATGATTACTGACCCGGATTGCTATGTCGTAATGACGCTTTCCGGAGCCATGACTGTGGCCAAGATGGGGTTGGTGATTTGTGACATGATAGATCGAGGCATGGTAAATGCCATAGTATCCACAGGAGCGCTTATAACTCATGGCTTGGTTGAGAATGCGGGGAAATCACATTTTAAATACGATTTCGGCACTCCGGACGCACAATTACATAACCAGGGTTATGATCGGGTTTATGACACTTTGGAATTGGAAAAAAACCTGGATGATGTTGGGGATATTGTGGATGATGTTCTAGAAAGTTGTGACCCCAAGGAGGTTTTATGTTCACGAACGCTTTGTAATAAAATAGGAGAATATTTAGTTGATAATAGACCGGGACGGGGAATACTAAAGAGTGCTCATGAAAAGAGTGTTCCCATATATATACCGGCTTTTACTGACTGTGAGTTGGGTATAGATCTAGGCGTTTATAATTATGGTTTGAAAAAAGCTGGCCAGCCAGAGCTCAAACTCGATCCTTATTTAGATATGAATCATTTCACCGGGGTTATATTCAATAGTAAAACCACTGGCATATTTACTATTGGAGGGGGGGTGCCACGCAATTGGGCTCAGCAGGTTGGACCTTATCTTGATTTTATAAGATTTAGGCATATTGAGGATGGAAAGTATTTTGCTGAAAAAAACAGCCCGTACATGAAACCTTATAAATATGCCATACGGATTTGTCCTGAACCGGTTACCTGGGGGGGCTTGTCCGGCTGCACTTACTCCGAAGGTGTTTCCTGGGGTAAATTCTATGATCCTAAAGAAGGCGGTAGGTTTGCTGAAGTACCAAGCGAGGCGACATTGGTTTGGCCATTGTTAATGAAAGGAGTTATGGAACGCCTAGATAAGAATAAAGTAACTATTAAAAAGAATTTTGATAATGAAGAAAAAATACGATCTGTGGCCTTTTAACTTTGGTGCAGTAAAATTACAAAATTTTGAAGACTCAAAGGTTATTATAATTCCAGTTCCATATGAGGGAACAGTTTCTTATGGTTCGGGAACCGGATCTGGCCCCTATGCCATAATAAACGCCTCGCGCTATTTAGATGAGATGCATGATCCTGGGGAAAACAACCAAATGGTTGACTTCAAAGGAACTGATGTTTTTACGCTTGATGAAGTTGAAGTTAACAGGAACTCAGCCAAAGAGGCTCTAGATAGTGTTCAGCAGGTAGTGGCTGAAGAGGTTGTGAAGCACGACAAAATACCCTTAGTGTTAGGCGGTGAACACTCCATCACTTTGGGTGCGGTCAAAGCGGTTAAGAGAAAATACAAAGATGTTTCAGTGCTTCACTTTGATGCTCATACTGATTGTTTGAACACCTTAGAAGGAACCCGCTATAGCCACGCTTGTGTGATGCGCCGCATCCGTGATTTGAAGATTAAAGTGGTTTCGATTGGTATCCGCAATGTTAATTTGGAAGCCGAGGAGTATTTCAAAAAAAACAGAGTTAAAAACGTGTTTAATGCCCCGGACGTCCCACCAATAGACACGATTGTAAAAGGATTATCAAAAAATGTTTATCTGACTTTTGATTTGGACTGTTTAGATCCATCGATTATGCCATCGGTCGGTACTCCTGAGCCAGGCGGGTTGGGATGGTATGAGGTCTTAAATACCATTGAGAAAGTATCTCAGAAAGTAAATATTGTTGGAGCTGACGTGATGGAGCTGATGCCTATTGATGGATTGGAAGCACCAAATTTCTTGGCTGCTAAGTTAAGCTATTTCATAATAAAGAATATTTTACACTCAAATAATAAGAAATGAAAAAGGCAATCCGGTTAATCCTGGTGTTTGATGGTGCGGTCATGTTTGCTAGTGCCATGCTGGTTCCGATTTACGCGGTTTATGTGGAAGGCATTGGCGGTGATTTGCTTACGGCTTCCAGCGCTTGGACCATATTTATGTTGGTTACCGGGGTGGTGCTATTAGGAATAGGTAGGCTAGAAGATAAGCTGGATCGTCCAAAAATATTTTCTGCCATAGGTTATTTAATAATTGGAATTGGAACACTGGGTTACTTATTGGTCAAATCTCCTAGTATACTCTTTGTAGTTCAGGCAGTGATTGGATTAGGTACAGCAATAGCAGCTCCGGCGACCACGGCAATATATTCAATGAATGTTGATGAAAAGAAGCGGGCTACACAATGGGGAGACTGGGAGGGTATTTACTATATAGTTACTGCTGTTGGAGCTTTCTTGGGAGGGCTGATTGCTAACCGCTATGGTTTTGACGCATTATTCATCACAATGTCGTCAATATGCCTGTTGAGTGCCTGTGTCTTTTTTATATTGCCACGTAAATATTTCCGGTCAGAGCTGTATATGAAATAAACCATTATGCCAATAATATCGAGCAATAAAAAAATAAAATTGACTTTATTAAGCACATTACAGCCTTAATGTGCAAATGGTTTTAATCAAGTCATTAATAATTGGAGTAATAAATATGACTAAAGAAAACACTAACGTATTAACTCAAACAGTAATTAAGCTTAACACTCTTCGGTGGGCCTTAGTCACCGTAGTATTTACTGCCTTGTCAGTAGCCCTGCCCTGGATTGCCCATCAGTTCCATTTAGCTGGACCGACATTTCTGCCTATGCACTTCTTTGTATATGTAGCTGCCTTGTTGGCTGGTTGGAGAGTGGGCTTGGCTGTTGGTATTACCACCCCACTGGTCAGTTATGCAGTCTCTGGAATGCCGCTGTTGGCCGTTCTTCCGCAAATCACAGTTGAAATTGCTATCTACGGGCTTTTGGCCGGGCTGCTTAGAGAAACCTTTAAAATGAATATTTGGGTGTCTTTGATTGCTGCTATGATCGGCGGCCGAATAGCCTTAGGAATAGCCGTGTTAATAGTGGGAGCTAAGGTTGGAGCTGTATCAACTGTTGTCAGTTCAGTGACAGTCGGATGGATCGGAATATTGATTCAACTAGCTTTTATAGTTATACTGGTAAAATGGTTGTATAAGTATCTTGAAAAGGACACTAAATGACACGCAGCAAAACCGAACTGGAACAGTTTCGCACCGGACCATGGTCCATAACAATTATCAAGGGTAAAAATATCTTATTCCGCTCAAATATGGGCGGAATAAGCCCTTTAATGCAGGCAATTAATCAGTTGAACAGTGAATTAACTGGAGCTGTTATTTATGATAAGGTAATTGGACGGGCTGCGGCGTTTCTGGTATTGTATGCTGGCTTGCGTCGGGTGTACACTCCCTTAATTAGCCAGTCTGCGCTGCAGCTTTTGCGACTCAGAAGAATCCCGGTAACTTGTCTAGAAAGAGTGGATCGTATCTTGAATAAAAGCCAAACTGAGCTGTGTCCAATGGAAAAACTCTCACTGGATGCTGACACGCCGGAACAATTTATAAGATTACTCAGACGTCAAAATGTCACTACTCTCTAAGATCTTCGGTGATGCCAATCAAAAAATCGTTGATGACTTACAAAAAGAGGTCAAACTTGTTAATGAACAGGAAGAAAAGATTAAGCAGCTGAGCGATGAACAGTTAAAAGGAAAGACCGAAGAATTCAAAAAACAACTTAAGGCTGATAAAAGTCTGGATGATATAATGCCAGAAGCTTTTGCCGTAGTGAGAGAATCAGCCAGACGATTTGTTAGTATGCGCCACTACGATGTTCAGATTTTGGGAGGGATTGTTTTGCATCAAGGTAAAATTACCGAGATGCGTACTGGTGAAGGTAAAACTTTGGTGGCGACCTTGGCTTTGTATTTGAATGCTCTAGAGGGTCGAGGTGCTCACTTGGTTACTGTCAATGATTATCTGGCCCGACGTGATGCTGTTTGGATGGGGCCGGTATATCATAAGCTTGGCTTGAGTGTGGGTTGCGTCCAGCATGAGAGTGCGTTTATTTTTGACCCTGAGTTTGAGAATGAAGATGAAAGTCTTCAGTACTTGAGGCCAGTCAGTCGTACAGAAGCTTATCAGGCTGATATCACATACGGTACCAATAACGAATATGGGTTTGATTACCTGCGGGACAACATGGTCCAGCAAAAGGATCAGAGAGTCCAACGAGAATTAAATTATGCGATAGTAGATGAAGTAGATAGTATTTTGATTGATGAAGCCCGAACCCCGTTGATTATTTCATCGCCAGCTGAGGAGTCGGCTGATTTATATTATAAATTTGCTCAGTTGATACCAAGATTGAAGGAAAATGAAGATTACAACGTTGATGAGAAGATGCGATCGTCTACATTAACTGAGTCAGGTATTGAAAGAATGGAGAATTGGCTCGGGGTAGGAAATTTATATGTTTCTGGCGGCATTGAACTGGTTCATCATATCGAACAGGCTCTAAAAGCTTATGCGTTATTCAAAAGAGACAAGGACTATGTAGTTCGAGATGGAGAAGTGATTATAGTAGATGAGTTCACCGGACGTTTGATGCAGGGCCGACGGTATTCTGAAGGACTGCACCAGGCGATTGAAGCTAAAGAGGGTGTGCAGATAAAAAAAGAAAGCCGAACTATGGCGACTATAACGTTTCAGAATTTTTTCAGAATGTACAAGAAACTGTCAGGCATGACTGGTACGGCCGCCACTGAGGCTGAAGAATTTTCAAAAATATACGACTTAGATGTAGTCATAATTCCGACCCACAAGCCCATGATCAGGCAAGATATGTCTGATTTTATCTATAAGACGGAGCCAGCCAAATTCAGAGCAGTGATTGAAGATATCAAAAGAAATCATGAAGCTGGCCGCCCGGTGTTAGTGGGCACAATATCCATTGAAAAAAATGAACAATTGGCCGAACTACTAGAGCGTGAAGGTATTCCCCATGAAGTTTTAAATGCCAAACAGCATGAACGTGAAGCAAAAATATTGTCACAAGCTGGTCAGTTAGGAGCTGTAACAATAGCAACAAACATGGCTGGACGTGGTGTCGACATTAAATTGGGCGGCATTGAAGCCAGCGATGAAGATAAGAAAAATGTTATTGAACTGGGTGGTTTGTATGTTATCGGTACATCGAGGCATGAATCTCGTCGGATAGACAACCAGTTGCGCGGTCGGTCAGGTCGCCAAGGTGATCCGGGTGAGTCACGTTTTTATGTTTCTTTGGACGACGATCTGATGAGAATTTTCGGATCGGACCGGATTAAAGGGCTAATGGAGAGATTGGGCTTGCCGGATGATATGCCGATCGAGAATAAAATGATCAGCAAATCTATTGAATCAGCTCAGAAAAAAGTTGAAGGCCACAACTTTGACGTTCGTAAGCGTTTAGTCGAATATGATGACGTGATAAACAAACATCGCGAGGTCATTTATAAGAAGAGAAACGAGATATTAGAGGCGGCCGAACATGAAGGCCAAATGCGTGAAAAAATATTGGAGATGGTAAATAATGAAATAGAGCAGGTTGTTTTATTCCATACGGCTGATGAAAGTGGTAAATCATGGAACATCAAAGAAATTTCTGAAGTCATCAGCACTATGTTTCCGGTAAGCGTTGAGATCAATCAAAAACTTCAGGATATAGTAAGTGCAGCCGGAGACAAGCTGCAATTGGCCCAGGTGCGTACTGAGCTGATAAATTATTGTCTGGATCTGGCTAACAAAGCCTATGATAAACTCCAAGAAAAAGTTGGTGATCAAGAAATAATGCGCCGGGTGGAAAAGGGGATTGCCTTGCGCAGCATTGACCTACTCTGGGTGGAGCACTTGGAACAGATGGACTATATGCGCCGGGGTATCGGATTACGCGGTTATGGTCAGAGGGACCCTTTGGTTGAGTATAAGAAAGAGGCCTATGAAATGTTTTCTCAGCTCAACGGTAATATTCAAAGCCAGGTTGCGTACAGTATTTTCAAGATAGGCGAAGCCAAAGAAATGAAACCCAGCCACCAGTCCAGACAAATGATAGAATCAGGCCCTCAGAAAGTAATGCAACAGGGCAAAGGACAATTTCAGCAAATTCAACCGCAAGCTGGTCAACCAAAACAAGGAGATAAAGAGCCCGCAGAAGATGATGCCACCATTACTAAACCCGGTCCAGTAGAAGGAACTGTGGTTAAAGGCGGACGTATCAGGATGAAAGATGGTGCTAAGATCGGCCGCAACGATCCCTGTCCCTGTGGCTCTGGCAAAAAGTTTAAGAAATGCCACGGGAAATAATATGTACCCTAATTCTAGTCAGGGTTTAAATAAAGAAACAGACGAAGCCGTGTATTTTTTTACTCCGGCTTTTTATCCGTTAGATAATTTTTCAGCACATAAGGTGAAAATCTGGAACAAGGAGTTCCCAACCGCTGAACATGCTTTCCAGTGGAAAAAGTTTTGCGAAAGCGATCCTGGGTTAGCAGATAAGATATTAGAAGCCGGAAGTCCCGAAAAAGCACTTAATTTGGCACACGCTAATATTGATAAACAACCAAAAAATTGGGCAGACATAAAGGTTGAGGTAATGAAAAAGATTTTGTCAGCCAAAGTTGAGCAACATGAAGATGTCCGCCAGGTACTAGATAAGACATCCAACAGAGATATAATAGAAAATTCACCAGTGGATGATTTTTGGGGTTGTGGCCCCAAGGGTGATGGAAAAAACATGCTGGGAAATATCTGGATGGAAATTCGAAATACCATCAAATAAAAAAAGCTGCAAGAATGTGTCAGAGCAGTGTGTACAATGCCCAGTAGCTAATTGGGCTCTTCTGACTCTTGCAGCTGGCCTGATCCGCGTCACTCCTCAAAAGAGGAGAAGCAAAGGGGTCAGCCGATTCCCTCTGCGGATACAAACAATATAGCATAGCAGTTTTTTTGAAACAAGCCTTGAATAAACCGGCGCTGTTTTTTTGTCCCATACGTGTTGACTAAATATATCTCTCCATTCGCTCCGTTTGATGGAGAAGCGAAAAATAAGCGGCGCCATCTGTCATTCTGAACCTGACTGCCTTGGGGCAGTTTGGATTCAGAATCCCGTTGTAGCAAGAGTAACGTGATCCCAGGTCAAGCCTGGGATGACGGTATTATTAGTTTTCTTTGTAGAGGCATGGTGTTTCTCGCGAGTGACGAGAGCTGGTGTAGGATATGTTGTTACGTGTATCAAATTTTGTTATCATAATTATATGAAGGATTTAGAAAAAAGAATCAAAAAGCACTTAGAAGAACGAGGTTGGGACAATTTACGTCCGGCTGACATTGCCAAATCAATCATGATTGAAGGCTCTGAGCTATTGGAATTGTTTCAGTGGGAAAATCTTACACTCGATAAAGTGAAGGAGAATAGAAACAAAGTTGAAGAGATAAAAAAGGAATTGGCTGACGTTTTGATTTACTGTATTGAGATGGCAGTACTTCTAGGAATTGATACAAAAGATGCGATTATAAAAAAGCTAGACCAGGCAGCTAAGAAATACCCGGCCGAGTTAATGCGCCAGAATGCCAAAAAGGAATCAGGTTCGGGTGAAGATTCAACATATTGGAAGATAAAAAAGGAGTATCGGAAAAATGGCAATTAAGATTATCATTGT
>CAZQLY010000004.1:0-23545 GCA_964594455.1 uncultured Gammaproteobacteria bacterium | reverse complement strand
GATAAAAATGATCAGGTCATTGGAGTAAAAAGTCGTGATGATATAAAGGGTAGTAATATCTATCGAGTCTCGGCGCTTTGGATTACAAACAGCCAAGGTGAGATTTTGCTGGCCAAGCGCCATCTGAGCAAGGAACATGATCCGGGAAAATGGGGGCCAGCTGTAGCAGGGACTATTGAAGAAGGTGAAAACTATGACCAAAATATTTACAAGGAAACAGAAGAGGAATTAGGATTAAAAAATGTTGAATTAAGAAAAGGCCCAAAGATGGAAGTCAAGAGTATGCATCATTTTTTTTGCCAATGGTATTTTTTGGAGATAGATAAAAAAATTAGGGAGTTTGAGATTCAGAAAGATGAGGTAGAGGAGATACAATGGTTTGTGAAAGACGTTTTGGCTGGTGAGATCAAGAAACATCCGGAAAGATTCCTGGTAAACATGGGTTACTACCTGGCTGAGTTGAGCCGATAGACACATTTTTTTGTTTACAAATAACCGCTATAAAAAACACCGGCTGGTGTTTGGTTATTGACAAAATTGTAAAAATTTGCTAATATTAGTAACAGAGGGAAATCAAAAACAAAAACAAACAGAGGCTAGGTGTCTTACTAGCCTCAAGGGCCTATAGAAAAAGGCCCGCTGGGACTGCGATGCCTAGCCTCATTTTCCCGATTTTCCTCCCGGTCCCAGTTATGAGGTAAAAAAACAAAAAGACACAAACAAAAACGACAATGAAGGGAAAAGTCACAGTATTTACTATAATATTTAGCGCACTGATTAGTGCCGCTTTTTTGTGTCCTCAAATAGCATCAGCAGAGATAGAAAGAGAGGCCACAGTTAAGATAATGGACACTTTGTCGCTAACTGAAAAAGATAGCTGGTTGGCTTTTGATGAAAGTTTTACAGGAGGAGGAACAATAGCAGTCGGTGACTTGGGAGGAGATGGAACACCTGAGATAGTTGTCGGGGCTGGTCCGGGCGGCGGACCTCAAGTTAGAGTTCTGAGATTAGACGGATCAGAGATAACAAACTTTTTTGCTTACCCGGAAGATTTTACTGGTGGTGTAAGAGTGGCTGCGGGAGATGTAGATGGAGATGGCCGTGATGAGATAATTACTGCTCCAGGTTTTCGTGGTGGGCCACAGATCCGAATTTTTAATGGATATGGAACACCGGAACACACACCAGGATTTTATGCGTTCCACACAGATTATCGTGGTGGGGTAAACATAACTACCTGTGATGTTGTTGGAAACGGTGTCAAAGAGATAGTAGTGGGAACTGGGTACAATAGCCAACCTCACGTCAGAGTTTTTAATCGTTATGGGGTTTATACCGGTTTAGATTTTCGTCCTTTTAGCGATGATCACCAGGGAGGTGTTTCAGTGGCTTGTGCCAATGTAGACGGAGGCGCTGAGGAAGAGTTAGTCATGGGAGTAAACTCCTACGGATCACCCTGGGTAAAAGTATATAAAGCAAACCAGAGTAGAATTATTATCGGGAGCTTCTATGCTTTTCGAGAAGATTTCAAAGGTGGTGTTAATCTTGCTGGGGGTGATATTGACAGTGATGGTTATGATGAAGTAATAGTGGCGGCCAATTCTGGCGGCGGACCGCACGTTAGAACTTATGAAGCCTATGGCAAAGAATTACCAAAAGGATTTTTTGCTTACGAACAAGACTTTACCGGGGGAGTTAATATTGCTGCCGGTAACGTACGCGGTTCATTGAACGATGAGATATTAACCATTCCCGGAAAGAGAGCAGCCGAAGGTCGGACTGACCTTGATAAATATATTGAAATAGATTTGGCTACCCAAACATTTCGTTTGTATGAAAATGGCTACAAGACTTTAGAATACCCGGTGTCATCGGGCAAACCGGGTATGGATACTCCGACTGGAACGTTTCATATCTTAAACAAGAGCAAGGTAGCTTACTCCAGTCCCTACCAACTCTGGATGCCAAACTGGATGGGTTTCACTGCAGCTGGACATGGTTTACACGGATTGCCCTATTGGAAGCTGCGTGGTGGCGGAGTTTATTACGAAGGCGAAGATCATTTAGGCAGAAAAGTGTCGCACGGATGCGTACGTCTGCCAGTGGCCGGCTCTGATGTGGTTTACGATCTAGTTGATATAGGCACTACAATTATCATCAAATAACAAAGGCGCTATCCTTTTCTGTTATTCCGGACAAAATCCGGAATCCCGTTACTGATCTTAATGAGATCCTGAACTAAATTCAGGATGACAATGATACTAACAGCATTTATGGGTGACGTTTATTTTTTGGCTCTTTGTATGACAGTGGCCTTTCCGTGGGTAGCGTCTACATCAACCACATCACCGTCCTTAAATATTTTTGTGGCCATTTTTGTTCCGATAACACATGGGATGTTTAATTCTCTTGAGACAATAGCTGCGTGACAAGTTATTCCCCCAATGTCAGTGATTATTGCACTGGCTTTTTTGATAGCCGGTATTAGATCGGGATTGGTGGCGATTGATACTAATATATCTCCCTTTTGTACTTTTTGCATGTCGTTTGGAACGTTTACTACTGAAACTCTGCCCCGTGCCCGTCCTGGTGAAGCACAATCGCCATCTAACATGTCGATATTGTCAATTTCCTCCTTTATGAAATGAAGGGATTTTAGAAAACGATCTGCTTTTTCACCTTCGAGCAAGAAATCATTTTCCAGTTTACCGACAGAATACTGCAAACTATATTTAAGGCGTTCGTTTAATTTAGATGCGGAATACTTTTTGTTAAGCAACAAGTTCTTAAATTCGTGGGGATACATATACCGAACTTGCATAACTGAGAGGTAGTAGCGTTTACCAATTTCTTTAAAAAGGTTTTCTATTACTGAATAACTATAGAACATCGAGTCTTTTCTTGAGCCTTTGGTAAAAACTATATCTCTAGCCAGTCCAAATAAATTCTTGTGGACTGTATCAATGTTTAAAGTTTTTTCTAACTTTTCCTGAGTTTTAACCAATTGGTTTTTATCCATTTGCAGCTTATTGAGAAGTTTTTTAGGATCAGAATTTTGTCTGATTAGGCTGCAGAGAATATCTATGAAGTATTGATTATCCCAACCCGGACCAATGTTACCATAGCCGATCCAGCCATATTTTTCTTTATGACCATCAATCCTTTTATAAAGCACTTGGTCTACTTTGGGCAAATCCTGAAATATTATTCGAGTTTCGGTATTCCTGAAATATTTTTTCAGCCTCGGTTTTTTGATTATGTATTGAAGTATATTTAATAAGTCTTTGTGTTCCTTAGCTCCGCTGCCATCTCTTGTCGGTGTAGTCAGAATAGAAAAGTGTTCACCAACTGACCGCTTCTTGCCGTTTGTTTGGTCGGCAATGTATTTCAGCAAATAATTTGAAAGTACGTTGTCACCAAAATCAGCCGTGGTGTGTATCCAGTGGTAAGTATGCAAGATATCATAAACTTCGTAGTATTTTTTATAAAGGGAATACAACTGCTTGTTAGTAAGTTTTGCCAGATTGGTCTTTTTTAATTTATCCGTTTCAGTGATTAATTTTTCTTGCTGTAATTCTAAACGACTAATATAACTTTTTCCCCAGGAAACGTCTTTGAGAGACTTCTCTAGAATTTCATGGGCGATAGCGTTGAATTCTTTCTTGATAGCGGTTAAAGAGCACATGCCATCTTTGTAGTAGGCGAGTAGTTTAGAAAAACGATTTTCTAATCCCAGTGATTTGAAAAAAGCATTAGCTCGGCCAACGTTCCAGGCGATTGCTACCATCATCGGGTAGTAGTTTGGCATTTCTTCCAATACTACCCAGCGATCAGCCGCATCGTTGCTGGTGTAGGCTTTAAATAGCTCAACTAGAGCCCAGTAATAAGGCGATTTGATGTTTAAAGTATAATAGACCTTTTGGTCAGTTTTTTTTACCTGAAGTAAATCTAATTTAACAAGTTTTTTCAGCTCCCGATGGGTATTAGCCGGGTCGGTTTTAGTTTTTTTAATTATTTGTTGAGTATAAAAAGATTGGTCTTTATTTTCAAAAAATAGGTCCAATATCTTGACTCGAGTAGAGGAGTTAAATAATTTTTCTAGCATAATGTTGTAATAAAATCAATGGTTATTGTATATAATACAATAAATATCATATTAGGGATAAAATGTCAATCGCTTTTTGACGGTGGTATTGACAAAACGCCCAATAAGTGATAATATATGCTGTTTCGCATAAGCGGAGCAGTTCGTTAACAATAAATGAAAACGGTCCTCTCTGTTTGAGGGGTGTGGTATTTGGCGCAATTGCAGAAAGAGGTGATAGAGATGAAAAGGCGGAATCTCTGGAGCGTCGTCTTCACGAAGTGCGCCCCTCAACTCATTCATGGAGCCAAGGGGACAACTCCCAAGAAACTCAGGATCGACACGATCACTCTAGTCGACGCCCTGGGTGGTTGGGACAAGGTTGGCCAGAATCCAAAACTGGCCAAGACTCAGAACTTCCCGGCCTGGTTGTACTACGAGGTTATCAAGGGTGAGCGGTACTGGTACGTGTTCTTTGAGCTCTACCATCCCATCGACGAAAAGTCGTATCCCTTTGGCCTCGGCAACCATCCGCACGATCTCGAGTGGATCATGATTGTTTACGATCCCATCCGTGATCGCGTGGTGGCTGGCATGTCGCTGGCTCATCACATGTGGTTCTGGGGTTACGTGCCTGGTATTGGAATTCGGCCTAAGGTCAAAAACTACAACGTTCGTATTCTGGACATTGATCCGGCTACCAACCGACCGCGTTTCTACGTGGAACCGGGTGGTCACGGGATCAGAATGTTCGATTCGAACAAGCCGCCCATGCGCCACATCAAGTTCGTGCCTAGCACGAATCAGGCTGGTGTTCCGGCCGAGACGCTGTGGGTTCCGGGATCGATCGGTCCGTTTATGGTCGTTCCGTACCGTCTGCGTCGCTTGACCGAGCTGTTCCAACACCGCTACGATCCCCGGGTCTTTGATCAGACCAATAGTCAGGACCACCTGGTCGTGTTTGATGACTGTGGACGCTTGGTTGCTTCGCCGGCCAATGCTCTCTGGACCAGCTGTCCGAAAAGCCAGCTGCAGTCGATTGGTGGACATCAGTTCTCGCCGATCGTTCTGGATCCTAACCGGATCATGCGCAAGGCTTTCTACGGACTGGACCAGGACAAAATCAATCCAGCCGACAATCCGTTCCTTAACTGACAGGCCTAGCAATGAGCAATTGCTCGGTTCGTGGAGTTTCCGCGAATGGCCCGTCAAAGGTATCTCCGAGCCCCTCCTAAATCGGAGACGGGGCCCAAAAGACTTATCAAAGTCTGGCGGGCCCCTTTTTTTGTCAAAAAGCGGATTTTGAGATATTATTATATATAGTGTAATTAAACCATTGCTATGGAAAAAAAATCAGAAAAACGATTCAATATGAGAGCAGTTTGGGGTATTCTCATAATCGTAATTGGAGTTGTATTCTTAGTTAATGAACTTGGGCTGGATGTGTCTGTGGGTGAGTATTGGCCCGTTTTTTTGCTGTTACCAGGCCTATTCTTTTGGATGATGTTTTTATCCAAAAGAGAGCAAAGTGGCATAGAAGGCGTGTTAATACCCGGCACAATACTGACTTTATTAGGCGCCTACTTCTTTTATATGAATGCCATAGATTGGAAAAGGAGCAGTGAAACATCATTTATCTACACCCTTATCGTATCATTGGCATTTTTCTCAGCCTATTATTTTGGCAACAAGGCGCGTGGTTATATCATCCCCGCTTGGATATTGTTGGCGATTAGTGCCATAGTATTTTTTGCCACAGTGACGGAGTATTACATCTGGCCGATAGTATTGATAATCTTTGGTGTTTGGTTATTGTTCAAACCCAGAAATAACAGATAAATAAGACATTGACTAGAAAAGTAGGGAATATTTTATTATAATAAAGGGTATCGTGTTATTGGGGGAAGACACTATGCTTTCTCAAGAAAAGACTAATAGAAACATGACTAACTAGCTACGCGGGTGGTTAGTTTTATTTATATAAATATTTCAAATTATTTAATGAAAGGAAGCTTTATGAACAAAACCATTAATCACAAGTTGTGGGCTGTATTTTTTGTTTCCACCGTGATGGTGTTAGTTGCTCCCGGCGTTGCTGGTGCGGCTACTGACGAACCGATCAGCCTGCAAAAAAGCGCCGACCTGGATGAAGTTGCAGCCGGAAGCTATTTAGTTTATACCCTGGACTGGAATGTGGGCGTTGAACCAGTAACCGATTTGGTGATTTCTGATGTTCTGCCGGATGAGGTAAAGATTATATCGGTTATGGATGACGGTGAATACAGCTCTCAAAAGCATGAGATCACCTGGGAATTAGGCGATCAAGAAGCCGGAGCCACGGGTTCTGTAACTTATACCGTGTCTGCTCTTACTAATGTCATGAATGGCACAGAAATAATTAATGCAGCCACTCTAAGCTGCAATGAAGCTGATTCCATAGGGGCTGAATTAACCACTGTCGTAACAAATGTTCCGATTTTGAATCTAACAAAGAGCGTAGACAAATCTTCAGTTATCACCGCCGGTGATGAAATAAATTACTCAATTGAAGTAACCAACACTGGTTATGCCACTGCTGAAAATATCTTGCTCAAGGACAATTTGCCCAAGGGAATGTATTTTAGTGACGTTCTGGGCAGGGAAAGAGTTTTCGTGAGTGGTGGAGATTTAGCCGTAGGAGACGCTCTAACCTTTACTTATCCAGTCAAAATCATGGCTGATGCCAAAACCGGTACTTATGACAATACTGTAACATTGAAAGCTGATAATTATGATACTCTAGTAGCCACCACCTCTGTTGATGTAATAGCTCAAGAAGTTATAGTTGAAGAACTCACTTCTCCCGAATTAGTTCTGGAAAAAGTTCTTAGCAATGATGTGGCTAATCCAGGAGATGCCGTAGAATTCACTTTGAGGATTACAAATCAAGGTGATGGAAATGCTGTTAATGTCATAGTTAATGAATCTTTGGAAGCCGGATTAACGTTCAAGGAAACTGGTGGAGTTACTCGTGAATGGAAACTAGGTGATCTTGAAGCTGGTAAGTCAACCAGCATTGTTTATGAAGCGATGGCAGCTGATCCGTTATTGGCTGGAATATATGATAGCGTCACAAATGTTACAGCTGACAACCACGGCAAGGTTTCTGTTACCAAGGGCGTTGAAATAACTATCCCGGAAGTTTTGGGCGCAGAGACGTCAGCCGATGAAGAAGGTGAAGTCTTGGCTGCTACCTCTAGCGGTTGGATCAACTATCTGGCGCTTTATATAGCTGCTGGATTGATGCTGGTCAGTATGGCTCTAGCCACCTGGTTGGTGCGTCGAGCAGTCACCAAAGCGTAAACTAATCAGAAAAATATAGATGCAGAACAGGCAGACTTCTTCCAGAATAGTAAAAATAATACAATACGCAATTGCAGGGATTATCATAATCTCTGCAGTTGTATTATTATCTCCTTTTTACCCGGAGGTTGAATTCCAGCTGGGAATTGTCAGTCTAAAAACTCAAAGACTTGAAGATAGAGAAGGAATTCCGGAAATTAATACTATTGTAATTCCAAAAATTGGTGTAGACATGCCGGTGGTTGAAGGTGAGACAGAAGAGGCGCTGGAACAAGGAGCTTGGAGAGTTCCTGAAACATCTACACCAGACCAAGGCGGCAACACAGTGATTAGCGCTCACCGTTGGAAATTACTTCCTCCCAGTACTGAAACTTTTTACAATCTGGATAAGTTAGAAATTGGAGATGAGGTAACGGTTTACTGGGAAAGGAAAAAGTACAACTATTTAGTCAATGACATATTCGAAGTAGATAAAACTGCTGTTGAGATTCAAGACAACACCGAAGATAGCCGGCTCACACTCTTTACTTGTACGCCGTTGTTTTCTACTGACCTGCGGCTGGTTGTGGTGAGCGAATTAATTGAATAAAAATTATAAAAATCAGACTTGACTAAATTAACAATATCAGGTACATTATCTGGACTGCTTGATAATATCTAAGGACGGGGAAGCTCATGCAGCACAACAAAATTAAATTTACACTAAAATTAGCCTAACCACGCGCGTGGTTAGTTTTGTTATATAACAAATAATTAATCAACATATATGTTAAAAAAAGAATTAAGTAAGAAACATATGAAACAACGTGTTATAAAAGGAGTCAATGTTATTGCGCAATTGGCTCTGGTATTTTATTTCTCTGGGGTGGGTGTATTTCTAACACCCAACGCTACCCAAGCTGCTGATAATCCGGATATAGGGTTTATTGGCGCAGCCACCGTTGATTTGAATAAAACTCCTGGTAATCCTGGGGCAATTTGGACAACCAGAAATGATTGCGGCGAGGAACAACAGGATGTAAATCACTTTAGCGTAGGTGAAAATGTGTACATTAACGGTGCAAATTTTGATGAAGATGTATATAATTGGGATATTTCTGGACAACCGGGTGGAGCTTCAGGTGATCCGGGGCAAGAAGTCGCCTCTGGTCAGTTTAACGTAGACTCAAGCGGTAGTTTCTGTTTTAACGCTTATACTGTTCAATCTGATGATTGGGGAGAGTATAAAGTTACTTTCGGAAACAAACACGATAATTATCGAGTAGAACCATCCCTGGGAACCCTGAGAGTAATCAAAAACGTAGATGGCGGCCAAGCTTTACCAGAGGATTTTGGATTCAGAATAGTTGGTTGGCAAGATGCTTTTGAATATCCAGATACTGGAGAAAATTATGTTGAATTTGATTTACCGATTGGAACGTATTCAGTTGAGGAAACAACTATGCCAGATTATCAGTTAACGGACAACACCTGTATAGATGTCACCATAGAGGCTAATCGCATGGCACGCTGCACAATAACCAATACTTATTCTGAGCAACCAGAGCCAGCAACAATTTATGGTCGCAAGGTAGTCTGTGAGGCTGAAGAGTATTTACCTGATTGGGGCGTGGTTGATGGAATAAATCCTGATAAGCCAGATATGATTACAGGAAACACTGCTCAAGATTGGGTGGATCAAAGTGGTGGCCATTGTTGGATTGATGACCAATGGGCATTTCAATGGGTTTGGGCATCACAAAGGACTAATCCTGATGACAACCAGGAATTGTATGATTTACCTTGGCAAAATTTTACAACAGTTGACCCATTACAAATTGACAGATTAACTGAGGACCAGATTTGGTTAAGAGAATCCCCAAATCCAAATTGGGTACCATTTAACTCAGTTACAGGAACTGAAGAGTATCAGGAAAGCGCTGAATTTTACTGTGGGGTCGATATTCTGAACTATGATAATTATGAATGGATCGGAAATGCTCAATTACCATTAGAAAATGGTGGTGAATATCATTGTGTTGGATTTAACGCCCATCCCGAGCCTGAATACGGATCATTGATGGCTTATAAGGAAGTAAGTGGCGGTGAGGCGGTTCCACAGGATTTCTCATTCCGCCTAGCTAACAATGATGCTGTGTACATACCGGTTAACAAGGATGGGTATGTAATGTTTGATAACCTATTGCCGGGAACATACTCAGTTGAGGAAATGGGGCCGGATAACTATGTCGGTGATGATGGGTGTACTGATGTCTTAGTTCAGGCCGGAGAGCCAACAATGTGTACAATCACCAACACTTATACACCTCCACCAACATTCAAGATAAATGGTCGCAAGTTCCATGACAAGAATGCTGATCGAGCCATGGAAACCACTGGCGAAGAATGGACTAGCGAAGAACCCGAAGTGACGATTACTATCACAGGAGACGACTATTATGAAAAAACCACCACTGATGCAAACGGATTCTATTCGTTCAGTGGAGTACCAGCCGGCACCTACACTGTTTGTGAGATAACTCCAGAGGACTGGTTACAAACCTATCCTTTTGGAAACGAAGGCTGTCATGAAGTAACAGTAGGACCAGAGATCGCTATCTCGGTTCTAGATCACTATGAGAAACCGATGTACAACTTCGGTAACTATTCTTACGGTAGCATCGCTGGAAGTAAATGGGAGGACAAAAATATCAATACTGTCTGGGATGAAGAAGAAAACGGTAAGGAAGGCTGGACGATTAACTTAATGTCTTCATGCTCACAAGACTTCGGCGATTATGATTATGTCGAACCATATGGTGTGATCAATTTACAGGACTTTGTCAGATTTGGTCAGCTCTACAACGAAAGAGATCTGGATGCTGACTTGAGCCAAGATGGACTCTGGGGCCAGGCTGACGTATCCTGTTTTGGACACGTGTTCAATGGCCATGATCTAGATGGCGAAATGGTCGTTGTAAAGAGTGCCCAGACAGCTGCTGATGGCAGTTACTCATTTGATGGACTTCTGCCTGGCATCTATACTTTGGGTGAAGAATCACGCGCCGACTGGTATCAAAGCGCTCCTGGTAATGAAAAAGGACTGATCGAAGATATTACTATCACGTCGCAGGGGTCATTTGTGGATCAAAACTTCGGTAACTATCAAATCCCTGCAGAGCCAGAACCTGAAATACCAGTGATTAACATTACCAAAACTGATGACGCAGATCCTGTTACAGCTGGAGACCAGATCACCTATACCTTAACTTGGGAAGTGACCGAGGCCGATGTTACTGACTTGATCTTGACTGATAATTTACCAGTGGAAACATCCATCGTGTCAGTAATGGATGGCGGTATATATGATTCAGATTCGCACACCGTGACTTGGGAGTTAGGTGATCAATCGGCTGGTGCGTCCGGAGCGGTGTCATACATCGTGTCTGTCAAAGACGACGTTCTGGATGGAACCGTGATAATAAACACAGCTACACTAGATAGCAATGAAACTGAGGCTAAAATCGCCACTGAGAATACAGCCGTAGTCAACAGCCCAGTTCTAAACTTACTTAAAACAGTCGATACTTCAGCTGTACTCAGCCCAGGAGATGAGGTGAATTTCACAGTTACTGTTGAGAACACCGGATTTGGAACAGCTGAAAATGTGGAATTAATTGATACATTACCCGGTGAGCTTTTCTACTCAGATATCTTAGGTACTGAGCGAGTATTGACCTCAGGTGGAAATTTAGCGGTGGGTGACAGTATGACATTCACTTATCCAGTTACCGTAAAATCTGATACTACAACGGGCACTTACACTAATACAGCCACTTTGACAGCTGATAACTATGGCACTCTGACTGCCGTGGCTTCAGTTCAGGTTCAGGCTGAAGGAGTTGTATTAGGTGATGAAGCGTTACCTAACCTAACTTTTTCGAAAGCAGTTGATCTGCCTTTTGCCAATCCAGGCGACACGGTTAACTATACCGTTACTGTATCCAATAATGGTGAAGCTCCAGCAGCCAATCTAGTGCTGACTGATACATTACCAACCGGATTCACATTTGAAGAGACGGGTGGAACCACTCGTACTTGGAAATTAAACGACCTGGCTCAGGGTGAAAGCCTGAGCATCAGTTATGCCGTTGTTTTGGACAGTACAGTAGTTGCGGGAACCTATGAAAACGTGGCGGTTGTAACAGCCGATAACCATGATCCATTAACTGCTAAGGTGGATTTAGAAGTCAGAGCTGGCTCAGTCTTAGGTGAAGAAACTACCGCCGAGCTGGAAGATACTGGCGTTGGCATACTGGACTACCTGATCATGATTATTGCTAGCTTGATTCTCTTCGGTGCCGCTGGCACTACTATCTGGATGAGACAGCGATCAAAAACTCGAGCTTAAACACTTCAAATATCCTCGAAAACAATGGAGAAAAAACGGAAGGCAACTTCCCCGGGGTTTAAGGTTATTCAGTACATATTAACTGTTCTAATTATTGCGGCTATATGCGTGCTGGCTTACCCTTTTTACCCAATGATAAAATACGAGCTGGGGTTCGTTGATGAAACCGGCGTGACCGTATCGGGGCAGTTGCCTTCTGGCGGAGAAGAAATACCAACTGTAAATACCTTGGTCATTCCCAAAATAGGTGTGAATATTGAGATAGTCGAAGGCAGCGATGACTCGGCGTTGAACAGTGGAGCCTGGCGGATTCCCAGTACTTCCACTCCCGATCAGGGCGGTAATACAGTAATCAGCGCCCACAGATTTCGTTACTTACCACCCAACAACACAACATTTTACTTATTAGATAAATTACAGCCAGGTGATCCAGTGATTGTGTATTGGAATGGAGAAGAGTTTGATTACACAGTCAGTGAGTCATTTGAAGTAGATAAAACAGCCACAGAAATCCAAGACAACACTGAAGAATCTCAGCTGACACTATTTACTTGTACTCCATTATTTTCTACTGATAAGAGGTTGGTAATAATTGCAGATCCCAAAGAGTAACGTTTGAATTAATTAAGGCAAAACGAGCCTGTTTTTTTATACCTTGACAAAACAAAATATTCGTGGTATCCTTTACAGTTTCCTAAAAATGAGGTAAAATTAAACTAGATGGCGGAAAGAATTTACAAAAATTTACGTCTAGCCAACGAACGAAGTAAGCATTACTTCAAGCATTATTTTATTCCGCACGATAAAAACGATTACCGGCCAAAAGTATTGCATCCGAATCTTTTGCGTACCTACAGTATTCTATTGATCTTGGTCAAAGTGTTTGTGACAGGGTTTTTATTTGTCTCATACCCAACCCATGGTGAATTTGCTGCGTTTACTAGTGAGCAAATAGTAGAATTAACCAATACCGAACGCCAAAAGCAAGGTTTGGCAACTTTGAGCACCAACAGTCTCTTGAACCAGGCCGCATCTTTGAAGGCACAGGATATGTTAAACAAAGGCTATTTTGATCATACCGGCCCAGACGGAACCAGGCCTTGGGATTGGATTTCCGGAGTGGGTTATGGTTATTTGTACGCAGGCGAAAATTTAGCCAAAGATTTTACCAGTGCTAGTAGCACTGTGGCGGCTTTAATGAACAGCGCCAGTCATCGTAAAAATATTTTAAATGATAATTATACCGAAATAGGCGTAGCTGTGGCTGACGGTTCTATGAACGGTAAACAGACTGTGGTCATGGTTCAGTTTTTTGGCGCTCAGGCCGCTCCGGCCCCTGAACCCGAGCCGGCCCCAGTTCCAGAACCCGAGCCGGTTCCTGTCGAAAATACTACTGTAGAAACAACTACTCCAGAACCCGAACCAACACCTACCCCTGAACCCGAGCCGGCCCCAGTTCCAGAACCCGAGCCTGAACCAGAAGTATACGCGGCTGAACTGGTTGACCAGAGCGAAGATGCGATGCAATTAGCTAGCGGAGTTTCGACTACTATCTGGGCTGAGTTCAAAAACGTGGGCAATGTAACCTGGAAGAATTATGGATCACATTTTGTGGCTTTAAATTTGACTAATCCGTCTGGACGCACGAGCGTGTTTCAGCACGAAAATTGGATCGAAGATTATCAACCAATGATTATGGAAAACAGCGATGTTGCTCCCGGAGAAACAGAGAGGTTTGAGTTTTCTCTTTCGGCTCCTGATAAAGCCGGATCATATGAAGAAAGCTTTGGCCTGGTTGCTGAAAATCTGACTTGGATAGAAGGAGGAGTATTCACTATTCCGATAATAGTATCAACTCCACAGGAAGTGAAACCGGCAGAGACTACTGCGCCGGCCGAAGAGCCCGAACAAAAACCCCTGGAAACAGTTACTGGCCCGGAAGCTAGTACCTCAATCACTCCCGATACTCAAAGTTATACTTCTAAATTCAATCTGGAACATAATACCGGCGTTGAGAAAAACATTGTTTATTATTCCCAGCTTTTCTTCTTAGTACTGCTAATTTTCTTAGTAGTGTCATTATTGATAAATATATTGGTAAACATCAGAATTCAGCACTTTCCTACAATTTTCCGAACGCTGCTTGTGATTTTGCTAGCAGCCTTAGTCTACTTCACCAAGATTCACTTTGTGGAAATAGTTGGCAATTATATGAAAATCATATAAACTAGATTTGAAAAGACGGCAGGGGCAGTATAAAACATGCCCCACAAATCAATTGTTGTATCAGTAATATTAATAGCATTCATGACGGGCGTATTTGTGCGCTCGTTTTGTGATTGGCCGGTTCAATTACCTCTATTATTTGGTGCGGTAGTTACTATTTTCGGTATCTGGAGACCCAAGATGTTTTTAGCGGGCTTGATAGTTATCTTTTGCGTTATTGGTTGCCTCTACTATGAATTTCGTTCGTCTGAAAAGAATCCGAACTTGCTGAGTTACTATAACGGTCAATATGTTAGTTTTATAGGAATCATATCTAATGAGGTTGAGGTCCAAAGCGATCATCAAAAAATCACAGTTGAAGCCAGGCGGCTTACCAAGACAGATGAAAAAATCAGTGGAAAAATTCTGATAAAAACTGGTCTATATCCAAAACATAACTATGGAGATGAATTGGAGATCGCTTGCGAAATATTGGAGCCAGAGCCAATTGAAGATTTTGAATATGATAAATACTTGGCGTTGTCAAAAATATATTCAGTTTGCTATAGGCCCAACACTGAAAAAATATCAGAAGGCAAAGGTAGTTTCATTAACTCAGTTATCTTTAGGTTTAAGAACTCCCTGCTCAATGTCGTGAATAAGATGATGGCGGAACCGCAAGCGTCGTTTTTAGCCGGATTACTAGTTGGCGCCAGGCGAGGAATACCTGATTCGTTAATGGAAGATTTTCATCGTACCGGTGTTACCCATATTATTGCGATATCAGGCTACAACATAACCATTATTGCTTCAATTGTTCTAAGTCTAACTCAGAAATATATAGGTCGGAAAAGGGCCTTCTGGCTGGTATTAGCTGCGTTGGGTTTTTTTGCTATTTTAACCGGGGCTCAGGCTTCTGTGGTACGGGCAACATACATGGGAATAATAGTTTTAATCGCTCGGCAGATTGGGAGATTGAGTCGAGTCGGACACGTTATCATTGCCACCGCTTGGTTGATTACGATGTTTAATCCATTAGCCCTAGCTTATGACGCGGGTTTTCAATTGTCATTTTTAGCAACGATCGGGTTAGTATATTTTTGTCCAATTATTGAACCATACTTTTCCTGGCTGACCGAACGTCTAAGTTTGAGAGAATCTCTGGTATCGACTTTATCTGCTACTGTTTTAACATTACCGTTAATTGTCTATCAGTTTGGTCGACTTTCTCTGGTAGCCCCTTTGGTAAATTTACTAATTTTACCAGCAATACCGATTGTCATGGGAATAGGATTTGTGTCGGCCATTGCTGGGTTTGCCTCTTTAGCAATAGGGCAATTAATCGGTTGGGCAGCTTGGCTGATTATGGAATACATAATAACAGTGGTTCAGGGGTTTTCCGGCTTAGGCTTTGCTTCATATGAAATACCTAATTTGTCTATCATTTTTCTAATCTTGGGTTATACATTAATATTCATAATCATGTACAAACCTTATAAGCTGATAAAAAAATGAAGAATAAAAAATTATTTATCGCAGCCATAGCATTATGCACGATCCTTTTGGTTGCTATTTATGTAAAAAAAGATGAGTTCAATGTAGTATTTTTTGATGTCGGTCAAGGAGATTCGATATTCATAAACTGTCCCAATGATTATCAGATATTGATTGACGGCGGCCCAGACAATACGGTGGTAGAAAAAATAGGCAAGTATATGCCCTTTTACGATCGAACGATTGAGTTGGTTATTTTAACCCACCCGGACGGAGATCATGTTACTGGCTTAGTGGAAGTTTTAGATCGCTATAAGGTTAGTTCAGTAATATATACTGATGTTGAATCACAAAATTCAGCTTATGCTAAATTCCGGGACCTGATTGAAGATAACTATATTACAGAGCAAATTGCTCAGGCTGGACAAACTTACATCATTACGGAATCAATAATACTAAATGTGGTTTATCCTTTTGATAATTATCAGAACGAGGTTGTTGATGATGTGAATTCCACCTCAGTGGTCACACGATTAGTTGTCGGAACAACCGGTTTTTTATTCACTGGAGATGCTTCAGTTGACGAAGAATCAGAAATAATAGACAGCGGGTTAGATATTTCAGCTGATGTTTTGAAAGTTGGGCATCACGGTAGCAATACGTCTACTTCAGAAGGTTTTATTACAGCTGTTGATCCTGATTATGCGGTGATTCAGGTCGGAACTGACAATCATTTTGGTCATCCTAAGTTTTCTGTTCTTAGACTATTAGAAAATAATGGTTTAGAAATATTCCGGACTGATATTAATGGTGATGTAGTTATGAAAATAATAGATGGAAAACTTGAAATTTTGCCAGAAAAATGGTAAAATTAACAGTATGAGAATTAATAACAGCTTTATGAAAAAAACATTAGCCACCTTCTTAGTTTTAGGAGGGATTTTTTTTATTAATCAGACAGTCTTAGCTAGCTATGGTGATACTACCAAATATTTGGGGCAACTTTATGATGGTGATGGAGAACAGGCTATTGATGCTTATCTGGATTTTCCTGAAGACATTGCGGTTGATTCGTCAGGAAATTTTTATATTGCCGATACATCAAATCACGTTATAAGAAAAATTAGTACCAAAGGAGTTATTTCTACTTATGCCGGAACCGGTTCTTACGGAATGTCTAATGGTTCGGCTACTTCGGCAGAGTTTGCCCTACCAAAGGGCGTGGCAGTAGATTCTTCCGGCAATGTGTATGTGGCTGATTCAGCTAATAATGCTATCAGAAAAATAGATCGCTACGGATCAGTCACTACTTTAGCCGGATCGGGATTAAACAATCCTCAAGGAGTAGTTGTTGCTAATGGAAATGTTTATATAGCTGATACAGATAATAATGCCATCAAGGTTGTTCCTACTAGCGGAGGAACTCTGGGAACCTTAACCAGCAATATGAATGCTCCGATAAAAATAACAGCGGACGATGATGGTGATAACCTTTATGTAGCTGATAGCGGTAGCCATAAGGTAAAAAGAGTTGACGCTTCCACTGGTTCAGTAAGCACTGTGGCTGGTTCAGGCGACGAGGAGTATGCCGAAGGCACTGGAACCAGCGCTTCTTTTGAAAATATTTGGGGAGTAGCATATTACGAAAATATGCTTTATGTTTCTGATGGTGACGGATATGATGACAAGCTTCGGAGCATTGATTTATCCACTAATGAGACTACATTATTGGCTCGGGACGAAGTCATGGCCTCTCTTAATTATCCTAGCGGGCTGTGTGTTTATGATGGCTGGGTTTATGTTGCCAATAAAGGAATCGGAACCATTCGCAGATTTAATATCACTGACCCGGATGATAACAATGAAGATTTTGCTGGAGCCGAACGTTTTGGTAACAGAAACGGCTCAGCTAGCAATGTTTTATTAGGCCGGCCTTGGGATATGGTTCTCAGCCCGGACCGTGACTATATTTATTTAGCTGAAAATAATAAGATCAGAAAAATTAATTTCTCGAGCAAGAAAACCTCACATGTGATCGGAAGCAGTGTGGATAATTATGTAGAAGGAGTTCAGGATAAGGCACGATTTAGCAATATTCCAGCTTTAACAATTGATTACAATGGTGAGAATTTATACGTCGTGGATCGTTGGAACAATCGTATCAGAAAAGTTGATTTAAGCACCCAAACCAGTTCATTAATCGCTGGAGGCGGGCTGGTTAATACTACCGGTGAGGACGATAACGGATATAAAGAAGGAGTGGGGAGTGCTGCTAGATTTCGCCACCCAGGCGGCATCGCTATCTCACCAGATAGCGAATATTTATATGTTACTGATTCGGGAAACAATCGGATTAGAAAAATCAATTTAAGTACAGAACGAACTACCTTAATAGCTGGTTCCGGTGATACTGGATTTATCGATGGTAGCGGTTCTAGCGCAGAATTTAATAAACCATTTGGTTTAGCCATAGATAGTTCGGGGCGCTACCTATTTGTGGCAGATACAAACAACCACGCTATTCGGCAAATAGATTTAAATGACAATTCAGTTACAACCGTTGCTGGAACAGGTTCAGCTGGATATTTAGATGCCGTTGGTACAGCTTCAGTGTTTTCCTATCCTGAATATGTAAAAATAGATAGTGCTGGAAATCTTTACGTTACTGAGGTGGGCTCGCATCGGATAAGAGTAATCGAATCAGATACATTGGTAACTAAGCTAGTTTCCGGTTCGGGGACTCGCGGGTATCTAAATGGAGATCGAACTGAAGCCGAATTCAATAATTTAAAAGGGCTATTAGTGGACAGACAGAGCGATGTGCTGCTAGTAGCTGATTCTTACAATGACGTTATCCGGCAGGTGGATATAAGAGGCACGGCTCCATATACAAACCATGCACCAACCGCCGGTGGAGTGGAGCCTAGCCAGGTTTCACCTTCTTGGGATTCTGGCGATGGTTTGCGTATTAAAATAACTGGCACGAATTTTCGTCACGGAGCAACTGTCACCTTTGCAAATTATGATGCTTTAGCTACCTATGTGGTTAGTGACGCGGAATTAGTAGTAGAATTACCGTTATCACAAATGAACGCTGGTTGGTATGACATTGTGATAAATAATTCTGATGGCCAATCAACTGTTTTGACGGTAGGTATTGGGATCATGGACGAGACCGGAAATGTTCCGTCAGTAACTTATTCAGCTGATCTGCCAGGCACCTTCTACGCCTATGCTAGTTCTCTGCAAGGCGGATATTACATCACTACCGGTAATGTCAAAGGTGATTCAGCGGCTGAGATTATTACTGGAACGGGCAATGGCTTTGGGCCACAAGTTAGGGTATTTGATAATGAAGGAGAGGTCCAGTCACAATTCTTTGCTTATTTCTCATTTTTACGTTCTGGAGTTAGAGTGGCCTCTTGTGATTTAAACGGTGATGGGCGTGATGAGATAGTAACAGCACCGGGTCCTGGCGGACGGCCTCATATACGTATTTTTGATGCTAATGGTAATCCGACTATTTCAAACGGCTTTTTTGCGCTCGATGGCAAATTCTTAGGTGGTGCAAATGTAGCTTGTGGAGATGTTGATGGTGATGGTGAAGGAGAAATATTGGTCTCAGCCGGTCCGGGCGGCGGGCCTCATGTTACGATCCATGAATCTGATGGTACCATGATAGGCAATTTTATGGCCTATGCTCAAACCTTCCGTGGAGGCATAAAAATAGACACCATTGATCTCAACGGTGATGGTAAGATGGAAATAATTACCGGGCCGGAGCATGGCGGACCTCATGTTCAGATTTTTACTGGGTGGGGCCATCAGTTAACACCTGGAATATTCGCGTTCGATGCTAACTTTGGTGGAGGCTTGGCTGTGGCAGGAGGTGATATTGATGGTGATGGTCGGGACGAAATGTTGGTGACTCCAGGCCCAGAATCTGAGTGTTTGTTAAAGGTATATAAAAATTTCGGTAATACCTTTGTTAATAGTTTCTATTTATTTTCACAGAATTTCACCGGAGCCGCCAATATTGCCGCTGGAGATGTTAACGGGGATGGAGTAGATGAGATTGTCGCGATTGCTAGCTCTAGCGGATCACCATACGTTGTCATGTATAACGAAAATGGATCGTTGATTACTCAGTAGGCAGGTTGAGCGAATTAGAATTTGATGTACCTTTCGAGAAGTCTGAAGGATATCCCAATCGCTATGGCGATGACAAAAGCCAGCAGAACCCTCAAACACAGGAAGGTGATACCAAAATAGTCGAGTTCCAACAGGATACGGCCCGGGCCGATCAATGTTTGAGTTGTGATAAAAGCTATTAGGATGCTAAGGCCGAGACCTTTTTGTTTTAACGTTTTTAAAAGCGGCAAGTAGGTTAGTAGTGGCCCAGGAGTTATTAATCCAATAGCAGAAGCTTTAGCAATGTTTTTGTCGCTCTCTTTTACGCTTTTCTCAAGTTTATCTTTTGGCAAATATTCGCTAATTATTTTTGACAATAGAACGGCCGCTACCAGAATTGGCAGGACTTTTAATAAACCTATCAACGAATCTTTAAGTAGATCTATCATATTAGCCCCTCGATTATAAACGCTCCCGCAATAATAAAGATTGTGCTCAGAACAAACCTAGTAGTAAAAAACTTTAGGCCAAAGTATTTCACCTCCAATAAATCACGGACAACTGATTCTCCGATAACTTCCCCAGAAATTAAAGCAAAGGCAACGCCATATCCAGAGCCCTTTAGAAATAAGGCAAAGGCGATAGGGTAGGTAGCATATCTGGGGATCGGAAAGATAATTCCGATAATAGTAGCCAATGGGATAGCGATCAGTAAATTTCTGCCTAATAATGAATCAAAAACTGCGTCCGGCAGATAACGCTCGATTACTTCTCCTAAGAGTACAGCCAGAAAAAAAATAGGAACTAAAGTTTTTAATTCTTTGAGAGTATTGAGTAATATTTTTTTGATTTTCATATTCTAATTATATCAAAAAACCGCCAATCAGGCGATTTAATGGCGGAGCGGACGGGACTCGAACCCGCGACCTCTGCCGTGACAGGGCAGCGTTCTAGCCAGCTGAACTACCGCTCCAAGCTAGTCAAGTATCAGAGTGAATTATAAGAGAGCTGGAGACGATTGTCAAGAAATTTTCACATGTTATACTGAATATATGAGGAGAATAATGCAATGAAGAGGTTTTTCAAATACTGGTTACCCGCAATAATATGGGCTGGAATGATATTCTTTTTCTCATCAATTGCGGATTTGGAGTCACAATTGCCTGATGCCATGGATTTATTGTTGAGAAAATTTGCCCATATGTTTGAATACGCTGTTTTGACCATTCTTTTTATACGATTAGGGGAATCAAAAAGATATGAGCCATGGACGGTATACCTGGCTAGTTTAATCGGTGCGATACTTTATGCTGCCACAGATGAATGGCATCAATCTTTTGTCCCCGGACGGATTGGAGCCATAACGGATATCGGTATTGATGCCACTGGAGCAATTATCGGCTCTGTATTTTGGGTCAATATTAAACCACCCACAACTAATAATAAAGCCGAAACAAGTATAAAGGCAGAAGAAAATTAATTGGATATATAATATGGGATTTATAGACAATTTGAATGAATGGACCGTCTGGGGAAACACAGGAACGGATTATTTATACGCGTTGCTGATTTTTATCGTTGTTATTATTATTCTGAAATTCTTTCAGGCCATTGTCCTGATGAATCTAAAAAAGTTATCGAAGAAGACTCAAACTGACGTCGATGATTTAATAGTTGGTGTTTTGGATAAAATTCATGCCTTGTTTTATATCGTGATCGGTGTGTACGTTGGTACTTTACATTTGAGTTTGTCCGAAGCTGTCAATAAAGTGATCCAAGTAATCTTCATGGTTGTGGTGGTATATGAAATCATTAGAGCCGCCGAAAGATTGTTGGTTTATGCGCTGGCCAGATATATAAAACATCGCAGCGCCCAGGATGGCAAGCAGGATGATGACTTTAACCAATCCGTGGTTAAAACACTACAGGTGGTGATAAAAATAGTTCTTTGGTCAATCGGCATTTTGATGATCCTGTCGAATATAGGTATAAATATTACATCCTTGGTGGCCAGCTTGGGTATAGGCGGGATAGCCATAGCTTTGGCGGTTCAAAACATCCTTTCAGATGCTTTCAGTTCGTTTTCAATATACTTTGATAAACCATTCCAGGTAGGGGACTTTATTACTTTGGGTAACGATATGGGTACAGTTGAAAGAATCGGGTTAAAATCAACTCGCATTCGTACATTACAGGGCGAGGAGCTGGTCGTATCAAACCAGGAATTAACCTCGGCCCGGATACAAAATTTTAAGAAGATGGAAAAAAGACGCGTCGCTTTTAACGTAGGAATAGTCTATGGAACTAGTAAGGAAAAGTTAAGAAAAATTCCCGAAGTCGTGAAGCAAATAATTGATGAAGCCGACGGAGCAGAATTTGATCGCTGTCATTTCAAATCATATGGTGACTCAAGTTTAAATTATGAAATAGTGTATTACGTGACTACATCTGATTACAACAAATATATGGATATAAATCAGGAGATTAATTTAGCGATATTCGACAAATTCGCTGCCTCCAAGATAGAGTTCGCTTATCCAACCCAAACTGTATTTTTAAATAAATAAGTGTATGAATGAACCTATACCTTTTTTTTGGTTGGTTTACATCGTTTCTAGAGTATGCCTCGATTTTTTATCTGATATTGATTTTATTCTTTGTGGTTGTCAAGAAGGCCCGCCGATACGATAATGCCATTTCCGTGACAGCAATAGTTATAATTGGATGTTCTGTATTTCGACTAGCAGCTTGGGGTAGGAATATTGTGACCAGTGATCGAGCCTTGCATTACTTGACTTTAATATTTGGGATAGTCGTAATGAGTTATATTTATAGAATAATAGTTAAAGTTAAAAATACAGAATAGGTCTTGCTAGCCAGGCCTAATAATGCTAATGTGACAGCATAAATAGAAACACTATGTTTATTTCCTTATCATTTATAGCCTTAGGAGTAATATTTCTTCTCAATAACTTAGAGATTATTGATATTGGAGTCTGGAATATACTCTGGCCGACATTGATCATAATAATTGGGCTTTCTATTGTGTTTAAACAAAGAAGAAGGAAGCACTGGTGGGATTTTTTTGACAATAAAACAAAAGAAGACTGGGAGCATTGGGGTCAGGAATTTGGTCGCCGGATGGAGGATTGGGGTAATAGGATTGAAAAACGTTACCAAGAACATCCAGAAAAATGGGAAAACGATTTCGAAGAAAAAATTGGCAAAAAGATAAGAAGTTTTTTTGAAGAAGAAAAAACAGAAGACGATAAGTAGACAAAAGTAAATCCATAATGCTTTTTTAGAAAAGCTTTTTTTGTATAAAAAAAGAGGCGGAAGATCGCCTCAAGGGGTATGATCAGGACGGGGACGTACTTCGATCTGGTTACCAGGAATTGCCTGGCTCTGGCCAGTAGCAAAGCCAGCATTATTGCTCCGGAACACGTTAATGCTTGATGCCGTACGCCCGACCTTTCGAAGATCATAATTGTCCACATACCCCGTCTTATTGCCCCATTCAAATGGAGCACCATCTGTTCTCCCGACAATTACTGCCATTTCAGCCCCCTCCTTTTGTTGAGAGAGAAGAACTCAGGTAGCGTGGACTTGGTTATATTATGGCTTGAATATTTTATTGTCAATAGTAGGGTTGTAGCAATATGATTAATATTCTACAATGTAATAAGAATATGTGATATATGAGCGAGCTATCCAAAGGAAAATTTCATAGTATTACTTACGGAGAGGTAAGCTTTGATAGTTTGGCCAGTATTATCGAATCATACATAAACGAAGAGCAAGCTATTCCTCATCGCATTATTATTGGGACAGATTCGTTACCCAATGGAAAAGTAGGAATAGTCCATTTTGTTACTGCTATAGTGGTACATCGGGTGGGT
>CAZQLY010000003.1:0-131088 GCA_964594455.1 uncultured Gammaproteobacteria bacterium | reverse complement strand
CCCAATTTGGGCTAATTGATAGATCTAACACTTAGTACTATTCCATCAAAAACATCTAGCAGCTCAGGATTGAACCAAGTAGATACGGTTGCTTCTAGTAAATGCCCTGCTATTTCAATATATGCAACTCTAAATATTGAATCTTGATTATATTCATACTGATACCACACGATATCACCTATCTCGCTTTTGACTATATGTCGCGGGTATTCTATTCCTCTATCCACAAGCCACTCTTCGACACTAGTCTCCGGTAGCGGAAGGCCTTTTAACACTACACTCGGTATTTCGGTTTCTTTAATAATATGTTCGGGCACAGCAATAACAATCTGGCTATTTGAAGAACTTTTTGTTTCATACTCAGATGGATATTTGAAAGAGATATTTAGCTCTTCGTCCTTATACTCCATCCAATTACTTGTATCAACATTTGTATTAAATGTAGGTACAACACTATTTGTGTTAACAGCTAGATTTGTATTATTTTCATTTTGAATACCGTTGTTGTTATCCGATAGTTCTGTATTATCTGACAAGCTCCACCACAGCAAGCCTCCGGCAATGATGATTACTGCCACAATAAGAACAATTGATAGAGTGGTTAGTCCTTTTTGATTGAGTGTTTTCATGGTTTATTCTTACTAATTATTTTCTAATTTACCCAACCCACACATTCACCAACTCTCTTGTCAACCTCCTCATGTAAGTTAGCATTATACACAATACATTCATATTTATCAGATTTCATATTTATCAAGAAGTAATTACTATCAATACTCCAAATCGGTGAATGATAATCAGCGCTAGAATAAGAAGCTATTTGAGTTCTTGTTTTATTTTCTAGATCTATTAAATATAAGTCTACCTTTCTATGGCACGAGGCATCGCCTGAAGAAAAATAACCACAAGATTCCATTGACGACAATGATGTAGAAATGGCTGAATATACTATTTTTAATTTGTCCGGTGAAATACTCCAATACATGTCCCAATAAAAATCTTCTGGAACAATTTTATGCATATCACCCGTAAAAACATTTAGCGCCACAATTTTATAATCACCAGTATTATTTTTTAAACGAACCAGTATTTGTTCGTCATCCAGCCAACCAAGAAGAATCGGCATCTCGTTTTCTATAATAGTATTAATCGAGCGTCCATCAACATCTAGAAGCAAGATACGATCGCATTGCCCTAATGCCAAATATTTTTCGTTGCTAGAATAATACTTATTATACCTGCTCCAAGTCTGTTGATTTAAGTCATATTGGCAGGGATTAGTCAGTCTTGTAGAATATGGAAAAAATTCGTATAAAATAAACCCGGAACCAGAGTGAAAAATAGGCTGCACGGATTCAGTTTCTGGATCAAGTATATACATGTTTGTACGATTTTCATTGTCCAATTCGTAAGTGGTATATAATATTTTTTTTACTCCAGGAGTCCAATAAGATGAGCTTACTTCTTCATCAATTACTATTTCTGTTTTATTAAAAATATTAGGATTAACCAGCATAAATCTTCCAGCATTACGATCAGTCAAAAGATATTCGGATTGGTCTAATTCGGCAATGCGAATTCCTGATTCTGGATTAAATAAATTCATTCGCTGAAGTTCATTCTTATTCGAAATATTTATCTTTACTAAATCTTTAACGGAAGTTTTATTATACTCGGAGTGAGTTTCAATAAATGTTATACTATTGTCAATATTTATTTTTACATCGTTTAATACAGTCCACTTGTCTTTTATTATATTGTAATCATCATATTCGCTATGACTATCAACTTCAGAGATCTGAAAAATATTATTATCCGAATCTTTATCAAATCTGTTAGTAACAAAATATAAGGAGTCATAATTTATTCCATAATTACCTCTTGTTTCTTTGTTATCTTGACGGTCGTAAAGAGACCACCGAAGCATCCCTCCAGCCAATAGAATAACAACGGTAATAAGTATGATTATTGGGATAGATAGTCCTTTTTGACTAAGTGTTTTCATGGTTTATTCTCCCTGTTTATTAAAGAAACAACGACATCCGTATTAGGATCCCGTCTCTTCCTATTGTTTGCAAAAATATTAAGTTTTTTGATACTTTTATCCGCATGCTTACATTATATCATATTGGTTTTGTTGTCAAGAAATTGATGTTTTTTATTAACCATACTATTGGTTTAAACCTTTTAGTTAAAAGGTTTAAACCTAAACGCACCTTTTTTCCTAAAAAACAAAAACCCCAACACTTAGTGCCAGGGTTTTTGTTAGAAAAACCTACAGTCTGATTCTTTCTGCTACGAAGTCTATATCCTTATCCCCTCGGCCAGATAGATTAATGATTATTACATCTTTTTTCTTTAGCTGGGGTGCTCGCTTGATCACCTCAGCCAGAGCGTGCGCGCTTTCCAGGGCCGGGATAATGCCCTCAACTTCTGAGAGCATCTGGAATGCATCTAAAGCTTCCTGGTCACTGGCCGTAACGTATTCTACCCTATTTTTGTCTTTGAAATCAGAATGCGCCGGACCAATCCCAGGATAATCCAATCCCGAAGCAATCGAATGCACTGGCAAAGGTTCACCTGATTCATCTTGGAGTAGATAAGTGAACATGCCGTGGATTTCTCCGGGTTTACCTAGAGTCAAGGTGGCCGCATGATCGCCAGGCTTAAATCCCCGACCGCTCGGCTCCACTCCAACCATTTTCACGTCATCATCCAAGAATTCGTTGAATAGACCAATAGCATTGGAACCGCCACCCACGCAGGCAATCAGATAATCAGGCAATATGTTTTCCTTTTCCATGATCTGGGCTTTGGCTTCCCGGCCCACCACTGACTGGAAATCTCGGATCATCATAGGATAAGGATGCGGGCCGACTACCGAGCCAATTCCGAAGAAGACATTCTGATAATCCTGCATGTAGGCACTGAAGGCGCTGTCGACTGCATCCTTCAGACATCGTCCGCCAGAAGTAACACTAATAACTTTGGCGCCCAGCATCTTCATCCGGACCACATTGGGATGCTGCTTTTTCACGTCTATTTCTCCCATATGGATTTCACATTCCAAGCCGACTATCGCCGCCGCAGTCGCTAAAGCTACCCCATGCTGTCCGGCGCCTGTTTCCGCCAACAGTTTTTTCTTGCCCATGCGCTTAGCCAGTAGGGCTTCGCCCAGAGTGTGATTTATTTTATGGGCTCCAGTATGATTTAGGTCCTCGCGCTTGAGATAGATCTTGGCTCCGCCCAACTTTTCTGTCAGGTTTTTGGCAAAGTATAAAGGTGAAGGCCGGCCAACATAATCTTTTAGCAATTGCAGATAATCTTTTTGGAAGCCCTGGTTATGCCTGGCCTGCTGATAGGCTTCGGCTACCTCGTCTAAGGCTGGCTTCAGCTGCGGTGGGATCAATTGTCCGCCGTACTTCCCAAAGTAGCCTTTTTCATCTGGTAATTTTTTAAGTGAGTTTTTCATTGGAATATAATTTAGTTGGTAATACAAATCCTCCACGTTTTCATAAACGCCACTTCCAAGTTGATCGATTGTAGTAGAAATACCTCATTTTATTATCATTAAACAAAAACTGCCCCTGTGCCGGGCAGCTCGCCATCCTCTATTTTTTTGAGAATATCAAAAGCCTACCCAGCGTCGTGGGCAGTCCACCAATTTAGGTTTTGCTTCTGATATTTATTCATAAAACAATTATATACTAGGAACTCTTTTTAGGCAACTTTTTCCGACGGTATATTATCCAACCAACAATAGCTAACAATCCGAGAATAAAAGGCCAAGTTGGCAGGCCCCGGGTTTCGGTCAACAGCCACTCATTAACCTCATGGTAAACGTGGCCTAATCCATCAATCCCAAAAGCCCCAGCTAGCAAATGCGTGCCTCGGCTGACAATAAATAACAAGCCAACGCCAATAAACAAAATTCCAGTAATCAATTTCGTAGTATGTATATTCCAAGTAGTAAAGCCCAATGGTATTTTTAAATCTTTGCCTTGAACGAGTTTGCTTCTGGAGAAGTTTTTCTTATCAAAGAACCAAGCCAGAATCAGTAATGGAATTACCAGGCCAAAGGAATAAGTTACCAACAAAAGTATGGCATTGAGCGTATGGCCTTGAGCCGCGGCCAAGGTAAATATCCCGCCGATGATCGGAGCAGCGCACGTACCGGAAGCAAAGGCAAAAAGCAAACCCATCAGGAATACCGTGCCGGCGCTGCGCTTCTGGCCCAGCTTGGGTCCGGTTATTCCAAAGGATAAAGTTTTATTACTAAAAGAAAAAAGCCCAATCAAAATGAATATTATGCCGGTTATCAGAAAAACTAATCTGTTCTCTGTTAAAACTAACTTGGTCAGGAAGCTGGCTGTGAATCCCAACGGAACGAACAGTGCCGCCAAGCCCAGCCAGAAAACAAAGGTCATTTTTACCAGTTCGGATTTTTCCTTGAACGAATAGGCAAAAAAAGCCGGCACTAGAACTGCCGAGCAAGGAGCCAGCAAAGATAAAACTCCGCCAAAGAACGCGGCCAAAAAAGAGACTCGGATTATCCCTTGATCCACAAACTGATTCTTGCTGGTCGGTAAGGAAAAAAATATCAGCAGAATAATCACTATTACCGTAATAATAATCCAACGCAATAAATGAGGTGATGTTTTGGGCTGTTCAGACATGGGTTGTGGATAGGCCTATTGACTAAATTAATAGAGTCTGATAAAACAATTAGGAGCGTGTTATAGCAACTGGGGTAACTATCAGTGCACGCTGCATTTCGTTCTTTGTGGCGGTGTAGCTAAGTGGCTAAAGCAGCGGCCTCCAAAGCCGTGATCTGGGGTTCGCTCGCCTCGCTAAGCTTTGGCGAAGCGGGAATCCCTGCACCGCCACAGAAATCGTCGCCCGCGTAGCTCAGCTGGCCCGTCTCGCCGAGATGGCAAGTCGAGGCGGATAGAGCACCTGCCTCTAAGCAGGATGTCAGCGGTTCAAGTCCGTTCGCGGGCTAGCCCCCTGGGTAGTATCTATTTGACGGAACCAACCCCACGTCAGATTTGATACTTCAACCCAGGGGCTTTTTTCTTTACTGTGGACAAGTAATATGATATATTATAAATGGATGCGTGGTCCTGGCCACAATCTTCTGTTCAGTCGTCGCTGTCCTACCGGCTCTTTCCATCATCCCTATCTGCGCGAGCAGTAACCGTACCAAGTTGCGCAAGCAACGTCACTTTTCGGAGTCTACGTCGAGCCCGGTTCTAATCCGGGGGTGAACGCACGCGCGGAGGCCTTCCATCTTGGAAGGCCTTTTTTATTCGACGACTGCTTTTATCCTCCGCACTCCGGCTGAACTGGCCTCCTCTTTTTTTATTTTAAATTTTCCTATTTCCTTGGTATTTTTTACATGTGGTCCTCCGCAGAATTCTTTGGAATAATCTCCGACTTGATAAACCGACACTTTGTCTCCGTATTTTGATTCAAAAAGGCCGACCGCACCCATGGCTCTGGCTTCATCCGGAGTTAATATTTTTTTAGTTACTTCCAGTCCGGCAGCGATTTTTTCATTGACTATATCCTCAACTTTCTTCAATTCTTCGCTAGTAACTTTTTGGTGATGGGTAAAATCAAATCTTAATCTTTTCTGAGTGATGTTGCTGCCCTTCTGGTTAACATGATCGCCTAATACGTCTTTGAGTGCTTGGTGGAGCAAATGGGTAGCAGTATGCATCCGAACAACTTTTTCGCTGTGGTCGGCCAATCCGCCGGAGAATTTCTTTTCTGCGCCTTTCTTGGACAATTCACGATGCGCCCTTTCCGCTTCAGCCCATTCTTTTTCGTTCAGCTCAACTTTAAATGTTTTTAGTTCATCTTTGATCAGCTCTTTGGGGAAACCATATGTTTGGTATAAATCAAAAGCAACTTTTCCCGAGAAGCCTTCTTGGCCCTTGCTTTTAATTTCTTTCTGAAATATTTTTAAACCTTGATTCAGGGTCTTAGAAAACTTCTCGATCTCGTTATTCAGCTCTTTGATAATCATCTTGTCATTTTCTACCAAATGCGGATAAGCATCCGAGTATATTTCGATAACTTTCTTACCCAAGATTGATAAAGCCTCACCTGGCATACCTAACTGCCGGCCAAATCTATAGGCGCGTCGGATCAGCCGGCGTACTATATAGCCTTGTTCAACATTGGATGGAGGAACACCATCCGCCATAATAAATACCGCCGCTTTAATATGGTCGGAAATAATCCGGGCGGTCTTTTCGTCATAAGAAGTTCCTTCATTCTGAACCAGCTGCATCAAAGGAGCAAATAACTTGGTCTCGTAAACACTGTGCAGGCCATTGACTACCTGGAGCGTTCTTTCCAGACCCATACCTGTATCCACATTGCGTTGATCCAATTCAACAAACTCTCCCTCAGCCGTCTTGTTGTATTCCATAAAAACGTTATTCCAGATTTCAACGAAGCGTCCGCAGTCACAAGACGGGTTGCATTTATCGCCTCGGCTCAAAGTACAGGGTTTCTTAGTATCAAAAAACATCTCAGTGTCAGGGCCGCAAGGGCCAGTCTGGCCGGCCGGACCCCACCAATTCTTGTCTTTGCCAAAATAGTAGATCCGATCTTCGGGAATGCCGAGCGACTTCCAGATCTCCGCTGAATCGTTATCACGTTTCGCTGTTTCATCCCCAGCAAATACTGACACGCAAATACGGTCTGGGCTCAAGCCCAGCCACTGTTGGTCAGTCAAAAACTCCCAGCTCCATTCAATGGCCTCGGTTTTGAAATAATCTCCTAACGACCAATTGCCCAGCATTTCAAAGAAAGTCAAATGCGTATCATCGCCGACTTCTTCAATATCGCCGGTCCTGATGCAGCGCTGGCAGCTGACTAGCCTCTGGCCAGCCGGATGCTCTTCACCCAAGAGAAAAGGAATCAGAGGATGCATCCCGGCAGTGGTAAACAATACGGTGGGGTCGTTTTCTGGAACCAAAGAAGCTGAAGGAATCAGCGCATGTTCTTTGCTTCTAAAAAATTCTAAATATTTCTCTCGTAATTCGTTCGCAGTCATCAGCACAATGAAAAATGAATAATTAAAAATTAATAATTATTTCCAGAAGCTTTAATTCGTATTGTAGCAATGATCTTGGTAATCTCTGTACATTCTCTAATTAGTTCTTTGGCTTTACAACCGTTGATCAAGCCGCAATCTAAACACATTTTTAACCAATACTCAGTCTCTCGCGATGACCTAAGAGCAATGCTCATACAGTAAACAAACACTTTTTTGGTCGCAGAATATTGAGCTTCTACGACGTTTGCCCCTATGGAACTGCTTGATCTAACCAGCTGTTTTATTATCACAGAGGTATCACTTCTATAGGACATAGTATGAACGGCTTTGAAAGTATTAACAGTAAAAGTATAGGTGCGTTTGTGAATATCTACACTAGCCATCATTTTTCTCCATCCAATCTCTTTCTGCCGAATTCTTATCAAGTATTACATCATTATTATCAAAATGCAAATATTAATTTAATCTTTAATTTTTCATTCTTCATTATTCATTTTTTTAATTAATAATTGTGCCTCCGCCGATTAATTTGTCTTTTTGATACCAAACAGCCGCTTGCCCCGGAGTTATTCCAGACTGGCCCTGAGATAAATTAATCTCGATTGATCCGCTTTGTTTCTTTAACGTAGCCTCTACCGGCTTTTGCCGATAGCGTGTCTGGACCTGGCATTTATACGGCAGCTTCGGTAATTGGCCTGAAATGAAATTCACTTCTTTAACCTTGAAGGATGTGGATTTTGATGCTTTATCATTTTTCTTGGCCACAACCAATTTATTATTGCGTCCATCTTTTTTTACAACATAATATGGTCCGGGTCCGCCGATACCCAACCCTTCTCTTTGTCCAACGGTATACAAGGGCAGGCCCTTATGCTCACCTACCATCTGGCCAGCAGTGTTAAATATTGGTCCAGGCTTAAGGTTTAAATACTTTCTCAAAAAAATCTCATATTTACCTTTAGGGATAAAGCAAAGATCTTGGCTCTCTGACCGATCGGCCGACGGAAGTTTATATTGCTTGGCCAGCTGCCTAACCTGGCTTTTCTTAAAATCTCCGATCGGAAACATTAACTGTTTCAAGCGCTGCTGGTTCAAGGTGTAATGGAAGTATGATTGATCCTTGGATTTATCAATGCCACGATAGACTTCGAATCTATTCCCTATTTTCTTCGATCTCAGATAGTGGCCAGTCGCCAAATAGTCCGCCTTTAACGACCGGGCGTGTTTCAATAAAAAATCAAAGCGGACATGCTGATTGCAGGCCACGCAAGGATTTGGAGTGCGTCCGGCTTTCAGTTCCTGTAAAAAATGATCTACCACAAATTCCTTGAAAGGCATCAGAGCGTTGATGGTTTGAAATTGAATGCCGAGCTTTTGGGCTACTCGACTGGCGGTTCCGCTTGAGTCGAGAGAACAGCAGCGGTTTTCTGATTTTGGGTCTATGGATCGGTCAAACCAGGTATTGAGAAACATGCCGGTAACTCGATAACCTTTTTCCAAAAGCAGAGCGGCCGCCACTGAGGAATCAACCCCGCCCGACATTGCTACAACTACGTGGGGATTCATAGGCCTTCTATCTCCTCTAGTAACCTAGGTAATATTTCAGATTCATCAACTGTGGCGATAACTTTTCCTTTTTTAAAAATAATTCCTTTGCCGACTGCTCCGGCCACGCCAATGTCCGCTTCTCTGGCTTCACCCGGACCGTTCACTGCGCAACCCATAACTGCTATTTTGATTGGTTTCTTAATGTCTTTGGTAGCTTCGTCAACTTTTTTAGTCAGTGTAATTAAATCTATCTTGGTCCGACCGCAAGTGGGGCAGCTGATTATTGTCCGGTCGCACTGGCGTATTCCTAAATGTTTCAAAATCTCCCAAGCGACCCTTACTTCCTCCACAGGATCGCTGGTCAATGAAACTCGCATAGTATCGCCAATCCCTTGATGCAATAGTATGGACAATCCAGCCGTTGACTTAATGGTTCCGCTCCAGGGCAAACCTGATTCAGTCACACCCAAATGATTGGGATAATCGACTTTTTGAGTCAGCAGTTGATGAGCTTTAACCATTGTTTGAACATCAGTAGCTTTAAGTGAGATTACAATGTCGTGAAAATCTAAATCTTCTAAAATCTTCACGTGTCCTAAGGCCGATTCCACCATGCCTTCGGCTGTCGGGCCGTGATATTTATCGATTAAGCGCTGTTCAATCGACCCGCTATTGATTCCAATCCGGATCGGGATGCCTTTGGCCTTAGCTGCTTTAACCACCTTTTCGGTGCGATCGCGCGAGCCAATATTTCCCGGATTAATTCTAATCTTATCAACTCCTTGTTTAATAGCTTCCAGGGCCAAGTTAAAATCAAAATGTATGTCCGCCACCAAAGGAATTGAAATCTGCTTTTTGATTTCTCCCAAAGCTTGAGCAGCTGCCATATCCAATACTGCCACCCGGACTATTTCACAGCCCGCTTCTTCTAAGGATTTTATTTGCTGAACTGTGGCTTTAACATCATGCGTATCAGTGTTGCACATTGATTGAATAGCAATCGGATTGTCTCCACCAATTTTTATATTGCCTATTTGAATAACCTTGGTTTTATTCCTTTTTATCATGAAAAGTGTTAAATGATTACCCTTTAGTTATAGATAAATATTCACAAAAAAGCAATATTTTGGTATCTTCAATAGACTAATACTTAAAATCTTTATATATGCCAAAAAAGATAATCCGGGCCAAAGTAATCGGTTTTTGTTATGGTGTCAAAAGAGCCGTAGAGATAGCTGAGAAGACCCGGCAGCCGCTTAACACTCTGGGTCCTTTGATACATAATCCGCAAGAAGTAGAGCGTTTAGCTAAAAAAGGTAAGGTTCCTATAGATAGCCTGGAACAGGCTAACGAACAAACGTTATTAATCCGGGCCCATGGGGTTCCTGATTTTATTATTAACCGAGCCAAAGAAAAAGGCTTGGATGTAATCGACGCTACCTGTCCGTACGTTACCAAGGCACAGGCGTTAAGTAAAAGTCTGGAGAAGAGCAATTATAAAGTAATAATTATTGGCAAGAAGAAACATCCCGAGATAATCGGCATCGTTGGTAATTTGAAAAACGCCATCGTGGTAGAAAATATCAAAGAAGCAAAAAAACTCGGTAATTATATTAAGCTCGGGGTTATTGCCCAGACCACCTCAAACACTGAAGAAGTAGAAAAAATAATTACGGAATTAAACAAGCATGGCCAAGAGGTAAAAATCATGGAGACTATTTGCCAGGCCACCGAAGAACATCAAGCTGCGGCCAGAGAGTTAGCCCCCCAGGTTGATATAATGGTTGTCGTCGGGGGTAAGTCCAGCAGTAACACTACCCGGCTTTATGAAATTTGCCAGGAATATTGCGACTCATACCATATAGAAACTCCGGATGATCTAGATACAGACTGGTTTAAGAATATCGAAAAAATTGGAATCGCGGCTGGAGCATCTACTCCTGATTGGATTATTGATAGCGTGATAGAAAAAATTAACGCCATATAAAAACAGGGATCGTGTCCATATCCCTGTCAATGCATAAGCACTTCCCAGAAGCGCCAGGCAGCAATCCCGACAAATCCGCAGCAGAACATCAAGACAGCTACAGCGACTGACATGAAAGCGCTTAGCCAGAAACTATAGATGCCAATCTGCTCACCTCTTCTGATAGCAATGAGGTCGCCTTCTGATTTGCGGCCGAATGTCATGAAGTACAAAGCCAATCCAAGACCCATTCCTACTAGGGCGGGCCAGAGACTGTGCTTCAGCACCAGGGCAGACTCTCCATTCTTGAAAGTCCCGATCAACCCGACCAAGCAGGCCAGGAGTAGAACCCAGCTAAGAATTTTCAGCGTACTACCCATTAGCCTCACCTCCCTCCATTTGAGGTCTTTTGCTATTTTAACGAATGATCACCTATTCGTAACCTGCTTCTTTGAGATGCTCCGCCAGCATGTATTCCAGCTTCTCGTGCGCTTGCTTGAAATCATAATCATCCGGCAATATGCCGTCATTCTGCTTTTCCTCTAAGACCTCATCGATCAACGATTCTCTGGCATCTTTGCTAAATGAGCCTTGCGTTTCCATTCGGCTTATGATTTCGTGGAATACTTCGTCCAGCGAGAAATTTAGGTTTTCTACCATGGGGATAAATTAGTTCTCAATGCCTGCATTGTAGCATAAGAAACAGGCTATTGAAAGCAAGATTTCCCCTAGCTCAAGCCTAGCATCTGGGCGACTTGTGGTTTGTTGAATCCAATTATCATCTGATCGTCTATTTGTATCACCGGCACCCCCATCTGTCCTGATTTCATCACCATTTCTTCGGCCTTGGATTGGTCTTCAGCCACATTATGCTCAGTATATTCAATGTTGTTTTCATTGAAGAACTGTTTGGCTTGCTGGCAGAAACCGCAAGTAGGTGTGGTGTAGATTACTACCTTTGACATATTACTTTTACTTACTTATTAATTTAATTATCAAATTTACTTCGGAATTGTCTTTTTTAGTCTGGTAACAAATGGTTTGGCCTTTTCGGAGTCGTTCTATCAATCCGTTTAACTCCAATATTTTTAATTGTTGAGAAGCAGCCGGTACACTAATATCAAACAATTTGGCTATTTCGCTTACACAAATATTTTTATTTTGTATCAATAGCTTAAACATCTTATATCTGACATTATCACTCAGAGCATCAAACAATTTAACCCATCTATCATTAGTGTCCAACTTCTTTTTGAGCTGTTTGAGAATGGATTTATTTAACATTCCTTTATTTAAATGTTTAAGCAATTACTTAAACCTTATCATTACCAAATAAATGAGTCAAGTATGTGTTGTGGATAAAAAAAACGGCTCCGATTGGCATCGAAGCCGAAAAAGAACTCTACTCCACCGTCACTGATTTGGCCAAATTGCGCGGTTGGTCGATCTCACAACCCTTGATCTCAGCAATGTGGTAAGCCAGTAGCTGCAGATGTATGCTGGCAAGCACCGTTGTAAACATCGCCAAGGTCTTCGGAATTCTGAGAATTCTCTCAACCTTGCCTTCCTGCCTCAGTTTTTCCGGAGTAGTATCAGTCTCGCTAGCCACCAATATCACCCGTCCGTGCCGAGAAGCCACCTCTTCCAGATTGGATACAACTTTGGGATAAGTTGTGGCTCGTTCGCCTTCCTGCGGGGCAATTATGACTACCGGCATTTTGCGATCAATCAGAGCGATCGGACCATGCTTCATCTCACCAGCCGGATAGCCCTCGGCATGGACATAGCTGATTTCTTTCAGCTTCAAGGCACCCTCCATGGCCGTAGGATAATTATACCCACGACCGAGATAGAGCGCATTGGCGACTGAACCGAAGAGCCGCAGCATTAGCCTGCTCAACCATGAAGTCCGTTGTCTCGACCAGCGGTACAAAACGCGGCCCAACCAAGGCTGTCGGCTGGAAACCTGGAAGGCAATCTCCCGAACATGATCGTTGTCCGCCAGCACTTGTCTTATCTGGCCGGGTAGGGCAAGCAGTGCGTGGGCAATCTGGCGACGCCCTTCCTGGGTTACCCATTCAGGATTTCTCAGTTCCACGAGCTTAAGCCCAAAAAGACTGAGGGCAACAACCTGGGCTGTGAAAGCCTTAGTAGAAGCCACTCCAATCTCCGGACCAACGTGGAGAAAAACTCCGCACTCGGCTTCCTTGGTAAGAGATGAACCTACGACGTTGCAGATATTCCAGAGTGTGGCTCCAGCTTTTTTTGCCTTCTTGGCAGCTGCGATCGTATCCTTGGTTTCTCCCGATTGAGAAATCGTGATCACCAACGTCCTGTCATTAACCGGAGTGTGCCCAGTGATGAATTCAGAGGCGTATTCCGCCCTTACCGGCAGACGCAATAGTTTCTGAAGCATCCGTTGGCCGATCAAGCCGGCGTGCCAGGAGGTGCCACAGGCCAAGATGACGATCTGTTCCATCTGACTAGTAACGAAATCTTGGATCACTCCAATACCGCCCAGATGAACCCTGGGGTTATCACCATCGGTCAATCGCCCAGCTAAGGTTCGCTCGATAGCTTCTGGTTGTTCCATGATCTCTTTGAGCATGAAGTGGGCATATCCTCCTTTGGCGATTTCTTCTAGCCCCATCTTCAGCTCCACTGCCTCGCGTTCTACAGTTTCATCAGACATGGTACGGTGATCCACTGACTGTCCTTTGCGCAAAACGACTAGCTCACCATCTTGGACTTCCAATGTTCTGTCAGCGAAACCGACCAAGGCCACTCTGTCTGAAGCGACATAATAGCCCGTATCAGTAATCCCAACAACCAGGGGGCTTCCGTTACGTGCCGCCACTATTCTGTCCGGCTCGTGCTTATCCAGCACCAGAATGGCATAAGCACCCACCACGACCTGATGCATGAGCTGAATAGCTTCGGTTAGAGTTTTTCCCTCCTCTAAGAATTGGCCAATCAAATGCGCCAAAACTTCTGTATCAGTCTCAGAAGAAAAAACATGCCCCTGGCGCTTCAAGCGTGTTCTTAGTTCACGCATATTATCAATGATTCCGTTGTGAACCAGAGCAATCCTGGCTTGATCAACCCGAGCATCAGTATGCGGATGAGCGTTGTCGTCAGTCGCCTTACCGTTAGTGGCCCAACGAGTATGAGCGATCCCAGCGTGACCATGAACGCCGTTTCCGTTGAGTGCTGTTTTCAGGGCAGCAACCTTGCCCGCCTTTTTGACCACCACAAGCTGGCCTTTGAGATCAACCCATGCCATCCCGGACGAATCATATCCTCGATACTCGAGGCGCTCCAAACCCAAAAGTAAAAGGGCTTGGAGGCGTTCGTCGGAAATCTCCCCCGTATATCCAACGATTCCGCACATACCCTCACCCTCCTTTCTGGGTGTTTATGGTTATTTTAAAGAACTGTGGATAAATATATTTTATTTCTTTTGTATTATAGTGTCAATTTATTTTCTGCATATACTATCATAATCCCATGATATAATAAAAAAATATATAATATTCTTAATTATTTTGTCATATAATTTGCTGACACATAAAAAAACAGAGCGCAAATACACTGTTTTTTGTGGAAATTTCTTACTTTTTTATAGAAGTTGTCCTGAGGTAACTCTCTATAAAAGACATTATGTCGCCGTCCAGGACTTTATTTGTCTCACCTGTTTCATGTTTCGTCCTGTGATCTTTTACCATCTGATAAGGGTGAAGTACATAGGAGCGTATCTGATTCCCCCATTCAGCTGAAGCATACTCTCCGCGCAATCTCTGTTTTTCTTCTTGGCGTTCAGCCTCATTCAGAGCGTGAAGTTTACTTTTTAATATTTTTAGAGCTGTTTCTTTATTCTGAGCTTGCGACCTTTCGTTTTGGCAGCTGACGGTTATCTTGGTAGGAATATGAACAATACGTACAGCTGAATAAGTTGTGTTAACACTCTGACCACCGTGGCCAGATGAAAGAAATGTATCAATGCGTAAATCCTTGGAGTCAATCTCGACTTCTTCCACGTCTTCTAATTGGGGCAATACCTCAACTAAAGCGAATGAGGTGTGGCGCTGATGATCAGCATCAAAAGGAGACATACGGACTAATCGATGTACTCCGGCTTCGGCTTTTAAATAGCCATAGGCGTAACGACCTTCAATCTCAAAAGTAACACTCTTGATTCCCGCTTCATCACCTGTCGATTTATCTATAATGCGTAAGCGCCAGCCCTGCCTTTCACAAAACCTTAAATACATCCTGAGCAACATAGCCGCCCAGTCTTGAGCCTCTACTCCGCCAGTGCCGGCATGTATAGCCATGATAGCGTCTCGTTGATCGTATTTATCACTCAACATAATATAAAACTCCAAACTATCGAATTCCTTTTCCAGCTTGGTAGTTTGTGATTCCAAGTCTGACACTAAATCATGAGACCCCTCCTGATCAGCTTCTTTGGCTAAATCTAATAATTCACCTACCTGGTTCTGTATTTTTTTCCAGGTAGTTATTTCATTCGATAAGTCGTCGATCTTTCTATTGGTCGATTTGGCACGTTCCTGGTTCTTCCAAAAATCTGGTTGGGTGGTATTGTGTTCTAATTCTTTTAACTCTGTTTGTTTCTGATCCAGGTCAAAGTAACCTCCAGGTGGTGGAGATTTTCTCCGACAGCGTGGTTAATCTCTTGATAATCTCTTTCATTTGGTTATTCCGTATATTTTTCTAAAGTTGCTTTGACTGTTTTCTCTTTACCATCATGGTATACCTTCATAGTAACTTCATCGCCTACTTTCAATGATTTCATTATTGATGATAGGGTATTATCTTCACTTATTTCCTCATTATTAATTTCGGTAATAATATCATTTTCTTCTAAGCCAGCTTTGTCGGCCGGGCTGCCCGGAATAACCGCTAGTTCATTATCTGAGGAACGAACCAATAAAGCTCCGTTTTCCACCGGCAAATCATTAACCTCGGCTAATTCTGCTGTTATGATGCGATATCTGATGCCTAAATAAGGTCGTACGATCTTGCCCTCCTGCTTTACGCTTTCGATGTCCGGTTTAACCTGATTAATGGGTATGGCAAAACCTATCAACTGCCCTTCCTGACTGACTGCTGTATTGATCCCGACCACTTGGCCTAGTGAATTAATTAACGGTCCGCCTGAATTTCCCGGATTAATGGCAGCATCAGTTTGAAAAACTTCTTCGATAGTTTCATACTGACCGCTACCATTCCCAGCCGTTATCGTTCGTCCAATACCGCTAATAATTCCCCGAGTTACAGTATTGGGATATTCACTTAGGGTGTTGCCGATTGCTATCACAGTTTGTCCTAATTGCATCTTATCAGAATCTCCCAAATCAACGTACGGCAAGTCTAGGGCATCAATTTTTAAAACTGCAATATCATTGAATGGATCTGTGTCCACTAGTTGTGCATCATATTGAGTACCGTCCTGGAGAATAAAGGTATATTCCGCCTCACTTACATCGATCACATGTTTATTAGTTAAGATATAACCATCACTACTTACAATGAATCCGGTGCCAGAGGCAACCTCCTGTTCTCCTTGCGGCTGACTGGCGGGATAGCCAAAGAAATAGTCATAAGGAGATGGTTGCGACAAATCATACAATTTGCTCAAATCTTGAGATACGATAATACTACCAACTGATGGTGATACTTTGGCAACAGCTTCAATTGTTGCTGACTGCTCTTCTTGTAAAACTGTTGTTACTGACTCATCAGAACTTGAACTAGCAGCCTCTTCAGTGGAATTAGTATCCTGGCCCAAAAAAGTCTCTTCAAACCACGGCACTATATAGTCAGAGGCAATTCCGCCCGTTATAGCTCCAACTAGACCCCCAGCAATACCTCCTGCTAAAAAGCTAATAACAATCGCGGTTGTTACTATTTGTTTCGGCTTATCTTTTTCGCTCATAACAATTATTTTAATTCATTATCAGATTATATTATAAAAAAATTACTTAATCCTGGCAACCCACTACATATGTACTACTATTCAGACAAAGTAATTATTTCTTCTAGTCAAAAATACCCCCGGAGACGGGAGTATTTTTAATATTTTGGTTGGTTTTACATCATTTTCTTGCGGATAAAAGCTGGAATTTCTAGCTCTTCCTCTTCTTTAGTCTTTGGTATTTCACCGCCTGCCTCATCATCCTTTTTGATTGAGGCTGCTGGTCTAGAAACTGGTTCTGGTTTCTGAACAGGTGCCGGGCGTCTAAATGGAGCTGCTTGACTACTTAATTTCTCCTCACTTGAAAACGGCGTAGGAGTATCAGCTTTTATCTTTTTGGGTTTCTTATCACCAAAGCCAGTAGCCACCACAGTTATTCGAACTTCGTCCTTCATGCTTTCATCAACAACTGAACCAAATATTATCTTAGCGTTATTATCTGCGCTACCGGTAATAATCTTAGCCGCTTCGTTTAATTCATACATGCTCATATCAGATCCACCAGTTACCGTAAACAATATGCCCTTAGCCCCTTCTATAGACAATTCCAGAAGTGGACTTTCAATTGCAGCCTTGGCTGCTTCGACGGCTCGGCTTTCACCGGTTCCGCGGCCAATACCCATCAGGGCAGAACCTGAATTCTGCATAATAGCTTTAACATCGGCAAAGTCTACATTAACCAGGCCGGGCACGGTGATCAAGTCGGATATTCCCTGCACACCTTGCCTTAATGTATCGTCAACTATTTGAAACGCTTCTAATAATGAAGTTTTTTTATCAATAATTTGTAGTAGCCGATCGTTGGGAATTGTAATGATAGTGTCAACCTTTTCAATTAATTGAGACAGTCCGCCTTCTGCTATCCGGCCTCTTTCGTCTCCCTCAAAGCCAAAAGGTTTTGTTACTACGGCTACGGTCAAGGCTCCGACATCCTTGGCAATATCTGCTACTACTGGAGCCGAACCGGTTCCGGTTCCACCGCCTAACCCGCAAGTCAAAAATACCATATCCGAGCCCTTTAGATTGTCGTAGATCTCATCTTGATTCTCTTCAGCGGCTTTCTGCCCTAATTCCATGTCCATTCCAGCTCCTAAGCCGCGAGTGGTTGTCTTGCCGATCTGTATCTTGGTTGTCGCCTGATTATGATGCAAGGCTTGGGCATCAGTATTGATCACTACAAAATCTACCCCACGAATTTTCGAAGTGATCATACGATTGACGGCTTCGCCACCACTGCCGCCCAAACCAACAACTTTAATTTTGGCAAATGTTTCGATAGCGGGTTTTACTTCCATGAATTTTCCACTCCGCGGAGAGCCGGGACCGCCCGCGTCTCTCTTTAGCTTGTTATGTTTCATAAATTATGACTATTTTACTTGCGAGTTATCTACTGTACCATAATCTCATCCAGCTCGTCAATATAATTTATGGCATCAGGGATTTTAGCCATTTTTGGATCCGGCCTTTGGTCTGGGCAACCGCTGAAAAACTTGGACCACTAATCCCACTGCGTCCCCGATCATATACCTGAGCCCCCCAGATCACCAATCCGATCGCTGTTGAATAAGCTGGGTCATTTATTTTATCAATAGCAGTTATTATTTCGCGTGGCTCTCCTAATGAACTGGGTAATTTGAAAACCCGTTTCGCTACCTCAACCATACCTGGCAATTTCGCTCCTCCTCCAGTTAAAACGATACCAGCCGGCAGTAAACCGCTACGTTCTATTTTCTGTAATTCTTTATCGGCTAAACTAAATACTTCTTCAATCCTGGCTTCGGTTATTTCGGCAATATGCTTGCGCGGTACAGAAGCTGACTCATTGGAAGAGATGTCAGATAAATTAATTTCTTCGCGCTTATTGATTTCCTCTGGCAGACACGATGCATATTCGAGCTTAACTTGTTCTGCCACTTCGATTGAAGTTCGCAAGCCAATGGCAATATCATTGGTAATATGCCCGCTGCCCACAGGCAAAATAGCGGTATGAACAATATCTCCTTCTTCAAAAACCGCTAGGCTGGTAGTCGTACCACCAATGTTTATCAGAGCTACTCCGAGTTCTTTTTGTCTTCTGGTCAAAAGGGCTTCAGCCGCAGCCAAAATCCCCAAAGTGAGGTCATCAATATCCAGGCTGGTTCGATATACACATTTAGTTATATTTTTGATCTGGCTGGAAAGCCCCTGGATTATTTGGGCATCTACTTCCAGTCTGATGCCAGTCATGCCTATTGGGTCTTTGATATTTGACTGATTATCGACTGAAAAACTTCTAGGAATCACGTGCAGTGTTTCATAGTTTGGTGGCGTAGCAACAGATTGAGCCGCTTCAATGACCCGAGCCACATCATCCTCCTTTATCTCTCCATCCGCTTTCGAAACAGCTACTACGCCGTGGCTCTGGATAGAATTGATGTGTGATCCGCTAATACCGACCAAAGCGTGTTCTATGGGAATTCCGGTCATTCTTTCAGCCTTTTCTAAAGCACCGGAAATGCTGGAAACAGTATCCTCGATACTGTTTATTACGCCTTTATTAATACCTTCTGACTGACTTTCGGCTACACCTAATATCTGGATCTTTTCGTCCACATCGGTTTTTTGGCCCACCACAACACGAATCATGTTAGAGCCTAGATCCAAACCTGTTATTATTTCTTCACGTGCCATACAAAATTATTTATTTATGCTTTTATTATTATACAAAAAAATTTAACAATCGACAACTACTGCGAAAACAAATAGGGCCAAAATATTATCAAACCGACAATTAACGCCGTAATTGAGGCAACTAATACTGCTGCAGCCATCAAGTCTTTCACAATTTGAACATAGAAATGTATGCGAGGCTTCAAGACATCAATAATTTTCTCAACCGCGGTATTAACTATCTCCAAGATCATTACCAGCGCTATCATCATCGCGATAACCAATATTTCCCAGTTTTTGAGAGGCAAAATTACCACCAAAATAGTAACCACGATAGCTGATATGATGTGCAGTTGAAATGTACGTTCACGCCTGATCACATACCAGAGACCCCTTCCGGCATATCCAAAGCTTTTTATTACATTGCGTAGTTGAAAAAGTGGCATGTTCTAAACTAATATTTTTTTAGCAACTGACTGCATCTGTTTTTCCGCTTGTCGAGTATCGTGCTCATAACCTAAGCAGTGAAGAAAGCTATGAAGAACTAATGACTGTAAGGCTCTTGAATAGTTCATATCTGACTGGGTAGAATATTTCTTAATTTCAGAACGGCACAATAATATTTCTCCGAAATGTATCACTGTATTCTGAGGAACTGCTTTTTGTATTTGACGATTATAGGAACGGCCGGGTTGCAAAGGCAAAGCTACAAATGACAGTGTCGTAGTCGGACGGTCAAGTTGGCGGTAATTTCTATTAATTTTTTTAATTTGCGACTCTGGCATGAAGACCACCGATATCTCACCCTGCGAAATCTTAAAATATTTGGCAGCCCGCTTGATCATGCTAAAAACCGTTTTCCGCTCATTGACCGGAATACGACCAACTAGGCTAGTAATTTCAATTTTCATGTCAAAAATCGCTTACCGGTCAAAGATAATATCCTGAATCATCATTTAAGCTGGGGGGTAGCCCGTAACTGTTTTCTGTGTTCGCATTAACACTTGTGTTTGTATTGGAATTACTATTGGAATTAGTATTACTGTAATCTACATTGTAATTATCATTAAAACAATAGCCGTCCGGGCAACCAGAGTCTATGTTGCTGTTGGCGTTAGCATTGCTATTGCTGTTAGTGTTAGTTCCTACTGGATCACCAGTCAATTTGAAACTATTTACCATCATTTCAAAGGTCGTAAAAAAGCTGGCCTCTTCCCTATTTACCAAATTATAAGTAATGGAATAAATAACATTTTCCTCGCCTAAATAGTAGGTCATTTCATCTAAACTCTTTACGCCAACCAAATCACCTACGATAACATCCTCAATATCTTCAGCGTCTATTCCTGGCGACTGACTAATATACCACTGCTTGGGTGATAGTCTTTCTGTGTTGTCTGTAATCAATATTTCAACCAGCTCAGTGGTACTGGAAGTAAACACCACGCTTGACCCATCAAAACTGGTCGGTTGAACTAACCAGGGTGTGGGATACAATATTCGGTAATTATACGGTTGGCTATTGAAGACCTTTACCAGTTCAGTTGTCTCAATTAGTTTAGCGGTAGCGTCAATAGGACTATAGCCACTTTTCAGTTCATTACCATCCAGATAGCTGTCTCCGTCCGTATCCGGCTTCTCGGCTTCAGTGCCATAGAGGATTTCTTCAACGTCTGTGAGACCGTCTCCATCGGTGTCCTTGGAACGGGTTGGTGGAGTTATGTTGATATTGGAATTCGTATTAATATTGATATTTGAATTGGAACTACTGTTGGTGTTGGAGTTAGAATTGCTATTGGAGTTAATGTTTGTATTACTATTCGAATTGGTGTTGGCCGGCGTAGGACGATCAGCATCATACTGCTTCATTCTCTCCAATAGAGTGGCCGACCAGTCTTCAATATCATCCCAGTTAGTCAAGACGCCTTGGTAAATATTTATCAAAATATTACTGTACATATACTTCCAATAAAAACCCAACTCAATAACATTAAGATTACTGTTTACAAACAAGAAAGAGTCTTCACCAACCTGAGAGTGGCTTTGAAATTCTCCTTCTCCCCGTTCAACCATCTTGTCTCTCTTTTCACGATTTATCTCATAAACAGCAACGGCATCACTGTTCGAAGCAGCTTCTTGTGTGATTACAGCAATGGCAATGTTGTCGCCATCCACTTCTTCATAGGTAAACCATTTTTGAGCTCGATCTGTATCGATATTGGATATAACCGCTTGATCAACTTCAGCATCTGATTCATCATAATCGGAATAAGCATCACCCAGATCGTCTAACAGCAAGAGGACGTCGGATAATTCTTCTATTGTTACGGCAGAGTTGGTATTGGCATTGGAATTACCGTTGGTGTTAGCGTTAGCATTAGTGTTCTCATTAGTATTGGCGGTTGCATTCTGGTTTTCATTGTTGGTAACACTATTTGAATCAACAATTCTATTAAACAAAAATATCGCAGCAACAATAAGTATTCCTACTACTACTAAAACAATAATGTAAATTAGCCAGTTATCCTTTTTCCCGCCAGCAGCTCGATGATGCGACAAAAACTTATCAGGCATAGTTCTAATCTGACCCACATTTACATCTGCTTGTATATTTTTTTCCTTTTTTTCTTGAGGTTTTTGCTGATCTGACTCAGAATCCTCTTTTTTCTTTGATTTGCCTAATCCAAACATTACCATAATCAGTTAACTGCTTTGTTAATATCGTATAACTCCCCCGATCCATTTGGGTCATAGCCAGATTCAACTTCCTCACCATCGTTAAAGCCGTCATTGTCGCTATCACTGTCCTTGGGATCGCTTTTATATATAACTATCTCCTGCTTATCAGACAGCCCGTCACCATCAGTGTCGCTCAGTGTTTTGTCTGTACCGTATTCCGCTTCTTCGCCATCAGTCAGTCCATCCTTATCCGTATCGTCAACCACATCACTGCTGGCTTCATTTATCATATTCAATATAGCACTATTAACTCCGGAATTTGTATTACTATTTGTATTGATTTGCGTATTGGTATTGGTGGTGGTTTGGTTGATTTGACCTGTATTCGTGTTGTCGGACGTGTTGGTCGTCTCACTATTTCTAAAAAACCATACGTAAATAACTCCGATGGCCACCAGTACAAAAATTACACCAATAATTATAATGTATTTTGGACGATTTGACAAAGAAGTTTCTGGTTCTTCGGGCATTGTCATGCCACTAGCCGGCCCCTGACGAACTCGATTCTTTTTTGCCCTGGGTTTTTTTTCAGTTTTACTGACATCAGCAAAGATATCTTCTGGTTGTTTGTTGTTTTCGTTGTTAGCCATTAGTTTGTTGGGGGATCAATTATATTTCCGTAGTTAAAGCATCCACAATTTGAGTAAGTTGTATCGCTGCAAGGATTACCGCCGCCTCCGGCCCAGCTTCCACCACCGGTATATTCTAGGTTCATATACAAGCCAACCTGATCTGTATCGACAAGGTATTTATACATTAAGACGTTTGAGGCTCCTTCACATTCGAATTCCCCACCCTCATCACCAAACTGCCCATCATATTCCTCTTCGTGCCAACAAGTATCCAATTCAAATTCTGGTTCATGGCAGGTACCTCCGGTTTGGAAAGTGTTTAACGGATCAGTTCTGAGGCTGCGTCCTAATTCGTTACCTAGTGTTGCCTGCCAGGAAGGCCAAGCGCTGGTTGAGCGGTATTTCAAGTAACTGCCAACTTCTAGTGTCGGGAACTGCAACGCCCGTCCATAGAAATCAACCACTTCATGACCTAAATCGTTGAGCCAACCCATACGGGCCATATCGCGACGCAACTTATTCTTCAGATCATCGTCATCAATATTAGAATTAATTACCCAGCGTCTTCTAATCTCATCATAAATATCTTTGGTGAAATCCTTAGCACCTTCGTTGTATGAGAGTAAATACATATTAGCCCAAAGCGTGCCGTCCAAATTAGTACCTCCAACATATCTAGTACGACCTATCTGAATTGATTGGTATCCATCAGTTGTTGAGTAGGTTCCTGTAAAAGGATCTTCATCTGGTAATGTTTCCGCGTACCACAGGGCCGGAGAATAACGTTCGGTATTGGGCATCACCCGGATACCAACCACGTCGGTCAAAGTATCACAAGTTAGGCCCAGTTCAGTACAAACCGCTTCACCACCACCGTACTCATCACTACAATCAATAGATGTGCCAGAACAAACTTTTAATCCAGTAAAAAATACTTCTCGGATGACTTCATTGGGTCCGGGGATATTTATTATCTCAGTAAATCCCGGCAAACCATCGTCCAGACAATACCATGCGGAAAAATTAGTTGCTGTTTCGATGAAAAGGTCGGGATCGGGCCAGGGGTTTTCACAAATATCAACCTTAGCTCGTGATTCGCCAGTTACTGTCAGGCCGAGATCTGGACCCGGGGTATCAACCTCTGCTGTAGCCCGGATTATGGTCTCACCATTAACGTTCTGGGTCGTGCCTGTCTCGTCTTGAGTACTACTACCAGTAACAGCAATAATGCTTGGGTCAACTGAAACCCAAGGATGCCAGAACCAATTATATTCAGGGATTGGGGATATGACTTGATCGCGATAATAAGCCTCAGCGTGATAGGCTACTGACTCGTCTCTTTCGCGATAGTACCAATAGTTAGGTTCTATTTTAACATCAGTTATAGAGCAGGGGTTTTCAGAGTCCAGGGTGGTAAAAGTCCAGCTGACATCTCCACTCATACCAATATTATCCTGACTCAACACCCCTTCAGTCCCGCCTTTGAAATAAACTGCGTAATTAGTATTGCGCTCTAGAAGCCCCGCACGATAACTAAACGTGGTGCTATCGTTTCTAAATCCAATATTGCCATTTACGTTATCCCCAACACAAACCTCATTACATAAGCCAGAACGACATTGACTATTGGCTGTACAAACTTCGTCGCTCCCCAATCCTCCATCAATATACAATTCAAATGTAGGGTCAGTTCCTTGGCTAGTGAAACTGCTTTGTCGCATTGGAACACTGAATGTTGCTTCTATTGAAGCATTGCGACATACGCCACCTCCAACTGGGCTAAAATCGGTAATGGTGGGTACAGGTTTACACAAACAAGAGTTATTGCAGGCTGAATCCGCCGGGCAAGTCTCCTCTACAGAACAAGTCCATATTTCAGAACTACATTCATAGGCTGGCGGTTCATAACAACGGCAGTCGTCAGGACGACACAGTTCATCTGGATTTGTACACATCGTATTGTCCGGCTGACATCCAATCAATTCTATATCAGAATCACAAGGGTCTCCGGTTCCTGGAAGATCGTCATTGTCATCATTGTTGTCGTCATTATTATCATCGTCGTTATTATCGTCATTGTCATCATCGCCCCCGCTTCCACAGGTAACTTCGTAAATTAAAGCATTGCTAGCAGCAGCCCCGTCTAATTGAACATAAACATCTTTGTCGCCGTCTGCTATATCTGGCACTACAGCTGTAATACTGGTTGGCTCCCAACTCGGGGTGTCAGCTGTTGTCGTTTCAAAATATACATCATCGCCGGCTCCACCATCGCCAAAACCATCGCCAGTCAATATCACCTCACTGGCCACGTCGCCGCAGACTGGATTCAATTCGCAAAGTTCTGGACCCGGGGTTGTATCGGTAATAGTAAATGACATCAAATTAGATCTGCGGCCATCGGCTCTCTCAACTTGAATCATTACGGTATCGCTGGTATTAAATCCTTCTGGTACTCGGATAATTATGTGATCATCAAACCACCAAGTAGAACAAGCTGACTCTTCCCCTAATATGTCTGTGCTGGTAACTAAATTTCTAAAATAGACAGACCCTTCGGCACCAGAGAAATCATTTCCCATAATCGTAATGGCTTGCCCCGGCGCTCCACTATTAGGATTATTTTCAGAGATATGTGGAGACTTAACATCAAAGTCGGCTGGATCGCTGGTATAACCGCTTACTGTAACAGTCACTGGCCCGTCGACTGCTCCAAAAGAATTGCCCAAATCAGCTGGTACTTGGATCTTTATCTGTTCGTTACTCCACTCTTGGATGCAGGCTGCGTTTGGCAAAAACCCACCATCAAAACAGTTATTATTGGCATCAACGTTATCAGAAAACGTAACCGTCTGAGGAATATTGGTAAAGTTTTGTCCATTAATAGTAACGATGCTCTCGTAAAACCCCGAGGAATCCATTGAGGTAATGGCTGGTGGACAGTCAGAATCATCCAAAGCGGTGTGGAATGTCCAAGTGAACGAATCGCCAGCCGTACCATCATCGTTTCCGTCCAGAGGATTGCCACAAGCATCAGCTATTGGATCAACTGGATTTAAATCGCTGCTCTTAATCGTTACGGTATAATCAGTGTCTGGACTGAGAGCAACGTTGGTGCTAAATGTCATTACATTTTCACTCACAGCTGTAACATTTGTAATAGCCAAACCAGCTGGTTCTAGCGGTTCAATGGAAATATTATCAGCTTTAAACGTTAACACATCCATTGGTTCGCTAAATTCAACGCTTAGCGGCCCTGCCAAACAAACTTCATCACCCTGCGGCCACCAATTGGCAACTGATGGGGGTTCTATATCCTCTTCTAAGCTGGTTGTAAAAAGATAATCAATAGGCGGATCCAAACTGTATCCAGATTCACTCTCAACGGTTGAAGGAATTTTCACATTATAAGATACTCCGCCTTCAAGATTTGAGCTTGGCCTAAACTGTACTAATGTATTATCGCTATTAAATGAATAATCACCAGTTACACCCACTATTAACGATGGTGGATCAGGCAACGTACCTATCTCCACTGGTGCGTTAAACTTTGCCTGAACCGGTCGACAAACCGAAACCTCGGTCTCTCCTACTCCCGGGTCATGCCATTCAACAAAAAATTCAGAAGTTGGTGGTCCCGAATCATCATTGTTATTATTGTTATCATCACCGCCGCCGCCGTTATTGGCCGCATTAGTCAGGCCCTGGATAATAAACCAAACAATTGCCCAGGCTAATAGCACAATGACTAAACCGATCAAGGCTCCTAAAATTACTTTCTTAGCTTTATCAATCTGTTCAGCGTTACCAGCCGAGGTTAGCCACAAAAAACCGCCATAGATAATGATAATTACGGCCACTAGAGCCAAAAAGCCCAGGACCCATTGGACAATATTGATGATCTGCTCTTCTAGTGGAGTATCTTCATAGCCAATATCATTACCATATGAGTTGTTAATATCAACAGCTTGAACAGGGGAGATATTTGCTAATAAAAAAATTCCTCCGATTAAAAATAGTAGCCCGACCAAGAATAATAATTTTTTGTGTTTAGCTATCATCATATGACTAGTTGTCAGCTAAGGCTTTTTTTACTATCTGACTTACCGTCTGCCCAGAAGCCTGGGAACCAATCTGCTTCATCGTTTCTCCCATCACCTGACCAAAGTTTACAGCCGCGGGTCCACCGAGACCTGCAATAACCTTATCAACTATGGCTCGGATATCATCAGTACTCATTTCTGGCGGCAAAAAGCCTTGGACGATATCAAGCTCCTGCCACTCCCGCTCTGCTAACTCATTGCGCCCGCCTTTGCGATAAGCCTCGATTGATTCTTTTCTCTTTTTTTCTTCTTTTTTTAAAACTTTGATTAAAGTTTCGTCATTTACCTCCTGATTGCGGTTGGCGATTTCAAAATTCTTCAAAGACGCCAAAATGAGTCGCAATGTTGAAATAGCGACTTCATTTTTTTGCTTTTGGGCCTCTTTAAGTTTTTGTTCAATGTCGTTTAATATCGACACGCTCGTCTGTGTTTATTTCTTTGAGCCACGATATGTTCGATAGCCTTGTTTTTCCATCCACTCTTCTAACTTACCGATTCTCTTCAAGTATTCCCGTTTTTCACGAATACCCTTACGCCTTATGGCATCTTCCTTAGCTTCACGCTTTGTTTTGGGTGGTTCGTAGAAGCGTCTGCGCTTGGCTCTAATGAGCACTCCACTTTGCTGAACCTTGCGGGTAAAACGCCGGATCATACTTTCTCCAGACTCGCCGCCCTTTCGACGGACTTCTACCACAAATATTCACCTCCCCTTATTGCCCTTTTGTACAAGGGATTTGTTAATAATTCAGGTGTGTATAATATAACAATTTTTTTAATATCGGTCAAATTAAAATACCTCCTTATGATTCCAACTATATAATAAATGCCAGTGCATGTGTGGTATTTGCTGACCAGCATTTTTGCCATTATTTATTACTACATTGTAGCCATCAGTAATACCTAGCTCTTCTGCTACCTTTTTAACTGTGATAACCAGTTTTCCCATCAAATCCTTGTCAGACTCACTTAATTGAATCATTGACTCAATATGCTTCTTCGGCACAACCAGCACGTGTATTTCAGCCCTAGGGTTAATATCATGAAAGGCAATAAAATCCTGATCCTCATATACTTTTTTTGAGGGAGTTTTTCCTTTTACAATGCTACAAATTAAACATTCATTATTCATTTGATTCATCGCTGTTAGTTTCGGTTCGTAATATTTTTACACCGTTATTTACCGCTACCTTAGAAAGCCTTTTCTTCAATTCCGGAATTGTTTTCTCATAATTAATCACTTCTTGAGTGCCGCTCTCCATATCACGAAATAGTATTGTTCCATCAATAATTTCTTTTTGGCCTAGAATTAATGCAATTTTGATATTCATCCTGTTGGCAATTTCTAGCTGGGCCTTGATACTGTCTTTGGAAAAGCTTTCAGCAACAGTGAATCCTTCTTGGCGTAAATCCTCGAATAATTTCATTGCTTTACGACGAGATACATCCCCAAGCTGAGCTAAATATAATTCAGGCGGTTCTTGTCCTGGAATAGTGACCTTCAGTTCTCTCAAGAGATTTATCACCCTTTCGACCCCAACAGCAAACCCAGAAGCTGGAGTTGGCCGGCCACCTAACAATTCCGATAAACCATCATAGCGTCCGCCGCCGCCTAACTCGCTTTGCCGAGTAGTTTGTTCGTTACTGGGCCAAATTTCAAAGGTTGTTCGTGAATAGTAATCCAATCCCCGGATAATCCTTGGATTGAGGTTGTAAGATATTTCCATCTCATCCAAATATTCTAATACTTGGGTAAAGTGTTTGTTGTCTTCTTCGTCTAGAGAATCAATTATTTGTGGCGCATCCAAACTGGTTTCAACACAAGCCTGGTTTTTACAATCCAAAACACGCAACGGATTTTTTATTAAACGCTTTTTGCAGTCATCACACAACTGATTTCGTCTTGACTTTAAGTATTCTAATAATTCTTTTTTATAGATTTCACGGCTTTCCACGTTGCCCAAGCTGTTTATTTGAATACTGGGCTGAATGCCAATCTCCTTGAAGAAATTATAAGCCAGTAAAATGAGTTGAGCGTCATTGACTGCCTGATCATCTCCCAAAATCTCAAATCCGAACTGATGAAATTCTCTTTGTCTTCCAGCTTGAGGTCGTTCGCGGCGGAACATTGATCCAAAATAAAAAACTTTCACCGGTTGAGGCTGATTGACCATGCCGTGCTCTGAATATGCTCTAACAACTGAGGCGGTATTCTCCGGACGCAAAACTAAATGATCTCCGCCCTGATCGACAAAAGAAAACATCTCTTTTTCAACAATATCAGTCGCCTCTCCGATTGACCTAACAAAAAGATTCTTCTCTTCCAGGATGGGCGTTTCGATATAACTGTACCCATAATCGCGTCCGATCTGAAATACTTTTTCTCTTATCCAATTCCAATAAGCTGATTCTTGGGGCAGAATGTCTTTCATGCCCCTGACTAGGGTCGGCCGCTCAAATTTTGCTTTACTATCTTTCTTAGCCATGGGGTGTTTTAAAAATCATAACTAGGGGCATGGAAGACTCTCCATTTGCTAAATGGCCAAGCTCTCAACCATGTTCTGCCCACAATATCTTTTTCAGTAATAGGTCCTATCTTTCTAGAATCAAGGCTCTGTTCACGATTATCTCCCATAACAAAATACTCTCCGTCTTTTAATTCTGTCTTGCTACTACCAGGGGTGACGATAGACTCTGCTAGATATTCTGTCTCATCCAACTTGATACCACGAGGATACTCTTCATTGTAGATCAAAACATAGCCATTTCGTATCTCAACCTCTTCACCAGGCAATCCGATCACTCTTTTGATAAAAAACTGGGAAGGATTTTCTGGATATCGAAATACAATGATATCACCCCGTTCTGGCTCAGAAAAACGATAGCTTATCTCATCTATGACCAGATACTCATTATCATAAAAACTGGGCTCCATTGATGCTCCACTGACATAAAAAGGTTGAATCAAGAAATAACGCACTGGAATAATGATCGCCAGAGAAATCACGATCACCTTTATTATCTCAATAATGAATGTACCGGTTGATTTAATAAATCCAGAACCTTTACCTTCTGGGTCTTCTGAGACGTTTAAACCCGGTCTGGGTTTATTTATTTTGTCTAAGAATGTCATGATTATTTTTTATTACTTAAGATATTAATCTAAGGTTAATTACTATCCACTTCTGCAGCCAGTGGGCGACACAAGATTCGAACTTGTGACCTCTATCGCCCGCCCGTCGGAGCGATGGTGCTCGTGCCTGGACTCGAACCAGGGACCTCTATCGTGTGAGGATAGCGCTCTAACCAGCTGAGCTACACGAGCGCGGCGGATAGGCCTGCCTTTGCCGAAGCATCTTTGCTCCATATAATATAATTAATGTGAGGCTCCGCGCAGGCAGGTATGAGGATAGCGCTCCCCGCCTACCGGCAGGCAGGTAACCAGCTGAGCTAGCCGCCCGCTGGCGGCGGAAGTGGGTTGCTATATACAAATACTCGTATTGATGAAGAAAAAAGCTAATATTAAAACAAAAAACGCAAAAAGTAGCTCAATTATACCAGAATAAAAATAAAAAAGCAAACCTGTTCTGGCCGTTTTTATTTAGAAATCAAGAAATTGTTATCTCTAACGTCCCCTGATATTCACCGACTCGGCGAAAGTTTAAATCACTTAAAGTCATTGTCGGCTCAACATAGTACTTTCCCATCCCAAATGTGGGATCAGCCGGACATCCACTGCCTGTACAGGCATCGGCGTCTGCTACTGTAACACTAACTTCAGGATCCATAGCTCCTGAAGTTCCGGCACAAACACCAGCCGAAGGACAACTTCCTATTTCTGCTCCGTAGAGCGCGTTGATTGTACCAGTACTCCAATTAACATCTTCCGCCCTGATCATATCGTGCGTATACCAACTCTCAGAATCATAACCTTCACCATTGAAATATTCATATACAACCCAGAATTGATTTCGAGCAATCTGAGGCGGAGTATACGGCTTAGGAGAATTTAATACATCATCTAATTGAACCGGAGTCGAATCCCAACTTGAGCCATCATATTCAAGATAAGACAGGTAAGCATCCGAGCTAACATCATCATGAAAGAATACGTACAAACTAGTTCCATCTGACGAAATAGTGGGATAACCATCACTGCTATCGCTGGTTAATGTAGTCTCTCCGCTCCAGCTACCATCATTATAGCGATAATGAATACCTGAATCCTCATAAACAAGATGCAAAACATCATCCTCGTCAGTGATAACCGAATATTCATTCGAGGGTGTCGCTGTATCAATACTAGCCGGAGCAGACCAACTAGACCCGTTATAGATGCTATAGGCAAATGTGGTCGTCACCCAGAGATGCATTACTTGATCACTGTTCCAAACAGTAACAGTAGGTGAATCCACGGAGGTCTGCTCTCCATAGGAAGAAGAGAAGCCTCCACCGGTATCTCTATAAACATCTATAACAGGTGTATTAGTTAGAAAAATTTCACCCGCCACCGCTACGTTAATATCACCATCTGATTCTACCGCGATTGAGCAATCAAAATAATTCCTAGTGCCTGAACTACCGACTACTTCAGTGGCTGAACCTATAGTCCATTGGGTACCTGATTTTGTCAGTAAACGATAATCAATATCATCATCATCTTCGTAACAAATGTGAATATTCTCACTGGAATCCATGAATAATCCCACATCGCTGGTACCATCACCCACAGTATCGGGAGAACCGGTTATAGCCTCAGTCCAGGTAGCGCCTCCATCAGAACTTTTTTGAAATTGCACTTTCGTACCATCATTATATGTCATAAATAATATATTATCTGTTGTTCGCGCCACTTTTTGATTTTGTATTTTAGGCATGGTTATAGCTCCTTCATCTGAATAGGGCGTGCCGTTGGTTACGGCTTTTAAATGTTCCAGAACAGCGGTCACCGACCAGCCCACTCCGGTGCCCCGATCGTCCCACATCTGGATTTCTTCATCGCTTGACTCCTGGAGCTGACAGGTGTTTGATCCGGTGCCACCTATCGTATAATCATCACATTCCTTGCTGTTAGGCGCGCCTACGCTCAAAACAAAAGACGACGAAGTGGTTAAAGAGGGATAACTATAATCCCCGGAGGGATTAATTGGCACTAGCTGATCACTAACATTGTCATAAGCAGCGAAATAATATGCAGTGTTGGCGGACGGATTATTGCCCCAAAAAGTAAATTCAAACTCCACTTCATCGCTGGCCGTAAAATCAAAAGTGGATGAAGCGATAAATGATTCATTATGACGGCCGGAAGTGCTGGAATCGCTCAAAACGCGCGAAGCGATCGAATCATCATCAGACACATTATCACCGTCAAAATAACACCAAGCATCAGCTAAACAAGCGGTGGTTCCCAAAGCATAACCTCCATCGGAAAAAGTTGAACTAGTAGAATATTTTAAACCGAATTTGATATTATCTTCATCTAAATCGCCTACGTCCGCAATAGTAAGACGTAACTTAACCGGTTCTTTTTTGCCTATATTGTCCGGCGGGCTGGTATTTTCTGCCGCGTAATCATCTCCCGGGGTAGCATCATCTTCATCCCCGTACATGCGCCAGTTTTGTGATCGAGCAGAAAATATTTTAACAACATTAAATCTAAATGGAGTGTCATAGTAATTATAATAAGCCCAGTTAGAATCAGAATCACAGTTGGAGGTAGTATTATAACAATATCCATATCTTGAATCAGTGCTGTTATATCCGATGGCGTACCACTGAGATGAGGTATTGGAATAATAATTGCTCAAACGGTAATAGCATGCTGTACTGGCTTCAGTATATACGTATATCTTATATACTTCACCAGCGTCCAAGTCCACATTACTGCCTAAGCTGGCATCTTCCCAGGTCCAACTGGTACTGGCGCTTCCAGCGGTCACCAACGTTCCACTGTCAAGAGTAGTGTCACTGCTGTTTTTTATTTTATAAAGTAAATCACCAGAAGGAGTACATGAGCCCGATTTCATCACATACATTCCCACAGAATCAACTTCTTTGCTGTTTTCATATACGGTAAACTTCTCACCCCGGGAATAATAGTTTGATCCGCTCTTGTATACGGTAGCATTAGTACTCCCGTAATACGGGTTACCCTCATCAGCATAAGCTGCGTCAAAGTAATCAATCATATATATCGGCTGGTAGTTTTGGGCTGTCCAGCCCATCCCGCCATAAAATTCTGTATTACTGGCAGTATCAATAGCTCCGCGATAAGGCAACATTTGATTTCTGGGATCACTCCTCCTTATAGAGATGTAATTACTGGCTCCTATAGTACCGGAAGCATATTGAACAACTATGTGGTAAACAGTGCCAGCGGTTAATGTCGGCCGTCCGGTAGAGGCAAAGGTAATAGTATTCCAACCAGCAGAGCCGGTTGAATCGACATATGAACTGGTTGAAGACCCCTGCAGCCAAGTACCCGAAGGACTTCCTGAATTGTCTGATTGTATGCCCCAGCGATAGGTGGGCGAGCTTGAGGCTTGATAGACATTAAGCACAAAATCGTTTACTGTACCTCCAGATTGGGCGGTGAATTTAATTCCAGTTTTTTCATTAGATGCATCCATGTTTCCTATAGCACTTGTAGACTCTACTAAGAATTCATTCCCCCAATATTCGCCCCAGACCACCTCTAAATACGGATCAGAGGTTACTCCGGAATACTCAGTCTGCCTCATATAAGCGTATTTGTAATGATTTGATCCAACTGTCCAGTTCGGCCGCAGGTTAAAATCAGTATCACCGGTTTTGGAAATATGGCTGTCAGGAGATGAAATCGACTTGTTCTTCCAGCCTGTAGTTTCGGCCCAGTCATAGGTCGAACCATTCATTGACCCGAACGTCCAATCAGCAGAAGTAAGTGCTGATCCTATTTGATCAGTACCGATATAATAATCCACCCCATAAACGCTGCTTTCGTCCTTGTGCTTTGAATATCCGCTGGCATAGACATAAAGATTGGCCGTACTGATCGTAACATCATCGTCCAATCCTGATGTATCAAAGCTAAGATAAGATTGATAATCTACTGAAGAGCCTCCCTGGCATACGACTGCTTTCGTCTGACCTATAGTTGAACTAGTGCCATCAGTACCAACATTATATACCAGTGGGGTGCCGTCACAATATGATATATCACCATCAACGGCGGACGTGGAATAAAAGAAAAGTTCCGGATCAAGCTCAACCTTGCCACCGCTTATACCATTGATATAAATTGTATTGTCTGTCCGTTCAAGTGAATATCCGCTGGCTAACAAATCATCAAAACTGATTTCAATATATTCATCAACCACGGCGCTTAAGTGGGTTATCGCGCCTTCGTTCTTTTCTTCAATGAATCTGACTGGCAAGTTCGTCTCTATAGTATAACCAGCTCTGCCGATAGAGCTGTCGCCCTGGAAAGTATTGGTCCACTTGGTGTACCTTCGCTGGACGTCAAACTCTGTCTGGTAATCAATCTGATCTGCGGTAGCGGAGCCCATGCTTTTAATATTTATTTTTTGTCTGTCTTTTACTATAAAAGGGGCTAAAGAAAAACTTTTGTCTCGAAAAGAAAAATTCATCTGGCCATCTACGTAATTTTCAGACATCAGCTGATCAAAGTCCTGCCACCTACCGTCAAGCCAGGCAAATCTCTTGCTTCTTGAACACCGCATTATCTTCTTACCGCCTTCAGCTCGATCTATCTCGCATGTTTCACTAACGATCTCATCAAGCTCGGTGTCTAATGGATTTTTAAATTCCTCTCCCGGGTCATCTGAAATAATTTCATCTGATTGGTCATCAATTCCTGTCACAGGCTGTTTATAATCCGCTGCTTGCGCTTGGTCTTCCGACTGAAAAACAGAATCAATATTTATTTCATCCGACCGAGCCAGCATATCTGAATTCTTTTTCAGCAGATCAAAAAATGCCGCTGAACTATTCATGGGCACTACCAAAAGCAATAACAGGAAAACTAAGAATTTTCCGAATTTTGTTTTTATCCTCCTGGTCATTCTTTTGCTATTATTGTGCTTCTTGCTGATCTTCATCCTCAGCCGAGTGACCTAACGATCTCAAACGATAAAATACGAAATCATCTATTCTGATTCCTTCATCGTCCGTTTTGTTTTCCAAAACACAGGTCAGTTCGTATTCAGTACCCTCGGCATCAGAAAAGTATCCATAATAGTAGTTAGGGTGTTTGGGGTCCAGCGGGACTTTAGACAAATGTCCTTTTTCTACTAATTCAGTGAAAATACTAGTTTCATCTGTGGTTTTACTTCTTTCCTCATTAGCTATTGGATATCTTTCTTCAGCCTCATAGTACCTGGCTAAGGCTTCTTGAATTGTTTTTAAATCATCCTTGCGCTGCTGATCAGTGGCTGTCCTTTCGCCTAAAACAACTTCTAAATCCTGTTGTCTTTGCTTGTCTGCTTCAGCCGCTTCTTCCATCAATCTTATTTCCTCTCTGTGTTTGTCCCAATAGTAATATCCGATTGCTCCACCAATCACTAATAGCACTATAGCCAGAATTATAATGTTCTTCTTGTTGCTAAAGAATGACTTGATAAACGAGATCCAGATATTTTGCTTCGGAATCAATAATTCTTGCCCGACCTTCAATTGATAGGGCGGTTTCAGCTTATTGATCCTGACCAAATACTTCCAATTAACACTGTATATTTCAGCAATTTTTTCTACTGTTTCGCCCTCTTGAACAATATGGACTTTCATCTTATCTTTTTCTTTGGCTACAATCAGGTGAAATAACAGCCGACCGATTATTATCAAGACAATGATTAAGGCCAGTAATATTATCAACGGATATGGAATAATCCAAACAGTGGTTGTGACGGTTTGAGTCTCTCCGCCTTCAAATCGCACAGTAGCTTCAACATTGAATTTTCCAATAAAGGGCGGGTCCGTCCAATTAAGCGGCACTTCATTTGTCCGACCCGGCATTACTATGCCTCCATACTGCTCCTCTGACTCATATATGGTCCGTCCGAAAAGGTTCTTTATCTTTAAAGTAATATATGGTTCAACCCTAACATTTCCGGTATTATGGAATTTCATGAAAAATCTGACCGAAGGCTTTAAGCCTAAAAAATCAAGGAATCTGTCCAAGGGGATGATTTCTTTTTGATATACCAAACGGCTAATCAGTCCATAGCGAAATTCTTCAATATCGAGACCTCGCCTGATTTCACCTGGTATCGTCACATACATGCGCACACCGACTCGAGTAACAATTTCTACGCCCGTGCCCGTTCCCTGGGTTTCATTTTCCTTGATTTCCTGAATCACTATAGCGCCAAAATGCTCACCCACGTCAACATCAGTTTCCGGAACTGTAACTGTAAACGGTACCTCGACTTCGCTCTTGGCCGGAATAACAACTTTGTCTGTGCTAAGAGTTACCCAAGAGCCAACGTCGGTATGTTCATAATTTTTCTTAAGTGGAGCAAAGGCGCCATCAGTAGTCGTCTCAGCATCAACAGCATAAATTTCAACGTTATAATCCTCGTCTGACTGATTTGTTATCAATGCAGCGTCTTCAATAGTTTCACCTGGTTCTAATTCATAAATAAACCAAGAAGCTCCCGGCCCCGTGCTAGCAGTAGGGTTGGCTGGGCTGATTCCACGCAAACCAACTGCGATCGCTTCCACGTGGTTTATAAAAAACAGACTAGCCAAAGCGATAGTAAAGAAAACTGTAGTGAATAATATTTTTTGCTTCATTTTTTTTCGGCTATACATAAAATTGAAATACCAAATGGAAAATTCATGCCCTGAAGTAGCTTGCCCTCTAATCTTAACAGTTGCGCAAAGATGCTATTTAACCAACCAGGAAGCATGACATAAGAAGTCGAAGGTTTTTTACTAGAACGAAAGCTGGCCAAAAGCCGATAAACAAATATTGGTGCCGAGAGGAAGGTGATGCAGTAACTCCTTTTTCTCATTTTAAATCCGGCTCGGGTCATCTTACGATGCATTTCTGAAAGCATGTACCGCCTTTTGTGGTGCAGGGCCTCATCATGCTCTGACCAGAGGAATTGATAGGCCGGAGAAAGTACAAAAGCTATTCCGCCGGGCTTCAATACATTATATATATTCTTCAAAGCCCGCTCATCATCATTAATATGCTCTAATATATCGAAGGCCGTCACGGCATCAAAAGAACTTTTGGGTAATTTGAGATTAAGGATATCGCCCTTATATACATCTGTTATTCCTCTCTTTTTACAGAAATTCAACGCCTCAGAGGATATATCAACTCCCTTTACTTTACCAAAATTCTGCAGAATATCAAAATTAATGCCTGTACCACACCCTAAGTCTAATATCTCAACACTTTTATCACTTTTCGGCAAGTGTTTTTTCAACAAATAACCGATTATATACTGTCGACCCTTGTGCCACCAGTACTTTGATTCCATATCATACATTGTTTGGTATTCATCAACTCTCATCCTGTGACCCTTTCCTGACTATCACCGTAAATAGATCATCTTCATAGATCTGGTCCCAATTTTCATTATTGGCTAGATAAACCGCAATTGCTAAGCGTTTTCTGACTAAAACCCAATCCACGTCGTATTTATCGATCAAATCCAGATACCCTTCTTCCACCTTGCCGATTTTAATCCAATCCTGATATACATTTTTACCCTGATACTCCCAGATTGCCATGCGGCCATCGATAAACACCTTTTTTTCAGGATAATGCCATATTTGGTACCCGCCATAATTATATTCATTCAAAACATTGCCCTTGGGCGGATGCTCCTTCAGCCATTGGATGGCCTGATATGGAGCCTGGGATTTTTCAGCTGCCTTTGCCGGATCTAAGCCATAAATAACTAACCCAGATATTTGCTGGCGGACTATTAAAACCAAAGCTATAACAAAGAGGAGCAGTACGAATTTTTTCCTTAATATTCTAGCCAAAGTATCACCAGTTAAATTCTGGGCAATCGAAACCCAAAATGGGGTAATGGCTAACATTAATAAAGGCATATGACGCCAACTAGATATACCGATGATGAAGAATACAACCGAAATTGTTAAATGAGTGAAATCTATCTTTTTGAAAGAAAAAAGCAGCAACAGTACTATCAAGGAAAGGTATACCATCAATTGGATGCTCATCTGATGCCCGAACTGGACTGGATTCCACTCGGCAATATTTTGTTTGATGAAAGCTGAACCAGTAGTATTAACAAAAGTGCCGTATATTTCTTCGTATAGCCTGAAGCCATAAGGATTAATCAGAGTAGCCGCACCACTGGCTAATCCCACAATCATCAACTTAATAAAGCTGGCTTTTTTAAGTACTCGAGATGCCAGCTCCTTCTTTCTAATCTTAAGATAGAGCCATTTTACTGCCAGGCGTAAAAGCTCGACTAAAAAGAATAGGCCGATGGCAAACAGACCAAAAGAAAAACCACCGTGGAGATTTACCCAGAGGGCAAAAACCAGAGGCAAAAAATATATTGCTTTTGACTGCCCGTTATTTCTAAATCTATATAATATAAAGAAGGTGATACCCAAACCCAGCATACTGATAACCTGGGGGCGAATGCCGACAATCGGCACACTCACTAATAAAGCCAACATAGCAGCTAAGTATTGATACTCTTTTCTTGCTGAGAAGCTTTTGCCAGCCAAAAGAAAGCCAGCGGCAGCAATGCCTGCATAAAATACAGACAGGGCAACAATACCCCAATCCGGTCCAATACTATTTAGACCGTACATAATTAAATCAGCCAACCACTCGTGCGCAATCCAGGGATACTCAGGGAAAGTGTGTGAAAAGGGATCGGTTTCAGCTAAGCCCTTATGTTCCCAAATATACTGACCGGAGCGCAGATGCCAGCCTAAATCAGGATCCAGCGGTAAACGCATTCCCAAAAAGAATATGATCAATACCAGTGTAATAAGTAAAATGTTTTTTCTACTAAAAAACGTTTTTATTTTTTCTGTGTTCATAACTACATTATAACAGATTTTAAACGATAAAAAAACCATCCCGGGGCGACCGGGACAGTTTTATATAGCTTTTGGTTTTTTTAACTTACTGTCAATTCCAGAGTAGCAGCGTAGTTGCCAGCTGCGTCTGTGACTTCAACTTCGAAGTTCAGTACTGTGTTATCAATCTGATAAGCGCCCATTCCATTATCAGCCGTGGCAGTCATTAAATTCCGAGTTGCATTTAGATACTGATCATCAGTGCCCGCAGAAACGCCAGTGACATCAGAACCGTTTAAGTTTGTTATGTCGCCGGGTGACCAAAGTAAACTACTGTTTAAAGTAATCTGAACATTGGCATCATCAACGTCAACGAAATTTTCAATGTCGGCCCCGGTGGCTGACCAACCGGCACCGGAACCACGATAGTCAGTAACCTGAACATTATTCACGTTCATCAGAGAGTCTGAAGCTTGACCGGCGTTAGCATTGTTAAAAGCGATTGTAGCGTTTTCGGCAGAGATGTCCAAACTGCCAGCTACTAAGTTCTGATAAAGCTCAGAGTTGTCAGTGTTAGCTGCCTGTGATACTTCCATCTGTCCGAATACCATGGCCAGCGCAAAAAATAAAATCACCGTGCTGAATATTTTCTGCTTGATTGTTTTGATGTTTGATTTCATTTTTATATTTATTAACTGACAGTGAGTTCTAAGGTAGCGGCGTAGTTGCCAGCCTGATCAGTGACTTCGACTTGAAAGTTCAAAACTGTGTTGTCGATCTGATAGGCTCCTAAGCCGTTTGAAGCCGTAGCTGTCATCAAATTTCGGGTGGCGTTTAAATATACATCATCCGTTCCCGCCGTTACTCCGGTGATATCAGCTCCATTTAAATTGGTCACGTCACCGGGCGACCACCTCAAACTGTTGTTCAAAGTAATCTGCACGTTGGAATCATCAACGTCAACGAGGTTTTCAATATCGGCACCAGTGGCTGACCAGCCAGCACCAGTTCCCCGATAGTCTGTAACTTGAACGTTATTCATGTTCATCAGAGAGTTGGCGGCTTGACCTGAGTTAGCATTGTTAAATGAAATATTCGTATTCTCAGCTGCGATGTCCAATGATCCAGTAACTATATTTTGATATAGTTCTGAGTTATCCGTATTTGCGGCTCGAGAAACTTCCATTGAACTGTAAACCATGAATAGGGCAAAAAATAGTACAATAACCGCAAATATTTCCTCTTTTAAAAACCGGATATTACTTTTCATTTTTAAATTTTGATTTTTGTTTTTCAGGGTCAATTTCTCATAAAAAAACACTTTTCAAAAAGTAAAGTGTTTTACTATAATCTGATCCAGTGGTTTTTTTGGTTTTTCTTTACTTTTTGTTTTTTTGGTGTTTTTTTGTTGGAAAATGAGCCTTACATCCTTAAGTATAGCGCATTTTTTACTAATTGTCAATATTTATTCATAGTAGTAAAATATTTACTTAGCTTTCTTTTTTTTGGCTAACAATGCCACGCCAGGTAATAGTAAAATGGAAATCCAGCTTATTGCATACCCGACTTTTCTTACTGGACTACTTTTATAGCTAATTTGCAAATTGTGCTCCCCCTCTGCTATATCAAAAGCCATCAAACCAAGATCACTGCTGATATCTGGTTCAATTGGTTTACTATCTAAATACACTTTCCAGCCTGGAAACCACAAAGTATTAATCTGCACTTTTGAATCTCGTAAAACCAGTAATTCAAATTGATAATCATCTATCTCAATAGACTGATTGATAATTTCTGTTTCCCCTTCGGTGATCACTAGCTTATCAGGAAAAGAAATTTTACTGTTTATGTCATCTTTGAGTCTCGTGGTGTAATCGTTGATTTGGTCTTCCAACATTTTTTCCAGACTAGCCAGCGATGTTTTTTTGGAAAAGAATTCCGGCATCTCAGAAAAGAAATAAACTTTAATATTTGTTTCGCCGGATTCGATAGCATTCTTGATTTCTATTTCCCTCTCTCTAAAAGAACGATAATCTTCATCACTGCGTTCTTCCAAATAACCTGAAGGCGTAGCGTAGGTATAATTTACGAATAGAGTTACTATGATCAATAAGAAAGATAACACGTAAGGCTTAGTCCAAGCCTGAACATCTCTTTTGTACATGATCACAATCCCACCCATGATGCCAAAAGACAAACTTACTAATGACAACCACCTCCAGGGAAATTGAAAAAACTGTAAGGGCTCTATTGCATCCCAGATAAACTTGGACGACCAGCTGGTCATAAAGATGGAAGCTATAGTAACTGATAACCAAAACCAAAGCTGCTTGTTTGATATGCGCAGAGCTTTTCTTTTTTCAACTAAAAAATATATCGTAATAATACAAACCAACAATCCGGTGAAGCCGATCAGATAAATGTGATCTTTCCACTCGGTGTAAATTAATTGTTTTAGATTTAAAAAGTTGTTGGCATAATTTTTGTTGCCAGAAAACAGTAGCTCAGTATTTAAATATTTCTTTTCGACCAAAGCCGGCAACCAAAACCAGGCTGACAATCCAGCACCCAATACAAATGCCCCGACGGCTGATAATAACTGATGCCATTTCTTCCAACTAAGAATTAAAAGATAAACGAAGGCTACTGGTAGAAATATCGCCGTCAACAAGTTATGAGATAAGAACAACGCTGCTGTTCCTAGCGCTATGATATAAAAATATTTAAGTTGATTCTTTCTGACAAAACGAACAATGCCAAAAAGGATAAGAGGCCACCAAGCCATAGCTAGAAGCTCAGCAAAAGACCCGCGAAGATACATATTGCCTAGATGATAGGGAGACCAAACGTATAAAGTGGCACAACCCAGAGCTAGCCAGGAATTCTGCCACACTTCCCTGCTCCAGAGATACATAAAGACAAAAGCCAGTACAACTGCAATAATAATCGCAATTTTGACCGAGATAATTAAACTAGCGCCTAATAAATGGAATATTTCGGCAACATAATAGAATCCAGGCTGCACAAAGTTAAAAATCGGCGAACCATAACCATTCCAGACATTGGGTGCCCAGTGGGGTATTAAATTACCTGAGCGTATATTCTGGTCAAACTCATACAGCCAGTTCATATAAAGGTTGCGGTCATGGTTTGACGGAAAGCCTTTATTGAACAAAGGGAATACAGCAATTAATAAAATTGCCGCTCCCACCAACAGAATTATTATTTTAGGCCAGTATTTTTTCATCAGGACTATGAGTTTTCCTTTTAATAATCAGATACAGACCGAATAAAACATATATAACCAGGGCAACGGACGAAACTATATTGGCTATAGTTCTAATTGTAGTGTTTTTAAATTCAATGACTAAACTATGAACACCAGCCGGTATGGTGAACTCCATCAGACCATAATCTTCATTGACGCTAATAGACGTTGCTTGACCATCGAGCTCAGCTTGCCAACCTGGAAACCAAAAAGTATTGATCATAATTTTTGACTCTCCCACGGAATCTATTTCGTATTCTTCTCTGACTGATGTTGAATTCGTTTCTGTAATCATCGCCTGTCCGGATAATAATTCGACTGACTGATAGAAAAATTCTTGGTTGTTTAGCATATGATCATACAAATCCCGGACCGTGTTGTTGGCTCGTTCTTCAAGTTTATCCAAATCGTTATCTCGGGGAAAAATCGCGGTTTTGTATACAAACGTATTTAAGGTAGTAGATTCATGCAGTTGGTCCACAATTTGTTGATGTGGGGTGTATTGCTCGTCTGTCTTTTGTGGCAAATATCCGCCTGATGGACCCAGACTGGGTGAGAAGAAAAACAAAAGTAAAATGATAATCACGGGAGTAACTACGGGATAGCGATATTCGGCTTTAGAATTAATTTTTTTATAAATCCAGGCAAAAGCTCTTTGCATAAACGGCCAGGCTACCACCCCGGCACAAATAGCTAGGCCAAAGTTAACAACACTCAGCCAACGCCAAGGAAACTGCAAATATTCCATCAGGGGTACGTTTTCCCAGATTATTAGCGATGCCGCGTTGGTCATGAACACGCTGAGCAAAGATATAACTAAGAAGAACAAGACCATCCGGCTTTTCTGAACATCTTTTTGCCAATGCACGAATAAAGCAACCACTGTGATAACTATTATCAAGCTAGCTACAAAACTTACTTGGTAGAAAACCGCGGTATTGTCCATGAAGTTGCTGTAAAAGAGGTTGCCTAAGCTGGTAAAATTGTTGTGGTAATCGTAGGGACCGGAATAAAGGTTGTCTATCTTTAAATACTGCCTCTCGGCAAAAGCCGGCAGCCAAAACCAAGCCGATAATAAAAACCCAACTACTATTGAACCAAGAGATAAAAGGTAGGAAGAAAACTTTCGTTTCCCAAAAATCAATATAAAAACAGTCAACAGTGGTAAATACAATATAGTAGATATGTTGTGTGATAATAATAATAGAGCCACCACCAGAGCACACCAAAAGAAATATTTTAAGGAACTAATTCGTCTGAGGCGGTAGAAGAGAAAAAACAAAAGCGGCAGAAGACACATAGCTAAATATTCTGACAGAGCTCCCCGACTGTATATCAGTCCCAAATGGTATGACGAAAGCGAATATATTACTGCAGAAATCAGCGCGCCTCGGCTTTCAAAAAACTGTCTGGCCAATAAATACATAAACCAGAAACCCAGAGCAGTGATAATGATCAGTGTTAGTTTAACCGACGCCAGCAATGAAATTCCTATTAAATGGAATAGTTCAGCAATATAATAAAACAGAGGCTGGTTAAAATTAAAAAGTGGGCTGCCGTATCCTACCCAGACATCCGGAACCCAGCGTGGCAAGAATTGTCCATCTTTAATACCAACATCAAACTCAGATAACCAGACCATATAAAGCTCTTTGTCATGATTCCAGGGGAAGCCGCTATGTAAAAGAGGCAACACGATAATAAAAACCACCAAGAAGCTCAGGCTGAATACGAATAAACTTTTTTTAGAAAGTAGATGCACTAATATTTCTTAAGTAACACTCTTTCATTGTATCTTAATAACCAGCCAGCGGCAAACTGGATACTTTTTCAAAAATCTGCTATATTTAGGCCGTATTTACCTTATTAATAAAATACAAATGAAAAAAGCAAAGATAATATTTATCATCATCAACGTCGCTATAGTGGCGTTTTTAATTTACTTTTTATCTGGACTGGATTACGCCCAGATCGGCGATCTTTTTGTCCAGTCAAACAAACTCTGGTTGACGCTGGGATTTATCTTTTTTATGTTCAGTATTTATTTCAAGATCATTCGGTTCGGCGCTGTTCTAAAATACTACGGCTACAGGTTGTCTTTTAAAGATGTTACCTTCATCCAGATGGTGGGCATTGCCATTGCTATGATGACGCCAGGGAGATTGGGTGAAGCCAGCAAAATTTATTTACTCTGGCAAAAAAAAGTGCCTGGTCTGACTGGGACCACCCTGACAATCTTTGAGCGGGTATTTGATTTTTTGTTTTTAAGTTTGGCCTCGATATTCTTCGTTATTCAATTCATGGAAGGTTCCAACTTGATCTGGGCTTTCTTAGCGCTCTTGGTTGTAATGCTGGTCTTACTATTTGTACTCAGAAATCTGCACTGGCTAAGAAGGTTTATTCCCAAGAGGTTTGAGAAACTTTATGAAAAAATAGCTAATCTTAAATTTAGCGGTAACCGCCGACACATAATTTCTATAATTATTTACTCGGCACTAACCTGGTTCGCTCAGTCACTTCTCTCTTGGTCCGTGTTACACTCATTAGGATTTTCCGTCTCGCCTCTGGCTGTATTGGGAGTCGAAGCGATCGGCACTCTAGCAGCAATAGTTTCGTTCTTACCCTTAGGAATCGGCGCCCAAGATTTATCAATGCTATTCCTTTATTCCCTGCTGGGAATTTCCAACGAGGTAGCTGCTATTGTCGTTTTGGTGTCCCGTACGGCTGGTTTCTTGGTGCCATTGATAATCGGATTAATTATGACAAATGTAAACCAAACTTCTTTCAAAGAAATACGTTCTGGTATGAGCCGAACTCCAAAACTATAAAAACACCATATTACAAAAACCCTGCTAAATGGACAGGGTTTTTTTGTTCTTATTCAGTTGTAGTTTTATTTTCTACTTTCAGTATATCGCACTTTTTGCCTTTTGTCAATGATAAATTAGAAACTTTTGACGGTTTCGGATAAATATTTTATAATTCACACGATGAGTCGAAAAAAAATAGATCTACAAACTATCCAAGCCGATAAACAGGATCCTCAGGACCCTGTTAAATCAGCTCCGGCTAAAAAACGCTGGCCAATGACCCTACTCAAGGTCAGTATGTATGTTTTGGTTTTTCTTTTAATATTGGGCTTCTCTTTCTCTTACAAAGTTATCTTTTCCAGTGATGGTGTTTTTAGCCGCCAAGAAACTGGTTTTTTTGACCAATTAAAACACTTGGTTACTAGCAGTGATAAAACCATCGACGGTGAAGATATGGATCGGGTAAATATACTACTGGTCGGTATGGGCGGTCCAGGCCACGAAGGATCATATTTGGCTGATACTATTATCATAGCCAGTCTTAAGCCCTCATCTCACGAAGTGGCCATGTTGTCTATTCCTCGCGACTTTTTAGTTGAAATACCGGGCTACGGCTGGAGAAAGATCAATAACGCAAATGCCTTTGGTTATTTCGAAAACCCAGATAAAGGCGGGGAAAGATTTCTAGCTAGTATTATCGAAGACGTAATAGATCAAGATATTCATTATTATGCTTCAATTGATTTCTCCGGTTTTACTGAGGTAATTGACTTGGTAAACGGTGTCGAAATCGACGTAGAGCGATCATTTACAGACTATCAATATCCTGATAACAATTATGGATACCAAACCGTTTCATTTAAGGCTGGTATCCAAACAATGGATGGTGAAACAGCTCTCAAATATGTACGCTCACGCCATGGCACCAATGGTGAAGGATCAGACTTTGCTCGTTCCCGGCGACAGCAACAAGTACTCTCTCAAGCAAAAAAGGAGATTCTTTCTTTTGGTACTTTGATAAATCCCAAAAAAGTGGTTGATATTTCTGAGGCTTTAGGAAGTCATTTAAAGACTGATATGGAAATCTGGGAAGTTGTTCGATTGGCCGACTTGCTCCAAGATATAGATACTTCAAAAATTGTTAGCCGAGTACTGGATACCAGCCCCAACGGATTGCTTTACTCAGATTATACAGCCGATGGCGCTTATGTCCTCCAACCAGTTGCTGGTGATTATTCAGAAATACAGGCTTTAGCCAAAAATATTTTTAATTACACCGCAATTTCCAAAGAATCAGCCAAAATAGAAATACAAAACGGCACCGCCACTAATGGCTTAGCCGACACGACAGCCAACTTACTGAAAGATATAGGATATAATGTTGTGGAAGTCGGTAACGCTGCCAGTAACACGGAAACAACCACCATAATTTATGACCTGTCATTGGGTAATAATCCAGAAACGCTTCAGCTGCTAAAAAAAGAATTGGCTGCGGAGGTTTCAGCCAATGCTCCGATATTCTTGTCTGACTCAACTGCCGACGTAATCGGGCAAACTAATCCAGAAATTCCCATAGAAAACTCAATCGGCAATCTCACAAACGTTCCAACAACTGAAACAGAAGATATTGATATCTTAATTGTCTTGGGCTCTGATATCCTAGAATCCCAGGTTTTCGGGTACTCAGCCAATACTAATTTAAATTATTAAACCGCACCTCAATTCCATGTCAGGCATGAAAACGGTGGCCATCATCGGACGGACTAATGTCGGCAAATCGACGTTGTTTAACCGCTTAGTAGAAGAATCAAAAGCCATCACCTCAAGCTTGCCCGGTACTACCCGTGATAGGAATGAGGCTTTTATTGATTGGCGCGGATCAGAAATCAAACTCATAGATACCGGAGGATTAGATATCGATCAGCAAAGTGAAATAGAGCAACGCATAGTCGATCACATCAAACGAGCCAGTCAAATAGCTGATCTACTTCTTTTAGTAGTTGATGGCCAGGTCGAGCCAACTGCTCCGGATCGAGAGGCGCTGAAGTTTGTCCGCCAGACTGGATTACCAACTTTACTTGTAGTAAACAAAATCGACAATCAAAAGCATGAAGAATTTATCAGCACCGATTATCATAAATTCGGTTTTGATAAACTTCAAATAGTGTCGGCAAAAAACGGCCGAGGTACAGGCGATTTATTGGATGAAGTGTTTGAACATATCTTTCAGAAAAGCACCACTGATAATGAAATAGATAAACCCTCGCTTTCAATCTCTTTAATTGGTAAACCTAACGTTGGAAAATCATCCCTCATGAACGCCTTAGTAGGCGAAGAGCGTTCAATTGTCACCCCTATTCCCTACACCACCCGAGAATCTCATGACGTTGCAATTACAATAAACGGTGAAAAGGTTTGCCTGATTGATACAGCTGGTCTGCGTAAACGTGGTAAAATAAGGAAGGCCTTTCGCAAAACTAAAACTCTGGAAAAAGAAAGCGAATCCAAAACCATCGAGACTATAAAAAAATGCGATGTTTCCCTACTAGTTCTTGATATCAGTCAGCCCATTACCGCTCAGGACAAACGCTTGGCACAGCTAATCATTCGAAATAACAAGGGTCTAATTATTCTGGCAAATAAGTCAGACCTGTTAAGCCAAGAGACGCAAGAAAAAACTAAACTAATCAAGAAAAATATTCTACGCTCATTACCCTTCCTTGATTGGGCTCCTGTATTGGCAGTCTCAGCCCTGACAGGAATGGGTACAAAATATATTTTTCCAAAAGCCATAGAAGTCCAAAAGCAGAGGAAAAAAGATATAGCCCCTGAGGAATTAACTGAAATCATTAAATCTCTAGTCAATCAGAAAAAACCGCCTCTAACCACGGCCCAAAAAAACAAAAAAATATCATTGTCAATCAAACAATTCGGTGTCGAGCCTCCTTCATTTCAGATCAGCGCTAACGTTCCAGGAGACTTACCCACTGCCTATTTGCGCTTTGTTGAGAAGAAGCTCCGGTCAGTTTACGGCTTCACCGGAACACCCATATATATTTATTTTAAAAAGTATCGCGGTAAAATATGATATTGATCGCCGGACTAGGTAATCCAGGGAAAAAATACGCTACCACTCGTCATAACATTGGTTTTATGGTACTTGATGCTTTGGCTAAAGAGTTAAAAGTAAAATTTGGCAATAAAACTAAACTCAAAGCCGAGATTGTTAAAACTAGAGTCGGTCGCACCGATATAATTCTGGCCAAGCCAACCACCTATATGAACCTGTCGGGTTTTCCTATAAATAATATAGCTCAATTTTACCAAATAAAGCCTGAGAATATTTGGTTGGTATACGACGATGTTGATATAGAATTTGGCTACATAAAAATCAAACCTTACGGATCTGCAGCCGGGCACAAAGGCGCTACTTCAGTGATCAAATGCTTAGGAACTCAGAAGTTCCCACGTTTTCGCGTCGGAATAAAGCCATCAGAGGAAGAATCAGCCAAAGCTCGTTATCACAAACAAACCACTGCCAGGTTTGTACTCCGGGGTTTCTCACCTGATCAAAAAAAGATATTAAAAGGAATCGTCGACGAAACAGTAGAAGCAATACTGCTGGCTATCAAAAAAAGCCTGGCTGAATCAATGAATCAATACAACTAACACTACAAATAAAAAAGGGCCGAACATTCAGAGTCGGTCCTTTTGGTACTGAGCGAAAAAACCGCTTAGTCAATGAGCTCCGGCACCGCCCACTTGGGACCACTATTCTCTTGATGATCAGCATCCAAGCAGATACCGTCATCGGCCTGATAGAAATAGAGTCGTGGGATGTAACACCATGACGAATCATCACCGGTTTCCTGTACGCGATATCCAGGTATCCAGACAAAGGGAACTTCCCTTCCGTCCATGCGCTGGATCCACTTCGGGAAATAGGCTGCTGCCCATAGTAACGCAGCGTCTGGACCATCTTGCGGGCATTGGAGACTGTTCGGAGCATAATAGTTTCCGGAATCGTCAGGAAACCAATTGGCACCTAAGTTGACGATTCGCCAGCGCAAACCCGGCAGGTGATTTATCTTGGGACCCATGCGCACCGTACACATCCGAATCAGGTCCGAGTCCCGCCAGGCATAGTCTTGCTGAGCCGCAGCGATCTGCCAAGCCCTAATCAAGGTCTCCCACATGGTCCTCAAGCCCACATCCAGAACTACCGTACAGAGTGGGCGGTCGGGGTGCCGGGGAGGTTTACCCAGGCTAGCAAACCATTCTTCCGGAATACTCAGATCATACTCGCTGTTCCACTGGCGGAGCAATCTGACCTGCTCCCGAGGAGGAACAAAGAGAAGCCTGCCTTTTACCAATCTTCTAGCTGACACGCCACACCTCCTTTTGCTAGGACAACAACCGTTTATACAACAAGTAACTTTATACAAAAAAACATTTTTTTGTCAAGGCATAAAAAGAGGGCGGAGAACTAGTTTCCAATGAAACTGTTCACCGCCCTTGGCCCTGCGTGGGGGTAACCGCGCAGGAAAGGTTGTGGCGGGAACGGGATTCGAACCCATGACCTCTGGGTTATGAGCCCAGCGAGCTACCACCTGTTCTATCCAGCCTAAACCATGTGCGGCCGAAGGGATTTGAACCCTCGATCTCCTTGTCGTACCCAGCCAACAGGCAAGTTAATGCCTTACCTGCCCTAATCCATAATCCGGGTTAGGTAGCAGCCCACTCTCTTGCAAGGACAAACAGGCCACTGTTTCTGGCTGGACTTGTACCAAGGGCTCTAACCTGACTGAGCTACAGCCGCATCAAACATCGGGTTGCAGACGGAAAAGCACTTGGCCCTGTTCCACAACATCACTGTCCTCGACCAGCTGTTCGGTCACCACGCCCGAGCAGTTTGACTCGACCGCGTTCATAGACTTCATACAATCGATCACGCCAACCTGCTAACCAAAAACGACCCGGTCTCCTATTTTGACAAATGGTTTAGATTCGGGGGCTTCGGCAACGTAGAACGTGCCAGGGGTTTCGCTTCCTCTGAGACAGCGCTGGGATCCCAATTCAGGAACTCAGCATCGTCTTCATCATACTGTCCCATTTATCTTCTCCTTAGTTCGGCGTTGTGGGGAGAAGTATCCAAGCGAACATCTATATGAAAAAAGAACGCAACCAACTTTGAGGCAGAGACCCAAATTCATCGGAAGCTCACAGGCCCCATTAATGAAAATGGGTATTGCCTCTGCCAAAGTCACAAACGAGACTATATCGAAAATAATTAGTTCTGTAAAGAGCCTTATCCACAAAACAAAAATGACCCCCAGGTCACTACCAACAAGCGCAAGGATGTACTCGATAAACGAATTCACCTTATCTTGAGGCTACTTGTTGTAGCTAGGAGGGGTTGCTACATCGTTCACCGCTCGTTGGTAGTAATCCAAAGGCCATGATATCTCGAATACCAGGGTATCCCCAAATAATCGATGTTGCATCTTAGCACAAAGGATTAATTTGTCAATGGTTAGCCAATTTTACTTCAGAATATGGCTATTTTTAGCAAAATCTTGATATCTTTTCGCATCAATGATATACTTAATACAGAACAATGAAATCACCTATTGAGCTGAAGCCCAACACGCTGGGTGCCTATGGCATCTCCGGCGCGCCTTCAGATGTTGCCAAAACTTATTTGTTATCAAACATTTCCTCCCCGAATATTAGAAATGAGGTCACTTTTTGGTTTGTCGAAAACCAAGGAGAGGCTGAGAGAATTGCTTCATTGTTCTCACTTTGGAACAGTAAAAACCATGATTATCCCATATATGTACCAAACGAAGATCAACTAGCTGTAATATTATGGAGCATCCTGGAAAATAAGCCTTGTTTGATATTATTACCTTTTGATCAACTGGATCTTTCATTTGTAGCACCGGACCAATATCGAGAACATAGCTTTTATACCAAACCTGACCTAAAATTAACTCCAGCCGAGTTGTCACAACAATTGGTTTCACTAGGATATGATTTTAACACTTCAGCTGACGCAGTGGGTGTTTTTTCTCGCCGAGGAAATATTGTAGATGTGTTTCCAGCTAATACACCAGATCCGATCAGATTTGAGTTTGGACAATCTCAGCTGGAAAGCATATCGAGTTACCGCCAATCGTCCGGCAAAAAAACACAAAAGTTGTCAGAATTTACAATTATTCCTAACCAGCTCAGCCACTTAGAGTCCTCTGGCCGCTGGTTGGAATATCTAAGAGAATTAAAAAGCAATGGCGGAGCATTCATCTATTCTGATCCTGATGAAATACCAAACGTCTCTCATCATTGGGAAAATATCGCTCAGATAATTAAGAAACGCCCCCAAATCGTATTTCACCCCCTGCCCCATCCCGACGCCAATAACGTCTTTGAAATAACCAGCGCTCCGCTGTACCATAAAAACTTCGGCAAGTTAATCAAAGATTTGAAGAGTTGGCACACAAAAGGCTACTCGCTTTATAGCCCCGATTATCTCAAACAAGAAATAACGGATCTCTGGTCAAATAACTCCCCCGGTTCACCATTACCAATAAAATTTCTGGCTAACGGGAGTCAGCTCAGTAAACCAGAGGGCTTTCATTGGCCAAAACATAAAACTGTCTTTCTAACAGAACTTGAAATATTCGGCCGTCGAGAAAAATTACCCCCTCAGAAAAAGAAGCGTCTCGACCTCAGCTTCATCGCAGAATTGAAGCCGGGCGATCTGGTCGTTCATGTCGATCATGGGATCGGACGCTTCCGCGGCTTAGCCCACAACACCGTCGACGGAATTGAAAAAGAGTATTTAAAGTTAGAATATGCTGAAGGTGATAAACTATCCGTTCCAGTGGAAGTAGCCTATAAGATAGATAAATACATTGGCTCAGTCGCTCCCAAAGTTCATCGTTTATCAAACACCACCTGGCGCCGGATTACCAAAAAAATAAAAGCCGAAGCCAGAAAGATGGCAGAAGGGCTAGTAAAGTTATACGCTAAACGTGAAACTGCCAAAATCGAACCCTTTAAATCGATCACACCAATGGAGCGTGAGCTAGCCAAAAGTTTTGCTTATGAGGAGACACCTGATCAGGTCAAGGCCATTCGTGAAGTTGAAAACGACTTGGAGGGGGATGAACCGATGGATCGATTGATCTGCGGCGATGTCGGGTTTGGCAAAACCGAAGTAGCAATTAGGGCGGCATTAAAAACAGTGGCCAACAAAAAACAAGTGGCGATTTTGGCGCCCACCACCATATTGGCCCAGCAGCATTATGATACCTTTGCCAACCGTTTGAAAAAATTCCCAGTCACAATAGATTCGCTGAGCCGGTTTAAAACTCGCAGCCAGCAGAGCGAAAGCGTGGCAAAATTAAAAACCGGTGAAACAGACATTATTATCGGCACTCATCGCTTACTCTCGCCTGACGTTAAGTTTAAAAAATTGGGCTTGATAATAATCGACGAGGAGCAGCGCTTCGGTGTCCAACATAAAGAAAAATTGAAATCGCTAAGGGTAAATGCCCACGTGCTTACTCTGACTGCTACACCAATCCCCCGAACATTAAACTTTTCCCTGTCTTCACTACGCGACATGACTGTAATTAGAACTGCCCCCGAGGGTCGTCAGCCAATAGAAACAATCATTAAGCCGCACAGCGATACTTTGATGAAGCAGGCGATTGAATTGGAATTATCACGGGGCGGACAAGTATATTTTCTTTACAACCGAGTTGAAACAATAAACACCAAGGCTAACCAGCTCAAAAAACTTATACCCAAAGGTAAAATAGGAATCATTCATGGGCAGTTGCCCGAGGACCAACTGGCTAAGACTATGTCAAATTTTGACAATCAGAAAATCAATGTGTTGGTTTCAACTACTATTATTGAAAACGGCCTTGATCTCCCAAATGTTAATACGCTAATTGTCGAAGATGCTACTCGTTTCGGGCTAGCACAGCTTTATCAGCTCCGAGGCCGAATCGGTCGAGGCGACAGACAGGCTTATGCCTATTTCCTATATCCTCAGAAAAAACTAACCGGCGAAGCCAAGAAAAGATTACAGGCCATACTCGAAGCCAGAGAACTTGGGTCCGGATTCCAACTGGCTTTACGGGATTTGGAAATTCGCGGTGTGGGCAATATCCTGGGCCGGGAACAGCACGGCCGGGTCAATGCTATCGGATTAAGCCTTTACTCCAAGCTACTCAGCCAGGCAGTTGAAGAAATAAAGACTGGAAAAGCAGCGGTCCAAATCAGGGATATTTCGATCGATCTGCCTCTGCCAATAACCATACCGCACGATTACATTGGATTAGAAAATCAACGGCTAAAAGTGTATCGTGATCTGTCAGACGCCACTGATAACGAAGAGTTGCGTGATCGTTATCAAGCTATAGAAAAACAGTATGGCGCCTGTCCCACTAACATAAAAAACCTCTATCGCTTACTCCAGCTCCGGCTATCAGCTCAAAAAACTTCGATCGAAAGTATTGACACGATTCATGTTACTGAGGGCGGTATAGTAAAGCCCCGCCTGGTGATAAAATTCTTAGAACAATATACGCCTGATCAAATTAAAAAATTGCTGGATCTAAATGCTAATTGGGTGCTGGGTGAAAATCAGATAAAGATTGATTTCGAAAACTTATCCAAAAAGTGGATGATTGAAATCGAAAAAGTAGTTAAGCTTTTTCAGAAATAAAAAAGCCCGTAGTATTTTACTACACCCCACGGACTTGTTTTTGGATCAACTGAACCCGCTTGATTACAACATCAATTAACCACCCCCTGGGTTGGTCAGTCAGTCTTGCACCCGCGTGGTCAAATGTGAATAAGCCACTGAAAGCCAAGAGCTGGTTGTTTGCCTGGATTATCCTGTCAGCTCTTCGTAGAGCTTCGACAAAATCTGGGTCCTCAGACAGGGTTTTGATTTTCTGGTTCAGCCGTCCTCTTCCTCTAATCTTTTTGACAGTGAAGTAAATAGTCATAGACAGGAGGATACAAAGGACGATCAAGGTAAACATGATCAAGTCACTGTACTTACAAGCACCATCAAAAAGATTTGCCGAAAGACAAGCCAGAATCAGCGCAATGAATACCACTCCTCCTACAACTGCCCCAGCGATTCGCCGCCTAATAAGCAGTCTATTCATTCTCCCAAGAACGTCCATCTCTTGTCTGGTCAGCTCGATTACTTCTGTCATCATGGTTCACCTCCCTTATTTTAGAAACGAACAAGTTTATGCGCCAACAAAACACAGATTAGCATATCAGCACTAGTCTGTAAATTTTTTATTAAAAAAGCCCTCGGATTACTCCTCAGGGCTTGTCTGATCTGATGCTGGCTCATCAACCGCCAGCTCGATGCTAATGATAGTATGGAAGTCGTGCAAATGGACCTTGCCCATGAAATGCCTGTCTTCCAGAACAATCGGCAGAAAATGCCAGTCGCTCGCCCACATCTGCGAATAGGGTATCTTTTCCAGAGAGAACCATTTGGGACGCATTTCGTCTGACTCCCTCAACGTCCCTTCATACCCATCAGCCCGGTAGATGTGGAGTTCGACTTCCTCACTGAAAGACCACTGTCTGGTGATCAGCATCACCCCCAGACGTCTCAAACCGATGAGCCGGAGTCCTGATTCGTCAAAGTACTCCCGTTCGGCCGTAACATCGATAGGCTCACCAGGCTCCTGACGACCGCCGAATCCGTTGTAGAGGCCCTCACCTAAGCGCACCTTCTTGAGACCCAAGAGGATACGCCCATAGCAAATCAGATAACACACCGTCATTACGATCCGCTGCATATCCCCTCCTCCTTCCCTTGCCAAAGAACTGCTCAGCCTTACATCCTATTCCATATTATAAATATTTGCAAGAAAAAACATCCTGAGTAGATCAGGATGTTGCGACAGAAGCCAAAAGAGCAAAAGAGGTGGAAATGAGCTGGGAGATGTTACGGCGTGTCAAAATCGACTAGCTCGATGAAGACGCGCAACTGCAAGCTGGTGAACATAGCCTTGGCCAACGTACGAATAGCGTCGATGTTGCGACCGTGCTTGCCAATGATTTGACCTCCGCGAGCCTCGGGTCCTTTACGTATTTGGATGAAGACGTCGTCGCCCTCCCGACGATCAGTCACGGGAAACTGTTTTGGATCGTCCACAATAGCGGCGACAAGCCTGCGTACTGCTTCGACCGCCATCCCGTAGCGGTCATAGGGCTGCTGTCTCTCCGATCTGCGGAGCCTCATTTGGCTATCCTCCTGCTGTGAATTAGATGCAATCGCTTCTTGCCAATCAAGGCTGGGTACTACCGTGTGCCCAGAACCAGCCACTCTGGTTCAAGTGATATTACACATATTTAAACTCTGTGTCAATATCTTCAATTTGTCATATTTATTAATCTATTCTATAATAAAAAGAACGCAGGGAGTCCTGCGTTTTTGTGTTGCCTTATTTGGCAACCTGGCTGGGTGACAGCCGGAGGCTAAGCCTCCAAAGACCGATGTAAATATTGGCTGGTATTGCTACCAACAATTGCATAGCAATTGAGCCAAAAAGGGCAAAAACCAACAGCAGCGCAAACGCGGGTATCAGAACCTTTTCGCGAACCGACATGCGCCCCTCCTTAATTACGACTTGCCGAAGACTTCTTCTTATATTAATAACCAATTAAGCTTTTATGTCAATAAAATCTATTGCACTCGATCAACCAGGTTACCCTTCTTTGCTTAAAGAAATTTACCATCCTCCAAAAAATCTATACTACAAGGGAAGCTTAAATAAGCGCGGACGTTACTTATTAGCAATAGTTGGAACCAGGAAACCGACTCCCTACGGCATCAAAATAACTACTGACCTGGCTAAATCAGTTGCCAGTAGAAATGTAGTTATTGTTTCAGGATTAGCTTATGGGATTGATAGTATTGCCCATCAGGCCGCTCTGGATGTCGGAGGATGTACCTGGGCTGTCTTGGGTGCAGGATTAGACCTGATTTATCCAGCCAGACATCGTAAATTGGCGGAAAATATTATTGACTCGGGTGGGGCATTAATCTCAGAATACAAACCCGGAACACCACCTTTACGCCAACATTTCCCAGCTAGAAATAGGATAATATCTGGCTTGAGCTTGGGTACTTTAGTGATTGAGGCGCCCAGCAAATCCGGAGCTCTGATCACTGCCTATTTTGCCCTGGAGCAAAATCGCGAAGTTCTGGCCATCCCAGGAGATGTTAACCGAGTCAACTCAATAGGTACAAACAGCCTGATCAAACAAGGGGCAAAAATAGTAACCAACGTTGATGATGTGCTAGAATTATTTGACCTAGAATCCAAAACGGATTATAGTCAGAAGAAGATTGTTCCCGACACAAAAGAAGAAAGAATAATCATTGATATTCTGCACTCTGGACCGCATACTGTTGACCAAATTATTCAGAAGTGTAAACTGGATATTAGTGTAATTAATTCTACCCTGTCAGTCATGGAACTGTCAGGAAAAATTCAACAGATAGAATCACTAACCTACACCCTGAATTTTTAAAAAACATGGCGAAAAAACTGGTAATTGTCGAGTCACCAACCAAAGCAAAAACCATTTCTCGATTCCTCGGGAAGGATTTTGTCATTAAGTCGTCCAACGGCCATATTCGCGATCTTCCTAAAAGCAAGATGGGTATTGATATAGAGAAGAACTTTGAACCGCAATACGTTATTCCCACTAAGAGCCGCAAGACGGTTAACCAGCTCAAAAAAGACGCTAAAGGCGTTGATACAATATATTTCGCTACAGATGAAGATCGGGAAGGTGAAGCTATTTCTTGGCATTTAGCGCATATTTTGGATGCGTCAGAAGATAAGGTAAACCGGATAACGTTTGACGAAATAACTGAAACAGCCATCAAAAAGGCCGTAGCTGAACCCAGAAAAATCGATATCAACCTAGTTAACGCCCAGCAGGCTCGCCGGGTTTTGGATCGCTTAGTTGGTTATGAGCTGTCTCCATTCTTATGGAAAAAGGTAGTTAAAGGCTTATCGGCTGGGAGGGTTCAATCAGCCGCTCTGAGGGTAATCGTAGAAAGAGAAAGAGAGATTGAAGCTTTTAAGCCGAAAGAGTATTGGCTGATCGAAGCTGATTTTGAAAAAACAGATAAATCAAAGCCGGTTTTAACTGCTCGTCTCTACAAAAAAGCTGATAAAAGAATGGATAAGTTTTCCATTACTAAAGAGGCTGAAGCTAAAAAAATATTGAAAGAGTTAGAGGACGCTAAATATAAAGTTGGTGATTTGAGCAGCAAAGAATTAAAGCGTTCCCCTTTTGCTCCATTCACCACCTCTACTCTACAGCAGGATGCAAATAGAAAATACGGTTTTTCTTCACGTCAGACCATGTACCTGGCTCAACAACTATATGAAGGTATCTCTATAGGAAAAGAGGGGTCAGTCGGTCTGATTACTTACATGAGAACTGATTCTGTTAATTTGTCCGATAAGTTTCTAGGTGAAGCCAAGCAATACATTGCAGAAACTTTCGGAGATCAATACACGCTGAGCTCACCTCGACGTTTCAAAAAGAAACAAAGATTGGCTCAAGAAGCTCATGAGGCTATTCGCCCGACCAATGTGATGCGCGCGCCCAATGAAATCAAACAATATTTGGATGCCAGGATTTTCAAAATATACGATCTGATCTGGCGCCGGGCTGTATCCAGTCAAATGCCCGAAGCAGTTTTAGGACAGACAACCATCGATATCACCAGTGATAATAATTATATTTTCAGAGCCACAGGCAGTGTTTTAAAATTTGACGGTTTTTACAAAGTTTATCCAGTCAAGCAAAAAGATAGCATCCTGCCTGAAGTGGCCAAAGATGAAGATCTGAATTTGATTGAAATCAAACCTCAGCAGAAGTTTACTGAACCACCCGCCCGTTTCTCAGAAGCCGGCCTGGTTAAAGCTCTAGAAGAATTTGGTATTGGGCGACCTTCTACTTACGCTCCGACCATTTCAACTCTTTTGTACAGAAAATATATTGAAAAAGAAGACCGCCGCTTAAAACCAACAGAGATGGGCTTCTTGGTTAATGATGTGCTGGTAAAACATTTTTCTAGAATAGTTGATTACAAATTCACGGCGGACATGGAGGAGAATCTGGACCGAATAGCTGAAGGTAAAAAAGAATGGGTACCGATAATAAAAGACTTTTACACACCGTTTAAAGAAAACCTGAGCAAGAAAGAAGAGGAGGTTTCCAAGAAAGAGTTGACTGAACAAAAAACTGATGAAGTTTGTGAAAAATGCAACAAACCCATGGTAATCAAGATGGGCCGGTTTGGGAAATTCCTGGCCTGTAGTGGGTATCCTGATTGCAAAAATACCAAACAGATCAATGGAGACGGAGAACCAGAAGAATCTGAGGTAATAGATGAAAAATGTCCTGAGTGTGGCAAACCACTTCAGAGAAAGGTGGGCCGTTTTGGACCGTTTTTTGGCTGTAGTGGGTATCCTGATTGCAAGTTTATAAAAAAAATAGAAAAAAGCACCGGTGTTAAATGCCCTCAGTGTGGCAAAGGAGAAATTATTGAAAAACGCAGTCGCAAAGGCCGGACCTTTTACGCCTGCAATCAATACCCTAAATGTCAACATGCTATCTGGTCAAAACCAACCGGTGAAAAATGCCCAGAGTGTGATAGTCTGTTGGTGTATGGAAAAAAAGTTATCAACTGCAGCAATAAAGAGTGTAAATACAGCAAACCAGCCGATCAGATCAAATAGCCTGTACAAAAGAACACCTGTGAGGTGTTTTTTTATTTGCTTTAACGCTGCCTAATCGCTATACTACATATGCAAAAAAACATATGAGTAAAGTAACCTACGAAAATTTAAAACACGCCGCCAAGAAAAATGGTCTGGATTTAGACTTGAACTTATTGCGTCGCGCCTATGAGTACGCTGATCAAGCCCACAGCCAACAAAAACGCAAATCAGGTGCTCCATACATTACTCATCCGGCTGCCACTGCTTTGACGCTGATTAATCTTAAATTAGACCAGCCCACTATTATCGCTGGCTTACTTCACGATGTTCCAGAAGAGACTGCTGAATCAATACACGAAATTAAACGTGAGTTTGGCGAAGAGGTAGCTTTTTTGGTCGAAGGCGTTACTAAGTTGGGGACCCTGAAATATCGAGGCTTAGAACGCTACATTGAAAACTTGCGTAAGATGTTTGTCGCCATGGCATCTGATATCCGCGTTATTTTGATCAAATTTGCCGACCGGATGCATAATCTAAACACCTTGGACGCCCTGCCTAAAGACAAGCAACAACGAATTGCCCTGGAAACCCTGGAAATATATGCGCCAATCGCTAATCGCTTAGGTATTGGCGAGATAAAAGGATGCTTGGAAGACATGTCGTTTAAATACGTTTATCCCAAAGAATACCAGAAAACAAAGCAATTGTTTGATGAACAGTATCACAAGAAACAGAGCGACATCAATTATATTAAAAAAAGAGTACAAGAAGAACTAAAAAGTGAGAGTATCACTCCAATTGACATTCATGGACGGACTAAACATTTGTACAGCTTATACAAAAAACTGCTCCAACATGATAATGATATAGATCGGATTCACGATATTGTGGCACTGCGCATCATAGTGAAAAATATCCAGGAATGCTATGCCGTTCTGGGTGCAATTCATACGCTTTGGAAACCCTTAAAGGGTAGGATAAAAGATTACATAGCCACTCCCAAGCCTAATGGCTATCAATCTCTGCACACCACTGTATTCTGTGATAACGGCCAAGTCGTGGAATTTCAAATACGAGACCCTAAGATGCATGACTTAGCCGAACATGGTATCGCTGCCCACTGGCATTATACCGAGCAAGGGAAACTTTCTGAGATTCCTCCTAAAAAACTAGAATGGATCAACCAATTATTGGAATGGCAGAAAGGCCTACGGGATAACAAAAAATACTTAGATTCATTAAAGATAGATGCTTTTCAAAATCGCATATTTGTATTTACACCCAGAGGTGATGTCATAGACCTACCAGAAGACTCAACTCCGGTCGATTTCGCCTATTCTATTCATTCTGACTTGGGTGATCGATGTGGCAGTGCTAGAATCAATAATCAAATCGCTAATCTAAAAACACCACTGAAGAGTGGTGATATGTGCGAGATTATTATCGACAAAAAAAGAACCAAGCCTAATCGTGATTGGTTGAAATTTGTTAAAACAAATCACGCCCGTTACCGGATCAGAACCTCAATTAAAAGCTGAATATTCAAAAAGCCATTCTCGATAGAACGGCCTTTTGATATTTTTCTTTTTTATTCTCTGTTGGATTATTCAGAAGTTTTCTCTCTTTGGTCTTCAATAGTTACTCCTAGTTCTTCTAACTTTTGACGTACATTCTCGTCATCTGGGTTGTTGGCTAGTACTCGAGTAAATAGTGTGATTGCCGTATCTTTGTCACCCTCGGCCTGGACAATTTCACCCAACTGATAGCCAGCATTAGCATGATCCGGGTTCAGGTTTAGTACTGCCACAAACTGTTGTTTGGCTAAGTCGGTTTGTTCAGTAGCGTAATATATCCGTCCTAGTTCGTAATGAGCGTCAACGCTGGTTGGATAGGCTTCAGCCAGTTTCTTTAATTCATCAATAGTGGTATCAATGTCGCCTAACAATTCATAGGCCAAATCATGTTTTAACTCTGCTATGACATAATCTGTTTTTAATTCAGCACCTTTCTGGTAATAGTCCTGAGCGCTCTGGAATAGCTTATTGACCTCATCAGTCATCTGTTGAGCCTGTTCTTCATCATCTTCAGGTAAATTACTTAATACCAGTTGACCCATAGAGATATTGTTGTCCCCCGCTTCCACATAATTCAACGGGTTGTTGGGGTCTAATTCGATCAGTTTATCATAAGCAGCCGATATATCAGTGTAGACGTTTGGGTCAAATTGTAGAACGTCCGCGTATACATTTATGAAGCTGCTATATAATATTGGATCTTCTATATCAACGGCTAAACCCTGTGAAGCCGCAACTTGGGCTAAAGTAACCAAATCACTGATTTGATTAACCTCGTCGTTGCTTTGCGGTAATATTGAGTCAGCTTGCTCGATAAAGCTTTGAGCTAATGCAAAATAATACAGAGGTCTTTCGCCATCCAGTTCTATTGCTCGATCATATTTTTGCTGTGCAGTAACAACATCCTCATCGATCATAGCCTTATTGCCCTTAACATAGTTGTACTCACCTAACCAGATTGATCCTGCGCCATAAAGGAATACAATTCCCAATACCACTAACAGAGAGAAGGCTATCGAACTGCTGAATCCTATAGCAGGAGAGGGTTTTGTTTCTAATACCTCACCCTTATCCTTGGTAACTAAGCTTGTGCCAAGAGCCAAAAGCAGCCACAACATAAAGCTCAGAACAAAACTAAACGGATAGAAGAAACTGATCACAAACAGGGCTAGCCAGGGCAGGAATATTGCGGCTTTTAGCAGCCAGTCAGTTTTATCATCATCTTTTTTGGTGGCCTGGGCAATAAATGTTATTAAGAACCGGATAAACAGATAGAGATAGACCACAGTCACTAACAGCCCTGTGGTAATCAATATTTGCATGAATTCACTTGAACCTTTTATGAAACTCAAACTCCAGAGGATTGTGTCGTTGAAGCTGAGAGGTCGGTGTTCAGCAAAAGCCTGGCTAAAAACCTCTGGTCCTGTTCCAAAAAGAGGTGAATCCGACAGAGTGGATTTAGCTATTGACCAGGTGGTTTGGTGATCCAGGACTATATCTTCTGACACCACAACGTTGGTAAGATCAGAAACATTAACAAAGATAAATATTGCGGATAGAACCAGTAAAACAGTCGGCAATATCGCCCAACGGGATTCTAAGTCTTTTGATCTCATTGTTAACAGGACTAGGAATACAAATAATCCGCCAATGGCCGTATACCAGACTAGGTTGATGTCTAAGATAAACAATACTGTGAAATCGATTATTCCCAGTATGATAAGTAAGGCTCGACTGATCTGATTTTTTGTAAATACTAAGAAGCTCAAGATCACGGGCAACATTATTGCCAGGAACAACCCCAATATGACTACTGAATTAAATATCAAGTTGAATCCGATAGACTTAGTGGCCTCTGATAAAAAGATATACGCTCCAAAAAGCTGCAATAAGCTTACTATGGCAACAAAACCAGTAGATATTATAAGAGTGCCTAGTAGAGCCTGAACATCTTTTTTGGTTCGGAAATTATTTACCAATAAAAAGTAAAACAGGATAAAAAATATTGTTACTACCAACGTGTGATGGTAGTAGCTCGCTTGTCCAGCTATGCTAGTATGCCAATTCTGTGAAAAAAGAGAAACTATAATATACAAAAACCCAAAAATTACTAAGGGGACATCCAGAGCCGTTCGACGAAAATTAAAGCCCTTTTTAAAGACAATCTTGCCCAGCCAGGCCAAGACACCGATCAAGGTTAACAAGCAAAACAAGAGACTCTTATTGAGATCAAACATGTCCTGAGTAGAGGTCAAGAAAAATATTGGTATCAAAAACACGGCCAAAAACATTGACCAGCGAATTATAATATCAAGAACTGATTGAGAATCGGGCCGGAAAATTGATTTGAGTGAAAATCTTTTTCGTGGTTGAAGAACTTCCATAAGAATTTATTGATTATATTGTTAATTTATTTATTAATGAATTTAACTCTTCATCAGAATAAAATTCTATTGTTATTTTTCCTTTTCCTCCGCGTTTGGTTATTTTCACCTTGGTCCGTAGAGCTTCGGTCAGAAGATCCTCCTTTTTTATCACATCGTAATTTTGGCCTTTTTTTCTTTGATGTGATTTGACCTTAACTTTACGCACTTGGGATTCGACATCACGAACCGTTAACTCATTCGAAATGATCTTTTCTAGAAATTGAAGCTGCTCTTTTCCCGTCGATAAGCTTAGCAAAGCCTTAGCGTGACCTTCCGTTATCTTGTTGTTTATTATAGCTTTTTTTACCTCTTCCGGCAATTGGAGAAGTCGCAAACCATTGGCTACCTGACTTCGGCTCTGGCCTAATTTTCTGGCTACTTCATCTTGAGTATAGCTAAACTCCTCAATCAGTCGATGATAGGCGTTAGCTCTTTCTAAAGGATTGAGGTCCTCACGCTGCATGTTCTCAATAATGGCCAGCTCAAGCTTCTCAACCTCATCCGAACGACGCACAATCGCTGGTATTGTTTTTAAACCCAAAATTTTTGCTGCACGGAAGCGCCGTTCTCCAGCAATTAATTGATAACCATCTTTAGTCGGACTAACCAATAATGGCTGAATAATTCCGTGAACCCTTATCGAGTTCACTAAATCATCTAAATTTGTTTCCTCAATACTGGTACGCGGTTGATGCGGATTAGCCTCAATTGAATTAATAGCCACCTCCATAATTTCCTTGTTTCCGCTTTTAATACCCGTTGAGGCATTTTCGTCCTGGCTAGGTATAAGGGATCCAAGCCCTCTACCCAATCCTTGATATTTGGTCATAGTTTTATTGTATTAATAGGATGTATTTCAGTGTCTATTACTTCACGGCCTAATCTTTCATAAGCTTTGGTAGCCTTGGAACGTTTAGAATAATCCCGGACCGGCTTACCATGGCTAGGGGCCTCAGCTAATTTAATGTTTCGAGGTATAACTGAGCGAAAGATACGATTGGGAAAATATTTGTATAATTCCTCCATCACAGCCTGACTTAATTTATAACGCTGGTCGTACATTGTTAATACTGCACCCAAGACATCTAGATCTTTCCTTAAATTCTTTTTTACTAGATTGATAGTATTTAATAATTGACTCAAACCTTCTAGTGAGTAGTATTCGCATTGAACAGGTATCAATACTTCCTGGGCAGCCACTAATCCGTTAATTGTTAGCAAACCTAGTGAAGGGGGGTTGTCAATAATAATATAATCGTAGTCTTCCATTACCTCTCTTAGGTTTTCGGACAGTAGAAATTCCCGCTTAGGGATATTGACCAGTTCAACCGTAGCGCCTGCCAAAGAAATGGTGGCCGGAGCAATTCTTAATCCGTATCGTGGAGTCTCCCTGATTACCTCATTTAGCGAAACTGGCGAGACTAGAGTTTCGTAAATACCTTTATCTAATTCGCGATGATTGATGCCAATGCCACTAGTGGCATTAGCCTGGGGATCAATATCCACCAATAACACAAACTTGCCTAGTGCCGCTAAAGAAGCAGCTAGGTTTATTGCGGTTGTCGTTTTTCCGACTCCTCCCTTTTGATTTACAACTGAAATGATTCGAGACATCTAATATATATATCAACAGAATACTTACATTATTATACTAAAAAATACTATTTACTACAAATGTTTTTCGTTGACAAATACCCTATTTTCAATTACCATAGATACGAAATAGCTAAATTGTGCCGGAGTGGCGGAACTGGCAGACGCGCACGACTCAAAATCGTGTGGGAGAAATCCCGTGTGGGTTCGATTCCCTCCTCCGGCACCATATTCAAAAGTCATTTAAACATGACTTTTTTGAATTAAAAAAAGCGGTCGTTGTCTAACGACCGCGCATGAACTAGGCTGCGTGAGTGGACTGAGTCAGGTGCCGAATGATTTCCTCAGCTGTCATACGGCTCCAAGTAGCTTGGAGATCTTCTACGGCACTACCGCCTTCCGTTTTGAGCAGCTGGTTACGGATAGACTCTCGCACCATCCCGATTGCATCCCTCATCAACCGGGCGTACTTGGAATCTCCCCAACCGGTTCCCTTGCGACCCTCTCCCAGAAATTCATGCATCTTCCAAAGGAAGCTGAGGGCGATCTGCAGAGCTGCTAAACGCTGATCAGAAATCCTGTCCAGACATTTAAACGAATAGTGGTTAGCTACGATCTCTAGAGCATGTTTAGGAGAGAACGGTCCCCGCACTTCTCCACGCTGGTCGGTGAGATAAAGATCGTGGTTACCCTTCCAACAGTTGATCCTCCAGCTTGCCAGCAGTGAAAACTCTCTATCGCTTTCACTCGCTACCAACACACGACGCTGCCGAAACCAGCCGCCATGATACAACTGCAGGACATACCCCTTGAATAACCGGGGATGGATTACACCGTCTCCTATTATGCTTCCGTTACGATCAATAATCTGCGGTTTCTTGCGATGCAGGTGTTCACGATCGCCTTGGACAAAGTAGTATTTGCTTCGTCCGATTCCTTCCTTGATAAACCAACAGATTGCCCCTCCCGTCAGAGCAACACTGCCCAGATACAGGCACGTGGCTGCAATGGGTGTTGGTTGTAAGAAGAACGCAATCCCGGCAAAGTCAGCTGCAAAAAACAAGATTAAGATAAAACCGAGAATTGACCGCCTACGTGACGATGAGATGTTGGGAAAGCATTCTTTTTCCCAACAGTCCTTGCACTTGTCCTCTGTCTGTTTTGGCATTATTTCCTCCTCCAACCCATAAGCCTCTTCCTATTGAGGAATTACTTATTGGCTGAAAGCGCCTGATTAGTCCACAACGGTACTTCCGCTGTCCTCAAACCAAGACAATAAAATGAGCCGCTGATAGTTAAATCAACGTGCTTATTTTAGCAATTATTCTTTTTCTGTCAAACACTTGATTAAAATACAAATATGGGTTATTATCAAAACTACGGTGAAAATGTATTTTCTCATCGCGGGGTGGAGCAATTGGTAGCTCGCAAGGCTCATAACCTTGAGGTTCCCGGTTCGAGTCCGGGCCCCGCAACCATCCTTCGCGCTAGCGAAGGATGTCCACAAAAATGCAGCGGGGAGTATGGTATAGTGTTATGAAACACACAGTATATGTTCTGATGAATTCTGTTACAAAAAGACTTTATAAAGGATATACGACAAATCTTCAAGGACGATTATATAGGCATGCAACATCTACAACCGGATACACTTCAAACTCACGGAATTGGCATCTTAAGTTCTATTGTGTCTTCGAAGATAAACATACGGCGTTGAGTTTTGAAAAATATTTAAAAACTGCTTCTGGTATTGCCTTTACTAGAAAAAGGTTGTTAAAACGACCTGATGAAGATCTTTTTCTGAAAATAAAAAGTAAAAGAAACCATGTAAGGCAGGGTAGCTCAGTTGGTTAGAGCGAGGGACTCATAAGCCCTAGGTCGTGGGTTCGATTCCCACCCCTGTCACCAGACATTTAACGACTTCATATATAAAACATGTTTCTTACCACCCATGCTGCAGCGGGGGTCCTAATTAGCCAGAGACTAGAATCACCTCTGTGGGTTTTTGTTATTTCGATTTTTGTCCATTTCATCATGGACTTCATACCCCATGGTGATGAAAACCTTTACCAAGAATGGGATCCGGAAAAGAAAAAACGCGCTAGCATTTTAGCCTCGATTGACTTCTTGTGCGTTATTATTCTAATTAGTGTACTTTATACCACGACTGATTTGCCTAGAATAGCATTGGTTTCAGCAGGACTAGCTGGTTCTCTCTTGCCCGACCTAATTTCTAATTTTTTTCCATTCGTTCACCAAAAGTATCAACAGAAACTTATCTTTAGAGCGCTTTATTGGCTGCAGAGAAAAACCATTCTGCTGCACCCGTTTATCAAAGGTAATAACTACCTGCATGACAAGTTTCATAACTTCGTTGATAATTTTTTTGATTATAGGATATCGCCCATAGCTGGGTTTTCAATTCAAATTGTAATTATTATGGTATTTCTAATATCAGAATTTACTCTTTGATAAATGTTCCTGACAGCCCACGCCGCAACCGGAATATTGATAAGTCAAGTCACCCGAGAACCAATCTCGGCTTTTTTGATATCTTTTGTTTCTCACTACATTCTTGATTACATCCCGCATGGAGATGAAGGAATTGGGTATTGGTTCCGGGATAAACCCAAGCGCTTAATAGTGATTGGATTCGTTGACCTGTTTCTAGCTATTTGCTATACACTGCTTTTTCTAAAAATAGCACCCTCATCAGAAATGATTGTTGTAATATCGGGCGCCACTGGGGCTATTTTACCAGACTTTCTTTCTGAACTACATCATCAGCTTAGTAATATGGCCGCCGTACTTCATAATTGGTTAAAATTCTTAAACAAGGCAAAACCACTAGCCGACTTGCTTAAAAAACACGATCAATTTCATCACAAAATTCATTGGCTAATACAAAAAAACCTACCTTGGAGAATTGGTTTGACGCTTCAAGCTTGTTTGATTCCTATTTTATTCTATTTGGCAACTATATCTAAATAAAAAAAGGGGGCGGTCTGTTTTCACAAACTGCCCCCGGACCGGATACTATGACCCGGCCAAAAGAGCTTTTCCGGGTGGTTCGTATACCCGGAGTCTTAGATAGGCAATGCCTTCGTTGTCCACGTAGTACTGGAGGCCATCTTTCTCTGGACGACGCTGAGTGTCATTGATGTCCACCCAAACTTCCCCATCAACACCAGTGCCAGTAAACATGTCACCATTCTGAAACGGAGCAAACCAGTTCCCAGAACCGATCTGCACTATGATTGCTCCGGCTGGAGCGCTCAACGTATGGAACCATTCCATATGACGGAAATGGTGCGGCATCAGCGACTGACCGTTTAACGAGTCGCCAGCAGCCGATGCCCAGTACTTCTTCCCCGTTCTGGTTCGGAGATACTGGTATGACTTCTCCAATTCTGTCGCTCGTTCGAACTGGCCTCGTTGGAGATGGTGGACCTTGATGCCAGTTGGATGCGGCCCAGGTTGTCTGGTGTCAAAAGAGATGAGGTAGGACTTTACCTGCGTTCCCGGAGTAGCGCCCTGGACGCGCAGGGGTTGGTATACCACATTCTCTTCCTGTACAGTTGCTAGTGTCAGTGGATTGTTGTAGGTTGAACCCCACTCATCTCCACGTTTCTTGGCCATGAAGGAAGGAGCTACGAAACCTACAAGGTTTACACCGGCCAGAACCAACGCAAGATACGTCAGCACGGCCAATCCTCTAGACCCAGAGCCGATCCGCACCGCCATTGCCACCATAGCGACAATGAGGGCGAAGAAAGCCTGCATCTTCGGCGTTTCGAAGCCATACATCTTAGCCAAGAATCCGTACGACATCGACAGCCAGGCCGGCAAAGCATCTGCCAGTCGACTGCCGCAGAGGACAAAGAAGACAAACACCAGCAGGATGATCTGAATGCCTCCCATAGCCTCTTTCTTACCTCTACCAATCACTCGGAATAGGTAGGAAGTCAAGAGGATGGTGGCAAACCATGATATCAAAGGCAGGAACTTAATCGCCATGCCGACGAATCTGGCCCATCCAGTGTGGAAGTGTGGATAGAGAGCTTTGAGCATCTCCTTCTTGGTATCCAGTGCCTGGCCCCAAGCGACTTGTTCTGAAGTGCCCTGGGATTCGATTACCTTGAGAGCTTCATCCCAATCGCTGGGCAGTTGCCCGGAAGGACAGATGTTCGTGAGATCAGGGGGGTTGTGGTAGATCTGCTCATACTCAGTCCAGTAAGGCTGCTGCCGTACCTGGATGTTTTGCCAAACTACAGGATATAGTCTGGCTAACAGCACTAGTCCAATGATGATTAGCGCCCAAGCTGAGAATTTCGACCAGAATACCCGCGCATAGGAGAACTGATAAGCCTCCTTTTTCCGCTGGGCCGTACGCATGGCGACGAGCTCCTTCGCACCATTCAGAAGAAGGGCGAAGAAAATAGTAACCGGGATTATCGCAAACATGATTCACTCCTTTGGTTGATGAGGGCGGGACCCGTTACGACAAATGCCGCGTGGGTCCCGCCTCAAACTTCAGGAGCGAGATCGTCCTAAGATCGTTTCCGTGTAGAACGGGAACGTTCAGGACGTTTCCCGCTCTCACGGTCTGATCCGGCTATATCGCCGGAGCCTTTTGCATCTGCGCTTACTGATTCCGGAGCATCGGTTTCACCCGATCCTCCGGTTTTGCCGGTTGGCTTGCTCCGATCTCGCAACAGCTGGGCCAACAGGGCTTGGTCGATCGATCCGCCTCCGCCACCAAGAACAACCGTGCTCCCAGATGGAACACTCTTGGTTGTCTCAATCAGCTGGAAGATCTGAGCGACATTCTCGCCCTTGCTAGCCAGCGCAGCGATTTCCCGTTCGATTCTGCCAGCTTCACCGATTCCCTGCCTGATGCGAATCTGCGCTTCCTGAATCGCGCTGGGCAAGGCCTCGATGAACTGCTTAGCCTCGGTGTCTGAGGGAATAACGTCCTTGACGCCCATCCCATCAACCACGATTCCGGCCTTGAACAGAATGCTCTCCAGGAGAGTCTCGTCGACAGCAACATCCTTGATACTGTCTTGGTCCTTGGTATTGGCCTTCTTCTCAGCTCCATCGTTATCTCCAACCGCAGCATATAGCATACGCTCCAGTTTCCTGAGATCGCGGATGGGCACGACGTGTATGCGGTACTTCGGACGCCCTTCTTTCTGGATGTCCTCACTGGATCCGTCAGGTACCGGGCTGATGAGCTCCGGGACCAGAGTGTACTCTTCACCGTGAACACCGCGTCTGATGCACTCGGAAACGTGCTCCTTGGCATCAATCGCGGCGTGGATAGGCAGACGACGAGTCAGCTCTCGGATCTTGGCAACAATGACATTGGCTAGCCACTGATGCCAGTCGTCCACATCAATCATCGCCTTATACACGTTGCGCAAATGCAAGAAGATGACTACGTAGAAATCAACAGCATAGCCGTCAGCAGTTTCTGCTCGTTTGACGAAAAGCTTCATCTGTTCACGGCCCAGGCCAATCCTCTGGAATTCCCGAGGGACCTTCTCCACCTTGTAAGCGGCGCCCCCCTCGGTTACATCCGTTACCTCAGACCAGGTTTCAACTACCAGCTGATGTGTCATAACTGAATCCCAAGGGAATCCGATCACGCGCAAACCGCCGAAGACGCCCTTGCGCGGCTTCTGCTGTTCTGCCACATCCGCCATGCACCATTTGATGATTCCGGGCGTCAATCCAGACTCATGGGCGATTTCAGTTTCAGTCATGATGTCATATTGGGCAAAGCGGTCACGGTAGCCAACTGTGAACTCAGGATTGAACACATACTTATTCTGGTTGGGTATTTTACGACCCTCCCTCTTCTCGTCCCTTGTCAGCAGCTGGCTGTGAACTTGAAACTCTGCCCGGCTACTGCCCGAAACGACCGATAGAGCCCTCAGAATTTCATCTATTTCACTGCTAGGCCTTTTGGCCATATGGCTGAACCGAGGACGTGAGTACGGTGGTTGGTGAGAAATCGTTTTCTCACCTTCTTGAGGTGATCTTCGAATCATATTGTACACATCTTCAGGTGTTGACAGAGTAATACAACCTTCCGCCGTCCGCTCACGCGCTGACTCAGAAACGAATGGATCACCTCCAAAGGTAGTCACCACATCCCATCCCCGAATAAGGTGGGCTTTTTCGTCCAGGGCATCCTCGAGTTGAAACAACAGCCACTTCACGAAGATCCGTTTCTTATGATCCTCAACCGTGGGATTGAAAAGGAACGCCAGTGCGTTTAAGCGTTGAGCTGCTTGGTTAGTCAACATCCGATGCCCCTTCTTCACCCAGGCGATGCGGAGGAACATGCCCCCTCGTTGAATCAACATCGCACCAGGCTCTTTGATGAAGGTAGCACCAATCTGAGCTTTTCCAGCATAGACCAGCAGGATCGTCCACGAAAGAAAGTAGATGATCACTGCCAGCCAGCTGGAAATTGGATCTCTGATCATCCTGAACACAAGTAGCATGTACAGGGTTGTCATGATCAAAAATCCCACCAGGTAGTAGTACTTGAACATCCGATCGGTCACCTGGAAGAGCAATCTCTCTCGGTACCGATAGAAGACATAGGTCACCGCTGCCATAACAACAAGCACCAGCAACCAGTTCATGGTCTTGAACGCAAGCGAAAGCGCCAAACCAAAAACCACCGTCAAAATCACAAAACCCGACACGCGCATATTGGCGATCGACGAAACGCTGTCCATGAACTTCATTTTTCACCTCCTGAAGGCAATTCGCCTCCTGATAACTGTACTAGCCTCAGGGGAAATATTCCCCTATTGGGTTTCGAATCTATCTAAGAATGTCAAAGATCTGTCACTGAACCAGAAACTGGCCAGAGTGACCTGAGACAATATCATGTTTCAACGGTTTTGTCAAGGATGTTTCTTGTTTCATCTATTTAAGAAATGCTATAATTAAGCCAGTTAATAAATAACACCAAAAAACATGTATTGGACACCAATTATTATCGTTGTAGTTATTTTACTAATTTCCATCAGGCAGATAAACCAATACCAGCGAGGGGTTAAATTTACTATGGGGAGATACACCTCCACTGCCAAACCGGGTTGGCGATTAGTTATACCCGTATTTCAAACAATGACTAAGGTGGATATGCGGGTTATAGCTATTGATGTTCCAGATCAAGATGCAATTACCCGAGACAACGTATCTGTCAAGGTTAATGCGGTGCTTTATTTTAAAGTGGTAGAAGCTAATACCGCAATCATTGAAGTTGAAAATTATGTTTATGCTGTATCTCAATTAGCCCAGACTACTATGCGTGATGTAGTGGGTGAAACCGAGCTTGACCTACTTCTAACCCAGCGCGATGAAGTTTCCAAAAAAATTCGTAAGCTCGTTGACATTGCTACTGATCCCTGGGGAATAAAAGTCGTAGCGGTAGAATTAAAACACATAGAACTGCCTGAGGAAATGAAACGCACTATTGCCAAACAAGCAGAAGCCGAAAGAGAAAAACGAGCCGTCATTATTAAAGCAGAGGGTGAGGTAATAGCCGCTAAGAATATGAGCCTAGCTGCCAAGATGTTGGGTGAATCAGATGGTGCACTTCATCTCCGCACTCTACAATCAATAAATGATTTGTCCTCTGATCAATCAAACACTGTAGTCTTCGCTGTGCCACTGGAAGTATTACGAGCACTGGAAGGCCTGGCCAAGAAAAAACCAAATCAGAAATAATACAAACCTGTATACAAAAAAACAGAGGTTTCAGGCTTCTGTTTTTTTGTAACATTAATCTATATCTTTTTTTCTTTTCCAAAAATAGATTAGGCTGATCGAGACAACTATTATAAATAACGAAAATATTTGACTTGGTCTGAATCCAAGCCAAAGAACCGGGTCTGAACCGGGTAGGTCGGTAGCTCGTAGCATATCAGAAAAGAAACGGAATAGTCCGTAGATTAAAAAAAACATTATCACTAGCCTTCCTGGCTGATTACGAAAATATTCTTTTTTTCTAATAAAAGAAAAAATAATAAAAACAATAACCATGGCTAAAATTTCATACATAGCTGTCTCGTGCCTCACTTTACCAATAGCGGTCTGAAATCCCCAGGGCAAATTGGTTGTTTTACCCAGATGGTCGTGAATCATGAAGCAGCCGATGCGACCGATAGCTAATCCTAAAGGCATCGCGTATGCCACCACGTCAGCGTATTTCCAAAAAGACACCCGACGCCTGCGTAAATAAACCCAGCCGGCCAACACAGAAGCAACTATACCACCATAGATAGCTAGGCCGCCTTCCCAAATCTTTAAAATATTGATTGGCTGATCTTTGAATTGATCCCACTCATTAAAAACATAAAAAAGCCTAGAACCTATTATTGCTGAAATAATAATTACTATTGCTAAATCCAATATAAGCTCCGACTTGAGCTCGTTATGCCTGGCCTCACGATATGAAATGATTATAGCTGTCAAAAAGCCTGATGAAACTAGCAAGCCCCAAATATTAAGGGACCAACTTCCTACTTCTATTGTAGTTAATTCGAAATAAGGAATCATAGCCTATGTATTATAATTTATTTAAGATGTTTAGACAAAAATAAAAAACGCCAGTGTAGCGTTTTTATCATACTATATCAATTGTTAATTCTCGTATTCAAACAAGATATGGGCTTTTTCCTTCTGAAGCTCGGAACCACACTTACACGTTCCAGGCTCTGAGGAAACCGACCAACACCACGGGCAAACGTACCGGGCATCTGAGGAAATATGAGCCTTAATCGGCTCTTTTTTATGATTTACTTTAACTCTCATACCACTTAACTCTACCTTGTTAATACTTTCTTACAAGTTGATGAGATGTTAAAAAGCCGCTTATCGCAGTGTATAAACCTGTTGAAAAATATGTCTATTTTGCTAATCTTAGTGTTATTCGTCGGCTGGAATTAAATCTGGTATAGAATCAAAGGAGTCAGGTTCCTCATAATATTCTCTATAACCAGGAATTAATACATCTAGGATCTTGTAGAAGTCTTCAGCCTCCAACAGGCCTTCGGCTTTGTAGCCATTAAAGAAAAAAGTGGGAGTGCCTTTCACACCAGCGGCTACGCCGGATAAATAATCTTCCTCAATATCATCTATATATCTATCAGAGTCCAAACATTCTTGCAGGACATCACGATCAAGTCCAACGCTGCTGGTTATTTCATCTATCAGATCGTCAGCGCTTTTTTTACCTTGCAATAATAACAAACGGTCTCGAGTAACCCAGAAACGATTCTGTTCCTCAGCACAACGAGCCAGCTCGGCTAATTTGATGCCGTCCTGATTAATTTGATCAGGAAAGTCCCTATGAGTATATTTCACTACGTTGCTAAATTCTGAGATTATATCACGCACCGTTGCAGTAACCTGTTGACTATACTGACTCTGATAATCCACGAATTCTACAATCTGAACCGTATAATCTTCTGTGCCCATCCAGGGATTATCTGGTGCCGATACTGCTTTTGGTTGTCTCAAAAAAATATCTTCTGCGGTTGCTCCTGATTTAACTAAGGCATCGACTTCAGAAGTAGTCTTTCCGCCAAATAATATTACCTGCGCTCCATACAATAATAATGATAAGGCCACTACCGAAGCCAAAATCAAACTGGCCACCCCCCACCAATGGAAATACCAGGATGATTTTTCTCTTTTGCTGTCTGGATTATTTTTTGACCTCATAAGCTATTACAAAACCAAAAGCAACTCAAACCAGTAATTTAAATAACTTATTATCTATCTAACTTTAGAGTATTGATTCAACAGCTGCTTCAAGTTGGGCGTAAGGAACTGCCCCACCTAATTCAGTGCCATTGAGATAGCTACCGGGTGTTCCGGTGATACCTTCTTGTAGCCCGGTCTGATAATCCGATTCTACAGCACTGGCATATTTCTCGCTTTCATAACAACTGGTAAAAGTTGCAACATCTAGGCCTTGTTCGCTAGCCAACTGCTCGAATAGCTCATCGCCTAAATCATCTTGATTTTCAAACAAGGCATCCAGATATGTCCAAAATCCGTCATTGCCGCTTTGCTCGGCAGCGCATTCAGCAGCCAGCCCAGCTGGTCTGGCCTCTGGGTGAAGTGAATCAAGCGGAAAATGACGATAGACCCAGCGGACATCATCTGGGTATGCTTCTAGTAACTGCATGGCTGATTCATGGAAACGAGAGCAGTAAGGGCATTCAATATCTGAATATTCCAATAATGTTATTTCAGCATCCGGATTACCTCGGATATAATCATCGTCTGTTATATCAAAATCGACATAGGCCGGAACATAGGCATCGGCGCTATTAACATTAGTATTTGCATTGGCATTGGCTGTAGTGTCAACACCAGCCACCTTTGAGTCGCTATCTTTATTATCCATTCCCCCTTGGATATAGACAGTTAGCAGTACAAAAAAACCAACTGTACATAAAAACATTATTCCACCTACCAATCCGACCATAAAGCTTGATTTTGGTGAAAGACTGGCAAAAAATCCCTTTTCCCCCTGAGACGTTTCTGTCTCGCGTTCGTTTTCTGACATTTATGATGTCTCCTTTTTAAGGATTAATTATCTAATACACAATGTCCTTTATAATAATAGATTGTTACTAATTTGTCAAACAAGTATAAATAATTTGCTGAATTCTATCTGACTCGGTTAGCCAGCTTCTTTATACTGTAAGCCACATCCAAACATCTGTTGCGCTAAAAAACTTAACAAAACAAAAACAGCCTATCCGACTGTTAACATATCATATCATCCTGCCCAATCTGTAATAATTATAATATCCTTTTCTTGGGCTTATATTTCTTTAATACATATACAATTCCTGCGATCCCCAGTAACGGCCAGAGAAATAAGAATATCGACCAAAACAAAATTGAATTAGGACTGCCTGATTGTTCTGCTTGATCCAGGGAATTATAGTAGTCTTTGAGCAATAAACGAGGCGATGGACAAGAATTATTAAGACAATATAGTATTGACTGTTCTATGCCGCTAACAATTGAGGTGCTATACCCAGAATAAACATCATTGCCTACAATAATAGTGGGAACAGAATAATTATATACTTGATACAACTCCATGAAGTCACTAAAGATAACTTGTCTTCTCTCATCGGCCCCAGCGTTTATTGATTGAACAGACAAGGTTTCATATTTGGAATCCAGAGAGGTGATAGCGTCAGTCATGCTCTGACAGGCATAACAAGCATCATCAAAAAAATAATAAACCTCAACCGCGTTTTCTGATTGCACGGCTCGAGGTAAAACGACACTTATAAAAATACAGCTGCACCAGATAAACTTTTTTAGCATGGGTCTATTTATAGCTTAACCACTTGGCTCGGATCAATATGGTGGCGTGATGAGTTATTACCAGATCTATTATTATGATTATCTCTGCGTGAATTGAAATTTTTTTGTTTGCGATGTTTTCTGCTAAATTCTTCCGGCTCACGTGATAAAGCTTCTTTTAAACTAATCTCGGCCGGTGCTTCAGGCGTTTCCTTAACAACCTGGGACTTTTCATCCGTTAGAACCGACTGTAAATTAACCTTGGGCCCCCGCCGATCGTTTCTTCTTTTATTGTTTGATCTTCCTCTATTGTTATTATCTCGCCTTTGAAAACCATTAAAATTGTTGCCGCCGCCCTGAGCTTCTTTTTTGGCTGCCTCCTCTACGCTGCTCCATCGGGATATTTTGTCTTCAACAACCTCTCTGGGAGTAGCATATCTCTCCCGAGATACGTCAATAATTTTCTCTCTGTTACCCTCAGCTTTCCCTGAAGTAAGAGGCATCAAACCTTTAGCGGAAAACGGTTCAGAAGCCACCCCATCTATCATAAGCTTCATATACATTTCAAACTTTGTCAGGTTTACTATATCGTTTTGCATAAAGACTGGCTCAAATTCTTTTTCCAGGAACTCAGCGTCAGCTGCGCCTACCCTGAAACTAGCTATAGTGCCAACGTTTCCAAATACCGCCGCTCGAACTGTCTCATCCAGCTGTTCAATATATTGATGAGCAACGATCAGGCTAAGGCGATATTTTCTGGCTTCAGATAAAATGTTGGCAAAACTTTCTGTCGCAAAATTTTGAAACTCGTCTACGTAAAGAAAGAAGTCTTTTCTCTGATTTTCTGGAATATCCACCCGACTCATAGCGGCTAGCTGCAGTTTAGTGATCATCATGGCCCCTAGGAGCGCTGAATTATCCTCACCGATTCGACCTTTTGATAGATTTAGTAACAATATTTTACCCGAATCCATGACCTCTCTCATGTCGATTGAGCTCTTTGTCTGACCCACTATATTTCTAATAACAGAACTGGACAAAAACTGCCCTACTTTATTCTGAATAGGTGAAATAGCTTCAGTTCTAAACTGGTTGCTATAGGCCGCGTATTCACCCAACCAAAATGCTTTTAGAATCGGATCATTTAATTTATCTACAACCTTTTTTCTATAAGAATTATCTACTAAAAGACGGGTAATGCCTAATAGGGTAGAACCTGGATATTCTAGCAAAGAGAGTACGGTATTGCGCAAAACATATTCCAATCTAGGGCCCCAGGAATCAGCCCATATCTTTTTAAACACCCCAACTAAGCCAGAGGCTACCAAATGGCGGTGCATCGGATTTACCGCTTCTAGCACGTTAAATGCAATCGGGTGATCAATGTCAGACGGATTAAAATACACTACGTCATTAATACGCCATGACGGAATATAATCAACTATTTCCTCAACTAGATCACCGTGAGGATCAACCACGGCCAAACCGTGTCCGGCGCGGATATCATCAATGATCATATTTTCCAGCAAAGTTGTCTTACCCATACCGGTTTTACCAATTACATACATGTGTCTCCGACGATCATCCAGCTTGATACCAAAACGTCTTTGCTGATTGCGGAAATTTGTTTCAGCAAATATAGTTATGTCGTCTTTTTTGTCTTTGTCTGGCATATTATTCAAAAGGTAAGTTGGGTGGGGCTTGTTTTTTTATAGTAGGAGGTTCTTTTGTTTCAGGCTGAGCGGAACGTGAAGCAGGTTTGGTCCCAGCTGGCGGAACAGATGGTTTAGCCGGAGCCTCGGGAACAATCTGGGGTACTCTATTTACGGGCTTAATTGGATTATCGACGCCTTCAATAGGTAAGCTGGTAGGCGGTTCTCCTCTCTTACTATCTATTTTCCTAACCAGAGGAGCTTTAACTGTCAGGGTTGGGAAATGAAATACACTCGCTAACTCTTCAGTGTTTAGGACTATCCCTTTGCCAGGTTGTCTATCTTTATAGTTTTTGATCAACTGTCTCTGTTTTAAACTAAAGCGCATTTTCTTGAATAAGATATAGTTAGTTTTAGTAAACGTTCGACTGTCAGGCCTGAAGCTGTTTAAATCAATGGCTGTAAATTGATTGAGTGCCCCAAAAAAAGCATTGATACCTAATCCTTTGTTGACTAGTTCTTTCTCAGCCACGTAAACATAGCGAAATTTTGTTTCGTAGGCTTTTTTTGCCACCTTCATCTGGATAGCTTCCACAGTTGCCTTTTCGCCCGGAGTTAACTGCATCATCCAATTTTTTGGCTGGTTAGGCTGGGCTTTTTCTTCAGCCGCAGGTTCAAACAATGAAGCAGTGACTGTCTCATAGGTGCCTTTAGTAATGGCCCCAACAGCACCAAACATCGGTTTGGCATCTTTCTTTTCTCCAATAATCTTATTTACAATCTGTTTGGCTTCGTTCACCCATTCTTCTTTGCCTTTTGGCCTGATAACCATTTGAATCCACATTTGCTCACCCTGTTTCAGCTTACTTAATATCTCCAAAAGTCCAGCCATCGGATCAGCTAACTGCTGAGACAGGCTGTGTTCAAACGCCACGTAAGTTTTTATTGGATAAGGGTTTGGTTTATTAAACGAGATTCCAGAACCTAGGAGTTCGTATTTATCATTTGGAAATTTATTCGGTATATCTTTAGTATAGTCTTCGACCTCTGTTATTTCAGCTTCCGGATATTGAGCATAAAAAGCCGACTCCACTAAATCTCGATATTTTTCCGGGGTACGTATAATAAATTGAATATAGCCACCAATACTAACAAGCTCTAAGCTAATGTATAACTGTACCTGTCCTTTAACATACTTTTCAATAAAGTTGGGGGTACTGTAAATTCCCGCAAACTGAGAATAAATATGCTCAATAGCTTTTAAGTTTGGCTCTACTTCACGCGGTACATCAATAGCCAACAAAATAAATTTAGTAGAATCTATATACCTTTTCTTCAAACGCAGCATTCGGTACTCCCAAAGTATAAGCAAAAACGAAGCTACAACAACTATCCAGCCTCCATCTACAAAAAAACGCCAAAGTTGAATAAATGGCATAAACGGCCCTGAGACAGAAAGTCCAGTTATATCAATAACAATTGGCATGTTCTAATTTTTATTTGTTGTTTAGATGTTTGTTTTTGCCGTCTCGGGCTGATCTGATTGCCCATCATTTACCAGAGCGTATTTACCGTTTGATTGCTTCTTAAATATATTTTGATCAGTCAAGGCCAAATGTATTGTGTTCTTCTTTACTATCCTCTGATCCAGAACGCCCTTTACAATCTCATCTCGGCTCAGGGGTCGCCCGTTTTTTTTCAATAACTCTATGATCACATCCGCCACCACACCTGATTTATATCCCCACTCTTTCAGAGCATAGATTCCTCGGCCGACTAAAACATATCGGTCGTTAAGTATTAGCTCATTGTGAACCGTGGGCGGATAGGCTTTGCGGTTATCAAAATGAATTTTATTTATCCGTTCGGCAATTTTAGTAAAGTGCATGGGCTTACCTTCTTTTTTCAACACTAGATATATCTTGTCATTCATTCGCCGCGGCACTATTGTACCCCACTCAGTCAAACCATAATCACCAAAAGGATTTTGACTGATCTTCTGGCAAAGAGTTATATAGCCCATCAGCGCACTCTCATCTATCGACTCAGTATCTGATTGATACTTTGATTTATAGAGCTGGGTTAATTCTTTTTCTGTTGTCGGCTGACCCTTTTCTTGTATAATATCAATAATGTGCTGAAGTATAGTCTGAATGCTTTCCATCGATGTTGAGGGCAGTATCCAGGCAGACCGATATTGGTCTGTGCCCGACTGGCTAGTAAATTGATCATTCAAAAGCTTGGATATAATGAAAGCAACTGATTGGCGACTAGCCGGAGTATCATTAGAAAACTCAAATAGTAATTCCATTAACTTTTCTTTTGACAAAGCCCCTCCGTTTTGATCCAGCACTGATTTTATCGTATATTCAATCGGCTCAATTAACTCAGTGAAATTCTTGAGTTTCTTGATTCGCTTGATAGCTCCGCTCTCTATCTGCCTGATTCGCTCACGAGTCAAATTATAATGCTTACCTATTTCCTCTAAGGTTTGCTTAGATTTACCATCTAGGCCGTAGCGTCGGCGCAAAATGTCTTCCTCTTTATCTGTCAGCTGTTTTAGCAAAGATCCAACAACCTCGGGGGGATTAAAATCCCGAAGTTCTTGGCTTTGTTTACTGGAAATTACCTTGTCGAGGATTGATTCCTCCATCGATTCATCCATTAAATTAATAAAAACGTCCGAAATCGTCCGAACCGAATACATTACTATATATTCGAGCTCTCGTCAATTCTAATCCATTGTATGCCTTTAGTATAGCATATCTAACTGCTTGTGTCAAGCCTTTTTATTAAATAAAAAAACAGCCCATTTGGCAAATTTTCAATCGCCTACTATTGTTTCAATTTACGCCAAACGACTAATAACGGACTGGCTACAAATATCGATGAATATGTTCCTGTGATAATACCAAATATCATCGCCAAAACAAACATCTTGATTGACTCGCCACCAAACAGATACAACGCCAACAATACGAACAGCGTAGTAAGCGAAGTATTGAGCGATCGAATAATTGTCTGATTGACACTACGATTTATGGTTTGTTCAAAATCGTTATCTGAGCCTTGGATAATATTTTCTCTTACTCTATCAAACACAACGATTGTGTCATGTACGGAAAACCCTAAAATTGTCAGTAAGGCGGTTACAAACAGCGCGCCGATTTCAACATCCTGGGTAAAACCCAGGAAAGCGAAAACTCCTACAACGATGATTATATCATGGGCTAAAGCAATAATAGCTGAGAGCCCCATCATCCAGCTGGGAATAGCTGAAGATTTTGATATCTTTCTAAATGCCCAAGTGATATATAAGATGATGAAAATTAAAACTAGGATAATCGCCACCAGGGCCTTACGTTTAAGCTCTTCGCCAATAGTTGGCCCGATTGACTCAAAGCTTTCCTCTTCAACGCCTGAATAAGTTTCATCCAGACCGCTGAGAATATTTTGCCTTAATTCGTTATCAATAGGTTTCAACCTAATCACCATACCCATGTCGTTTGTTGTCTGAACCGTCAAATCTCCCAGATCGTATTGTTCTAATTCCCCTTCTAAATCTTGGATGACAGGACGTTCCTCGGTAAATTTAATTTTCCAAAGAGTGCCACCAGTAAAATCAATATTTAACTTCAATCCACCCATAATAATAAACACAATGCTCGGGATGACGACCAGGGCCGACAGGATAAACCAGATATTTCTTCTTTGGATTATTCTATACATTATCTTTTTACTCCCATCCAGCCTAAATGCTTAGCTAGCCATTCACTGGCTATCAGCCTCAGGAAAGTTCGGGTTATAGTAATTGCTGAAAACATACTGACGATAATACCGAGGCCTAAAGTAACAGCAAAGCCCTTGATCAAGCTGCTACCGAACCACATCAGAATAAAGCAAGTTATCAAACTGGAAACATTGGAATCGCGAATCGAAAGCCAAGCCCGTTTAAACCCTTCTTCAATAGCGCTGCCCAGAGGCTTGCCCAGGGCTAATTCCTCTTTGATCCTTTCAAAAATAAGGACGTTAGCATCAACTGCCATTCCCACTGACAAGATAAATCCTGCCACGCCCGCCAGGGTTAAAGTAATCGGCCAAATTTTGAAAATTGCTAATACTACCAAGGCATACATTGCCAAGGCAACAACCGACAAAATACCAGGCAAACGATAATAAACGATCATAAATATAGCCACAAAGAATAACCCGATTAAGCCCGCAAATAAACTCTTCTCTACGGAAACTTTACCCAATGATGCACCGACATTCTGCTGGTTTATTAAGGTAATGGGTACTGGTAGGGCACCGGAGTTCAAACGCTGGGCAAGGGTTTTAGCCTCTTCCAAGGTAAAGGATCCTGAAATAACTGCTTCACCAGACGTTATTTCATCCTGAACCACCGGCTGACTGATAGGCGTACCGTCAAGATAAATGGCTACTATTTTTCCAACATTTTTCTTGGTAATTTCAGCAAACAAATTCTTGCCCTCATCATCAAATTTCAGGGTTACTTCTGGAGCTCCAGTATTGGGATCAAATTGGACATCGGCTCGCGTTAACTGCTTGCCTGACAAATCAGTATTCACAAACTGCGTGGAGGCCGTAGGTTCTTCAGACTGAGTTCGGATTAATATGTGGCTCGCCCGGGCTTCCAACAACTTGCCATCACCTTCGCCTGTTTCACGTTCGTCTGTTTTTTTAATAATATGATATCCAAAATCTGTCTGGACTAATTCCGGATATACTTCGCCCACTTGCATCTCATCAAACACGACATTTTCAAATTCTGTTATCATTACTCCTCGGGGAAAGAAGTCTAAGTCACCGCCGTTTTCGGCGCTACCGGTATCTTCTGAATTCTCCTGGGCTAAGGCGGCAAAATCAGCATCAGGCTGCAATGCTTGCTCAAGTATTCCTTGAGCTTTATTCTTGGCTTCTTCGTTCAAAGCACGAATGGCAGCTAATTGCTCTTCGGTATAAGGCTCAGGTTCGGCCTGCTCTCGGAATTCCAAAAGCGGCGTCTCACCAATTTGCTTGATTGCTTCGTTTATATCAAAAACGCCGGCCAACTCCACTATTACCCGCCAGCTATCTCCTACTTTGTTTGTTTGAACCACTGGTTCCGATACTCCAAAAGCATTGACCCGCCTTTCGATTACATCACGTACTCCATCCAACGATGAAGAACGGTCAGCTTCAGGAATATTTGAGACATCAGCCTCATAAACCAAATGGGACCCACCCTGCAAATCAAGCCCCAAATGAACCTTTAATTCTTTGGAATAATCATTAATCTTTATGTCCGGTCCTTTGGGATAGTCAACAATCCCGGCTAATCCAGCCAGAATCACTATAAAAATAAACGTTATCCAAACCTTTTTACGTGGGGTCATACCAAGGCATTATATCATATTGAGGCCTGGTTTTACAACAATCTAATAGTCTTTTGCGCTTTAAGATATCATATGATACGATTATCAGCTGTTCTTTAACCATTCACATCCGCAGGGAGGTTTCCAGGCTATGAAAAGGATGCTTGTTATTGGTGTGGTGCTAGCAATCTGGCTGGCTGTTCCGTCTTCGGTTTGGTCCAAGGCGCCGGAGAACTTTGGTGCCAGGGCCTACGTCGGAATTACCGAGAACGAAGAGGGTAGTGATGCCATGCTGCTTATGGGTCAGCTGCACTACTTACTCAACGTTTCACGGGCTCAGATCGGGCCTTTTGTCTCGGTTGGATCCTGGGCAGACGAAACCGAGGGTCTGATCGGTGGCTACGGCTACGTACCAGTCATGAAGTCGCTCAGTGTATTTGGAGGGCTGGGTCTCAGATTCATGAACGAGTCTGGTACGGAACTGGATTTCGGGATACAGTACAGCCTTTTCCGGGTGCTAAACAACACCCTACCCAGTTTCCTGCCCCGAATCCCGCTACCCGAAGCTGATCTCCAGTTGGGTTTCAACAGCGATACCTGGTATATCGGCCTAATCGGTGGCTCCGGGTCGCGCAGTTGGGGCGAAGAAAAACCGGATTCATAAGCCCATTTTTGACGAGATAAGCCAATCTCGTCTTTTTATTTACCCCTTGACAACGCCCCAAAACTGTGCTAATATACACGGTTCTTTTGAGAAAACAAGGGAGAAGTTAACCGCCCTTGGGCTATAACCTAGGACCGAAACAGGAGGGGATTTCTGATGGGGAAGAAAATGGTTGTTCGTTTCAAGGTGCAGCGGCATGGCGAGAAGGATGGTGACGAGTTGACGCCCAGGGGCGAGAAGCAAGTCGCTGAATCCTCACGCCGCTATTTCGCTGGTATTGAGTTCGTACTCGGTCTTTGTTCGGACATGTACCGGGCATTCCAGACCAACCGCACTGCTCTGCAGGCCCTGGGCCTCAAGAGCCTCACGACCAGGAAGGATCCGGGGTTCGGCTATCTCTACGCTGAGAATCCGGACGCTCCGATGATTGAAGCTCTCAAGCGCATCCAGGCTATCGTGGCCGCCGGCACTCCTGAGACCATGGGTCTCTGGTTCGCTGTCCATCCGCCGACGCGGCAGATGTCCGCTCGCTTCCGCGAGTGCCTTTTCAAGTGGGTCTGCATCCTGGCTTCCCAGTACGACGAGACCGGACTCGATGTCCTGGTCAGTAGCCATTCGCCCTGCAGCGAGACGGCTGTGCTGGATCCCAGCATCACTCACCGTCTCGGCTTGGCCGGGATTGTCGAGTACGTCGTCGAAGTTGACACTGAGACGTTTGAGACTCGGCTGCTCGAGTCGCAGGTCGTCTTCCAGGGCTACCCCGAAGGCTAGCCTGTCCAAGCGGTCGCTCCCGCCACCCCAAAGCCGGCGTGTTCCATTAGTGGAACCGCCGGCTCTTTTTTTACAACAAACTGTCATGGTTAATTTATTTCAGTATCTCAATGAAAAATCTAGTTCTCTGCGAGATCCTTAAACAAGTTCGGGATGCCACAAACGAGGTGCTTTATTTAATTTTTTTCACAACACCATCCGTTGCATTAACCTCTACTCGATCACCATTCTTTAGAACTCTAGTTCCTTGCGCAGTCCCAATCACGCATGGAATACCCAACTCTCTTGAAACAATAGCAGCGTGGCAAGTAATTCCACCCTCGTCTGTAATTATAGCTTTGACATTCCTCAGATAGGGCATTAGCTCGGGCGTAGTCATAGTGGTAACAAAAATCTTGCCCTGCGTTTTTGCTTTACGGGCATCCCTCAGATTCCTGACAATTACCACTTCGCCTGATGCTTTACCTGGATTTGCTGTAGCGCCGCTTAATTCTTTTATCCTTGTCGTTGCTTTATCAAAAGTCCCGATTAACTTAACGGCCTGACTACCAGACAACACCCTAAATCTATCGTTTATGACCACGCAAGCCCAAGCTAGCTGCCTTTTTCTTATTTCAGTTCTGGGAACAGCTTCGCCCCTAAGGCCATCGGCTATTTCTTCAAAACTTAAATAACCCAACTGTTTATATGATATGCCGAGACGCTTAGCAGCTTCTTTCATAACTGGGATCATTTCATAGTGACCCCAACGATTAATCATAAAGCGGGTAAAATCCTTATAGTAAGTGGACTGGGATAAAAAATCAATTATTCTTTTAGTTCCCAGATCCGGCTTGATCTTTTTTAATAACGCGGTTCTTTGCTTTTTCAAATTAGCCCTGAACTTTTCATCCTGCTTAATTTTTTTGCACAACTGCTTATATTCTCTTAAACCTTTAGTTATTTTCTTCTTGGTTTCTAGATATGTTAATGGAGCTTCATCTTTAAAGCCACAAGGAAACCACCGATATTTCATCCAATAGTCGGTTGTCAGTTTCTGGCTTTGGTTAGGATTGTTCTTTATTTTTTCTAGTGTTTTTACAAAATCTTTTTCCGATTTGTTTAAAAAGCTTTCGCGCGGTGTAGCCGTCAGAATATTCACTGCTTTCTGAAGCTGTCTGTCATTATTAAAACTTCTTTTAATTTTACTCTTAAGGACTTCAATGCCGGTCCAGTTGACAGTTCGGATTTCCCCTACCAGGCCAGTCAATGAAAAATAGTAATAGAAATAATCACCAAATAACTTAAGAAAATCTTTTCGATCCATCTTTTTCAGATCAGCTTTTTTGTGCTGGGAGACAAATCGGATGACGCTTCGAACTAGAGTGTCTGCCTGTTTCACATATCGTCCGGCAATATCTTTCTTTGTAATTTTGTCCAAATAATTATCCGAAAGTCGATTCACCTCTTTTATATCAACGTAGGCAAAACCAGTATCCCTTTTATTTAACAACAAGTATTGTCTTCTCTTGGGCCAATAAAAATTTGTCGGCCAGCGCTCTAGACTATGCTGGTTCCACAAACGGGCTATCAAATGACCGTGGTAAAAATTAATCGACCTCTCCCATTCGTAGACCCAGTTAATGCTTCGAAATTTTACTATCATGAATATTTCTCAATTAATAACTTAGCTGCTTCTTTTAAGTCTTCTATGCGGTAAAATATGAATTTATTCTGAGTCGTAATGCCCCATTCCAAAATCACGTTTTTTTTCTTAATACGTTCTTGGGCTTGAATAACTTTTTTTATCTCTGAAACAGATAAAAAATTCTTATCACCGTTTACCTCAACCAATTTCCCTTTTTGAAAAACGTAGCTGGCACTTATTTTGCCGTAGCGCATTAAATTCACGATTTCACCTCGGGTGGCCTTTATGACAACTCGCTCCTTTTCTACCAAAATAGTGCCACCTTTCTTCCATTCCCAGGAAGGGTAAATTACAAACATGGCCCGGCCCGGATGTTGAGCCTGAAGCTCATCTACTTTGACTGAAACCTTTTTCTTGGGCAACCAATTCACGTATAGGTTCTGCCAAGGCGCTCCATCCACCTTGGCTGTTCTGATCGTCCAACCGCAATAGTCTTTGACCTTATTTAAATTTTTAATATCTTTTGAAGTCCTAACGAACTGCCATTCGGGATGGGGTAATTTTGCTTGGTCAATTATTTTTAACCCCTGGTAGATCGTCATGATTGTTGTGAACCCGTATCTTTTATTAATCGCTCGCTTAACTTTTCCCAATTAATCTTCAATATTGCGTAAATTACTATAATAACTCCAACCAGCGACATGACGTTGACCCATTCCCTTTGGTCCTCTAGAAATCCGATAGTAGTGGCATCACCAGCAAAATATCCCATGTAGGCGATTATTGAAGTCAAAACTATTTTACCTATAGCAAATGGAATAATCGCCCTGAAAACATTATAGCGAATCAATCCCAACGGAATTATGAATACATCATCGGGAATTGGGGTGGCGCCGATTAGAAAAAAGAAAAATATGGCAAACTTTGGTCTGGTGTCTATTAATTTCCTCAAGGCGCTCATGTTTTTCCTATATTTGTCCTTAGTAACTTTATAACCCAAGAACCCAACAATATAGGAAATCGACTCGCCCAACGTTGCGCCTACACCTGCCAGTATTCCTAGAGCCATTGGGTTTAAGCCGCTAGCTCCGAATAAAAATACCAACGCCGTATAAGGAAAAGGGATTACAATCGTGGAATTGCCTAACCAAGACATAAAGAATGCCCCCAGATACCCTAAATCATAACTATATTCCACAACCTTATCCCATACTATTTCGATAAAATCGGAAATTGTTGGTACGCTGAATATTAAATAAGATACCAAAACGGCAAAAAGCATACCACCTGTCAGAAACCACTCGGCTAATCCAAATTTAACAGTTTTTTGTTTTTTAATTGCTAAATTATTCATATGATATTATTCAACTTCTTTTCGTTTTTTAGTAAATCCCACAAATTACCAATTTCAAAATAGCCATTTTTTCTTTTAATGCCTTTTTTGTTTCTTAATATATGATAAATGTGATAATTAAAATTTGGGTGTTTGATTTTAACATTGGCAGCGGCTTTTTTAAACGAGCTAATGTATTTAGCTTTATCTTCTGTATAAATAATAGTCCGATATCCCTGTTTGTATTTTTTTAACAGATATTTTTTATATACTTCTGCTGTTTTCTTATTGCTTGTTCCATAGTCAAAAGGTGAGTTTATGGCTAGGAAATATTTAAGCAGATTGAAGCCAATTTTCGGATTTAAGTACTTAGCCCGACATAGAAGCTGTTCTGGATTACCGCTAGAAAAAGCCTCGTTATTATGCGTCTTATCAAGCACTTCTCTAAATCCATCTACAGTTTTTAAATTAAACATTGCGCCTTTCTTATAAGGTGTTTCGTAACCACGTTCGTATTCATAATCTGACATTTCAGATATTTTCTTCCCAAGTTTGTTTTCCACCCATTCATCAAAACTATCAAAACCCGTGAGCTTATTATTCCATTTTTCATTAAAAAGTGTACCAGCTAAATCCCAAACGTATAAGGTTTTGTTCTGTCGTTTAATTGTTTTGGGGTTTTTAACATTTATTTATTATTTAGATCTTTTTAACAATTCCTTTATTCGCATCTACTTCCACTTGATCGCCATCTTTTAAGACTTTGGTTGCGATTTTGGTACCGATAACGCAAGGGGTTTCTAATTCCCGGGCAACAATGGCTGCATGGCACGTTACTCCGCCCTCGTCAGTTACTATAGCCCCAGCTCGGCGCATTGCTGGAACAAAATCTTGTCGAGTCATACTAGACACTAAAATTTCTCCCTCTTTTACCTTATCTAAATCACGGTTGGTGTATACTATTTTGACTACACCTTTTGCCTTACCTTTTGAGCCTATCACTCCTCTGAGCAATTGGTTGCTGGAAGCTTTGTTTAATCCCAATTCCAGCTCGGCTTTTTTTAAGGCTTCGTTTCCAGACAATATTTTTATTTTTTCTCCTCGCACTATCAGAAAAAACGATTTCTTGCGGCGATTTAATTCTTCCTGGGGGAATCTTTTGTTTTGACCAAAATACTCAATTATTTCACTGTTTACTAACGTTATTACTTCTTCTAATGTAATCTTCATCCGATCAGCCAATTCCTCATAGTACTTTTTTAATTCCAGGTTAAGCTTCTGCCTAATTGAATCACGGTAATCACGAAGAAAAGAGTTCTCTTTGATAAAGTTAATGAGAGCCAAGAACTTTCGATCGGGCTTTAATTCACTGATTATCTTTTTGTGTTCTTTTTTTCTGCGATCTATTTCTGATTCCAGTTTTTTCAGTTCCTTGGCCGCGTCTTTTATTTCCTTCAACTCTTGTTTGAAATGATCGTAAGTATAAGGATCATGATCAATATCATATACTGGGATATGCTGGAACTTCTTAGCATGAAGCTTTAATTTCATATCCAACTCGGCTGGTTTAAGTTTATTGGCATCAACTGCTAACTTCAAAAGCTCATAACGATTACTGATAGCGTCGTTAAAACTTAAAGGTTCAGCTAATTTAACCAATAACTCTGTGACGCGTGCTCCGTCATTCAATTTTTTTCTCAAAATATTAGACATCGTTTCAGTCATTGGTTCACCGATTTGATACACTGTCCACATCCGAACGTAGAACTGAGTTTGTCTGGGCAATATTTCTTTCTCAAACAACTTTAGTAACTGCTTGTCGGTTAATTTCTTTAAATCAACTGCTAAAATTTTCTTCATTTCTGAATAAAGTTCTTCTAACCTCTTTTGGGCTTGGGGATGGAAGTCTTTTACAAATCTTTCATCTTGCAACAATGTTAGCAATCCGGAATAAAACCTTTTATAATCTTTGGCATCAGCAAAAATATCAGTTTTTTTCTCATCACGGTATATCAAAGTTGAATTAATATAAACACCGTAAACTTTTTTCATAGCCTGCCCCCAGCCATAACACCAGGCTTCGGCCACTTGTACTGCTACTCTTCTGGTTCCAATAAATGTCCATTTCATATAATTTTGATTATTCCGTTTTTAGTGTCTATTTCTATTTGCTGGTCGTTCTTTAGTGCTTTTGTGGCAATCTTAGTGCCGACAATACAGGGTATTTTGAATTCTCTCGAGGCTATTGAAGCATGGGATGTGATACCACCTTCATCTGTAATTATTGCTTTGGCTTTTTTCATGGCGGGTAGAAAAACCGGTGAAGTTTCCGGTGAGACCATGATTTTTCCTTTTATAAACTTCTTCATGTCCTGAATATTGAAAACTAGGCTAACCCTGCCTCTGACAATACCCGATGAGTAAGCTGCTAATCCCTCAAACGCTTTGATGTTTTTATTTACATCTTTTCTGGAATAAATATAGCCATGTTTTTTCAAAAGCTCAGCAAAGTCTTTCCCAGTATATATCTTGCCTTTAATAGTTACATAACCCTTACTCCTGGCCTGCAAAACGCTTAATGGAGGCTTAATGCCTAATTCCATTAAATCCATGAATTCAGTAAAACCTATCAGATGCGAATACCTGGTTGGAATGTGGTGTTTTTTAAACAACTGTTCGATATATTCTCGAATTGTTGCATCCATTAATTCAAATGCGCCTTCAGATGAAACACGATCCTGATAATAATCATTGATTATTCTTTTCGCTCGGGCACCTTTTTTCTTCTTGATATCTTCAGCCCAGCCAGACGGTAAATTAAAAGCAATAACAAACATAGCCCATATTTTTTCCCAATGCTGAATTACCTTTTGAATTGGGTTAAAAGTAAAAGGCTCTCTGGGCTTGATTGCAATCAGCCTTTTTATTTCTTTTAGGATCGAGCGGAACTCGAGGTGACTTTCTTCGCTGAAAAGCCGATGATAGTCTGGGAGATTAATAACCAGCTTTTTAAAATCATCCATATCTTCCTTTAATCTAAAGCATTGAGCTGACCGGCCGTCATAATTTACTATCTGATCACTTAAACTAAAGCCGATATCAGCCCGCATTGATTCTGTCACCAGCCAATACCAAAGCTCGGAAGTAAAAAGAGAAAAATCTCTGGTGAACATATGATAAGGATGGCGTTGCTTTGCTTTTTTCATTTTTTAACCCTTCTAACAACACCAGTATTTGAATCAATTTCTATTAAATCGCCGCTGGAAAAAGCCTGAGTGGCATTTTTCGTACCAACTATGCAGGGGATATTGAACTCCCGCGCTACCACGGCAGCGTGTGAAGTTAGGCCGCCGTGGTCTGTAACAATGGCACTGGCTTTTCGAATCGCACCAATATAATCCGGGCTGGTTAATTCGGCCACCAACACCCTACCTTTTTTGAAAGTTTTTACTTGAGACGGGCTGTGCAATATTTGAACCTTGGCCCGTAAAATGCCCGGCTGGCCGCGTGAGCCCACTATTCCTTTTACTTCACGGTCCTTGTCGCTCTTATAGTTAGTTCGATAAATGCGATAAAACTTTTCTGCCACCCGGCCGGTAAAAATTCTGTAATCATTATAATCTACAACGACTAACATTCTTTTTTGCCTGGCTTTGACGTCTCGATGCGGAAATCGAAGCGCTCCCACCAGCACTGCCCAGGTTTCTTTTGGCGTAAGATAATACCATTTATCTAAACTGACCTTTTTGCGGCGAGAAAACTCCTGAAGAAAACGATAAATCACTTCTTGAGCTCGCATCTGCCAGCCCTTGCGGTCATCCTGCCAGGCGATAGCATCGCCTATCACCTTTTGGGCATAAAATTTCAAAAGTCCGGCTTGGACTTTTTTTATCAAGGCACGCTTTTTGTTCAATGACAGCCTAAATTGTTTCTTTATAGCACGAATCTCTTCGTCCAAATGCTTGTTTTCAGATAACACATGTCTGGCTCTGGAGTAAAAATATGATTCTGGCAAAGGCTGGCCGCGTTTATAGTTGTTCATCAACCAGCTGTATTCTTTGGCGTGTTGCTGCAACTTGTAATTAACCTGAGGATGTTTTTTCTTGAGCCAATTGCGGAAATTTTTATCGTTCTTTAAAACAGAACTACTAGGCTTAAGTGATTTTAATATAGAATAAAAATCTATCTCCTCTTTTTGATAAAAAGAAAGGTCATCGCTGGTTGATAGAATTGACAAAACCTCAGCTACTTGGTCGGGTGGGAAATGTTTTGGGATTTCTCTAGTAAAAAATCCATTCAATCCATAACCGGTAATCTCTGACTGAATCGTTACTGTCCAAAGTCTTTCATACACATCCACAAAAGTTCGGTACAAATCCAACAATTCGTCATAGGAAAATTTGCGTAAAGAATATTGATGAACAAATTTACGCGCTTCCTGGATAACCTTTAAGCAGGCTGCATATTCTTTTTTTAGCAATCGCAATCGTTTAGGATGATGATAAAACTTTTTAGCCGCTTTCATACCGCTCTTCTCAACTTCGGACATATAGCTAAACCAAACGCCAAATTCCTTATCGTAAAAAAGCTCCTGCCCGTGCGGCCAGCTGCTTTTAAATCTCTTTTGTGCCCGACCGATGACTGCCCAAGCCACCAGCATAATAAAGTATGGCACAGCCGGCATCGAACCCCATTGCAGTCGGTCGCTTTTTGGTATTATCTTTAATCCAGACATAGGCTAATTATAGCATAAATTATGCAAAAACTACCTAAAAGCGAGCCTGGAAGGCCCGCTGACTGTTCTTATCTCTTTTTCACTAGACCTTTTGTCGCCTTAACCTCAACTCTATCCTTATCCTTTAACAGCCGTGTGGCATTCTTGGTTCCAACAACACAGGGTATTTTTAACTCGCGCGCAACTATGGCAGCGTGCGAAGTCATCCCACCGTCATCCGTAACAATAGCTGAACATTTGGCCATAGCTGGCAGATAGGTCGGGAAAGTATATTTGGCGACAAACACATCTCCATTTTTTACTTTACGTAAATCAGATGAATGAGAAATAATGCTTACTTTTCCAACCGCCCAACCCGGGCTGGCACAAACCCCGGTAATGTTTTCCGAATACGCCTGAGTAGTCAGCTGTTTAGTTATCTTTCTAATTTTCTCATTACTATACAAAATACTCAACCTATTGCCTTGAGCATAATACAGCGCACTATTTTTACTCCTTTTTTTCAATTCTTTGGCTGATACAGCCCTTTTTTTGTTTAGTAACTCACGAATTTCCTGGCAGCTCAAATTACAGGCATCACGCAAAGAGGCTCCAGGCAGCTCTTGCGCCAAATATTGATAAAAGTCTCTTAATTCAAATATTGACTTACGCCAAACATCAATCCGATCTGTTTTTAGCCAGGCGTAAACGTGAATCATCAGCATCTTCTGCTTCAAGCTGCGGTTTTTGATTTGTCTTATCAGCTTATCAAAATCCGTCTTGGTTTTTGCCAATTCCTTAAATTGCTTTTTCAGCTCAGATCGTTTTAAGGTTTTTCTAAATTTTAAATAATCTTTTTTCGTATAAACCGGATCGTACGGATTATACATCTTCAACCACTGATATTCCTGGAGCCATTTATTAGCCGGCAAACAAAATACATCACGCTGCATTTTCATAAAATTGATTGGCTGATCTAGCTTGGCAATTAATCCAATTTCCTCGGGTATTTCTTGCATCACATCAGGCTCAACTCGATAAATAACCGCCCAAGCACCCCACATGTATTCATTAAAATCATAAGCCGCCTGGAAGTATTTATTGTGCCTGTCTAATATTCCGGACCTGTTACCAGACTTTACAGATAACCTTAAATCACAAGCGGTTTTAATAACCGCCCGTTTCTTTTTATGATATTTTATTAAATGCTGGCTCCAATTACGGGCCATCTTGATCCTTAGTTTTTCTAAAGCCTGGTGATAATCTTTTTCACTAACGTAATAATCATAAATACGGCCATTCGGAAGATCAATGAACTCAACGCCGTTTCTAGCCAACCAGGTAAACCAGGGTTCATCTCGGATCAAGCATGTTTCTCGGCTACCAAAAGTAATGAATTTTTTCTTCGCAGATGAATGAAGGGTGGTTGCTTTTTTATTCTTTAGAAGATCCGGCATAAATTATTTTTTTTCAATTTTTTTCACTATACCCCGATTAGCGTCAACCTCCAAATAATCACCATCTTTAAATATCTGAGTGGCGTTCTTAGTGCCAATAACACAAGGCTTTTTCATTTCCCGTGAGACAATGGCTGCGTGGCAAAGAATTCCCCCCTCATCAGTAACAAAAGCCTTAGCCTTTTCCATAGCTGAAATGAAATGAGGGAAAGTCATTACTGTTATTAGAATTTCCCCCCGACGCATTTTGACCAAATCGTTTGGTGTCATAATCAGCCTGGCTTTACCTGTGGCGATTCCTTTATGAGCCGGAGTGCCTGTGATTTGATTAACCCTTTTTTGCTTTTCAAGAAAAATTGGTTCTAACAGTTTTTTCCAGTTCCGGCCGGACAAAACATGGTAATATCCACGATGATGCCATAAAGCAAAGAATTCCAACCTTTTCAATACCTCATTCATGGAAATTGAAGGCCGCCCGCTCCGCGCCATTATTAAAAGCTCATCATAGGTAAGATAGGCTAAATAGTCTTCAGAAAAACCAGCTCGTCTGGCCACTTCACAAAATAAGTCCTTTAATAAATAACCTGAACGATAAATATTATCCGACCTCCAAGTTCTCAAAAAGCTGAATTCTTGGGCTAGGTCAACAAATTGCATGAACTCTCTACGGTTTTTTAGCTTCAGGCTACGAATCAATGTTCGTCTTTTAATTTCGTTTTCTTTGCGAAATGTGTCTAATTTTTTGAGCTCCGCTTCTGGACGTTTTTTTTGTTTATTAAAATCTCTGATGCGTTCCTCAACCCTAAATATAGTCCAGGCATTATTCCACCAATAGCCTCGGGCTCCAATCCAGCCGTATTTTTTAACATGCTCGACCAGCATCTCAGAGTATCGGGAATCTCTTTTGTTGTATGCTTTGACTAATTTGTAGAAGTCTCTTTCTTCGGCTACATGACTGTTTTCTCGACTGGGGAAAGATAATACGCCTAGCCAATACCGTTTTTTTGCCTCCGGTGCGCTGGGTAATAAGTCCAAAATATTTTGACTGATTGTCTTTTCCGATGCCACTATAGTTGTCAGAAAGCTGTGCGCGGCGGCGGCGGCTTTGTGAAATTTTTCTAGCCAGCGTATTAAATCAGTTTTGTTTAGTAACGATGAATCTAATTTATTAATTTTATTGGCTAGTTTGATTTCATTGTTAAGATGAAAAACTAAATCGTTTTTAAACTTCTTCAGAGTCTTGATACCGCCTTGCTTAAAAATTTCATCGAGATTTGTCAGGCTATGGTCACCATATAGGATCAAGCCGTCGTCTAGCCGAACGATGTTGTTTACCTTCCAATTGATCCCCAGAGCTTTTTTGGCAATAATATGGGCATTATCAGTTATCGAGCGCATCAATATAGCTTCTTGGCGCCTTACCAACCTTTCCCATTCTTGCTGACTAAGTTTGTTTATTATAGTTTTCTGGTTCATAAGTTTATTTTATCTTTTTTGCCGCTTCCTGACAATCACCAAAAACAAAAAAACAAGCTTTTTCAGCTTGCTTTTTTTAAATACTAATTACGATGCCAGTATCAATCTGTCCTTGCCTTTTTTGACAGGCACCCATTTGAAGCTGCCACTAACTGAATCAATGTATGCAACCTTGAGATATTTTCGCCCCATGAGGTTGGCCAACTTAGTTCCAACCCGAGCGGAATCTGATTCTAGCATGGCTATTTTTTCTTTCAGGATATATTGTAACCAAAGGCTATAAAATACCGGATCCGTCGGCATCTTAGTAAACTGCTCTGTTGCCTCAGAACCATACTTGTCGCTTAGCCATTGCTTAAAAGCGTTATCACCTTGTATCACCGAAAGTAAATCTTTTGTCTTGGCTAAAACAACCAAAAAGGCGATTAATCTAGATCTATTTTTCTGTTTTATTGCACCATCTAATTCCTTTTTAACGTCCAAGGATCCCCGTCCGACTTCCTGCAAAATATTCTTTTCTTCTTCATAAATAGCCCTTTGCTCCTTGGCGTTCTGAGAGTAAATACGTATCAGATCTTTGGCTTGTAAATGCTTGACCTTCGTCTCCTCTAAAACCGGAACATCAGTCTTTTTTTGGACATCGGGCTCAAAGCTGGGATCTGGTTCAGATACACCGGGCGTCTCTGTGTTGCCCGATAAATTATTATTTATTGAATCCAATTCCTTTTTCAGGCCCCTGTATTCCTCATCATCAAATTGATCCAGCACACCATCACGAATAGCTCCTTTTACATCAACATCATCCACGGGAATTGTTGATTCGTAACCGGCTAGGGTGTCAGAGGGAGTTTTTAGTTTTTCAACAAAGGTGAGAAGTTTAAGTAATTTATCACGCGAGTCTTGAGAAATATTCTTTGTATTTTGACTACTGACAATATAATCAGATAGCTGGATCGAGGGAACTGGCTGGGTGCCTAGGTTAATCTGAGCATCCAACAACCAATTCTTTATCTGACCTGGTATTTCGTTTCCGTCTTTAGTTATAGTCTCTTTGGTCAAAATTTCTTCATTTTCTCTCAAAGCCTGAAATACTTCTTTCTTAAATTTATTGCGTTCCTCTAGAACTAAAATGGTTACCAGTTTACGTTCCAATTTTTCCCATAAGTCAAAGTCTTTTAACTCATAAGTCACCATGAATTTTTCACGGAATATTTTAAATATTCTATCATTAGTCATGACTGGAAACCCGTACCAATGGAGTTTTTCAATTAACTTCAGATACTCGTTGTAGAGCTTAGGGGACGAAGTGTTTAAATTAGAAGACAATCCGATCATTCTTTGAATTACGTTAGCGTATTCAAAAGCTTCGGTTTCTAAATTATTGACTACAATTTGATCGTAATCAGTTTGAAACTGTTTAAGAGTCTCGGGATTCTTTAAGTCTGGCAGATCAGTTGTGGGGTTATTTTGTGGGGTCATATGATAAATCTAATTAAATTACTACTGGCTCTGGTGGCGGTGGTGGTTCTTCTTGTTCGGTGGACTCTTGATGCTCAGCCAATTTACCCTGATATTGCTTCAAGCTTTCATCCACACTGGCTTTCTCACCGCCCATTGTTCTAAGTCGAGTCTTAAAGGTTTCGAAATCAGCCTTCTTTTTCTTGATATAAGCCTCTTTAGTTGGTATTTCTTTAGTTGGCGTAAATGTGGCAGCATCTTTCTCTATCTTAGCTTGAACGTTTTTTTGAACGACATTCTCAATGATGTCCCAGTTAAACTTAACTATATGTTCTGCCTCACTAACATTGAAACGGTTCTTTTCAATCAAACTACTCATTTGGGCCCAGTTATCAGTTAACTCTTTGACACGATAACTATATAGTCTGGCTGAACGACCCTTGCCGCGATCTTTGTCATCAACCCAGCCCTCTTCCATTGTAGCCAATCGATTACCTTCACGTTGAAGCTTCTCAAAGTCCCTTTTAGTACGCTCAACATAAATTCGTGACTCCGAGTCTCCTCTTTTTCTTTGAAAGAGTGTGCCATCGGCTTTGGTTCCAATTGCTTGTCCTAAATTCCAATGGTTTATCTTTTCAGCGGCATTACTAATATCATTCTCTAGGGTAAGAGCAGACTGCTCGTCCATCTTCAACTTTTTAACAAAAACGTCATTAACATAGGCGTGTAAACCTTGAACCCCAGCTTTTAATGTTTCACCTTCTTTGAATTTAGGCCTACCGCCATTTTCAAATTCTTGCTTGATTTGTTCTTCTGTCTTTCCAGCAGTTAGTTCTTGGTACCTTTTTTCACCGATCAGGCCTTCAGTTTTATGTTCGTAATAATTTTCCATAGCTTTCCAGTCTTCAATCAGCTCATTCATATGCCCGACACTGGTCGACTGCATGGCTATAGCCTGAGCCGCAATAACATCTCCACGAGCCACGGCGCCGCGCTGCAACGACTGTAACTCTTCTTCATTGGTCGTATTATACTTTTTACCCTCTTCGCTAACCATAGATCTTCTCTCTTGCTGACCCACGAAATCTCGAGGTTTATATGACTGCCACTTGGCAACTGTTTGTTTCAATTCTTCAACATTGCCTGCGACCGTTCTACGCTCTCCCATGATTTTTCTAAATCCATCATCGTCTTGTGACAACTGGTCTATAACCTGCTCTCTCCTTGCCATTTCTAATGCTTGTTCTTTGTTTACATCAGGACGTTCAGCTTGAATCTCATTAGCTCTATTTTCTTGCTTGTCTTTATCAATATCAAATGTCCTCTCCTCCAGTTTCTGGTCAATGTATCCTTCTTTCTGCTTATCTATATCTTCTAATTGTCCCTCAGCAATTTTTAAACGTCCTTCGTATTCACTTGATTTGGCCCCAGCGGCAACTGTTTTCAAACCATGCGAATACATAAATCCCTGCATGTAGGTATCGGCATATGACGGAGCGCCTAGACCCGTAAAGACGCCTCGCAAACCACCTTTGCGTAATCTTTGTTCAGCAAATTCACGTCCTACTCCTTCCTCACGAACACGTTTAGCTTCCATCCCTTGCCTAATATTTCTATAGATATTTCCCGGGTTTAGCTCCAGACCTTTACCAATACGCCTAAATCTGCTATCAGGCGCAGTACCCGGAATAGATAAAGCACCGGACTTTACCTTACGAGCTCCCCAACCATAGGCTGTAATTGGCGCCTTGGCTAATTTCTTGCCTACTGTACCCGAAACTCCTTGAAACATTTTTGCGCCCAAGCTGCCGCCTATAGTTCTCATCTGCTGCGAAGCTAAACTTGCTACAAACAGCAGCCCCACGGCCAATATAAAGCTCAATAAATTATCTGAGGAAGAAATATCAGATATAGTGGCCGCCACCACACCCTCTCCGGCCGCTTCCGCATTAATAATAGCCTCTTCGGTATTAACGGGCGGGTTAACAACCTCTTGTCCCAAATCGCTGGGATTGGCAGCCATGATAGTAAACGCCAGCCACAAGAAGAATGCCACCAATGGTCCCACGGCCAAATAATTGCCAAACTGATCCCACCATTGGGTGGCTAGTTTCTTAAATTTATCAAAGGCCTCGCCTAAATATGCCAACGGTGAAAGAATTACCAAAATCCATAACCCTAGAATTCTGCCCATCAAAACAAATATGATCATTAAGATAGCACCTAGCATTACGGCCATCAACAATATTCCTAAAATCAACGCCCCTACAACATCTCCCAGCCCCTGGGAAGCATCAGCTCCTGACAAGGATAATATTTTATAGAGCCCTGCCGCACTAGTGAGATTACCAGCCGCAGCATCGGCAAAAGCGTCAGTAAACGCCTTCATTATTATCTGGACGGCATCAATGAAGAATCCGGCTATGGTCTTCGAGAAATTAATCAAGAAGGCCATGATAATAAATTTCGGTATCGTCCTTTTGTAATGATAAATCTCAATGCGCAATACTGTGCCCCAGGCGATAACCAGCAAAATAATTATCAGAAACATATTGCAGACATCGCGCACTATTGTCCAGCCTTGCTGGACGGCGGTCGGTCTCACGAAATTGTTAAACTGCGCAATCTGAACCATAATCTGTACCAGAACAACCAGCAATTTACCTAACAGGGATAATATCCAAAACAACGGCCAAGAAATAAACTTAGCAATTTCTCCTGGTAAACTAGCTGAAGCCGGAGTCCAAGTAAACAACAGGCCTAATAAAACGAAAGCGCCTATAGCGACGATACTTATTCGCTGTGACTTTTTGGTTAGATTGAAGTTTATCTTGAGCATGTTTTATGGAATTACTACCTGGACTATGCCATCAAATACCCCAGCACAATAGGAATTGGCTCCAGCACAATCAGCATTGCTTCGACAACTGGCAAATTCATTTGTGGCATCACGACATACGCCCCAGCACTGACCGGCACATTGAGTATCGTTAGCGCAATGTTCTCCAGTACTTTCGCAATAACCACTGCCATATTCCCAATTGTCTTGCATCCATACTCTAATCACACAACCAGCGGCTGGGCAGGTTCCGCCTACATATTCGTGGGTTGCGTTATGGTATGGTCCATTAGGATCAGAACGTGGTGCCCGGCCGAGTGGAGCAAACGGGAATGAGCTGACTGGAGAACCATCGCCCCAATCTATCCAGAATGTACGGATCGGTATTTGCTCAGGATCAACCAAGGTATTGAAAGTAAGATTGACTGTTCCTTGACCATCTGCCACCTGAACCGTTCCTGTACGACCGTTTACCTTGATATTAAACACTACCGGCTGCACCCAGCAGAAATCTTCCGGATAAGTACCCGGTCTGATGTCGGAAGCATTAGCCGGCTGGTAGAACCGACACTGGATCATATCTTCGAAATCCTGATGATAGTTGACTAACGGCGAGGCTCCCACACCTGCATCTAAGCAATAACTTGGATCATCAGGATCACAGGCCGGATCATTATATGGGTTACACTCGGCATCGTTGTTAGGATTAGAACACTCTGTTCCGCTTACTAGGCCGCCATAACAGACATTAAATGCGCATTGATTGGAATCACATTGGCCATCGGCGTTGCACGGATCACCGTCGTTTGAGCCTCCAATACAGACACCGTCATAGGTTTCACATTCACCATCGGCTCCGATGCAGAAATCACTATTACCGCATCCCTGTCCAGCGTAAACACCGGAAGAACAGATAGCCGCTCGGCAGATACCCTGGGCAGGATTGCCCTCATCATCTACTCCAGTACAGTTCGGCTCAGCGCCAGCGTCACTGATACAGCATTTACCATCCTTACCCAAAGTCTCATGAGTACCGCCACCCTCACAAATAGCGTCACAACATTCCCGGCCACCGTCACAAACCGTATCACCACACTGCGGATAACCAGGTATCGTTGGATCCCAGACATTACATATTTCACGCAAGGTACAACTGCCTTCGTTATAACAGTCACACCGCGTAGCGCTTTCCTTACAAATATCCCAATTAGATTCACAGGTTCCTAGAGCGCCCGGACAATTATCGGTCGGGGTATTGTTTGACGCACAAAGCACAGTATCATCGCCGGTACATAGCCCATCAGCACAATAAGCTCCGGTGCCCGGACATTCGCAGTTATTAATATTTGGGTCTACACAATATAGATTGTTGTTACATTTGTAACCGGCTTCACAATTATTGGCTATCGAACATGTTTCATCTATGTCGTTTGAACAACGTTGACTGCCCACGTTACATATACCGGGTACAACTTCACAAGTAATGGTGTCATCGCCATAAAAGTCCTCACAATCCTGATCACTGCTACAGGCGATAGAGCCAGGATATTCTCCGTTTCCATCACCATTCTGATCACAGTGGCGTGAGCAGTTTAGATCATTGCCATTACACCAGGTAGTTGGAGAATCAGCACAGAAGGTAGTCACAATACATTGACCACTGGGGCATTCGCAAGTTTGGTGGGAGTCATCAACACATTGCGTGCCTGCCGCAGTCAAACATGTCTCGCCAGTAGAACAATTATTATCAACGTCAGTACAGACCTCACCGTCCTTTTCACCGCCAGCACAGCGCATGGACATACAAGCATCATCATCACCGGTGCAAGCACCTAATCCGCAGTATCTGCCAGCAACGCCGCCTTGATAGCAAACATATGATGCTTCGCAAGATCCTTCCTCGCAGCCACAACCCTCAAACACAATTGGATCGCTATCTCCTGACAACTCACAAACCTTACCAATACACTCACCCTCCGGCACATCACAATCTGACTCATCATCACAGCCTCGTCCTTCCCAAACATGATCTTCGGGCAAATAAGTGCAGTGGTTGCTTACAATATCAACACAGTCGCCGTCACCCCATATCCACAGCCCATAAGCATCAACAAACAAGCGCTGCAGGCGTTTTAATCCAAATCCGCCTTCAGTTGGATCGGGGTCTGGCGGCCCGGGATTTATCGGACCGCTAAATTGTTCGTTAGCATGGAAACGATTTGAAGCAATTACTGGACACATCCAATATTGATGATCGCGACAAGAGTACGGACTGCCAGCTCGAGCTAGGTTTTGATAATCAACTTCGTTAAACCCATGATCTTTGGAAAAGTCCCAATCAAATGAGCTAGCCTGACCATCAGTCAATAAATCCGGAGATAGCCAATAAATAGGTTGGTTTTCATTTCCCAATACCCCATTGCCAATAAATGGATCGCCCCAGAAACTGGTGTATTCTGAATCCCAAGTTGTCGGATCATTAACATCATTTCCGCCCACACCGTCTTGTGGAGGCACTAGAGAACCATACGGCTGCAGATCGCTGGTGAATTCCCAGCCGATATCCCAGACTGACGGATAGCCGCCGTTGATTCTTTGAGCCCAAGCTTTATTATCGCTGGTTGGGGTAACTGTTTGAACTACTAAGTCACATCTCAGGCCCAGTACTTCTGATTGATAGTTTAATCCGAATTCGTTCCACTTATGAGTATGTTCGAGTTGACCGTCAAAGGGCGCCCAATACCCAGGTCGAGGGCTAATAATTCCACCGCACCATTCATCACCCTTACAATAATTACAAGCCTCGTTCGAAGGTATGCCGTTTGGAATACAGATATACTGGCATTTATCCGGCCAGTTATTTAATTTCTTCTGCTGACATTTCATCCGATAATAATTGTTTGGACAGTGATAATTGTTGGCTTTATAGCAATATCCTCCGGACAGCCAGAATGGCCGACGGAACTCTAAAGGCGTTATTTGCCCGCAATAGTAAAGCGGGGCTCGGCCAAAATATCCCACGATTTCGCCGCTACCAAATACATCCGTTTCTCCTGAAATAATATCCACTGGCCACCATTGGAGACAGATATCTTCATTGTGCGGGTCTTTTTCTAAACAGTAACCCTTCCAGCCGCGATAGATTTTCAATTTTTCTTCAGTCGTACTTTCTTTTGTGTAATCGCATTGCAATGAATCTGACTCTGGATAGAGTCGGCACGACCTAACCACGAAGCGCTCATCGCTGGTGGCTTCAACTGGATTATTGGTTGATTTCTTTTCTAATAATGTTTGCAGTTCTATATCATCGACGTAAATATCGACCCCAGTAGTACCATCAGCTGTTACTATACTTAAGTATGTATTACCGCTAACCCCATTTACCACTAAAGGCTCGTCCTGCGGAATAGTAAAATACTGCCAATAATGCTTGGCTGTAACTACCCCAAATGACTGACAAGGGCCAGCATCATCGTTATAACATAGCTGGATATTAACCGGGATATCGCTGTCGGCTCTTAATTTCAAATTAATCACAAACCTTTGACCATCGAATACTAAACCGTCTAAATTGATACGGCCCCCAGTATCAACAGCTTGTGGGTTGTGAATTTGCAAGACATGATTTTCTCGAGTTGGATCCTGGTCGTCAGTTATAACGTAAATGTTGCCTGTTGGAGGATTTAAACCTCGCTGTTCCCAAGGATATGTTGAACCATACTCAAAATCGTGATTGGGCAAGTCTAGTCCGATACCAACCTCCCACATCGAGGCAGTAGGATAATAACCATGGACTACCCGGCACTTGTTATTTTCACCAGGACATTGATCGTCGGTACAAGAGCCGCCTGGACAATCTGTATCAGCATAGCATAGTGCTCCATTGCTATTACCGCCTTCGCAAATACCATCTCGCCAACAAGTACAATAACCATTATCGCCTGCCTCACAGTCTGCATCAGTATAGCAGGAAACGCCTGGCGCGCGGCTGCAACGACCAGTACCAATATCATATTCGTCATAGTCATAACACCTCCAAGACATACCAATCTTGGAATAGCCAGAGAAGTATCTGGTCTGGTCAACTTCTACTTGATGGTCAAATGTCAGATCAGTCGGATGGGGCAGTTCAGTTACGGCCCGGCTTTGGTATTCTACATCAGGCAGAGCTGGATGTTCGAACTGGGGCGATCTGACACAAACGCCATTATTTTCACAATCAGAATCTAACAAACAAGCCCGTCCGGGATCATTGTCACATTGCCCTTCTCCAACCGGCTTGGTGCACTGGCCAGTTGAACCCATCTGCTGACAGTTACCTATGTCATAACACAATCGCTGGGACTGTCCGTCTTCGCTTTCGAAAGTATAACTAGTTTTACAATAAAGCCACTCATTACAGACTCGATCGCGCCGCACCTTTAGTATCAAGTTAGAGTCTTGGCTACACTCTTCTGCTTCATTTAAAGCATTAGTGCATTGATACGGACTGCCCCGGAATTCATCCATCGTGGCATAAGTGATGTCACTATCGTAGATTAAGCCTTGGGTTGAGCTGGTGTCATTGAAAAGCATACAGCCTTCGTCTTCATTGACCACGCCATAACATGAAGCTGTGTCAGTTGTTTGTTCCTTATTAAAGTAGGGTTCGCAGCCAGGCAATAATACTTCATCACTGTTCCAATCATGCGGGTAAGGATTACAATCCTCATCCACTCTATAGAAATTACCTTGAGTATCATACTCTACCCGACATTGGGCATTACAACCCTGGAAAACACAGGCCCCGCTATCACAATCATCATTAACTGTACAAGCGAACCCATTATTGGCTCCGCCGGCGCAGACTTTTGTCTGGCCTTCTTCATAAGCTAATGACGGTTGTGGGTCTTGAGGGTCCCGGTATTCCGTACATCCACTGGCATCATCACGGCACTCACCTGCCCAATATTCAGAACACAATAGATCGTCCGGACACTCATCATTCAAACATTCATCATCAACCCCTGGACAATCACTATCTACCTGACAAGTGATCGTGTTATCACTGGCGCAATAATTATCGGTCTGACAAACACGCTCAGCACAATAACCATCGTTTTCTCCACCACTGGCACAACCATACGCTCCGGTAGGATCAGCATCTGAATCGCAAGCTTCTCCAGCCCGCGGGCCGCCATAACATACTTCTGTCAGATCAGAACATAGGCCATCGTTATCTGAGTTTGGATCGTCACAGCCCAGCACCGGATCTTGAGCACTAGCCTGTGAATTACAAATCGCTCCATCATGATACCCACCCCGGCAATATTCTTGCTGCTGAGGACCGCAGACACGAGCGGGTTGCGGGCTGGTAAGATACTCTTGACACGAGGCTGTGGCTGAAGCACCGCAGGAATCCGGATCTTCGGGGCCAAAACAGACGTTGCCCGCCTGGTTATCGTCTCCGACACAAGTGTATTTTTTGACTGGACAAAACTCATCAGTTCCTTTCTTAAACCATCCATCATAAACCGTGCCCAGTACGTTTACGCCATTACGATATTCACAGAGCTGTGATTGAGGATTCTTGAAATCAGTATAGGAATTTTCTTCTTCATCATACTCATAATGATCACACGAGGCCTGACCCGGATTACATAGGGTGGAATTATAATCATCCGGATTATCTATTAGATATTGGGTCTTATATTCTGAAGGACGCCCCTCTAAATCTAAAGTGGGCAAACCGATCGCACTACAGCCTTTATTGGCAGCTAGGCACTGATTGCTTTCTTTGTTTACGGTCGGACGAGTCAGATCAGACATAGTGGTTCTCTGCTTGGTCTCGGTTTGAAAAGGATTGGTGGAATTAAATGTTTCAATGGCGGCTTCACAACCAACTTTCTCGGGACGACACAGGCTACTGAAGCTACGCAGATAGTGTTCGTCACCTTCTCGGTCATAATACAATGAACAACCAGCCATCGATGCCGGGCATAAATCGTATGATTGGTAAATTAAGTAGTTATATCCTCTAACCTCCCATAGTATAATGTTGTCGATATAGAAACTGCTAGTCCCCAAAATAAATAATGCTTCGACCGGATTAACATCATCCTCGAAATGAGCTGGACCCAATACAAAGTGATTCCAATTTTGGTTGTTGGCTTCAGCTTGGCCGGCAAACACCGTCAACGAAGGCGAGAAAGTCGCTTGGATAGTGGAAGTATCACTAACTGACTTGGCCCAGAACTCTAATATGTATGATTTATCTTTAGCCACTAGATCTGTCACATCTGTTTCCGTACCACCACCCTCAATCAGAGCTGATAACCCGCCAGCCTTTAATGACTCAGTACTGATAGTGCTGTTAGTCCAACCGACAGAATCGCCATCTTCAAAATCATCTTCTAGCAAACGACGGATGTTATAACCATCACTACCCCGGTACTCACGGCACCCAGCCTGACTGGCTGGACATCTATTGCCCTGCTCGGGAATAGCATTATAGACCTGTCCGTCTAAGGTGTTACGTAATGGATGACAGTCCTCAGAACAAGTAATGGTACTGGTATTCATCCGGTACCAGAAATTGCCGCTCACAGAATGATAATACAATATACACCCAGACTCAGCAGGATCACAATCACCTGATCCATCCCAGGTGTCAGGTGCGCCACCAGCTCCCTCAACCAATGATTCAGAAACTAATTCAAATCCATTAATATCATCACCTTCCCAATGGAAGTAGGTAGTACAACCGGCATTTGGTTTTTCACATTGCCTTATATATGTATAGTATTCCAGTCCTTCACCGCCTTGATCTACTATGTCTAAATTTGTGTATTCTTCACAACCAACATAGGTGGCATCGCATTGCTGTGCACTCTTAGCTATCAAATACACCGGGTCAACGCCGCTTCGCTCTACCGCTGTAACGTCAGCACCATTAGATATAGGCATTTGTTTGTACGATTTACAGCCATCATATTCTTCTGAGCAGTAGTCTTGAGCAGTGACTACTCCCGGTACTTTATCTCCTTCTTCGGCTGGATCATATAACTCACAACCTACTTCATCGATACGGCAAGCTAGAGATTGATTTGAGTCCGCGACGCCTATTTCATCAAAGAAACCAGCATTTAGCTGTACTCGGACATAGGCGGCATCAGGATGATCTGCTTCGACTCCAAAATCCACCCAAGTCCAACCGCTCGAAATGGGAGACACCTGAGTGCGAGGATCAGCCGCGTCAGCATTTAGATTACAATCTTCCGCTATAACATCATGTTCGCTATCAAGACAAACTGTAGTGATGGGCGCATCAGGACTATTGGCCACCCAACCAAACACATCATAGCGTGAGCCATAATCAACGGGCACGTCTTGATAGCCTCCGCTACCGACGTAAATATCACCAAACCCTCCGAATGGGTTTGCAGCTATATTATCTATGATTGTTGTACCCACCCAACCGTCAGCCTGAAGATCACCTGGCGTATAATTATCTTGATCCCAGTCAGCGTAGTAATTGACGCCCCGGTCTATGCTGAAGCTTCCATTGGATAAATAGTTCTCACTTTGGTCTGTTTCGTATAATTGGTTTGTTGAAGCATAGTTAACATATGTGGAAGTGTCCTCAAGCTCCAGTTGAACTGCATCAATGTTCATTTCACAACCATTCGGTATTATCTTGATGCCAACCTGGTTGGGATTTTTATCCGGTTGAGGATCTACATCTACTGTTCCCAGCTTGGCTTTTACAATCACCCGGTGCCAGCCGCCGGCAGCAACGGTTGCTGGAGCGTACTCGCCCGGGTTAACATAATTATCCAATTCGGGTCCACCGAAATGGTCACCGCCAATTTGTATTTCAACGCTATCGCATCCGGTTGCGGGTAATGCGTAAATAGACGCCGAGAACGTTTCACCATATACCGGTTTGCCAACATCAATTCTATATTCTATTGAGTCACCGCCGTCAGTATAGAGCGAGTAATCACCATCATATGGTATAGCCCTGGCATAGGTGTTCAGCCCATTATTAATCCAGTCCCAATGGGAATAATCTACAGTAAAGTCATCGGCTGCACCATCATCGGGCGTACCTTCAAATACTTCAAAGCTTGAATTGGCAACTAGATTGGTTCCGGGAATAATTCTGATATACTCATCACAACCACTATCATTTTTTTTGCACTGTTGGGCATCATTATCCAAATATACTTTATTTCCAGATATCAAGTAATCTTCTGAGCCGCAGGTATATCCTTCGATATTGTTATCATAATCTTCACAATACCACCGACAGCCTCCTACCTCTGGAACACAAGAATCATAATTTACAGTACTCTGGGCATAGGTGACCTCCTGGTTATCCTCGGTAATAAAAGTCTGGCAAGTGTTCTCATAGTCTTCGCATGATTCACCATCAAACTTCCAGATTGGTTTTTCTTCGGTACAATAGCCATAAAATTTACAATTACCGTCCGCGTCTTCCTCAATACAGGTTCTTTCATCAGCGCAATAGGTATTGCGGCTAACTATTCGGGAAGGAGTATCGTCTTGATCTATGTCTCCATCACCATCCGTATCATCAGTTATTTCTATGTCGTCAACCAAAAGTTCGGGTCCAGGACCTTCACGTCGACAGAACGTTTCTGGAGATTTCAGAACCCAATAAGGATCAATCATGTGATAAAACGGATTATATCCATTTTCTGCTGTCGGCTCGACGTCATATAAATCAATTAGTTCCTGTAAACCAAAAGTTGTGGCTGGTGAAACGAAATTCTTAATATACAAAGCCGCCGCTTCCCAAGTGGAAGGTACAATGCGGTACTTTCTTAGTATAACTAAACTGCGATAAGGATATCCGTTATAATATTCCGGCTCTTGGCCAGTGGCATCAAAGCCAAATGTTCGATCGCCTTTGAGCAGCCCTTGCTCTAGAGCTTCCTTAACGGTTAATTGCTGATCAACTGCAGCTCGGAAATCATCATCGATGACACAGTTGTTTACTTCTTTGAAATCGGCCGGACAACTGGCTAGGGTATTTAAAATATCGATCGCTCCTCGGGTTCGGAAACTAGGCTTAGCTAATGCACGGTTATATTGCTTGGCCGCGGCAATGCCTGAGGTGGTATTATTGGCTGTGCCGTATCCAACTGAAGAAGGAGCAATACCTTTTTCAAAAATATTTTGATATAACCGGCTGATTAAAGTATTAGTAAAGATATCAATAAAATCAGCCAACGGTTTTCCGGTATAGGTAGACTCTGCTTCGGTACTTAAGGCGATAGACTTATCGACCACTGACCCAACGTATTCGCTAGGAGTTTTTATTTCACCAGTGATTGGATCTTTTAATGGTAAGAATGAGCTGGCAGTTTGTTGTAGTTTTAAATTTTCTTGTTCTATTAATTTTTGCTCATCGGCTTCTGTAACTAATGAAAGAAAGGCACCGATTTCGTTTGATTGATAATTGAAATAGTGTTGGAAATTTATCAAATCAGCGGTCGTCATTTTACTAATCCGGGTAACATTCTCACCTATTTGTGACAAGGAACAATCAAAGGGCTGTTCTGGCTCAAGTACTCTTCGGGCATAAACTGTAAGTTTCAGTTGTATTTCCGGACTAAAAGTACATAAACTTTGTCCGAAAAAGCTTTGAGAAATATTATCAAGAAATTCCCCGGCCGCTCCGTCACCAATCTCCTTTACGTAAGACCCAAAATCTCTGATAAATAACGGTTTTTGGCCCTGGCCGCCTGAGGCCACGTAGACCGCGGTATCATAAGCTATTTTATTAATGAAATAGGAATAGCTTTTCTTCCAAGCTACGGCGGCGGCGTTTTCAGCTACGTATTTAAGCACATCCCAAATATATTTAACCGTATCCGGAATGCTGGCAATAACCGAGGTTGGAATACCAGCTTGAGCCGGCGCCACCCTTAACAAAAACACTCCGGCTAATGAGGAGAGGGCTATGGAAACTATTATTCCAGCTATAAAAAGACGTACGCCTTTTCTGTCCTTATATTTTTTATTTTTACTCTTCATTATTCACTTAATTCGTTAAGTGATTCATCGAAAATCGCTCGTAGAGTAGCATCGTCTAATTGATCCAGGGATTCTTCTGGTACTCCAGTGGCTTTGAGGAGCGTTCGAATTTCGTCTATGCTTAAATTTTGTAAATCATCGACTGTTGCGTCTTCGGAGACAATATTTGAAATATTAGTATTCGAATTTTGAGCGGTGTTTGTGTTCGTTGTGCCCTCATTGGTATTTGTTGTCCCTGTCTCTTCCTGGAGCGCTTCACCATATAACTCTAAAAGTGTATCGTCATCAATAGCATCAAGTGTCTCTGCCGGAACACCCGCCCCAGCCAAAGCCTCTCTTAAATCAGAGACCGAAACATCTTCAGGCGAAGGATTGGTAACGGCCTGATTGCTATTTGAGTCGCTGTTAGTAGAAGAATTGGTGTTTGTCTCATCCTCATTCAGGATGTCATCCAATGAGCTGGCAGTGTTTAAGGGAACTGAGCGACAAGTGGTTCCTTCAGGGCAGTTTGGATCCTGCCCCAGGCTTAATTCAATATTGTCATTTACACCATCACTGTCGGAATCAGCTATATAAGGAGAGGTTTCATAAAGATATAGCTCATCAAAATCTGAAAGATTATCTTTATCAGTGTCTTGTTCCTGGAGAGCGGCTAGTTCATCTCTGGTCGAAGTCTGATTCAATGACGATTCTTCTGTATCGTTAAAAGGCCCGTTAATTGATTTGTTTAGTTGCACAAAACCAAGCACTATTCCGGCAATTCCTACTACCAAGATTAGGGTGAGTAGGGTTTTTGGTGTTGGTTTCATATTTCTTTGATTTTTTGACCACTAATATATCAATCTGTACTCCGATTTTCTAGGAATTTTACCTCACCATTATATCATAATACCCTGCATGTGTCAAACAACTTGTTTTGCACTAAAATCAGCTATTTTTTTAGATTTTTTAATACGCGACTGAGTTTATCCCATTCTGAAATTGTCAGCTCCTGGGGTCGGGCGGTGGGTTTAATCTCCACCTTCTCAAAAACATCTAACACATCTTTAGTCGATAGCTGAAAACCCGACTTAATATTGTTTTGAAGTTGTTTGCGCCTTGATGAAAAACCTGCTCGAGCTGTCTGAAAAAAAACTTTGTCTTCGGGTTTATTGTTTTTTAAATTTTCAATCATGATTATGGCTGAATTTACTTCCGGTTTCGGCCAAAAAGCTGTGCGAGGCACTGTAACCACCTTATGCGCTTCAGCGTAGTATTGGATTGAGAGTGATAATAAACTCATTTGCCCCGGCTGAGCTGTTATCCGATCAGCTACTTCATCTTGAACTAAAAGGGTAAGCGTCTTGGGCTTGGGAGGTTGAGAGATAAATTCACGCAAAATCTTCGAGGTAATGTAATATGGAAGATTGGCAACGATTTTATAATCGCCTGTGTCCTTGGCTTGGCGTCTCCATTGGAACACATCCTGGTTAATAATCTCGACATTAGAAAATTCCTTGGTTGATTCCTTTAGCGCCGGGATAATCTTGCTATCACTTTCGACTGCTATCACTCGCCCCGCTGCTTGAGCCAACAAAACAGTTAAGTTGCCTGGGCCGGATCCAATCTCTAATACCGTTTCCTGTTGGGACAGGTTGGCTGTTTCCACAATCGACTCCAATATACTTTCGTCTAATAAAAAATGCTGACCCGCATTGGTGTTTGGTCGCAGTCTGTATTTCTTCAAACTTTTTTTGATATTCATTTGTTATAAAAAGTTATAGAGCAGTGACATTGATCCGGCCAACAAGAAAGCAAACAAGAATCCTATATCCAATCCAAAGATTGATATCACTATTATTGTGCCGACTAAAGCAACTAACTTGCCTAGTACCAAGCCCATTTCAAAAAACAGAACGCTGTTCATGATATTATATTTGCGGGCTCGAAAATAAGTTATAGCAGTCAGTGGTACATAAATCATATTTTTTGAAATTCGCGACAAAGAATCAATTAAGAAAACATGGGCTGTGGTGCTGGCAAAAGCCCTCAAAGCCCAAGAAATAGCGTATAAAGAACTGCCTAGTCTTATAATCGGGTGTTTATGCTTCTTATCAGAAATTCGACCAACGTATAATGTTACTATAGCTGTTACCAAAGTGGCTAAAGCCACGATTGATCCTAAAACGAAGAAGTTTTCAATAATCAGATAGATAAAAATCGGCCACAATATCATCACTACCAGCTCTTCGCCAAAGCCCATGTAGGCAAAAAGCTTGCGTCGGTGATGTTTCTTTAATATCCTTTTATAGGCATTGGAATAGGAAAAAGGTTTTTGAACCACTTTTTCCTTAGTCATTAATAGAGGAAAATTTGATATCACTATCAATAGTATAACTACTACAAACAAAACTTCGAAACTAGCGATAGTGATGATTAATCCACCGGCTAGCGGACCGAGAATATAAACTAAGTTGTTTATTACTCTCAGGGTGCTGATCTGCCTGGCTTGTTCTCTCTCATCGGAAAACCTGGCGAAATCAGCGTGATATCCAGGCCAATAAAATGTTTTTTGAAAAGCCAACATGATTGGAGCCACATAGATTAACAATGTAATTTTATCTAAGGAAAACAAACAAAGGTAATAAAAGACTAAAAAGAAAGTACTAACCAATATACTCTTCTCATAGCCCCTAGCGTTAGCATGCTTGGCGCCTAACGGCATGATAATGAAATAGAACAAATACATTCCTAGGAAGAATAGCAGTATTTGTTTGACTGAATAGCCCAGGGTATAAAGATAGATCGGTTCAAATATCATCACGGCCGCCATGGCTAAGTCTATGATAGCTACAGACATATATAACTCGGCCACTGGACGCTTCAGCCGGCGGGCAAAATAATGGGCTACATTATAGGCATTTTGATCAAACATGTTTATCGGTTATTTTGACAGCTCCATCGCGTAAAACATTGATTTGGCCTGCCACAACCCGAATAATAGTCGAGGGTAGCGACTGAGGCAGCCTGCCCGCATCTATTATTAAATCAATTTCTCTGGCTGAATTGCCCAATTGCTTCAAAACATCTTCTATGGTTAAACAAACCGGCCGCTCCGACCGATTGGCGCTAGTAGAAGTAATCGGATTGTCAAAAATATCCAAAAGGTTTTTCACAAATTCGTTTTTAGGCTGTCTGATCGCTACTGTGTCGCGGTCACCGGTCAGAAACTTGGAAACAATATCAGTTTTTTCAAAAACTATAGTCACTCGGCCTGGCCAATATTTCTTTGTTACTTTTTCTTCATCTGGCGTTACCCGGGCAACTTTATTTAGTTGATCGCTATTGGAAATAACTATCAAAATGCCTTTGGAAGCCAAACGACCCTTGATGCGCATTATTTTTCCAATTGCCTCTTTACTAAAAGGATCAGCTCCTAGCCCATAAACCGTATCGGTAGGATAAACAATAACACCGCCTCGCCTCAAAACTTGGCCGGCCTGCTCCACTACTTCGGATAAGTTAGTGTTATTAAATTTTATTGTTTTCATTTATAAAAAGTTTATCAGTAGGGCAAAGATGGCTCCAAGCCAAAATATGGTATTCAGACCGATAATGCTGACCAACAATAACAGGGCAACGAAGGTAATAGTTCTTCCTAAATTCAAAGATATTTCCCGGAACACGCTCATTTCATCAACATAGTGTCCGGCATCAGCCATTTGTTCATAAGTTAAAGCGTCAAACGGCGTCCGCATTACAGCCTTGGCCAAATTGTGATAGGTGGAGGCTAAAAATAAATCATAACCAGTTTGAACAAATACTTTAAACACCCAGCCTATGGCGTAGACAAAAGTCCCCCAGTGCAAAAGCTTGCGTTTGGGCATCTTGTCAGTATATTTGCCCACTAACAAACGAGTGATGACTGTAGCAAAAATTACTAAAGTGGACACAGCTCCAATCTCTAGATAATTGCCCTCAAAGATTTGATACATGAATATCGGCCAGATAACCAAGCCAACAGCCGCTTCAGCGCCTTCAGCTCCATAAGCCATGAGGATGCGTCTCCTTTTGGTAAAAAGCAGTTTGAAAGTTTCAAAATATCCAAATGAGAATTTCTCCTTCACCTGTTTTGTGACGATCAGTGGGAAAAAAGATAAACCCAGCAAAATCATGACGATGACAAACAGGCTCTGAAATCCGAAGCGATCAATGACAAAACCCGAAATGATCGGGGTTAATATGCCAATGATTGATGTAATCGAGGCTAAAAAACCGATTTGCTTGCCGCGATTCATACGGTCAGTAAATTTGGCAAACTCGGTATGATAAGGAACCCAATACAGCATTCTAAAGATATTCAAAACTGCAATCGCCCAAAGCAGCAGGCGCCAAGGATTATCAGCCACAAAGTAAAGTACCCAATAATAACCGATTAGAAAAGGCGTGCTGAGTATCATTGACATCTTCAATCCCAATCGGCTCATCAATCTGGCTCCCGGCTGGACTGTTAAAACGTAAAGCGAAAAACCGATAATGTAGAACAACATTACTGACTGAAGAGAAAAGTTAAATTTTTCATACAAAAATATCGGCATGAAAACACCGAGCAAGCCAATGGCCGTACTTTGAATCAGCCGCTGAAAATACAGACCGATGACATTCGGCGTGAATTTTGTTTTGGGAAAAATCATCTTCGACAATGGAATAGACATGTTAAACTACGAAGTTTATTAATTTATTTTTGATAAAAATTGTTTTCTTGGGCCGTCCCGTAACGTATTTTTTTATCTTTGGGCTGGATAAGGCTTTTTCTACAGCATCAGTTTCAGAAATATCATTAGGTACTCGAAGCTGATCTCGAACCTTGCCATTTATTTGGACTACTAGAGTTATTTCTGCTTCCACCAATTTCTTTGGATCATGCTTGGGCCAGGCTTGTCTTTCAACTTCGCCTTTGAAACCAGCCAATTCCCACAATTCAGAAGTAATATGAGGGGCCATTGGAAATAATAATATCAGAAACGATTTTATGTCGTTTTTTATAGCCCAACGTCTGTGTATTAACCACTCACCAGATTTTCCTTCACCTTTCCCCATGTTATCAGTTGCCTCATTAAAACATTCCATTAATGAACTAACGGCAGTATTAAATTTAAATCTATCAATATCCTCAGTAACCTTTTTGACGCTTTTATTAATTATTTTCTCTCTAATTTTCCTCGTCTCATTGTCTGGATAGTCTTCGAGGAGACCCCACTCTATATTATTTGTAAATACTGTATAAACCCTGTCTAAAAACCTTTTCACCCCTATCAAACCTTGCGTTGACCAGGGTGTTGTATCCTCAAATGGAGCAATAAACATTTCATACATTCGAACAGAGTCTGCACCATATTTCTTAACCAGCTCATCCGGATTTATCACGTTGCCAAAACTCTTGGACATCTTTCTGCCATCTTCAGCTAAGATCATTCCATGTGAATGACGATGTTTGTATGGTTCAGATGTCGGGACTAAACCCTTATCAAACAAAAACTTATGCCAGAATCGGGAGTAGAGCAAATGCAATGTGGTGTGCTCCATGCCGCCGTTGTACAAATCAACCGGGATCCAGTATTTTAATTTCTTTGGGTCGGCAAAAGCTTTATCATTCTTCGGATCGCAATAGCGCAGGAAGTACCACGATGAACCAGCCCAGTTGGGCATAGTGTCTGTTTCCCGCTTGGCCGGTTCTTGGCACTTTGGGCATTTAACATTAACCCATTTTGAAACAGTAGCCAGAGGCGATTCACCGGTGTCAGTGGGTTTATATTTTTCCACGTGAGGAAGTTCCACGGGCAAATCTTTATCCGGTACTGGAACAGCCCCGCATTTCTCACAGTGAATTATTGGAATGGGTTCACCCCAATAGTGCTGCCTGGAAAAAACCCAATCGCGAAGTTTATAATTGACAGCTGACAAACCCAATCCTTGTTTTTCTAACCATTCAGTTATTTTCTTTTTGAACTGTTTAGAATTAAGACCATCAAACTGTTTTGAATTAACAACTATTCCCTCACCAGTATAAACCTCACCTTTGATGAACTTCCGGAATAAATAATTATGCATTTCGTCCTTGATCAAACGACCGGCATCAGTATAGCTTAACCATTTTATTTTGAACCTACCTTGTTCTTCCGGGCTGAGCCGGGGTTCAACTTTCTTGTCGCTATTTAATTCAAAGAATAATCCGGTTATATCAGTGACTCGATTTACCCCTTTGTTATAGGCTACATAATGGTGGTGAATTGTTTCAGATTTATCTAATAGCTTTACGTCCGTGTAGCCTGTTTCTTCTCTTATTTCGCGCTGGGCTGCTTGCTCAACATCCTCGCCTTTATCGATCCCGCCTCCCACTAAAAGGTGGCCGCCGTATTTATCGCCCCAATCAAGCGTTAATACTTTTTTGGATTTTGGATCATGAACCAAAGCGACAATTCTTTTTCTAAATACTTCATTGGGTTTAACCTCCCCTGTTTCTGGTTCTATCACAATTCGGACTGGTAGATTAAATTTCCTGGCAAACTCAAAATCTCGCTGGTCGTGCGCTGGCACCGCCATAATCGCTCCAGTACCATAATCAGTCAAAACATAATCAGCGATCCAGATGGGTATTTCTTCCCCAGTAGCCGGATTGATAGCTTTTAAACCCTTTAACTCAACACCGGTTTTGGATTTGCTTAAATCCGTTCGGTCCAAATCAGACTTCTTAGCCGCATCTTTAACATATCGTTCAACTTCATTAAAATTATTAATTCTTAATTTTAAATTCTTAATTACCGAGTGTTCGGGCGCGAGCACGAGGTAGGTGGCGCCAAATATGGTATCCGGCCGGGTGGTAAATACTTTAATATTATTAGCGATATAGCTAAAAATCTCTGGAATTTTACTCCCATTCCCCTGAAAATGAGGCGAGGCGCCTTTTAAAACAACATGTTCAGATGAAAGATTTGAAGATAAGTATTCAGCATGACTGGTTGGCACAATTGTGTCCCCAGAGTCAGAAATAATAGTAATCGCGTTTGCTCTATTTTTTATTCTATTAAAATCAAATTTCCAGTCGCAGAATTTTTTCAGAGCCGACCTTTTGTCATTATCCAAAAATTCCACGCGGGCCGGAGGCGTAACCATTAACAACTGGAAAATTTTGTGATCAGACTGTTCCAAATATTTCAGCATTAACGGGCCACTCAGGCTGTGGGATATAACAATAGTGTTTTTATTTAACCTGTCACTTTTTTTAAGAAACTCTATTTGTTCTTCAGCCTTGGCCTGCTCACCTCCAGGCAAGTCAGGAACCCAAACTTTGTACCCTTTCTTTTCTAGTTCCCTTTTTAACCAAGGCATGAAACTGGCCTTAGATGAACCTCTATAGGGATGCAGCAAAACAAAATTCAAGTCTCGTTTAATAGGAAATAGGATTTCTGCGCCTTCGCTGCGACCAATCCAATTCTCTTGCTGAGTTTTTATCTTGGGTAAATAATCAACTGTATCCAAATCCTTAAGTAGCCGATCAGCGTATTCAGTGATTTTTAACATCCATTGTTTTTGCTGGCGGCGAGTCACCTCGGCTCCACAGCGTTCGCATTTGCCATTGACCACTTCTTCGTTTGCCAAACCGATCTTGCAGCTCGGGCACCAGTTGATCGGCATTTCAGCTTGATAGGCCAGGCCAGCTTTGAATAGCTGAAGGAAAATCCATTGGGTCCATTTATAATATTTTGGATCGGTGGTGTCGACTTCTCTGGACCAGTCAAATGATAGGCCAAGTGACTTCAGCTGTTTTCGAAAAGTAGCAATATTTTTATCAGTGGCTTTTCTCGGATGCACTCCAGTCTTGATCGCATAGTTCTCCGTCGGCAAACCAAAAGCATCCCAGCCCATCGGGAATAATACGTTCTTGCCCTCCAAACTCTTCTTCCGAGCCACCGCATCCAAGGCGCTATAGCTCCTAACGTGTCCCACGTGAAGACCGTCTCCAGAAGGATAGGGAAATTCAATTAGTATATATTCCTTTTTCTTTTTATTGTCCTCAGATACCACAAAACTTTTTTCTTTTTCCCATTTCTTCTGCCACTTTTGCTCTATTTTTCCGGGTTGATATTTGATCATTAAGTTATTCAGCTGTTGTAGAGAAAATTAGCTATATTCAGACAAATCATATCATTTTTTGGCCTTAATTACCATCGTTTTTTTGCCTACATTATCTACCTTGACAATGGCCAACCCCCATGATACATTACCCTTTGTACTCCAGATAATAGCTCTGAGAACCGAATTATTTAGGCTAATTTTAGCAAAATACAACAGGTAATCAATATTAATAAGGAGTCAAAAAGATTAGCATTCGAATAACAAAATACAGTTTGATATTTCTCCGCTATGCCATGAGCGGTGTTTCTTATTTTATTAAAGGAATAGGCTTTATTTTACATACAATTTTAATAGTACCACTGCGCTTTATTTATCGTTGGTTGCTTTCTTCGGTATTGTCCCGTGTTTATCTGTCTGTTTACTTTCCTATCAAAAGAAGGCTAGTCGAACGCTTTGGCTTCAGCAAAAAAACTATTTGGTATCCTTTTTTAACAAAATATGTTATCCATGTCTTGATTTTAGTAATTGCTGTCAGTGTTTTAGTACACAGCATTGAAACCCGCACTGTTTCAGCTGAGGAATTTGGAAACGATAGCTTAATCACAAAATTACTGGGTGGTGAATCTGACGTCCTAATCACCGAAACAGCAGAAGATATATTGCTCGCTCCGAGCAACTATCAGGACCAGCGTGGCTTAGTCGGCAACCCAATGGCCGTGTCTGAAGGAACAAAAACAGAATCAGAAGAGGAAGAAGATCAAACTCTGGCCTTTGCTCAGGGTGGTGGATCCATCCTTAAGCCAAACATCCCGACCACTGACGTAGGCGACCGGGCACGCGATCAGGTAGAATACTACGTGGTTCAGACCGGCGATACAGTCAGTACAATTGCCGAACAGTTCGACGTTTCAACCAATACCATTCTTTGGGAAAATAAGCTAGGTGAAAGTGACTATATAAAACCAGGAGATAAACTCACAGTCTTACCGATGAGCGGTGTATCACATCAAGTAAAAAAAAATGATACTATCAGCAGCCTTGCCACAAAATATAACGTAGAAGAAAACGAGATTATAGAATATAACAAACTGGCTTCAGCTGACGCTATCACTGTTGATCAAGTTTTGATAATTCCTGGTGGGCGAGCCCCTGAAGTGGCTAAGCCAACCACAACTAATACGGTTGAAAAATATTTCACTGGCACTGCTCCGCCTCCAGCCAGAGTTGACCCATCTGACAAACTACTCTGGCCAACACCCAGCCACAAGATAAACCAATATTATACCTGGCGCCACCATGGCATAGATATTGATGGTGATTACAGCTCACCGGTCTACGCCGCAGATTCAGGCACAATAGTAAATGTTGGTTGGGGCACTGGTTATGGTTTACACGTTATTATAGATCATGGTGGTGGTAAGAAAACTGTCTATGCCCACTTCAGCCAAGCTTTTGTCTCAGCCGGACAATACGTAAATAAAGGCGACACCCTGGGTATGCAAGGCTGTACTGGCTGGTGTACCGGCACTCACTTGCACTTCGAAGTTATTATCAACGGCAGCAAGGTCAATCCATTATCCTATCTATAAATTACAATACATAAAAGCGGCTCGCTAGGCCGCTTTTGTTGTATAAAAAACCCAGCACTTTTCTTAAGATGCTGGGGTCTGCGAACCGGTTGATTCGCAATAGTGATGGTCGGCCCAAGTCAAAGGCTCGGGATGGCCAGAGATGACCAGCAGGTTGATCGCACCAACCTGATTGGTTCGGAAACGATGAATGATCCTCGGTCTGAGATCAACATGTCTTCTCGTCAGATCCCCGGCCTGAGCTTGATCGCCCAGCTCGACCTGGCAGTGGCCACACAGGTTTGCCAGAAATTCGCGCCTGGAATCATGGTGGTGACGAGAGGTTTCTGACCAGGGCGGCAGTACCTGCATCAACCAGCCTAGATCAGGATCACGGCTCTGGGCAACATACAGAGCGCCTGAGGAAGAAGATCCAGACTGCCTGGGTTCAGGAAATACCTCAAAGTAATCAACATTGACCCAGAGAGTACTACCAGAAGGCAATGGAGCCCTCACCTTGGTAAATCTTCCTTCAATCATTTGAGGCTGATCACCGCCTTTCGTTGAGATAATGCAGACCGCTCGATTGGTCCCAAGACGAGGATCGTGGATCCATACAGTCTGTCCGTGCGCCCCCTCAGCAAACGTTACGCGGACAGTGTCGACCGCTTCTCTTGTAGTCATGACTGCCTCCAGTTCAAAAGAGCCTTCTATATCGATAGCCTATGCTTTCTCACAAGGATTTTATATTATTACCTATTTTTTGTAAAGAAAAAGGCCACTCACCAAATCCAGGGGGTACGGATCCTGCCGGGAAATCCGGACCTGGCGAGTGGCTGAGAGAGTGGGGGGGCGACTGATTGGGAGCAGAGCGTGTAGCCGCGGGATCATGGAGCTCAGTGGCCCGGAAAGGAATCTGAGTCGCGATCTTAAGCGCTATCTATACGAAGCCGCCCCCACCCACTTCATCTACAGGCAGTGTACTTATATTAATAATAAACTATTTTTTATTTAAATTCAAGTTTATTCCTTTGGACGATATTGCAACGCTTCAGCCACATGCACTGGTTGTATATCATCATCACCAGTTAGATCAGCTATGGTCCTGCTGACTTTAATAATACGAGTATAGGCTCGAGCTGATAATTGAAGTTGCTCCATGGCCTTTTTCAAAACCATATTTCCCTTGTCACAAAGCTGGCAATATTTTTTGATCTGCCGATTATTCATTTCAGAATTAACAAAGATATTATTTTCTTTTAAGCGTTGGCTTTGGGTTATTCTAGCTTTTAGCACTCTGGCTCTAATCACTTCAGATGCTTCGGCCGGACGACGATTTATCAATTCGTTAAACGGTACTCGAGGTACTTCCAAATGTAGATCTATCCTATCAAGCAACGGTCCGCTGATTTTCTTTTGGTATTTGGCTATTTGCCAGGCAGTGCAGGTGCAAACCTTTTCCTTGTCAGTTGCATAACCACAAGGACAAGGATTCTGAGCAGCCACTAAGATAAACTTTGCTGGATAACATAAGCTGCTTTGGATCCGGCTCACGATAATTGTACCCTCCTCCAAGGGCTGGCGCAGACTCTCTAAAACCGACCGAGGAAACTCTGGCAGCTCATCCAAAAATAATATTCCCCGATGAGCCAAGGAAATCTCACCCGGCCGAGGAATCCTCCCACCACCGATCAAAGAAGCTGCTGAAGCCGTATGATGCGGAGAACGAAACGGTCTCTGCTGTAATAAAGGTTGCTCTGGCCGAATTAAGCCAGCCACACTGAAGATTCTGGTAACTTCCAATGATTCCTCTAATTCCATCATCGGTAAGATAGAGTTTAAGGCTTTGGCCAAAAGGGTTTTCCCTGAACCAGGGGGTCCGGATAATAATATGTTGTGCCCACCAGCCGCTGATATTTCCAAGGCTCGCTTAGCCTGTTCCTGTCCCTGGATCTCCGAAAAATCAACTGGATAATGGGAATCTTCCGCTATTGATTGAGGCTGACTTTGGTAGGGGGATAGAACACGCTTACCATCTAAGTGTAAAATCAAATCATTTAAAGACGTAATCGCATATATTTCAACACCCGGAATAATAGCAGCTTCCGCAGCATTATCTTTGGGTAAAAATATTTTCTGCCGGCCCTTATCTTTGGAGGCTTGAACAATGGACAACACACCATTGACTGGTCTTAGCTCGCCTTCCAATGAAAGCTCGCCAATAAATAAGCTTCCGGCCGAAACAGATTTGATCTCGCCCGAAGCTACTAGAATACTCACTGCGATCGGCAAATCAAAAGCCGGCCCTTCTTTGCGCATATCCGCTGGGGCCAGATTGACTGTAACTCTAGTGGTGGGAAAACTGGCTGCGCTGTTTTTTATAGCTGAACGCACTCGCTCCCGAGATTCCTGAACCGCCGGGTCGGGTAAACCTACGATTAAAAACTTGGGCAGACCCCTGGCGATATCTGCTTCGACGCTTATCATTTCAGCGTCAATTCCGATCACAGCTGAAGAATAAACTTTTCCCGGCATAAGAAAAACAGGCTTACCTCGCCTGCCTGTCTTAAGACCAGTATACTACCGCTCAGTTTTTTTGTAAAGCTTTTTTCTTGTGCCACCAAGAAAACAGTACCGCTCCCACTCCAATGAAAATCATCAAATCGGCAATATTGAAAATAGACCAATCAAATAAATTCAAGTAGTCTACGACGTGTCCATAGATCATCCGATCAATCAGATTGCTCAAGGCACCGACAAAAATCAAAGTTGTTCCCCAAATAATATTTATTTGCTGAGACCGCCAACCAAGAAACATCCAATAAGCTATGCCGGCAAGCACAACAATTAAGATGATAAAAGTCGGCAGGCTAGGAACAGGGATACCAAACCCAATACCGTCGTTGGGATAATACCCAAACCAAAAAATCGATTTTATAACCTCTCGTGATTCGTCTATGGTTGTGGCTGCAAGATATTTCAGTGCTCGATCAATAATAAAAAACAAAAGATTGATAATGGAAACCCAGTAAATTGTTTTTGGCTTAAGGCTCATGACTAATTCATTATACCACTGAATTTTTTGTAAAAGAAAAAGGCGCCGAATTCGCCCAAAAAGAATATTATTTGGCGTTCGACGCCTAAGAGAGTGACTCAGTTTGATCAGATGATACGAGAACTCCACTTAGACTTAAACGAAGTTGTCGTATCATCTGAAACAAACATTTCCATCACACTCCTGATGTACATTTTATCCGACTCTCAAACGTACGTTACATCACACCGTTCTTGCGGTATTTCTCTAAAGCCGAAGCCGTAGAAAGATACCTTTTTGTTTTTGTTTTCCCCTGTTTTGGGGGAATTCGTTTTGGTTTTTCAGCCTGCCGGAAAGGCAAGATTTCGAACAGTGTGAAATGTCCCACTCCAACGATTGGAAGGGGGATTTCACACCATTCTGGTATGAAGTGAGTGGTTTGTCAATGATTCTACTAGGAGTATAGCAAAGAAAAACCCTCTTGTCAAGAGGGGCGAAAAATTGGTTTTTTACTTATTGTTAGCGCAATTTTTGAACACTAGAATTATTCACTCGATGTTGACTACCTGTGTACCACTAGCTGCCTTATCCACATCCGGCTATTTGATCTCAATACAGTAATGAAGCAACGTTTTCTTTCCCTGCCCTCCATCACCAATAAACAGGCGCGATATATTGCGTCCCAAGGGGTGATAGTCGCTGAGGAAAGCCTCATCCACAACCAACAGCTCTTCACCTTTGATTTGATCAATGCATCCTGTATCCGATGCCTCAGATGAATTCATTTTGGCAATGACTGAATCAACTAATTTTGTAGAATTTGATATCACTACTCTATCATCCAACTGCCCATAAACAATATTTAAATCTGGGTCAGATAATGTGATCTGCCAAAGCTTCTCCAGCACTCGACCGTCATAATTATACTGGACCGTATCACCAGCTTGAGGGTCAGGTACTAATTCAGTCACCTTGGTACCATCAGTTAATACTTTTTCTATGCCGCGAGGAAAAAGAGTACCGACTATTTTTCTGATTACAGCTTCGAAATTATTACCAGTCTCTTCTAATTGGTCGGGCCCATTGGGCTGGATAGTAATCAGGAAAGATCGACCAGTCTCAGCTTCCAAATCAGTCCGGGCGATCGTAATATCAGCAGCCACATCCATAACAGGTAAAAGATTTTCTTCCCAATCAAACCCTATCTCTCGAGCAAAAAATACTGGCCAGCTAAAAACAGCTGATGAATCCTCTGATTGTTCAACACTATCTTGGAGTGATTCAAAAAAATCTTTCAGATTTACATTCAACCAGCTCATCTGAGATTGTTGAGGGACAAAAGGATCCGAGTGTCGATAAGTATTGCTGGCATCCCCCGAACGTAAGATTTCCATCAGTGACGTAGGATGATTACTAACCTTACCAGCTAATGTATTGCCAGAAATATCTAAGTCAAAATATGTGTCCGACTGACCAGAGCTGGCAATACCCAGTCCCAGCCAACTAATCAACGGATTTGCTAAATCAAATTCGTTGGTTCGAATTAATCCGTATAAAAAATGTGTCGCAGGCTGATAAGCTTTTATATCTTCTCCCAATGGCGTCACCTTTTCTTTCTCCGTTAATAGAATTTGCCTGATAGCTTCCGGCGAGTCAGCTATGATAAAAATATCATTTTTTGAATTGGCCCAACTGATGTTGCTCGGGAGCTGAGTTTTGACTACCGTACCTTCGATATTTTCCTGCTTGCTCTCTGCACCAAACGCCTGGCTGAGATAATCATGAGTTTCTGATTCTGAGTTGACATGGAGCAAAATACCTCGTCCTTCTGGCAACTGAAAAACTGCCGCCTCATTGCCTAGCAAGCCGATCAATCTATCCAAATCTAATTCAGGTGGCATGAATGTTTCGGCTGACTCCTCAACGTTGATAGCTAGCCTCTGCCAACGATCCAAAAGCTGAGTTTGGTCCAGCCTCTCTTTTTGCTTGCGGCTCAAATCAAAGTGGATATAAAACTCGGCATTATTCGGAACCATTTGGTCAAACTCGTTTTGGCGCTCGAAAAGATACCAGCGTTGGACTAATATTGAGAAAACAATAATCGCCGCAATAACAAAAATTCCTCCCATCAGAGCTAGAATGGCCTTTTTATCAACTACTTTTTTTGGCTGTTCTATCCACATATTCTTTTATATTTTCTATAACCTTCTTAATAACACCTTCTTTATCAATATTGGTAGTATCAAGATATAAGTCATAATGTTTCCGCTCAAATACATCAACATCGTAATACTTGCGATAGCGTATTTTATCACTGGCCATCCTGTCGTTTATGCTTTTCTTAACATCTTCTAGGCTATTCAGCCCATTGGCTTCGTTTCTTTTGTCCCTATTGGTTCGCAAATCTCCCCATATCCTTTTTGCTCCTTCTTCGGTCGAGACATCCAAAAATATCTTATAAGACTGAGGGATTAAGAAAAACGAAGTACGGCCTTCTATAACAAAATTATCTTCGGTTTGGCACAATTTTTTCTGGTAATCATCAACTTCTTTGTCTGTAAACTCCTCTTGCTCCCCTAATTTATTCAATTCAGCCAAAGTCATGTCTCGATCACGAGCCATTTCTCTTCTCAGCCGACCCATATAATACCTTTTGATATTAAATTCTTTAGCGATAGCTTTGGCCACTGAGCTTTTTCCTGAGCCGGGTTTTCCTGAGATTGAGATAATCATACGATAACTTTATCAAATTAATAATATATTCTCAACACAAAACCAGGTCTTTTTATAAAACCTGGCTTTGCTATTTGAGAAATTAATGATGCGGTCTAAACGGCCGGCGTCCGCCACCACCGAATCTGTTGCTCCTTGGCTTGATTACTCGACGCGAATCTCTGTTGTTTTTTCTTTCTTCAAACTGCTCCGGCGTTTCTTCCATGGCTCGCTTGGACAGGCTGATGCGACCGCGTTCCGTGTCTACACCTACTACTTTTACCTTCATCTTGTCTCCTACTTTTACTACATCGGAAACTTTAGCAATGCGCTGGGGTGATATTTCAGAAATATGTACCATGCCGTCTTTGCCTGGCAACAACTCTATCACTGCGCCAATTTCACTGCCGGTATTTCGATCAGCTAATATTTGAGTTACTGTCCCATCAAATACTTCGCCTACCAGTATTTCACGTGTTAGCTGCTCAATCCAAGTGATAGCCTTGCTCGCCATTTCAGTATTGTGGGAGGTTACCATAACCAAGCCGTCGTCTTCGATATCTATCTTGGTAATATCTTTGCCACCGCAATTATCAATAATGTCATTTATAGTCTCGCCGCCTTTACCTATAACTTCTCGAATTTTGGCTGGGTCAATCCTGATAGTGGTAATACGAGGAGCATAAGGCGAGAGATCTTGCCGAGGTTCTGAAATTGCATCGGTAAATTTCTGCAGGATGGTATTTCGGGCTTTTTTTGCTCGTTCAAACGTCTCCTCGCACATTTTCATCGTCAGTCCGTCGTTCTTAACATCCAACTGAATAGCCGTAATACCTTCTTTGGTTCCAGCTACCTTGAAATCCATATCACCAGCATGGTCTTCCAATCCTTGTATATCGGTTAATAGCTGGTACTTGCCTGACTCCGGGTCACTCATCATGCCAATAGAAATACCAGCCACCGGCTTGGTTATCGGCACGCCAGCATCCATTAAGGCTAAGCTGGATCCGCAAGTTGAAGCCATCGAGGTTGAACCATTGGATGATAAGACCTCAGAAACGACTCGGATGGTATAAGGAAACTGTTCTTGGTCGGGCAAGACGGCTTCCAAAGCTTTTTCAGCTAAGGCGCCGTGTCCGATCTCACGCCGGCCTGGTCCGCGCAAAGGGGCTACTTCACCAACGGAAAAGGCGGGGAAATTATAATGATGCATATAGCGCTTTTTACCGCTTTCTTCCATGGTGTCCAGCAGCTGTTCATCGCCTGGTGAACCTAAGGTTACAATAGAGAGTACTTGGGTTTCACCGCGGTTGAATAATCCAGAACCATGGATACGAGGCAAAACACCGACATCTGCTGATAACGGTCTGATTTCATCTGTTGATCGGCCATCAACACGCTTGCCTGTTTCTAGGACAATCTTTCTAATTTCGCGCTCAATCAACTCATCGACTACCCGAGCAGCCTGAGCCCGCATCTCTTTCGTCACCTCATTATCATCTTTCAAGACTGCATTCAATTCATCCATTAGCTTTGTTTTGGCTGCTTCTCGGATAGACTTATCTTTTTGTTGAATAATTTCGTTAAGACGCGACTCACAGAATTTCCTGATTTTTGTCTCAACTAAGACGTTGGTAGTGTCCTCTTCTTCCGACGCTTCGGTTTGAATATTAATCTTTTCCTTGCCGACTTTTTTCTGAACTTCTTGAATCAGCTTATCAATTTTTTTGATGTGCTTTTTGGAAAATTCCAAGGCTTCAACTATGGTTTTCTCATCCGCCTCATGAGCACCGGCTTCCAGCATGACGACCTTTTCTTTATTCTCAACCACAAACAACTCAAAGAGGGATTTCTCTCGAGCTTCATATGAAGGATTAAGTACCCACTCATTGTTTATTTGTCCAACACGTATGCCAGCCACTGGTCCGTTCCAAGGAATGCTTGAAATCATCAAAGCACAAGAAGCAGCGACTAGAGCTGGGACATCCGGATCATTCTCCTGGTCTGTTGATAGAACCGTGATAACAACCTGAACATCATTTCTAATAACAGGATCAAAAAATGGCCGGATAGATCTATCTACCAAACGAGAGGTCAAAATTGCCTCATCAGTTGGTCGACCTTCACGTTTGATAAAACGCGAACCTTTTATCTTTCCCGCGGCGTATAATCTTTCCTCATAATCAACCATCAGCGGAAAATAATCTATACCTTCCCTGACAGAATCACTCAATACAGCAGTAGCCAACACCACTGTATCACCGTAGCGCACAGTACAAGCACCATCGGCTTGTCCGGCATAACGGCCGACTTCGATCGTCAGCTTACGGCCGCCGACCTCAGTCTCAAACGTCTTATTAGACATATGCTTTTCTCCTGAGCCTCCTTCGACCCGCAGACTCCAGACTTTCATTGGATAAAAATGTAAAAGTCTGACGGTCTGAGGATGAAAAAGGCTGATTTAGCTTATTTATTCTTTAATTGTAATATACTTTTATCTATGTTTACTTTTTTGATTGTGGGAATCACTGCGACGAGGACGAGCTACCTTTAATATGGGATTAACCAAGCGTTTCGGGTTCATAATGCCTTTGCGAGCCCCGCTGCGGATCAGATATTTGTCTTCATTAAGAGACAAATCAGTAAAATCATCAGCTGCTTCAATCAATTTTGATGAGGCTGATTTTGAATAGGCAATTACCTCCACCTGCTGACCAATGAATTTCAGATACTCAACCAGGGGAATAAAATCGCCGTCACCGCTTACTAGAACCACGACATCCAATTTATTGGCTAAACGAATTGTATCTATCCCAATACCGACATCCCAGTCACCTTTTTTCTGGCCCCCAAAGAAGACTTGCAGATCTTTCATCTTGATTTCAAATCCCTGTTTACTCAAAGCATCAAAAAAACTCTGCTCTTCTGGTGCTTCCGCCTTTACTACATAGGCCATGGCTCGGATTAATTTTCGCCCGGCAATAGCCGTTTGTAATATCTCACCGAAATTAACTTTGGAATTATAAATATTCTTCGCTGAGTAGTACATGTTCTGGACATCGACGAACACGCCTACTCTTTGTTCTGGGTGTTTAATCATTTTTTAAGTTTCAGTTTCTTAATCAATGACTGATAACTATCGGCATTCTCCTTTTCTAAGTATTTTAAAAGACGTCGGCGTTGACCGACCTTGCGAAGGAGTCCTCGACGGGACGAAAAATCTTTTTTGTGCTGTTGGAGATGCCCTGTCAGTTCGTTAATCTCTTCTGTCAGAATAGCAATTTGAACCTCAGACGAACCAGTATCAGTCGAATGTGTTTTATACTTTTTAATTAAAGCTTCCTTTTTCTTTTTGTCGATAGCCATACGTGTTCCCTTTGTCCGCGAATCCCGAGAAACGTCCGGCAAAAAAGCGCATCCAAGGACTCGTAGGTTATTAATAAATCTATACTAAAATATCACACAGTGATTATAATGTCAAGCTTACTGTATAAGAAAAAGGAGTCAGAGCAGTTCACACCGCAATGACTCCTGAAGATGATCTATAGAACGGCAGCCAGGACAATGGCCGCAATAGCAGCCAAGTAGCTGGTACCGAAGAACAGACCGTCAGCGAAACGACGCGCACCTTCGTTGTGCATATTCCGATCGTGGCGAAAGATCTGGCTGGCCTCCCCATCATTCACGATGTTCAGCATGTCGCGAACACACTCTCGAATGATGTTGAACTTCTCGTTCAGACCGGTTTGGAAGCGCAGGCAGAGCAGAATACTCAGTACGGCAGTGATGACACACCAGGCATCGTGCCCGGTTAGGCTGAGAGCCAAAGCCACCCAACCAAGTATGGCACCAATCGTCGTACCGACATCGAACCAGAGAGCTACCGCGCGAAAAGCTCGATACTCGAGCGTTAGGGCCTTGAACTTCAGATCGTCCATGTTCCACTCCAGTGTCACGCCCCTGATTGAGGCTTGGGCCAATGTTTTTAGCCTGGGATAGTCGCGTTCGCTATTATCACAAAGAACAAGGTATACTACACTTAAAATGCCGTTTTGTCAATACCCCCTACCATTGCCAAAAAATCCAGAGTGTCGTAAAATATATCTATGAGTTCGTCTTCACTTAAACAATTAGTAGAGGAATTTCTTGACTATCTGGAAATAGAAAGAAATTGCAGTTTGGCTACTAAAAGAAATTACAGCGCTTACCTGGAAAGGTTTTTGGAATTCTCAAAGTTAAAAAAGGCTGAGGATATAAATCTCGAAGTAGTCCGCAAATACCGACTCTGGCTCAACCGTCAAGAAAACCAGCGCAAAGAATCCATCAAGAAAAGCACCCAGAATTATTATTTGATTGCTTTGCGCGCTTTTCTGAAGTACTTGGCCAAACGGGATATTAAAACATTGGCTCCAGAAAAAATTGAACTGGCCAAGATGCCTGAGCGCCAGGTAACCTTTCTAGAAGGAGATGATCTCGAACGCTTCTTAGGGGCTCCGTTAAAAACAAAAGAGCCGGAGATAATCCAGCTGCGTGACAAGGCCATATTAGAAATGCTTTTTTCTACTGGCCTGCGCGTCTCAGAGCTGGCCAACCTGACTAAGGATCAAATCAATTTAAAAAAAGATGAGTTTACTATCCGGGGCAAAGGGAGCAAATTGAGGCTGGTTTTTCTGTCGGATGATGCCAAGCGCTGGTTAACTCAATATTTTAACAAAAGACAGGACGCTTCATTGGCCCTTTTTGTCCGACATGACCGGGCGGCTAAAAAAAGCGCTGAAGTCAGACCTCTTACTCCACGCAGCATTCAACGATTGGTTCAGCGCTATGCGAAATCAGTCGGCATAACCAAACGGATAACTCCGCACGTACTCAGACATTCCTTTGCTACTGATCTCTTAACTAGCGGAGCAGACATCCGTTCAGTCCAATCGCTCCTTGGACATGCTTCGATAACAACAACTCAGATTTACACTCATATCACCAACCAGCAGCTAAAGGACGTTCACAAAGCCTTTCACGCCAAGAAGCGCGGTAAAAAAGATATTGACGATAAAGAATAATCAACGTATATTCAAAAAGTATTTTCTATTTATGTCCCCATAGTTCAATGGATAGAACGAGGGCCTTCTAAGCCCTAGATGTAGGTTCGATTCCTACTGGGGATACCAATACACTACTTTCAGAAATTTCTCGGATTTTTTCACGGGCGCTGGGTATGGCAAACCAGTGATTTTGTGGGTGAAAATTTATTTGAGGGCGGGCTTTCCCGAAAAACAGGACGAGGTTCGCCTCCCACGCGATTTTGAAATTCTGTCTCGTTTTCTCTTCTTAATTATTAAATGGAAAATATATGATCAGCCAAAGTTTTTCCTCTACGCCCGCAAGTCAACGGACGTGGAAGATAAGCAGGTTTTGAGCATTGAAGCGCAGATCGTGGAATTGCGCGCCTTTGCTAAAAAAGAATGCTTGACCATCATTGAGGAATTAGTGGAAAAGAAATCAGCGAAAGTGCCCAGGCGCAAGATATTCAACTCAATGCTTACCAGAATAGAAAAGGGCGAAGCGCAGGGCATCGTGAGCTGGCATCCTGACCGTCTGGCACGCAGCTCGGTGGACGGCGGGCGTATCATCTATATGCTGGATACCGGCCAGCTTGCGGCTTTGAAATTCCCCCAGTTCTGGTTTGAGTCAACGCCACAAGGCAAATTCATGCTCAACATCGCTTTTGGACAAAGCAAATATTACATTGATTCATTAAGCGAGAATGTAAAACGCGGCCTGCGCCAAAAAGCCAGGCGCGGAGAGTATTCGGGCATAGCCCCGCTTGGCTATATAAACGACCTACGCACCAAAACAGTGGCGGTAGACAGAAAGCAAGCCAAAGTTGTGCAACAAGCGTTTGAGCTATACGGCCAAGGCAATTCCCGACTAGAGGACATTTCCAGCTTTTTGGTGCAGCATTGTATTTACTCGCGTAATGGCAAGCCCTTAAAACGAGACAGAATTTCTTTTATCCTTTCCAATCCTTTTTACGTTGGCTTGTTTTCTTACGCAGGCAAACTCTATGAGGGCAAACACCAGCCAGTCATCTCAAAGAAAATTTTTGACCAAGTACAGGAGATATTGAGGCAAAAGAGCAGACCGCACCACAAAACTAAGAATGAACCACAACCCTACTGCGTTCTGCTCCACTGTGATTCATGCGGATTCATGATAACTGGCGAAAACAAAGTGAAGCACCAGAAGAACGGCAATGAGCACCACTATGTCTACTACCGCTGTACGAAAAAGTCTAAGGTCGTTAAATGCAACGAGCCGCATATCCGGCAAGAAGCACTGGATACTCAAATCACCCCGCTGTTGCAAAAGCTTTCTTTGAAATCCGATTGGGCGGGCAGCCTGTTGAATCAATTAGAGCAAGACACTACTGAGTCCGCCCACTCCCCTGTCGCTTTTGTTCAAAAGACGAAAAATACCATCCAAGCCATAGAAACCAAGCTCCAGCGGCTTCTAGATAGCTACCTGGAGCAAGATATTGACCGAGAGACGTATGTGGAGAAAAAAGCCAGACTCCTGGGCGGGAAAAAGACCTTGAGCGAGAAAATAACCCGTCTTGAATAAAAGCGGACTGGCTGGGTCGAACCGATGCGGAAATGGATAAATACGGCAGCAGAGCTGTCGAAAATCGCGCGGGATATCGACCTAAATGCCAAAAAGGTCGCGGCCAAAGAAATCTTTGGCTCGAACCTC
>CAZQLY010000002.1:93711-131629 GCA_964594455.1 uncultured Gammaproteobacteria bacterium | reverse complement strand
GAGATGTTGGGTTAAGTCCTCTAACGAGCGCAACCCCTGTGACATGTTAAATTATTCATGTCAGACTGCCCCCGATAAGGTGGGAGGAAGGAAGGGATGACGTCAAGTCAGCATGGTCCTCTGACGCCCTGGGCTACACACGTGCTACAATGGATAGGACAACGGGTTTTGCGAAATCGTAAGACGAAGCTAATCCCCCAAACCTGTTCTCAGTTCGAATTGAGGGCTGCAACTCGCCCTCATGAAGTCGGAATCGCTAGTAACCGCGCATCAGCCACGGCGCGGTGAATACGTTCTCGGGCTTTGTACACACCGCCCGTCACGCCAAGAGAGTCGGTAATACCCTAAAACTTACTTCGGTAGGGCTAAGGTAGGATCGATGATAGGGGCGAAGTCGTAACAAGGCATCGGTAGCGGAAGCTGTCGATGGATCACCTCCTTTCTAGGGAGTATCCGTAGGTCACCAGGAAGTCCAACAACTTCCAAACAAGCGCCGGTGTGGTGCTTGAACCTACAGTATGGTCGATCCCCGGTCAGGCATAGCTTGATCAGGGGTTCAAAAAAGAATGGAATGTCTTTCTTATCACTTTGAGGATGCTAATGGTAACCGCTCAGACAGGGCGGTTTTTGTGTTGATAATTTGCTTGACAAAGCTCCGGCCATGCCAGAAAATGTATCTAGCTGGATGTCCTATCCGGCAATAATTAAATATTAATTGGTAATCAATGAATCTATTTGATTTACCTCTCAGTCTCGATGACGAAGACGTGGAAGAGAACGATGCCATGGATGAAGAAATGGACGAAGAAGTCGAAGACGATGAGGAAGAAGAGGCTGAGTAAATTGCTCTGATTCTAACCAAACAAAAAACTCCCAGTAACTCCTGGGGGTTTTTGTTTATGGTCGGAGTACTGGGACCCCGTACAACTTGCTATGCAAGTTTACGGGGCAGGCCTGTCTCCCTACGAGAGGTCCCCCGCAGGGGGAAACCCAGAACTTTTCTCCGCTCTGTCGGGCTGGCGAGACTTGAACTCGCGACCTCCTGCTCCCAAAGCAGGCGCGCTAGCCAACTGCGCCACAGCCCGACAGAGCGGAAAAACGCTAGCCAACAGAGTTTACCCCGATTTAAATTCTATCTAGTGGGTTGTTGTTAAAACCGTGGTGCCGAGGGCCGCCCCGGACTTGATCCGGGGGAACCGGCGATCCCGAATCAAGTTCGAGACAGGCTCCAGGACTTTTAGTTCTCTGCAAATATTTTATATCTTTCCCGCTTATGCCGAGGGCCGGAATCGAACCGGCGACACAAGGATTTTCAGTCCTCTGCTCTACCAACTGAGCTACCTCGGCATTATACCCCAGCATAAGCGGGAAACATTTTTAAAAGAAATTTATTTTCAGTCCGTCCCCTACTTGATACGGGACTCTACTTGCCTCGACTCGCGTTGCTCGTCGACGCGAGGCGGGCCAACTGAGCTACCTCGGCATGCGGCTTCCACCAGCCTGAGTCTTAGCTAAGGCTGGTGGGTATGATGGAAGGACTCAAACCCTGAATCAAGTTCAGGGCAAGTTCTCCAGCCTCGTCATTACCTGCCCACCGCACGGACAAATTTACACTCATCCGCCGTTGGTGGGCATGGGAGGACTCGAACCTCCGACCTCGTCATTATCAGTGACCCCGTATGACTCGCAATGCTCGTCTACGGGGCAGGCGCGCTTAACTCACAGGCGGTTGGTGGGCATGGGAGGACTCGAACCTCCGACCTCGTCATTATCAGTGACGCGCTCTAACCACCTGAGCTACATGCCCACCATACGCCTCTGTGTTTTTTTAATATGCACTCCTTACCCCGCACCTCGAGCCATGTCGAGAGGATGCGGGGTAACCGCCCGAGCTACGTACCCTTCAACGATTGATGATAATTTGAAAAGCTAGGATTCAATGTCCGCACTCCGGCAGGCGGGTCAGTGACGCGCTCTAACCACCTGCCTGTCCGCCGAAGCCTCGGCGAAGACGGAAGCTACATGCCCATGTTTAAACTTATAATATTTTAGCAGAACTTAGTCAAATTGGCAAGACTAAAATCTGGTTTTTTGTTATACTAAAAACATCATAATTAATGAACCAATAATATGGACTACCAAGAAAGTTCGTACCGACCTTACCAAAAAAGAGTCTTTTTCACATTAATTACGACCAATCTTATTGCCTTAATTACACTTAATATCGTTTTGTATCTGGCATTAACCTATAGCGAATTTAAGGATACCCAAGAAGCTCTGAAATCAATTGCTATCGAAGTCAGTCAGAAAATCCCCATTGACACACACGAGGATCTTACTGAGCCCTCTCAACAATCCTCCTCGGATTATAAACAAATAGAATCATACTTTCAATCAGTCATGGCCGGAAATCCAAAAATTGATGACATCTATACGCTCAGGCCTACGGGTGATCCTAATTGGATGGTATTCGTCGCCAGTGGGCGAGCAACAGAAGACCTGAACGACAACGGAGAGATCGAAGAAGATGAAGAAAAGGCCAATTTGGGCGAAGAATATGATGTATCTGAATTACCAGACATGCGAGCCGGTTTAGTAAAGCCCAGTGTTGATAGGGAGATAACATACGATAAATGGGGATCGTGGTTATCCGGCTATGCTCCAATAGTTGACAGTAATGGTAACTCTGTGGGTTTAGTCGGTATAGATTATCAAGCTTCCATTATCAGCAATCAAAGAGCAGAGGTGCGCAACAACCTTTTAATACTAGATTCTGTTCTCATACCAATCATGTTTATCATGGCTTACTTTTTGAGTAATCGTTTAACACGTCCTTTTGAAATTTTATCAAATGGATTAGAGCAGATTGCTAAAAAGAACTTTAAGTACCGTCCTCCTTTTAGATCAAAGGGTGATGATAGAATTTTTGAAGACCTCTTTGGCAAAATAAGAGCTACGTTTTCGTCACATAAGAGCTATTCCAAAACCCAGAGCGAACCAGAGCACGACAAGGACGTCGAGAAACTATTGTAGATGAATTTCTATAATCGAGTCAAAGAAATAACCAAACAGATCCCGCGCGGTAAAGTAGCCAGCTACGGACAGATAGCCGCTATGATCAGTACGCCCAGAGCTGCCAGAGTGGTGGGCTGGGCGCTTCATACTATGGATGTGGAAGCTGGAATACCTTGGCAAAGAGTCATAAACAGCAAAGGCTACATCTCAACTACTTGCCCTACGCACAATGCAATTCTTCAGAAACGTCTTTTGCAAAAGGAGGGTGTTAATTGCGTTAAGCGCGAAGGGTTGTGGTGGATCGATATGAAAAAATATCAATGGCAGCCTTTTTCTTTAAAAAATGGAAACCGTAAACGAAAAGTTTAGAATAATATCATTTTTAATTATTTTCGCTGTCGGTGCTATGGCGGTAATTTTGATTTATCTGAATCTCAAGGAGTTAACCGTACCAGAAGATCCTTTTGTAACACTTACTCAACCCAGCAATGAGGTAAAAGGCAGCCAGCTTTTGTCGGAAGTAGATGCTGAACAAGAAATAACTTTATTGGCAATTGGCGACATAATGTTGGGTCGATACGTGGAAAACCTGATGAATTCTAATACTGACAATTATCCTTTTGAAAAAATCGCAGATTTGCTAGATTCGGTTGACTTAACCGTAGGCAATTTGGAAGGACCGATAGTAGCCAACCATTCCCAAACCCCCAATGGTTCATTAAGCTTTTCTTTCCAGCCTAAAACTGCCCAGACCTTAACCGAAAATAACATAGATATCGTGACTCTATCCAATAACCATACCTTAGACAGGGGTGTATCCGGTTACCTGGAGACAATCAGCTATCTGGACAATGCGGCAGTGGAACACTTTGGACACTCTTCTCAGATAAATGAATCTTCACATCTTCACAAAGAAGAGTTTGGTCTAGAAATAGATTTTCTTGGGTTCAATGCTACAAGCTCGGGTTTTGACAATCAAGCCGCGCTAAAAATGATTACTGATTTAAAAAATGACGATTCTTTTATCATAATATCTATCCATTGGGGTAGTGAGTATCAACTTTCTTCCAATCAAACTCAAAAAGGCCTGGCCCACTCTTTTATTGATGCTGGGGCAGATTTAATCTTGGGTCACCATCCACACGTTGTCCAAGAAATCGAATTGTATAATGACAAATTAATATTCTATTCTTTGGGTAATTTTATCTTTGACCAATATTTTTCAGAAAATACCCAGCAAGGATTAGCAGTAAAAATCACTCTAAACAAAGAAACAGCGAACTACCAACTACTCCCCCTGCAAAGCGAAAAAAGCCAACCCTATGTTATGACTGATGATAAACGAAATCAGATACTAACCAATCTGGAATCCAGAAGTAACATTGCGCTACAAACGAATCAAGAAATAATACTCCATAAATAAAAGAACTCACATCGAGGTTTGTGAGTTCGTTAGATAATCCAGGAAGGTGTCAACATGGCAGCGGCTAAGCCTACCACAAGCAAAAAGACATAATACCCAGCCCAGAGCCGGCGTTGGGTCGTTGTCATTGCTAGTTTGTTAGAGCTTCCGTTTGGATCATCGTGAGTGGATTGGAATTGGATTCCCCAGAAGATCAGGGGGATTATGATAGCAAATGCCTTGGTCATTAGGATCAAGACAAATGCTGCCGCTCCGAGAGCGAGAAACATCAGGTCCACGTACTTCCCGTCTAGATGCTCAGGCACGCTGTCAAAAAGAACCTTAGCGAACTGCCCACCGTCGAATTTCCAGACAGGTACTAGATTGCAGATAATGAAAGCCCCGTTTAGATTGACTAGCAATAAGGCTTTCTCATGAGCAACCTGGTGACTCCAACCCATCAGTAGGCTGAAGACTATCAAGAGCAAATTCGCTGTCGTTCCCGCTAAGAAGATCCAGGCTAAGACTGACCAGCTCAGATCCTTCAGCTTCTTCTTTTGCCCTGAGGTAGGCCTGGCGCCGCCGAACAAAACATAGAAAGCTATCCACGTTTTGATCCGGTTGGATTCCAGAGCAATGACGTGAGCTACTTCGTGGGCTACCACAGCCAGAATCAGAGCATTGGCAATGAAGATCGGGTCCGATGAGTGCAGAACCTTAGCAGCCAGATAGTAGAACAACCAGTTGATCACAGCCGTTATAGCCGCGATCAAATAAATCATCAAGCGGCTCATTCGGCCTCCTTTTCTATAGACAAACAAGGACGATCATTGTCTGAAATATCAAGGTGCAGAATAGAATCTAATCATAGCATTGTCAGATTGTCAAGACGGAGTATAATGTAAACATAGGCTTATTATTAACCATTTGGGGTTCATGGTTCTTACTGAGTCAACATCATTGCCCCTCGGCTGGCCAGCTGAGGATTTTGTGTTGCCTGACATTGAGGGCAACGATCGTTCTTTATCTGAATTTATAAATAAGAAGGGGCTGCTGATCGTATTTACATGCAATCACTGCCCCTATGCTCAAGCCGCTTGGCCGCTGTTAATAAAACTGTATGAAAAATTTCGATCCAGCATCGACCTGGTGGCTATCAATTCAAACGATTCCGAAAACTATCCTGATGATTCGTTTGAAAAAATGCAAAAACTGGCAGTAGAAAAAAACCTGCCATTCCCTTATCTTCATGATGAAAATCAAGAAGCTGCCATGTCTTATCGAGCTCAGTGTACTCCTGATTTGTACTTATTTAAAATTGAAGAAGGAAGGCCTAATTTATTTTATCACGGACGGATTAATGACAACTGGAAGGATCCAGCAGCGGTTAAGGAAAGAAATCTCGAAGAGGCAATTAACAATTTAATAAATGATCAATATCCACCAGAAACCCAGCCTCCCTCCATGGGCTGCTCAATCAAATGGATTGAATCTTGATTAAACACAACAACACCCGTTCAGCATGGAGAACGGGTATTGTTATTATAGCCTGCTTTACTTACCTTGTATAGAGTAGCGTTTTTTGAACCTTCTGGTGATTGATTTCCAGGCAGAAAATAATACTGGGATCGATATCAACGTACCAAACGTAGAGAAAACCAATCCGGCAATAATACTGATACCTAAACCTGCCCAGAATGGATCCAATATGGTTAGCGGCAATATTCCTCCGATAGTCGTGATAGAGGTTGAGAAGATTGGTTTGAATCTTGTGTGTCCGGTTCTAACTAATCTTTCTTCAATGGTTTCATCAGGATACTCTTGGCTATAGCGGTTAAAGGTGGCAATCAAAACAATAGCATCATTCACTACAATTCCCACTAAGGCAATGATTCCCAACCCAGAAATCATATTCAGTGAACTGTTGACTAACAGCAATCCTGGGAAAACTCCTATCAAAGCTAACGGGACGGCAAATAGTATTAAGCCCGGCTGAATATACGAATTGAACTGATTCACCAATATAAGGTAAACCAAAATCATGGCCAGAATAAACACTATTTGTAGATTAGCATAATCTTCCTGGAAAGTAGCGTAAATACCGCCATATATAACCGCATCTTTCTGAAGACCTAATTCCCTTAATTTATCTTCGGTATATCTATCTCTAATTCCTTGTTCTATCGCCACCTTGTCAGCATTCTCATCGACAACAACATTAATAGAAGCTACCCTCCTCCCATTCATTCTAGAAATATTAACCAATCTCTCAACTTCTTCTATATCAGCCACGTTTTCTAATTGAGTGACACCGCCACTTAAAGTCGGAACGATTAATCCACGCAGATCATCAATTGAATCAGTAGAATCATCGGTAAACCCTATTTTCACATCGTCAGACACTCCATCTTCTCTGACAACCAACGATCCAATCGCTTGTTCGGTAAATACAGCATTAACAGTACCAGCAGCTACCATAGCATTGACTCCAGATTGGTTTAGTTTATCCGAGCTAAGATCAACATCAACTGCGGGTTGTAAACCCTCGACTGAACTAATTTTTATTTCTTGAATACCATCTTGTTCGCCCAAGTAGGCTTCTAGATCGGCTGTGGCTTTGCTTAAGGCATCATTTTTCAGTGCCAAAAATTCTACCACAATATCATAATCAGATTCAGGGGGCCCGTAACCGGCCGCCTCGGATTCTATTTTTATTTCTGGATCAACTTCTTGGATAATGCCTTCTATACGATTACTTAAATCATTATTTATATCATGGATAGTTAGGTCATCATCACGCTTCTCTGGAGGAGTAAAAGTCGCCCAGAGCATACCTTCATAAGCAAATGCTGTCTGGAAGTACGGTAACTCTGATACTTCAGTCATGGTCTTGAGATAAACGTCTTTCTGCTCTTGATAAGGTGTGCCAGTCGGAAACTCTAGGCTAACTAATATGGTATCAGAATCATTAGAAGGAAACTGTTCGAACTCCAACATCGGAGCAAATACTCCTATGCTACCAATTAACAGAGCGCCAGTCACAAGGATAACTGTCCATTTGGCCCAACCATGAGCATACACCTTGCGCATGTAATGACGGTATACTCTACTCATCAAGTCAATAAAGTTCTGGCCGTAATGTACGATGGCTGGAAGTACTAGGGCTTTATGCCAAGTTTTTAGTGTCACTTTTCGCCTTTCTTCATAGGTTTGTTCGCGCAAAAGCCAGCGACCCAGAAGCGGCGTGATTGTTATCGCCAAAAAATATGAAGAAACCAGCATTATTATTATCGTATAGGGTATATACTTCATAAATTCGCCCATGATACCCCCAATAGACGCAAATGGGATGAATACTACTACTGTAGTTAATGTCGCCGCAGTAACTGCTGGACCCAATTTCTGTATAGCTAACAACGAAGCTTTATATTTGTTTATACCTTTTTCTATTTCGTGTACCATGCCTTCGGCAATAACAATAGCGTTATCAACCAAGATTCCTAGGGTTAGAATCATAGAAAAGAGAGTCAGTATATTCAATGAATAACCAAGCACTGGTAGCACAAATAGAGTTATCAAAAGCGCCAGCGGAATAATGCACGCCACCACGACAGCCGTTCTGAGATTAATGAAAAACAACAGCACTACCAAAATTAGTATCAAGCCCAAGAGACCATTGTTGAGTAAAGTTTGGATAGTGTCTTCAATGAATGGCGACGTGTCATAAAGAACCACCACTTCAACATCGCTGGGTATAACACTATCATCTTTGATTTCTTTAAGAGCTTCTTCGGTTGAACCAGCAATTCTGATTATATCTCCTTTATCCTGTTTATAAACCAACAGATAAACAGCTTCCTTGGCAAAAGTTTCGTCGTCTTTAGTATATCCTCCGATTGTCAGTGATTCATCTTCAGAGGGCCCTCTAGTAACGTCAGCAAAATCACTGAGCTTAATCGGCCCAAATGATATATTTTTGATATCATCCAGAGTGCTTATCGGGGCATTAATAACAATATTTTCAGTGCGGCCGTCGGCGTCTTCTACTTGGCCACCTGGCAGAGAAACCAATTGAGACTGGATAGAGTTTTTTACTAGGTCATAGCTTAGTCCCACTGCCTGCACCCTGGCCACATCAAGTGAAACTCTAACTGTAAACTCGTTCTTAGGATAAATATCTATCTTTTTTATATCTGGCGAAGCTGAAAGTAAACGAGATTTCACTTCACTGGCATACTTCAGTAAATCATTTGTAGTCTGCCCATTGTCACCTATAATACCCAAGGCTAGAGACGGCCCGGCTGGTTCCAATATTTCCACCTTGGTGTCAACTTCTGTCGGAAGACCGATTTTAGGCAATTCTGAACTAATCGTATCAGCGGCGTCTTCTGTCTTGGGAACATCCTCCATCTCTATCGTAATAAAAGCATAGCTGTTTCCAGCCGATGACCTCAGAGTCTTTACTCCCTCGACGCCATCAACTACCTGCTCTATCGGTATAATTACTTCTTGCTCTATATCAGCAGCCGAGGCTCCAGGATAAGTAGCCTGGACAAAAATGTAATTCGCTTTTATCGGAGGAAAGTCTTGTCGTTGATTATTAAAGACTCCCCAGAATCCAGCAATCAAAATTGCCACTAAAATCAGAATAGTAACTCGATATCGCTTCAAAAAGAACCCTGTCCAACGAGTTAATAAGGATGGTTTTTCTTCCATTTTCTTTACTTAATTATTTAATACTACTATTACGCAATGAAACTAATTATATTGCCCAAGTGCTTTTTTGTCAATCATACCTTTTCATATTTATTAAATGATCTGCGGTTTTACATAGCTATTGATTTTTTCTTATATTTACGGTATAATAAAGAGGTACGAATCAATAAAAAGGGGGAATGGTTCAAACTCGAGAAACAAATACGGATCAAACATAGTCATTGCCGCTAATTTGCGGTATTTTTTATATTTTTAAAAATAAAATTATGAACGTACGTATGAAACACTTAATAAAACCAGCTGTATTATCAATGGCTGCAGCAACCTTGTTATTCCTGTTCTTACCGGGGAATCAATCTGACCTGGTACGAACAGCTCGAGCAACTACTCCCGGCAAATTTACAAATGTGAGTTTGACAGCTACCAGCACCACTCCTAACACGAATAATACGCTAACTATCGCCTTCACAACTGAAAACGATTTAAGTGAAGATGGCATAATCCGGTTTTTTTGGCAAAATCTAAATAATACCTCTTCAGCAACCTTGGATAGTATGACAGTGGATGGTTCACCGTTCTCTGGGTACTGGCAAACCTATCCCTCTTATAGTTACTTTGAAATATATCTTGATACATCTATTTCGGGTGGCTCAGAAGTTGAAGTGACAATTTCGGGAATTAAAAATATGAGCTATGAGGGTATACAGTGGGTTGGTTTAGTATCATTTGATGCCGGTGGTGACGCTTATAACAATTGTACTGACGCTGGTGGTGGCGATTGGGCTTGGGGTGACTGTTCACCTTTTAAAATTTTAATCCAGAATGGAACACCCGAACTCTCTGGTTTACTTTACGGGCCAGTGGGCAGTGATGACGAAAATGTAGGCATACCCGCAACTTACGTGAATATTTGGTCTGATACTTATTGGGATTATTGTTCGTCTGATCATTTGGGTAAATTTTATTTCTATGATATTCCTTCTGGTAATTATGAAATGGATTTTTGGAATTCAGACGAAGATATAACATATGCCAATCCAGACAACGAAACGGTTACTGTAACCAATGGTTCAACTACAGATATGGGAGTGATAAGATTTCAGTTGCCTTCTGTGACAGGCGTTGTAAAAAGAGCTGATAACAACGAGCCAATTGATGGAGCAAATGTTTATTTCATGAATGTACCTTCACCAGGTGAGGGAACCAACGATGATGGTACTTTTTACTTATCCCATGTTGATCCCGGCACATACTATGTGTCGATTGATGTAAATACGGTTGAAGGGGGCGGTTCCTTAGTTTCACCCGACCCTATATCAGTTACTGTATCAGAAAGTAGTACCACTAACATGGGTACAATTTATATTGAGACGGCAAATAAGACTATATCCGGAACAATTAAATACCCAGATGGTGATCCAGTGACCAATGCTCAAATAGGATGTAATAAACCAATGGGAGGTGGTTCCTATATGAACGCAACAACTGAACAGGATGGATCATATGAACTATTAGTAGGTACCGGCTCATGGAATTGTATGGTAGATCGAGATTGGGGCTATCAAGGTGATTTCGATTGGGTATATTTTGATATGCCCGAGCTTGTATCATTCAGTCAACCAAACGATGTTGTTGAATCCAAAACCCTTAATTTTGAAGTAACGCCAGTCAATTCGACCATTAGGGGAAAAATTCTGAAACCGAACGGTACAACTTATGAGAATATGATAAACATTGATGTGTTTAACATGAATGGTTTTGGTAATTGGGCCCAAACCGATCAATCAACTGGTAATTTTTCAGTTATGGTACCAGCCGGTACCTATCAAATTTCTGCTAATATTTGGGATTATAATGCTCAATGGGGAGGACCCAGTGCAGAAACGGTCACAATAGGCAGCAATGAAAATTACAACATGGGTACTATTTATTTGATACCAAAAAATGGTCTGATATCTGGGACAATTACAGACACAGACGGAAATCCTTTAAACAATCAATTTATCGACTGCTACGTACCTAGTGAATATAACAAATGGTCTAATGGATCAACCGATTCAAACGGTGAGTTTAGTTTCCGCGCTTTCGGCGGGTATTCGTATACCTGTATGCCAATGACAGACTTCGGTGGTTATGGTGGTGGCTCAGAAGAAACTTATACCTATTTAGGCGCACCGGTGACTGTTAATTTACCCAATTCAAACAGTTCAGTTTCAAACGTGGATTTTGAGATGACAAGAGCCGATGCAACAATCAGTGTTACAACCGTGGATTCCAACGAAGATCAAGTAAATGTGTGGGGATATGCTTATATTGGCGGCGCTGGCGGTGGTATGGGTGATCCTATGATGATGGGACCAGGTATGGGTGGACCAGTAGATAATGGATCGGGTAGTTTCAAAGTACCTTCAAGTTTATGTACTTCATCTTCTCCTTGTACTGTTAATGTTTCTACTCCTCCTGGGAACGGCAGTGATTACACCTCAAATGGCGAGGTAGAATTTACGACAACAGCCAATAGCACTACCGAAGTAGACATAGAAATGGTGCCTAACAATGCTACTATTTCTGGTCATGTTGTGGATGGTGATGGTGACGTTATTACCGGTATTGACGCGTTTATTTTTGCTGACAATTTTGCCAAGATGGCATTCTCTGATACACGAGTTAATTCTGACGATGGATCATATACTATGACCGTAGCTCCAGGAAGTTGGAACCTGGGATACTTCGTCGATCCCTCTTTGGGATATGTAATAGGCGGAGCAGGTGAAAAAGTTACTGCAATTAATGATCGAACAGTTACAAAAAACTTAACTCTTAGAGAAATTGATTCCTACATCGAAGTAACTGTACTAGCACCAAACGGCAATCCAATGTCTGGTGCGTTTGTTGACGCTTCGACTTCAGCTGGCGGCATGTCAAATATGATTGAAGACGGCGGAGGCTATGGAGGGCCGATGATGGGACCGATGATGGGGCCAGGAATGATGGGCGAAATGACAGGTTCAGACGGAAAAGTAACGATTGGTGTTCCTAGTGGGTCAACCTATTATGTCTCAGCTCATATGCCTCCAGAATTTGGTTTTATCAGTCCGCCCAAACAGACTGTAGCTGATATTGAAAGTGGTGACACAGAAAAACTAAGCATGCAATTTAGAGAATCTGATGCGACAGTTTCGGGCACTGTAACTATAGATGGCAGTCCAACTTATGCTTACGTGTCTGCTTGGGCAGAGAGTGGTGGATTTACTGAAAGCTTTGCCTACAACGGATCTTATACCCTTAATGTTACTCAGGGTGATAATTGGCATGTTAACGCAAAAGCTAAAATTGGAAGTGATTTCTATAAAAGCGGTGAGAAAGTTGTTTCAGTTGATGAAGCGTTAGAAACCCTAACTCTAGAGTTATCTTTAGCGGCTGCTAACATTCCGGATCCGGTAACTGCAACATCTACAGCCGGTAATCAAATCATTGCATCTTTGTCCGACGGCATGACTGTTAATGCTCCAGCTGGCGCTTTTTCCTCAACCCAAGATGATTCAATCACTCTAACTGTTTCTCCTTCGGTTGAAGGGGCCAAGGATACTGACTCAGCTCAAACAACCAGCTACACCTATGACATCACTGTTCTAAAGAACGGGGCTGAGGTACAAAGTAGTTTTAACTCCAACGTTACTGTTTCCCTGCCTTATAATGAGGATCGAATCGAAGACTTAGGAATTACCGAAGATGATCTAGGTAGCAGCTACTGGAATGAAGATTCTGGTGACTGGAATGGAAATTCAAACGCTGTAGTCAACACAGATGAGAACGTGATAACAGTATCTACGAACCACTTCACTAATTTCGCTATTACTTCTGATGGTATCTCTGCCCCCATGCTCAATGTAACTAGCCCATCTGATAATACAGAAGTGTCAGTCAATGCAGTAATTATCAGCGGTACGGTTTCTGATGTTAACGCTGATGTTACCATTGCCTTGGATGGAACATCAACTGGTACAGTAACAGTTGATTCCGAAGGTGCCTTCTCCCATACTGTTGAAAATATGGTAGTCGGTGAAAACACTATTACAATAGATGCCTCTAACTCTGTTGGTGATGCCGCCACCATAACTCGTACCATTACTTATACCTCTGGTGATGACGATAATGAGGGTGTACTCAACGTAGCTTCTGGAATCAACCAAGACTTGTTAGTTAAAGCCACAAACGGAAGCACTCACCTACAGGTATTCGACAATGAAGGAGAGCTGAAAGCTACCTTCTTTGCCTATGCCAGTCATATCAGGACAGACATACAAGTTCTAACGGCTGATATTGATGGTGATGGAACAAAAGAAATAATTACCGCTCCAGGTGAAGGTCATAGTCCACATGTTAGAATATTCACTAACAAGGGAGACTTTAAGGATCACTTCTTTGCTTATGATGCTACGTACTCTGGCGGCGTAAAAGTTAGTACCGCCGATGTTGATGGTGATTACATAGCTGACATCATTACCCAGCCTATGGGTAATGGCGGGCCTAATATCAGAGCTTATTCCTGGAATGGCGCTAGTGCCTCTTTTGATCTGATTAACTGGTTCATGGCTTACCAGGAAGAATTCCGAGGTGATTTGAGTTTAGTTATTGCAGACGTAACTGGTGACGGACTAAAAGATATCATATTAGCTCCAAAAGTTAATGGTGGTCCAAATGTCCGGGTCTACTCGTATAATAGCTCGTCAAGTGCAATAGAGCTTGTCAACTGGTTCATGGCTTACCAGGGCGAATTCCGAGGCGGTGTAAACGTCAGCGTGGCTGATGTGAACGGTGACGGCCAAAAGGATATTGTAACTGCCCCCCTTATGGATGGCGGTCCAAATATCAGAGCCTATCAATACAACAGTACAGAGGAGGCTTTTGAGCTGATTGATTGGTTTAGCGCTTACGCCGATACCTATCGTGGTGGTGTAAATATCAAGCTAAGCGACATTGACAATGACAGCACGTCAGAAATTATCACCACAGCCACCAACGGCAGTCCTAATGTCAGGGTGTATAAATATGATGCAACCTCGAAAGAATTTGAGTTAGTTGACTGGTTTATGGCTTATACGTCTACTTATCGTGGAGGTATATTCATAACTACTTCGGACGTAGACGGAGACTCAAATGCCGAAATAGTAACCACACCCCTTGAGGGCGGGCCAAACGTCAGGTTATATGAATATAACCCCGATGATGAAATATTTGAGTTGATGGATTGGTTCATGGCTTACCAGGAAGAGTTCCGAGGCGGTGTCAACATCAAGGTCACAGACATTGACGGTGATGGTGATTCTGACATTGTAACCTCACCGGCTTCCCTGGGCGGTCCAAATATCAGGATTTATAAGTATGACGATACGGCAGAAGTAATGAGCTTGGATACTTGGTTCATGGCCTTCAGTTCTTATCTCAGAACCGGGATCAAGGTCAACACGATTAATTGAACAATCCAGCAATAATATAAAAACAGCCCCTGGGAACAGGGGTTGTTTTTATATATCGACTAGCGGAATTCGTTTACTAACGGGTCAAGATTGGCTTTTTTTATTTGTTGTTTGACTAATGGTCCATCCTTTAACTGCTCATAGCGACTTTCAAATGTCGGCTCACTGGTTTGAAGAAATATACCAATGGGAATCCTATCTAGCTCACCAGCTTTATCATAGGCTTTTTTACGATCCTGGGTAGGCCATTCTTTGCCATCAATCTTATCAAACATTGATTTATAACGTTCTCGGATATTTTGTTCATCGTAGAATATCATACAAGGCTGTACAACCTCAACCAATGAGAACCCTTTATGTTTGATAGCCTTTTTATAGATATCTTTTAGGTGGCTTATCTCATCAGTATACCCTCGAGCCACAAAAGTTGCTCCGGCCGATATAGCTACTTGCAAACCATTTAATGTTTTTTCAAAAGCTCCATCCGGTGAGGTCTTCGTCACCTCCCCCTGTTTGGTCGAAGGCGAGGTTTGGCCAGTGGTCAAACTATAGCGTTCATTGTTGTGTACTATATATGTTACATCTAGATTTCTTCGACAGGCATGAAGCAGATGATTGCCACCTTCACCATATCCACCACCATCGCCAGAGCTGGCCAAGACTACTAAGTCTTGATTAGCCATTTTAACCGCATTGGCAACTGGTAGAGATCTCCCGTGTAAACTATGAAAAGCATAAAGATTGTGCCAGTTGGCACCGTTGGCCCCACAGCCTATATCAAAAGTCATTACCACTTGATGCGGTTCTAACCCAGATTCTGCTAAAGCCTGTGCTAAGGCTGTCCACATCCCAAAATTACCACAACCAGGACACCAGGTAGGTTTAATATCGGTCATAAAATCTTTCTGAGTTGCCATAGACTATCTTTTTTTACTAAGTATTTTTTTAACTCGATCGACTATTTCTTCTGGGAAAAACTGTGATCCATTATATTTCAAAACATGGTCTTCACACTTGATGCCGGTCTGGCCTCGCAATATTTGAGCAAACTGGCTAGTGGCAGTATTTTCTATTGCCACCAACCTCCGACAGTCTCGGGTCGCCTGGGTCATAATCTTTTCTGATATCGGCCAAGGTGCCGTGACGTGCAAATAGTTAACCTGAGGTAGTTCCTCAATAGCTGCCAAGGCGGCTCCTTTGGTCGATCCCCAACCCACTAATGTCAGCTTAGAGTTCTTGGATCCAAATATCTTGGGTTTGGGTAATTCAGACATAATACCATTTAACTTCCTCATTCTTTTTTCCATCTGTTTTTCTGCTTCAGCTGGCGAAAAACCCTCTATGCTAAAACCTCTTTCAGTGTGTTCATCACTATTGGCCACATGTACGCCTCCGGGTTGTCCCGGAATAGCTCTGGGCGAAACACCTGATTTAGTGTCTAAATACCTTTTGTAATCCTTTATTTTTGCCAAAGCTTGATCAGTCAGCAATTGTCCCCGATCAATTTTAAAGTTGTTCTTAGGCGGTACAATCGACTGATGACCCTCTGAAATATGCTTATCCAATAATATTATCACTGGGATCTGGTATTTTTCTGCTAAATTAAACGCTAAACCAGTTAGCTCAAATGCTTCTTCGGCGTCACCAGGGGTCAGTACTACACGGATAAATTCTCCGTGACCGGCCCGTGTCATGTATGCTAAATCGCCTTGCCCAGTCCAGGTCGGCAAACCAGTAGCTGGTCCGGGTCGCATTGATTCAACTAGGACTAAAGGAGTTTCGGTCATGCCAGCCAAAGAAAATCCTTCGTTCATCAAGGCAAAACCGCCCCCTGATGTGGCTGTCATAGACCTAACCCCAGTATAAGCTGCGCCAATTGCCATGTGAATACCAGAAATCTCATCTTCTGGCTGCACAACCACCATATTGGTTTTATTAGCCCAAGCGGCCAAATTGTGAAGAATTGATGAAGCCGGTGTCATTGGGTAGGCCACAAAATATTGGCATCCAGCCGCCACAGCTCCCAGAGCAATAGTATCATTGGCGGTTACAAGTATTTTATCAACTCTATTTTTTTTGGCCTTTAGTTTATAGGGAAATTTATCAACGGCTAAATTTTTTAAGGCATAATTATAACCAAAATCAACGGCTTTGCGGTTCATCTTTACAATGTCTTGGCCTTTCTTTTCAAAAATTTCACTTATTGTGCTGCGTACTATATCTAAATCGTAATCAAGCAAGGCAGTAGATATACCTATGGCTAACATATTAGCGGCCACGGGTTTTATTCCAGCCTCTTGAGCTAGTTTTTTCAAAGGTAGTGGATAAACTGATACACCACGCGATTCTTTGCTACTGACTTTAAACTTATCACTATCGTATAAAATCACTCCACCCTTTACCACGTCTGGTAAACAGTGGTCAAACGCTTCTTTAGTCAAAGCGATTAGTAGTTGTGTGGGCTGATATATAGCTGTAACTGGCTTTTCTGAGATACTCAAACGGTATGTAACCAATCCACCACGAATCAATGACGGATATTCCGAACTATCAAAGGTATGTAACCCGCTCCGAGCGCAAGCTTTGGCAAAAATCAACCCAGCCACCTGTTGTCCGCCGCCGGCTACACCTCCGATTTTCCATGTTAAGACAGTTTTATTTTTCATATGAGAGAATTATAGCAAACAATAATCATTACGTAAACGGCAACACGGTTGAAGTATGTTTGCCATTTTTCCAGTTTTGTGATATAATGATGAGCGGTATAGATATTTTAAATAATCCTTATTATGAAGAAGAAAAAAATGTCTAAAAATCAACCTCCTTTAGAGGTAATTTCTAAACAAGATGTTAGGGTTGAAGTTTATAAGGGGCTAGTAATTGCGTTCAGTTTTGGAGCGCTTCTTTTTTATTCTTTCCTGTTTCCTCCGCCTTTTATGTCTCTCGGTGACGACGAACAACAACCTTTGAGGTCTGATATTAGTCTAAACCTCCATAGTAGCTGCGAATTAACTAATATGCCTCCAGCCTCTTCGGTTAGCTGGGGACGGCGCGCTAACTCAGAAGCCAGGAACGTTACCGCTTACACCTTTGATGACGGTAACAATCTGAAGCTTTATGTGGGCCATCCTACTAATTGCACAACCAGCGGATATCATTTTATTAAAACTCTTCCCGGAAGGGGCTCTAATCCCGATGTATCATCGTATCCAGTTATTGGAGATACTAATAGTAATGGCAATTCTGAAATTATTGTCAGCACCGAAGACCGCGTAGTGGCCTATAACATGTCTGGTGACACTGTCTGGACCTTCACGCCGGAATCACAATATGGCAGTGTAAACTACTCCCAACCAATGTTGATGAATTTCTGGCCAAACCACCAAGGACTAGAAACCGTCGTTTCGACGATGAACTCAGGAGTCTTATACATCCATAGAATCCAGGGTGGCGGTGCTAATCCCGGAGCAAGAATCGGAATGCCAATTACCGTATCTGATGCCATTTCTTTGAATTCCTATGCTATGTCAGACATATTCTACGATTACTGGCCTCATACTGTAGTAGTCAAAACTGGTTATATTAACATCTATGACAAAAACGGTTCGATGCTTTTATCGGCACCCAGCGGAACCAGCAGTACTGAAAGCACGCCGCCGCTGCTCAAGCATGGTGATTATTCGGATGGGTATATATTTGTCGGATATAATGAAGGTTCTAACACGGTTATCCGAGGATGGCGCTTCTGGGATATGTATCGGTATTTTGATCCTATCAGCAGTAATTTCCCGATCACAGTCTCTGGAAATATTATGACTGATGAAGATCATTCTCTGGTTTTTGCCAATCTCACTGACAATAGCGATCCAGATATTGTATTCTTAACTGATGATGGACAGCTACATGCTTATACCTTCCAAGGCGATGTAATCCCCGGTTTCCCAATCGAGGTACCAGATGGATTAAATGGATCCAGCCAACCTATCGCAGCCAATCTTGATCCAGACACATATGATGAAATCATTCTACCGGTGATAAACGGCACTAGAATGTACTTCTACGATTATGAGCCAGGAAATAGTATAGAAGTATATGAACTCTTGAGTGATTATGATCTTGACTATGATACTGTAATGTATCCGGCAACTGTCAATTATTACAATAATTCCATTCATCTTTCCGTGCCTACGGCCAACCACACCAACGACGGTGTCGTACACCAATACAGTATTGAAGGTTCTTCAGGGAATCAGCCAAACTGGATGAGCGTCGGTGGTACCATGCAAAAGAGCTATAGTTATGGACTATGTGATGGCGGTGTGTCTTACGGCGATTGCAAATATGCTTACGGCAGCAGCAATACGGCTACCTATTGTAACGGCGGAGAACTACAAAGTAACTGCAACATGTGTGGGTGTACTGGCGGGTACTATTGTGAGTCCAGTACCGGCTACTGTCGTAACCAAAACCCACCAGAAGGCGGATCACCTGTTATGCTAAAAGCACCAGAGTGGATGTTAGAGCTGATGAGGCAATATTGCGACACCCACCCTGATGATCCACTGTGCCAAGGAATACAGTACTAAATAAACTACAATTATATATAAAGAGGCTGTAGCAAGCAGCCTCTTTTGTTTCTGCTACTATTTTTAACAATTTTGTGCTATAATATTCTCGTTAAATAATTAAATTATTTTTTATGCAAAAGGGGACAAAAAAAATGGGCACTAGCAACAAGCCAAGCCTAGAGATTTCTGTTATTAATAAACAGGAAATCAAAACCGAATTAGCCAGAGGCTTTGTCATAGCCTTAAGTCTGGGTGCAATGTTGTTTTATTTTGTACTATTCCCGGCGCCTTTCAAAGAGACAAAAACCACTGAGATTAGTGGCGATGAAACTGAAGCGACTGAAATAGGTGACGGGGGTTTACGAAGTTCTGATATCCAATTCCAGGATCTAAGTTCTTGTATGAATAACTATTATTCTATAATATCCCCGATCAACCACGGCAAGAGACTTGATTGGAGTAATTTTGATCAAATTTCCTACGTGGTAGACAGCGGAAGCGAAATTAAAATTTGGTCACGTGATTTCTTGGATTGCGATGATCACGGCGCACTCATGCCTCAGACGCTCATCGGAGAAAGACAAAATAACTCCATTGCATCTTCTGTCATAGGTAATATCACTGGTACGAACGATTACAATGAAATTGTGGTCAGCACTCAAACAACGGTTGAAGCATATGATATGATCGGAAACGAAAAATGGATTTGGACACCGGAGGGAAACGAGACTGTTGACTTTGCTCCACCCATACTGGCTGACTTTCACAGCAGCCCTGAGGGTTTAGAAGTTCTTGCCACGGGACATGAAGGAACTAACCTGCATCTTTATTATCTTGACGGCGCCACTGGACAGCTAATGTCTGCTGCCGCGCATCGTGTGATACCAAACGTCTCTTCAAAAAATCCCATATCGGTTTCCGACTTGACCCTCGATTACACACCGGGGGTAATAGTAGCTGCTGACAGCACCATCTATTTCCTGGACAATCAAGGACAACTTAAATCAAGCTTCAGTCTCCCATCCTCATCACCTCACACCCCACCGATGGCCTTGCCAGAAAATAATCCTCAAAGCGGTTATGTATTCTTGGGATATAACGAAGGTTCTCAGACCAAGGTATACGGCTGGTATCATCATTTTTACGTGGGTTCCATGAGCTATCAGCTGGAAACATTAGACGAAACCTATCCTTATTGGGATGTTAACCATCAGGATACTTATCATTGGCCCATCACTGTAAATGGCAACCTAGATTTAGATAACAATGGTACACTGGCTTTCGCTAACCTAACAGAGACCGTCAATCCCGTCACTAGCATTGAACAGCCTGATATAGTATTTATTACTGATGATAACAAACTACATGGTTACTCGCATTTTGGTGAGCATATTTTCACCAGCAATATCGGTGAAACAGTTAATAAAAACAGCCAGCCAGTAGCTTTTGATTACGACAATGATGGACGGGATGAAATATTCGTAACAACCAACACCCGTATCTATGTCTATGAATCCGATGGTTCAATCATTAATAATGATGTTTTCCCGTTACTGCTGGAAGAACACTGGGGAACAGAGACAGAGTTCGGTGGCCCTCTAACTATCATCTATAACGGCCAGCACGATTGGCCAATATTTTCAGTACCCGTAGACTATGCTAATGGCTCGGCGGCTTGGCAATTCACAGTTTGGGTGCTTGGTGAAGACTATACTCAACCATCCTTTACCGGACCCGGGGGCTCTATTCATAACACCAATTCATACAACTTCTGCCGTCTCAGCGGTCATATGACTTCAATTGGTGACTGTAGCAGCTATTACGGCACAACCGGTGCCAATTCCTTCTGCAGCGGAGGGGCTTATGTTTCTAACTGCTATCTCTGTGGCTGCCCTAATTGCTATGACTGTCCCGGACTGAACAATCAATGTTACTACACCTGCAGCAATCCAAACCCACCTCAAGGCGGTTGTGGCGGTTCCCCAGTCATGATGAAAGAGTTTATACACTGCAGTGATTTACAGGGCGGAGGCGGAGAATAGCACCAGCAATTACACACTACAAAAGAACAGGAGCCGATAATTAATGGCTCCTGTTTGACATCCCGGGGCTTGAAAACATCCAATATTCTTGGTACAATCCGTATAGTTTGGATTGTATATTTTATCTTATGACGAATAAAGCAAAAAAGATATATTATAATAAGCTCATCCGCGATAAAGTCCCGAACACCATTAAAAACAGGGGCTTTAGGTGTAAAACTTCCAAACTATCCCTGAAACGGTTCAAACGAGAGTTACTCAAGAAAGTCGGTGAAGAGGCAAGTTCATTACCAAAACTCAAGAGTAAAAAGGAAATAGCAAATGAGTTAGCTGATATTATGGCAGTCATAGACGAATTAAAGAAAACATATCAGATATCAGAGTCCTTGATTAAATCTGAGATAAAAAATAATAACAGGAAAAAAGGCGGTTTTAAAAAAAGGCTTTTCTTGTTTTGGTCTCAGGACTATAAGTATCGTACAAATGAGAAACGATATTTAAAAAAATAACCTCTGCGGGTGTAGCACAATGGCTAGTGCGCCTGCCTTCTCCATCTTCCGTAGCAGTTGCCGGCGGGATTCGTACAACGGTAGTACGCTACCCTTCCAAGGTAGAGACGCCGGTTCAATTCCGGTATCCCGCTCCAACTGCTACTGCGGAGGACGGGCAAGCAGGATATGAGGGTTCGATCCCCTTCACCCGCTCCAAATATAATGCAACATTTCAATAGAAAAAAATTTAAAAGGAAGCAGCCTATGCCGGCTAAAGCCCGAGGACTAGTCTTGTTTTATTATGGTGACGGTAAAGGAAAAACCACCGCAGCAGTTGGCACCGCCGTTCGAGCCAAAGGAGCGGGTCTAAGGGTCTGTTTTCTGCAATTTATGAAATCTCCCAAATGGTTATCACACGAACGCCAAATATTAAAGAAGCTCGGGATCCCGGTAAAAGTTATGGGTTCTGGATTTGTTGGAATAATTGATGATAAACACTCTTTACAAGATCATAAAAAGAAAGCCCAAGCCGCTCTCAAAGAAACCAGGCGTTTGGTTGTGTCAAAAAAATTTGAAGTAATAGTGGCTGATGAATTGGGTAGCGCTGTCGACGAAGGCTTGCTAAGCATAAAAGATGTCATCAACTTGATACGTAAGAAACCAACCAAGGTTCATCTGATTATCACCGGCCACTCAGCCTATCCTAGGTTAACGAAAGCTTGTGATCTGGTAACCCTGATGAAAAAAATAAAGCACCCCTACTATACCGAGGGTATGCTAGCCCAGCGTGGGATAGATTTCTAATACCTATTCTAAATAACAAAAAACCTTAGTTCAAAGGTTTTTTTATTATTGGTCATGGTGGACCCTACCGGGATCGAACCGGTCACCTCCGCGTTGCAAACGCGGCGCTCTACCAGATGAGCTAAGGGCCCTATTTTACTAAAATCCAAAATCCGCGAACATGACAACCCCAGATAAAAGTATCAGAAGAATACCTAGGGCCTGATAAAGAAATTTTGAACCGCCAAATGTCGCAAAGAGTCCACGATCTGCTACTCCGATTCGTCCAGTAAAATTAATTATCCAGTGCGGCTTGAGTGCTAAAAGAAAACCAATTCCCAGCATTATTAGCCCGATAAGAAATCGCATGGGTTTTTATGTATTAATAAATAGTACTAATTACTATGGTGGAACCGAGAGGATTCGAATCCTGAATCAAGTTCAGGACAAGCTCCGCTTAATGTGTACAATGGTGGATGCTGTAGGATTCGAACCTACGACCTTCTCGGTGTAAACGAGACGCTCTAACCAACTGAGCTAAGCATCCAGTTCTATTTGCTCCTTGTCCCGCACTCGAATGCAGTGAGTGGTTGCGGAGCAACCAGCTGCCTGTCCTCCATGGTCCCGAACCAAGTTAAGGAGGGAGCTACGGTTCCGTTTCGCACAATCCGACGGGGGTACCCAAAAAATGAGGAGCGCAGTGAAACGAGCACGCATTTTTTGGGAAAGGGGCATGCGGACTAAGGATGGAGTGGATCAGCTGCTGCTGATTTACGCAATCCGCAGGCCGCATTGACCCGTGGTGCCCAGGGCGGGACTTGAACCCGCACCCGCTTTCGCGGCTAGGCCCTCAACCTAGTGTGTATACCAATTCCACCACCTGGGCAATTGCCGGCTATTTACTCTCAGCTACTACCTCATCCTTAATCGGCTGAGCTCCGGGTTTTCGAAGATAGTAAAGCTTGGATCTGCGTACCTGACCAGATTTTACAACATCAATCTTAGAGATTTTTGGAGAATGCATTGGAAATATGCGCTCAACTCCAACTCCCTCAGATATTTTTCTGACTGTCATGGTAGCAGACACTCCTCGGCCGCCTTTGCGCGCTATCACAACACCTTCAAATACTTGAATACGTTCCTTGTCGCCTTCCTTTACCTTCTGGTGAACGCGAATAGTTTGACCAGGGCGAATGTCGGGAAGCTGCGGCTTTTGCTTCGGTTTCTGATCTGATTGTGATTCAGATTTCTTTGTAGTTTCTTTTGAGTCCATAAAAAAAGTCTTACCAATTAGAGACTAGGGATAGTATAGCCAATAAAGATAAATAAGTCAATCATTCTAAAGCTGGTCCAAAAAGGACTTTAATGGCTTAGGAAGAACTATCGAAAATTCCTGTTTTTTTGAGCCTAAATCAATAAAAGACAGCTGATCGGCACATAGGAATATTTGATCAACGGAATTAAATTTTTGATACCTACTTATTTTGTAAATCTGGTCTCCTACTATCGGATGCCCAATACCATGTAAATGGGCTCTTATTTGATGAGTTCGTCCAGTGATGGTGGATATTTTTAATAAGGTGTAATTGGTGAATTCCTTAACTATTTCAAATTCAGTTTCCGCCCATTGTTGTTTTTTATGACTCTGGTCGGTGCTCGACACACTTACTATTTTTCCTTTTTTGGACCGGGCTAAAGGAAACGATATTTTACCACTTTGAGCCATTCCAACTCCAAAGACTAAGGCTGTATATTTTTTATTAACCTTATGCTCTTTAAATAGCTGCTTAAAATATTCAAAAGCTTTCTGAGATAGCGTCACGATCATCAAACCAGAAACATCTTTATCAAGCCGGTGGACTATTCCTGGACGCAAGATGTCCTCGCCCACCCGGGCTATATCCGGATAGGCGTGTAAAAGACCATTAACCAACGTCCCCGTTTTAACCCCTTCTGATGGATGAACAACTAGGCCGGCCGGCTTATTGATGACGATATAGTCCTTTGATTCAAAAACTGTTTCCCATTTTATTTTAGGATCCGGGCTTAAATCTATCTCGGCCGGCGGAACAATGTCGCCCTCTATTACGTCGCCTGTCTGAAGCTCCAGGTGCGCCTTGGCCGGTTTTGAATTGACTAATACCTTGCCATCCCGGATCAATTTCTGAATCCAAGAACGACTAATGTCTTTATATAATTGGTGTAAATACTTATCTAGTCTTTGCCCGCCTGCTTCTACTGCGTGGTTTGTGGCCATAGTTTTTTTCTAGGAACATTAATGCTTGTTTTTTTGTTCTAATCTTTTTCTTTAACTGGGCATTTCGCAAACGTTCAATTATTTTACCCACTTGCGGTCCGGGTTTAATTTTTAAAGTTTTAATGATTTCATACCCATCCAATAATATCTTGGGCCGTTTCTTGGCATATCCAGTCTCTTTTATCTCTTTGACTAGCTGCACTGAGTCATAAAAATTACTCAACGCGGGTTGATTATTTTGAGCCAGGCTGGCCGATTTATCGGCAAATATTAACTGCATTAGTTTATCCCCTAAACCCGACGCCACAAAATATTTTTCCAAGGTATGGGGCTTCAATTGGTGTGGTGGCGCATGAGTTACGATCAAATGGTGGCGAACCAGCCAGGCTAGATTATGACAATCAACCAATCCCTGATAGCTAGAAAGTCGTAAACGTTGGCATATATCCATGACTAGCTTAGTACCGACCACTTCATGGCCGTAAAAAGAAGTTTTCATTTTTGAGCGCCAGCGAGCGGCATAAGGTTTGCCAATATCATGAAATAGCGTAGCAAAAATTAACTCAGCATCAGGTTTGACTCGAGGAAATTGCTTGGCAAACTCAGGGCTAAATAAGCTTTCGATGGCCAGCCTAGTGTGATTCCAAACATCTCCTTCAGAATGATATTTAGTAGGTTGGCTACAGCCTCGCGTATGCAATATCTCCGGCATTAATACTCTAAAAGCTCCAGTAGCATCATAAGCATCAAACGCCCTGACTGGATCCGCGGTAAAAGATTTAATCACTTCTTTGGCTATCACTTCACGAGGTACTTTTATGTTATTCAAATGTTTCATCATTATTTTTGTAGCCATCCAGGTCTCATGTTCCAATTCAAAATGTAGCTGCACGGCAAAACGTAAACCCCTCAGAATCCTAGAATAATCTTCTCGAAAACGCTTCTCGGCTTCGCCGACTGCTTTTATTCTTTCCCCGGCTAAATCAGACAAACCACCAGTAGAATCAATAATCTTTTTGTTTTTTACGTCCCAAGCCAGAGCATTGATGGTAAAATCTCGCCTGGATAAATCTTTTTCGATCGGTAAACGATAATCCGGCTTAACGTTAAACTCTTTGTAGCCTCCCATCAGGAATAACGAGTGTTCGGTCCTGGGTAGGGCAATGTCCATTGGTTCTTTGAGGTCAGTATTTTTGGGTTTAAATTTATATACCCCAAACGATTTACCAACATAATCTACTTGGCCAAGAGTTTTTAAAAACTTCTCCAAAATGTCAGGTCTTATTCCAGCTACGACAAAATCATAATCTTTTGACGTACGCTCCAAGATAATGTCACGAACCATGCCACCAACTAAATAAATTCTAGCTTTTGGGTACTTGTTTATTAGCTGGTTTAAAAAAACCAGGTTTTTATCATTTTTAAGTATTTTCGCTATATCAGTCATTAATTTTATTGTAGCACAATTATTGATAAATCTCCTTATCATAAAAAAATCCGCTCAAGGGTGGGCGGTAGAGGATTCGAATCCCAGATCAAGCCTGCCTAACGGCAGTCAAGTCCGGGACAGCGCCTCTTCTATATTTTCTCTATGCTTGGGTGGGCGGTAGAGGATTCGAACCTCTGACCTTTTGCGTGTCGAGCAAACGCTCTAACCAACTGAGCTAACCGCCCACCCAAGCATAGATTTTAATATTATGACCCTTGGAGCCTGCCTCAGCGCATGCTGGAGTATCGAGCAAATACTACCTGCCCGCGCGAAGCCGGGCTCCGCTTCAGCGAAAGCGGGTAACCAACCTTGCACCCATGAAAATGGGTGTGAGCTAACCGCCCACCTCTGAGCAGATCCATTTCAATATATCAGAATATTAACTGTTTTTCAAGAAAACACCCGGCATCAGTATAGATCAGACACCGGGTGCAGCGGGCCTACTCCTGGAGGTTTTGGAGCCGCGTTGGCTAATTTAATGATATAAAAATATGTGTTCTTTGGAAAATAAAAAACCGATATACCGACAATTACAATTTTATTCTGTGGTAGGTGCGGGAGGGTTTTCCGCCTACGGCGGATCCGCCGTACCTTAAGCATATATATATATTTGTGGCGGAGAACCATCGATCCGCCTCGACTCACCCTGTGCTTCGTCGGGCGAGGCGACCCCCACGTTACCTGCCCGCCGTACGGAGTATACAATTTACCCGTTACTGATGGTGGGCATAGATGGATTTGAACCATCGACCCCCACGTTATAAGCGTGGTGCTCTAACCGCTGAGCTATATGCCCACCATCAGTAGTAAATTGATAATAAAATACTTTTTTTATAATCAAATGAATTGTTAAATGGCCCGTACTCCGGTAGGCGGGTAAGCATGATGCTCTACATTCAGATATACAGAAAACTATTTTAATTCAGGTTGCTTCTTTTGTCCAGTCAAACGTTCAGCCCACTGCAGAATTTTGCTGACTTTTTTGCCTTCGTCAAGTCGTAAGAAAAACAGCACCCAGGCACTAAACTGAAACCCGGAAAGCACAGATCCAACCACAATCGTAATAAGCATCAATATCACGGTCAATATATACAAGAAGGAATTTCCTAGATTGACAAATTCTGTCTGGCTCAAAATAAATACCAATAGTAGGAAAGGTACTGTTATTAAAACCAAGACTAAGAACAAGGCCAGACTAACCACCAAATTAACAAAGAAGACAATCACAGCCATTTCAATACTGGCTAGCCAATTTTTAATGAATAAATTCCAGGCTGAGCGAACCGACTGGGATATTGTCTGTCCTCTTATCACCACGTATGCGGCAGCATATTTTGACATAAACGAAATAATCAAGCTGACAATAAATGATAGTAAGACTAGAATAAGGCCGATAACAGTACCAAACATTCCAAAGAATATTAAAGAAGCCACTAAGCCGCTGATAAGTAAAAAGGCATAATCAACTATTCGGGCCATGAAGTATACCACGAAATTTTTCCAAAAATATTTTCGGCCTACAGCAAAACTCTGGTTGAAACTGGATTGCTTTCCATTATTAATTTCTACAGTGCTATGAATAATAGCGCCAATGGAGTTAACCATCATCCATACTACGACAATTATAACCGCAATTAGCAAAAGTACTATCAATACTGCTCCAATGGTGGTACCGCTGACCGCTCCCCAGAAATCGCTGATCACTCCTCCAAATCCACTGTCAAATAAGTTCTGCCAACTGTCTAGAGATAGGGTTTGTTCGGTGTGCATGAAGTAGTTGCGGATCATAGTCTCTACTTCTTGTCCAACCCAGACTAAGAATAAACCAAAGAACCACAAATACTTATTGCGCCATATTATCCGCCAAGCCTTTTTTATAATTTCACTGTAAATCGGTGTCATATGTTTTACCTCCTGCCGATTGGCCATTTTTTGGCCATACGGTTTATGAAGTTGATTTAGCTGCTAAAAGTTTTTCAAATTCGTCTTGTTCAATCGTTTCCTTTTCTAACAAGCGGTTTGTCAATTCAGTTAATTTGGGTTTCATCTTTAGAATAATCTTTTTGGCTCGCTCATAATTCTGTTTGATGAGCTTCATTATTTCCTGATCAATCAAGGTGGCAGTATCATCGCCATAGTCTCGCCTTTCATGTATCTCCTTACCCAAGAATACCATTTCTTCTCTCTCTCCGTAAGTACGTGGCCCCAAGGCTTCGCTCATACCGTATTGGGTAACCAAATTTTTAGCTAACCTAGTAGCCTCTTTTAGGTCATTGCTGGCACCGGTTGTTACTTCTTTGTATATTAGTTTCTCTGCAGCATGCCCGGCTAACATCACTGATATTTCATCCAAGAAATATGACTTCTTGTGCATATGGCGGTCTTCAGTAGGCAGCTTCAGTGTATAGCCTGCGGCACTGCCGCGTGACATTATTGATACTTTGCGTACCGGATCAGCGTTCGGCAGCATATGGGCTACGATGGCATGCCCAGCCTCATGATAGGCGGCAATTTTCTTTTCATCCTTAGTCAATATATGGCTTTTTCTTTCAGGTCCCAGTAAAACCTTATCAATACTTTCCAAGCACTCGCTAAGCCCAACTTGTTTCTTGGAGCGCCGAGCCGCTAGAATCGCTGCTTCATTGAGTAAATTTGCTAAATCTGCACCGGAGAAACCAGGTGTTCGCTCAGCAATATTTCTCAAATCTAAGCCTTCTTTCATGGGTTTGGCGGCGGCGTGAACCTTCAATATGGCCTCACGGTCCTTGATGTCAGGTAAATCCAGCATTACCCTTCTATCAAAACGTCCGGGCCGTAATAAAGCCGGGTCTAGAACATCTGGACGATTGGTAGCGGCCATGACAATAACATTGGTATCAGTATCAAATCCATCCATCTCAACCAGGATTTGATTCAAAGTTTGTTCTCGTTCATCGTGCGATCCGCCCAAGCCAGCTCCGCGCTGACGACCAACCGCATCAATCTCATCAATAAAGACAATACAAGGAGCGGCTCGTTTAGCTTTTTTAAACAGATCGCGGACTCGTGATGCACCCACACCGACGAACATTTCTACAAATTCAGATCCTGAGATATGAAAAAATGGCACATTAGCTTCGCCTGAGACCGCCCTGGCCAACAACGTCTTTCCGGTTCCTGGAGGGCCCACTAGAAGCACGCCTTTGGGTATCTTGGCACCCAGGGATAAAAACTTGCGTGGGGTTTTTAAAAACTCCACCACTTCATATAATTCCTCTTTGGCTTCTTTTACGCCAGCAACATTTTTAAAAGTTATGCGATTCTTCAAATTAGCAGACTGAGTCTCTCTGGCTTTGCTCTGACCAAACATCATGGCTCTGTTGTTTGAACCCTGAGCCTGCCGCATCATAAAATATATAAATCCACCGATCAGGAGGAACGGCAGCAGAAAGGGTAATATCGCCCCAAGCCAAAAGCTTAATCCAGACTCGCCTCTAATATCTACTTTGATATCGCGTATTTCTTCCGACTTGACTCCGTAATTAATAAGTAGCGCGCTCAACGATTCATCGGTCTCTTTGTTTGTTACTTCCTTGGTGCCATCTTTTAGCACAATATTCAACTTATCACCCTCAACGATGATTTGTTCTACTTCCCCATTTTCAATCTGTTCTACCATCTGGTTCAGGCTTACTTCACCTATTTGCTGAGTCGATGTTTGGTACAAACTAAATATGCCTCCTATGGCTAGAAAGATTATGACAGCATAGATGAAGTTTCTTACAGCTTTTTGCATATTATGATTTCCTTAATCTCATATATTATAGATGATTTTTGGCTTTTTGACAAACAAGTTCTGTATAAAGAACACACTACAACTGACCTAGCTGGCGCTGGTCAATTGAGGTAATTATTCAACCTAAAAATTATTCTTGGATTATTCTTCTTTTTTCTCTGGGTCAGGCTTTTCGGGAGTTTTTTTCTCAGTTCCCTCTGTTTCTGGTTCCGGTTTAGCTGCCTCTCCCTTTGGATCAGAAGCTGCTGTTTCAGATTTTTTGTTTTCTGCTTCAGCAGGCTTCTTTTCTAAGGCTTTAACCGACAAGCCTAATCTGTGATTATTAGGTTCTATGGTAAGGATTTTGAATTTGCGGTCTTCGCCAACTTTGACTATTTCGCCAGGGTGTCTGACCAGTTTATGCGATAACTCTGAAATATGAGCTAATCCATGAATATCCTCGTCTAACTCTACAAATACACCAAAAGGATTTAGTTTAAGAACTTTACCAGTAACTACCTGACCGATTTTGTATTTCTCGATCGCTTTTTTCCAAGGATCTTCAACTAGCTGCTTCATGCTGAGAGAAATGCGGGAATTATCAATGCTGATAATCTTAGCTTTTATCTCATCACCAACCTTGACTATGTCTCTGGGATCATCAATCCTTTGCCAGGCCAACTCAGAAATATGGACCAAGCCTTCGAGTCCGTCACCAAATTCCACGAAAGCACCGAAGTCAACTACTCCAGTTATTTTACCCTCTACTACATCTCCTAGTTTATATTTACTCAATACCTGCTTTTGTTTATCCTCCCAGGCAACTTTCTCGGATACTATCAGTTTTTCTTCCGCTTCATCGGCGTCTATTACTCTTACTTTAAACTTCTTGCCGACGTATTGAAGCAGTCTTTCCAAAATTTTATCTTTATCTCCACCCTCAACTCTGGGATAGTGCTCGACAGTTAATTGAGACACGGGCAAAAATCCCGCTACCCGGCCAACTTTAATCATCAGCCCGCCGCGGTTTGCTTCGGTTATCTCAGCATCAACCACTACTTGGTCATCCATTAATTTAGCTAAGTGATCCCAGGCTTTCTTATGACCGGCCTGTCTAAATGACAACTCTAAAGCGCCTTTTTCGTTTTCAAGTTCTACGACGGTAGCTTGAACTTTGTCACCTACCTTTAAATCAGTATATTCACCTGATTCATCATACATTTCCCGACCTCTAACTATACCGCTGCTTAGGCCTTCGATATCAACATGCACTTCATTTTTGGAAACACTTAAAATGGTTCCCTCGACAATATCGCCAACTTTGGGAACCTTTATTAGCCCTTGTTCATCAAGTAATTTTTCCATTTCAGGTGATTTTGTTTTGTTTTCGTCTTGAGAAATCTTTGTTGTACTCACTTAATTGTTAAGTTTAAATAATTAGGCAACAAAAAAACGGGTGTATTAATCATTATACTCAGGCCCGTTGTGTTTGGCAAGCCCTTAAGAAAAGAAGTTACCTTTTTGACAAAAACCCATTTTTGTGTTATTATAAATATATGGGGAAAGTACCAAACAGGATTAGTCAGAAAGCATTTCGTAATACCCTCAAAGGCGTTACTAGAGGAAGCCTGCCTAACCGTGCTTATAAAGCCCTGCAAGAACAAGGTCTGGGCAAATTGAGGTATAAACAATCTTTATCAAAAAGAGAAGTTGCCAAAGCCTTTAGCGCCCTAAAAGAACATGGCGGTGTCATGAAACAGACCGGCATGAGAGCTGCGGGATTTGTTTCACGTGCCACTCAGAAGCAGCAAGACTTAACGCCCCAGAAAGCACCTACGGTTAATAAAGAGCAACAACAAAAAGTAGCACGTTTAAAAAACGAGGCCGCTCAATCACTTCTAGATCGCCGAAACATGAATAAAGATCTGGATTTGAGAAAGTTTCGTCAATCAATTCATTCAGAATCAGATCGTAAAGTAAACGAAGCAAATAAATCTGTACAGCCTAAGAAAAAAACAGGTTACGAAAGACCAGCTATGGTTCCAACAAGCAGCGCAGCTATACGTGGCGGTAACTTTTCTATGAAACGATCCACTGCTCCATCAGAAGAAATATTAGAAAGGAATGTCGGAACCCTGGAGCAGGGTCTAAATCCATCAGAAAGTACTGAAGAAATATCTATCGGCGATCAGGTTACTTTAACAGAGGGTAAAATCACGGCTTTAAAAAACTCTGGTGATATGGACGCCTACCCTACTACTACCGGCATTGTTAATGATATTTATCGAGACGGCTATTCCGTCGATTTCGGTGGAAGCACAAAAAGGATAAAAAAAGAAGACGTAGTTCTCAGCAATGCCCCAGATAAACAAACAGCTGACGAGCCGCAAAAAAATATAATTGAAGAAAAACCGGCTGATATTAATGATGAAGATGACTCAGAAAACCAGCCGGAAGATATGTTTATTTAACAAAAAAATAAAATCGTTACATTAATATGTAACGATTTTTTTGTACACTTCTTAAACATATTTACTCATGTCGTCCCGATTCCCCACATCTGCTAGCCTTTCAGAAGCCTTTCTGATGTCCTCATCGTTATCGAAAACCATTTCAGTAGTAGGAAGTATTCCTTCGTTCTTACTATGTGGTTTACTGCCTTCACAAGATACTGCGTAAGCCAGAGTTCCTTCTTCTGATTTTTGGTGATCTTTTTAAGACGTTTAGCTGTATTAAGTTTTTGACAATTCTAAGAATAACACGTACTATCTACTGTACAAACGTTGTTCAGTTGTGCTCTTTAAAACAACAAGAAAGTAAATAGGAGGCAAACATGGAAATCCCTAGTCTGAGAATGGGGCAATGGGAATTCCTCCGGCCTCTTGTTTCAGGAGGCATGGGGGTCAGGGTTTCAGGGTGGCCATTGGTACTGGCTGTTTTACGGGAAGATTGTTTGGGTACTCTAACTTCCATGGGTTTGGGTGATCTTTCACACGGCATGAGCAATGACGATTTTATCAGAACGTCCCGTGAGGCGTTACTGAAAGAAATCAGAATGCTTCGAAAACACACTGATAGGCCATTTGCCGTGAACGTGATGGGGGCGCTGTCGAACGCCAAGGACCTAGTTGTCACCGCAGTTAATGCCGGTGCAAAGATAATCGTCTACGGTGCAGGCATCCCTCGCGACCTCCAGGCGATTGTAGAGGACCCAAGCGTTGCATTGGTTCCTATTATCAGTTCGGCCAGACTGGCGAAAATAATCCTCAACCAGTGGAAGCGTTATGGACGCATGCCTGACGCTTTTATTATCGAGGGTCCTCTGGCCGGCGGACACCTGGGGTTCTCCTTTGAACAATTGACGCGTAGTAACGATTTTTCCTTGGCAAAGATCCTCCGGGAAACACTGGAAATTATTCAACCGTTTGAGCAGTCAGACGGCCGAAAAATTCCTTTGATTGCCGCTGGAGGCATCTACACTGGAGATGATATCGCGCTCATGCTATCTTTGGGCGCCTCGGGAGTGCAGATGGGCACCCGTTTCGTTGCTACAACAGAGTGCCCGGTGTCTGATGAGTTCAAACAGATGTACGTGAATGCCGGTCCCGAAGATCTACACATCATTAAGACTCCGGTGGGTATGCCTGGTCGAGTACTAGCCAATGACTTTCTCAGGCGGTTACACAACGGCGATATTCCCAAGCCTAAATATCCTTTCCACTGTATTCTTTCGTGCGAACGGGATGCATCGGGGTTTTGCGTAGCAGAACGCCTCGACAATTCGTATCGGGGTGATGTAGATAATGGTCTGATCTTTTGCGGAGCCAACGTGCATCGGATCGACAGGATCATGTCTGTCAAAGAGCTTATTTCCGGGTTGATGGATGAGGTTAAAGCCTCAACCCTGGCATTAAAAAGAACACACTAAATCGCGTAACTGGGTAACCGGCCACGCGATTTTTTATTTGAAATCTGAATTTTCGGACTGGAGCGAGAGAGGGGACTCGAACCCCCGACCTTCTCCTTGGCAAGGAGACGTTCTAGCCAACTGAACTACTCTCGCTTAATCCAAATAACCTATGGAGGCCAGGAGGAGAATCGAACTCCTGAATAGAGGTTTTGCAGACCCCTGCCTTACCACTTGGCTACCTGGCCATATTAGTTGAATTTGTTTTTTAAAGGTTTTGTGATGTCCCGAAAGGACGCAAACCCACTCTGCCTGGACCCTGCCCCGGTGGAAAATCGGGGACTTGGCTACCTGCCTGCCGGCAGGCAGGCGTGGCCGACAGTTACGTTCGGCCTTTGTTCAAAAGCTTCCTCAAATATAGCAAAACATAAAGAGACGGTCAACGCCGTCTCTTTATATATCATAGTTGTTTTGTTTTAGAGAATTTCTATTTTCAGAATTTTCGCACCCCACTGTTTTGCTTCGGCTTTGCTAGGCATCCACATATCAGCGATATACAGGCCGGCTCCCTCTTTTAATCGATCATCGATCTGAAACACCTGATCCCCAAATATTTCAGGGAATCGTACTTTGGTTCCAAAAGGAAGGTGGTTGTAGGCCAAGGTACCTGTTCCGGTACGTCTGCCCGAAGCTGTGATAAACGGATCACCTGAGGTTTCATCTGGCGAACTCGAATAGGCTGTAACAGTCAAATAAAATGATTTTTTGGCGGGCCGTTCCGGTATATCGGGTAAGTGTTCCCGACAAACCGATTCTTCTGAGCTAAAACCAGACAACATGCTACCCTCATAAATGTCTAAGCTAAGGTCTGTTGAACCGGCAACAGATTGAGGGTAGATAAGTCCCAGTAATCCGATAATGGCGATGTACGAAAAAATCTTTCTTCTGGCCCTCCAACGCTTAGGCGAAGCCATTGATAGATTTCCTTAATTATTCAATCAAAAAAATCCTGTTTTTCAGGATTCTTTTCCATCTCTACCCCCATTCTACCACATGATCATTACTCAGTCAATGGGTTATTTTGCGACACTACGGGGTTACACGACTAGGCTGAATATATAATAATCTTCTCTCTAATTTGATTATTTATTTCTTAAGACTAATTGCCTGACCCGGGCAGCTATCAACGGTGTCCTGACAACTGCAACCAGCTTCATCACAATCAATATTCTCTTTGACATTGGCTTTGCCATCTTCATCTAAATAGAAAAGGTCTGGACAAAGCGCCACACATGTACCACAACCAGTACATTTGTTTTTATCAACTTTTGGTTTCATTACTTATAAAATGATTTAGATTTTTTTAATTACTTTGGTTTGTGATTTGTTCTTTGTTCTTTTGAGATAGATAGGCTCTTTGTTTTACAAATTCGGCTACGGCAAAAGCTACCGGGACTATTATCAAGTTACCAACTATGTTCAATCGGAAAAATGGTAGCCCCATATAATACGAATACATCAAACCTTCAAACGATTTATCATACCAAGGGGTAATTATCCAAACGCCAAAGTTAGTGTACAGGTAAAAGAAGATGGAGAACGCTATTCCAGCGCCCAAACCAGCAAGAACAATATTTTTGTTCAACCTAGTTTGCTTCAAAATCATGCCGATGAACCCGCCTATCAAGTAAGCTGACCAGGTAAAAACAAAGATGCTGCTATTGCCCAAAAACATATCAGATCCAACCATTACTCCTAAGGGTACGATAAAAAGATAAATTCCGCCCAGGTAATACCCGGCTACTAAAGAAATGGCAGTGACGAACTCTACGTTAGGAGCAATGTGAAATAAGGTACGTGACAGAATCCCTGCTCCTATTAATCCCAAGGCAATAATCAGTTTTGTTCTTTCTTGGATGAGAACTGATTTAATCTTTTTAATCATATTTTTTTAGAATATTGATTCTTCAAAGCTAAATTTCACAACGTCACCAGGCTGTATTATGTAGTCACCTGCTCCAACAGTAGCCATTTCGTTATTCACGTAAAAAATCCAATACATATTTTCATCACCGTTGGTACGTCCTGCCAGGCTATCTACTATCGTGCCAAAGGCATATTCCTTCAGATCTATTTCTAGATCATTAGCTTGGGCTGTTTTTTGTAATAGTTCCAAAGCTGTGATTTCCTGATCAGCTTCTACTAGCCTGGTATAGTTACGTACTTCATTTTTCGCGTCGTCAACTATTACACCATATTCCGTTCTCTCTATAACCGCACCAGCGACTTGGGCGGCGGGAGTCTCTTGTATCTCAGCAATATAATTAGTCGTGGCATTGGCGTAGGTATACATTAAAGCCCCAGCTACTATACCGGCTATGGCGACTAAACTGATAGAAAACTTTTTAGTCATTGTTAGATGTGTTAAATGATTATAAAAACCCGAAATCTTCGGGCCCTACCAACACTTTCTACCGAAGATTGGCTATATAATAGGGTGTTCTGACTTACGGAGGATTTTGCTCGCCGCACCTTCCCACCGAACTAAGTTCGACAGTGGTATTTGCAGCTTGCTTCTCCGCATACAGCGGCGGGACCGTGCTGGATTCGCACCAGCTTCCCCTTAATTTTTTTCAAACAGACCTTGTGGCTACAGCTTACACCAACAGATTGAAAGCTGTCAAATTTACTATTTTTCCAAGAACTATGAAATGCTGCAGGCTGAGAAACCACAGCTGGGACAGGACATGCAGCCTTCTTTGATCTCCAGTTTAGTGCCACAATCAGGACACTTCTCTTTATCTACCATCTTGCTTAGCGTCACCTCGTGTTTAATAGATTCTGTACCAACGGAATCGTCAGCTTCTTTATTTTCCTTTTTACCACTGCCGATATTTAGCACTTGCTCGTCTCGGCTACGATCTCGATATATAGTTACTCCTTTGCAGCCTAACTTATAGGCTAAGCGATAAACCTTCTCAACATCTTCAATTGTAGCATCGTGGGGGAAGTTTACTGTCTTAGAAACTGCGTTGTCTGTATGTTTTTGGAAAGCGGCTTGCATTCTGATATGATCTTCCGGGGTAATATCGTGTGAGGTAATAAATACTTTACGAACACGTTCTGGAATTTCATTAAAATCTTTTATACTCCCTTTTTCGGCAATGCGGCGCATCAAATCATCGCTGTAGAAACCTTCTTCCTTGGCAATCTTTTCAAAATAGGGATTAACCTCAATGAGCTCGTCGCCTGAATCTAGAATATTTTTGCGTACATAAGAGATGGCAAACAAAGGCTCTATGCCTGATGATGAACCAGCAATTATTGAAATAGTTCCGGTTGGAGCAACGGTGGTGCGAGTAGCATTACGAAGTTTCTTTGATTTCTTTTGCGCATAGCTACTCCCCCCAAAGCTCGGAAAGGCTCCTCGGATCTCGGCCAGCTCCTCCGACATCTTACGGCTTTCATTGGAGATGAACTGAACAATCTTCTCAGCCAGTTTAAGGGCTTCTGAGGAATTATATGGTACTTCCAGTTGTAACAGGAGATCGGCAAAACCCATGACACCTAAACCAATCTTTCTGTTCTTTTCAACCATATCCTCGATTGCTGGCAAAGGAAATCTATTCATATCAATAACATTATCCAAAAAATGAACAGCAGTTCTGACTATTCGTCTTAGGTGATCCCAATCAATTTCTTTTTTATCATTAACCACTTTAGATAAATTCAATGACCCTAGGTTGCATGATTCATAAGGCAGCAGTGGTTGTTCACCGCAAGGATTAGTCGACTCGATTTCTCCCAGCTCTGGTGTAGGATTATCCCTATTTATTCGATCAATAAACACTATACCTGGATCACCGTTTTTCCAGGCCATAGTGGTCATAAGATTAAATACTTTGCGGGCTGACAACTTCTTGAAAACTAAGCCACTTCTAGGGTTAATTAGGTCATAATCTTTATCTTTTTCAACGGCTTTCATGAAATCTTCCGTAACCGCTACAGATATGT
>CAZQLY010000002.1:0-93701 GCA_964594455.1 uncultured Gammaproteobacteria bacterium | reverse complement strand
ATGTTGAAGTTATTAAGCTCGACATTATTTTCTTTGCAAGTTATAAATTCTAAAATATCGGGGTGGTCAATTCTCAAAATACCCATATTTGCTCCGCGACGCGTTCCTCCTTGTTTAACCGCTTCGGTAGCGGCATTAAAGACTTTCATGAAAGAAACAGGGCCCGACGCAATACCACCTGTGGATTTAACAATGTCACCGTGGGGTCTCAAACGAGAAAAAGAAAAGCCAGTGCCACCGCCACTCTGGTGGATTAAGGCGGTATCTTTAATCGCTTCAAAAATTCCACTCATATCATCATCTACCGGCAAAACAAAGCAGCCGGCTAATTGCTGTAAATCCCGTCCAGCATTCATCAGAGTAGGTGAATTTGGCAAGAATTCCAGATTACTCATCAGGTTATAGAACTCTTTGGCTGTTTCCTCAATATCAACATCCTGATGATAAAGAGTCTTGTATAAATTATCCGCGTAGGCAATGTTATTAGCTACGCGTTTAAACATTTCTTCGGGCGTCTCTGTGACTTCACCTTGTTCGTCCTTGCTGAGATAACGTTTCTTCAGAACCACCATAGCGTTCGGTGTAGATTTCACCTTCACTCTGTATTCTTGTAACATACGGCGAGCTTCACGCACCTCTTTATGTTTTTGACGATAGATAATAAAAGCCTTGGCTACCTTTACCAGGTTGGCACGGATCAAAACTTCTTCCACAATATCCTGTATCCCCTCTACCGTTGGGACGTCGCCTTCGGAAAGACGTTCGGTTATTATTGTGGCTACTTCATCAGACATCCTTTTGGCTAAAGACTTGTTGAGTTCACCCACTGACTGCATCGCCTTTTGGATCGCCAGGGCAATCTTTTTCTGCTCGAAATCCACTACTTTGCCATCCCGCTTTTTTATCTTCTTAGGAGTCTTCTTAAAACTCTTAGTAAAAACTGATGGACTGAACTTTGTTGATGAGGTTTGGGTGTCTGATGATTTAGTCATATGTATTTTTATTAATTACTATTTTTTAATTTATCTATTTCAACATCAAATGTCTGGATATCTTGAAAAGACTTATAAACAGAGGCAAACCGTAAATAAGCTACTGGATCGAAATCTTTTAGCTTTAAAACAACGATATGGCCTATTTTCTGACTGGAAATTTGCTGCCCGCCGACTTTTTGTATTTCCGTTTCGATAGTAGTAATCAACCTCTGAACATCTTCTTCGCTATGATCCCGTTTTTCTAATGCTCTTCGGATCCCGGCTTCTAGTTTATTGCGGTTATATGTTTCTCTGTTGCCGTCTTTTTTTATTACCTGCATATCAAGTATGACGATTTGCTCATGAGTGGAAAATCTAAACTTGCATTTTGTACACTCACGTCGGCGTCGTACTATCATCTCGCCATTTAGAACTCGCGAGTCCACCACTTTTGTTTCTGATTGGCACATGGGGCAAAGCATATAAGCCTATTTTACAAGGATTAATCTATTTATGTTTGAGAGCAAAAAAAATTGCGTGATACTTTCACCAAAAAATTTCTGTGTCCCAGATTTTGTGTTTGCTATATCAGTATACCACAAGCCAATTGCCTGGCCAAGAATACAAAAATGCTAGGGATTTTGCTTATCTCAGGTAAAGTCCATTAGGGATGGTGTCGGAAAACATAAATCTGTGGATAAATCCACTTATACCATAGTATTTTTTGTATTTTTATCAACCCTTTTCTACTTATCGCCTTCAATCCCTGTCAAAACACATTGCTGGCCTCTGCTTTTTTTAATTTCGATCGCTGCACCTTCAGCCAGAGTGTTCTTGGACAACATTTTGATATTAAATTTCAAATTGGATTCAGAAATAATATCACCATGATCTTCAATGTGACCAAGTGATATCATGAGTTTAGAAATTTTTTTCAATTTCTTATCTTGAGCGGTTTTAATAGCGGTTTCTATTATATCCTGGGCGGCGTAGAGATCATGCATTGTTTTATATTAATGTGTTGCGCAGGTCATACAGGGGTCGTAGGCCCGAACCATGGTTTTAATTTTATTCTGGCTAATACTTCCTTTGTTTTGGCCTTCGAGATATATTTTTAAATCATTTTCTAAATTGGATAGCATCTGTACGGTCGGGGTGATAATGTTACAATTTTTAATATAGCCATTTTTATCCAACTCATAGTGATGAAACAAAGTGCCACGGGGTGCTTCAACCACACCAACACCACTACCAGCTTTTAATTTATATGACACGCTGGGCTGGCCCAATTTTTTTGACTTCAAAGATTTCATTATTTTTTGCACTTCTTCCAGACTATGCATTATTTCTATCAGCTGAGCAAAAATATTATATAAGGTATTGTAGATTGGCCGAGGCGGTAAATGTTTCATAATCGCTTTGGCCTTGGGATTCAAATATTTCTCATTGACATGCAGCCGGGCTAAGGCTCCCACAAAGAAGCTGTCGCCTTTCCAATAAGCTCGCTTGGACATCTCGTAAGGTCTTTGTATTTCGGTAACATCATGTTCAAATTTTTCCACCGGGATTTTTGTACCCTTGGTAGTCAAGATGGTGTCTCCCTGATAAAACGAGTATTGGCCGTTGTTCACTAAACAATGAAATTCTGTTGGCCGTTCAAACTTGGGAAACTCGATAGTTTCATATATATCAACTAAAGCTGATACATTATCTATTATTTGGGGAATTTCTTTTAGGATTTTGTCGATGTCGTCCTGGTCAATCAGTTTGGTAAATCCACCCACTTTAGTCCTCAATGGATGGATACTGCGACCGCCGATCGTAAATATCAAGCGATTGCCAAAATCTCTGATTTTCAAAGCCTTGAGCGTGGCTACGGGAAATTTCTTGGCCAAATTAAAACCATGCTTAATGTTAAAATAATCACCCAAAGCCATAAAATAGGCGTGCAAAGCATGACTCTGAATAGTTTGGCCTAATTCCATCACTTCCCGCAATAGGGTGTTGGTAGGAGATATTTTTACATCCAGAGCTTTTTCCAGGGCTTTAACAGAACAGAGGTTGTGAACCACTGGACAGACTCCGCATATTCTGGCTGTTATCAAAGGCGCTTCTTCGTAATTTCGTCCAACTAGCAGGCCCTCAATCAAACGAGCCCCTTCGTGGGTTTTTACTTTGGCTGATTTTACTCGACCCTCTTCCAAATCGGCAACAAAACCGCCGTGGCCTTCTATCTGAGCAATGTGTTTTATGGCAATCTTCATATATTATTTTTTACTCTTTTTAGATTTTTTTTCCTGCTCCAAAAACATTTCCTGGACCCCGAATACTTGCAACGCATGATAAAACTGTTCGCGAGTGGCAAATGATTCTATCTTTTTCTGTAAGCTGGATACGTTTGGTTCAGCTACCGGTCCTCGGCAACCCAGGCATTGTTGACCTTGTTTAGTACAAATAGCGTTACAACCAGCCAGAGTTACTGGACCCAAACAAATTATTCCTTTATGCAAAAGACAGCCGGCTTGAGCCAAGGGGCATTCATAGCAAACCGGACGATCAGGAATCGAAGCCAGTTTATTGTCCTTAATATCTAACAAGATTTTGGCAAACTCCCTGTTATTAATCGGACAGCCAGGAATGGTGAAATCTACTTTTACATATTTTGAAATCGGGACAATTTTTGGATTATCGATTTTTTCAATATTTTTATAAACGTAACGTATCTTCTTGTCCTTATCAACGTAGTTTTTAATACCTTGGACACAGCCGATGTGAGCACAAGTTCCCAAGGCTATTAAGAACTTTGATTTGCGACGCATTTCTTTGAGGCGTTTAATATCACTCTGAGTGATAGGTGAGCCTTCAACTACTGCGATGTCATAATGAGGCCGCTCGCGTAAATCCTCCACCAGACCAAACTCGCCTAAATCATAGTGTTCAAATATTTCCAGTAAACGCTCACCCAGATCCAAAATCGAAAACTGACAACCCTCACAGCAAGTCAGGCTGATAATTCCGATAACTGGTTTTTTTGGAAAATTAGGCATTAGATTGTTAGATTAGCCAGGTTAATTGCTTCTTGGGTATATCTTTTCAAATTCACTATTTGCTGGGCATTCAATAGCTCGCAAGCAAACTCCCAGTGGAAGGAAACCCAGTCATTAATCTTTGCGTTATCAATAAAAGTTTTGTTATCAACCGATTTTTTTACTTTTTTCATGAAACTTGGGCCCAGTATTAACTTTTTATCTTGCATAACTAATGGCTGGGTGACGACCGTAAAACTATCAGGCTCTATTTTCTTTATCTGTCCCCAGCTCACCCGGCATTTGTCAATTGTTTCCAGGACATTGCTTAGCGCCCAGTGGCCCGTGCGCAGAAAAACATTTAAGACGTGAAAGGTATGATGCGGTTTGGCTCCCAAGGGAATTTTTCCCATCAAATATTCCAACGAGGCTGGATCTAGTTTTCTCTTTATTTTCAAAGTATCTACCAAGTGACTGTGAAAACCCTTCATCGTGGTGCTATCTAACAGACCATTACCTATCCAATAGGCCTCTACTACGCGGTTGTCAAAAGGGTCTTTTATCTTATTGCTGTGGGCAATGAATCTGAGATAGGGATAAAGATTTTGAAAATCGGAAAGTATGTTTTGCAGTCCCTGGTCAACTGTTTTGGAAGCACCGTATTCCAATAAATTTCTATTGTCGTCAGCCGGACCGCAATAAGAAAGATGGTTGGGCATAAAAGCATAAGTTGTACAGGACAAAATACCTGTCATCGTTGAACAGTGTTGGTTTTAAAGCCTCGGGTGCGCTGAAATGCTAACACAACTATTGCTCCCGTTGTTGCCAACAACAATCCCATGATCTGAAAAACGGTGATTGAACGGCCATCTATTATTACTTGTATTAATGTGGTAATAGGGAAGCCTAAAGCTAATATTGACGTCGCGGCCACTACGGAAATCTTCTTCAAACCGCTATACCAAGTTAGTACGTAGCCAAACAATAAAGCGGCAGTAAACATCACCCAGCCGATCTGTGAAATACTTATTCCTGCCACGAGTGGCAACTGTCCCGATACAGTCCAAAAACCCACTATCACAATTAAACCAAAGAACATCCTACCCCAAGCTACGACCAGGGGCGAAATATTAGTTAAAGCCTTCTTGGCGAAAATCTGCTCGCCAGACCATAAAATCGTCGCTATGAGAATCAAAGCGTCTCCCAAACCAATAGATACCAGCCTGACTTGCGTGACCAGAACTAATCCTCCGACCAAACTAACTAAACCTAAGATAGACCAATGGCTTATTCGTTCTCGTAAGAATATAACTGCCATGATGGCCGCCCAGATAAACAACGTCTTATGGATAAAAGCACCTTGCACAGCTGAGGTTAAAGTTAACCCTTTAAAAAACAGTAAAAAGGGAATACTGCCTCCAACTAAACCGATTGTTACCAAGGAGCCCCATTGCTTTTTTGTTAGTCTTTTAAGCTCGGCGTGTTTGCCCCATCCATATATCAGAAGGATTAATAACAAGGCGACTAAAATATTCTTTAGCCCCGTAAAAATATACGGATTAACTACTGCCACGGCAAATTTATTGAAATACAAAGCCAGGCCAGAAAGTAGGGCGGTAGAAAATGTCAATATGTAACCTTTATTCATTGTTGAGTAATTTATTAATTTCTTTTGCCTCAGTCTCGGTTATTTTTTGGATGGCTAGATTGGCATTGACCAAAACCCAGTCGCCAACCTTAGGATTTTTTATTATTGAAACATCCACCTGCCCACCTTCAATTTCCGCTTTAGTACTTTTGACTGAAATTATTTTCTTGGGAATAGTCAAACACATGAGACTCTAGATAACATTGGGAATATCTTTGATCATGTCGTAGGAGAATACCGGACCATCTTTACAGACATAATACGACCCCATGGCACAATGTTGACACACACCGGTTCCACAATCCATGCGCCGCTCAAATGACAGATAGATGTTCTCATCAGGCACCTGAATTTTTTTTAACTCCTTTAAACAAAAGCGATACATAATAGGCGGTCCACAAGACAGTGCAGCCACATTTTTTAATAACTTGACCTTGCTAAAAAGATCAGTAATTAAGCCTTTATGATAAGGCCATTTGGCTGGCGGTTCTGAGGCGATGATGTGTAGGTCGATGTGCTGACTCCAAGTCTTAAATTCTTTTCTGAACAAAAGATTGTCTTCACCTCGTACTCCGAAGAATACTTGCAATTTTTGGCCTTCCGGCTTTTTTTTGATGTAGTCCAAGATGACAGTCCGCATAGTGACAAAACCGCAACCGCCACCGATCAGCAATAAGTTTTTACTAGCCAACTTCGGCATGGGGAAACCATGGCCATAAGGCCCCCGGATGTGCATACGATCGCCCGCCTTTAATTCATGAATCTTTTGGGTGAGAGAGCCCACTTTGCGGACCAGCAGTTGAAAAGTATTTGTTTCATAAGAACTGGAGCAAATATCAAATGGGGCTTCGCCTTGGCCGATTATTCCAGCCATGACAAATTGTCCCGGGGTAAATTTAAAAGCTTTTTGTATCTTTTGGTCAACAAACTGGAGAGTATAGAGTTTGGAATCTGGAGACTCTCTATTTATCTTTAATATCTTGGCCGGATCTGGTTTGTAATAATTCTTCATTTCTTTTTGATTGACTGGCTAGGTTTTTTCTTAGTTATTTTCTTGGTTGGCTTTTTTTCTAAGGACGCCAAGGTTTTGCGTAAATCAATTGCTACAGGACAAACCTCAATACAACGTCCGCAGCCGACACATCCAGGAATGGAATATTCATCCGGAATCCGAACAAATTTATGTTCGTACCAGAAATATATTCTTTTGGCGATTGTGTTTAAGAACTTATGATCACCAGCCACTTTAGAAAAATCAGAATAGAAACACGTTTCCCAAGATCGCACTCTCTGGCCTGTGTTCTTCTTTTGTCCTGATTCATACTGGGTGGAAAAACAAAAACAAGTCGGGCAGACTAAGGCGCATTTGCCACAAGCAATGCAGCGACGGCCCAATTCTTCCCAAACTGCAGAGTGTCTATTAAATGAGTTTTTTACTAATTTGTAATTCTTTAACATTTGGGGGTCCAGCCCGCTTTCTTTAATCGGTCCTACAAATTCAATATTTTCAAAGTCCTTAATTCCCGCATTAGTCAAAGTGTGTCTGCCCTTTCGACTGCCTGAGAAAAAATGAACTCCAGAAGGTGACTCTAAAACAAAAATATCAAATTCCAAATGTTCCAGAGTGTCTTCTTCTAGCTTCTCACGAAAAATACCAAAAGTCTGATTCTGGCTGGCCACTTTTAAATAACCTATTATCAATGACCTGTTTTTTACTGCTTGATAATAAGCATCCTTTCGAAAAACCTGGTTGTATAAAACCAATGCCCGCAGATCTATGGTTTGAATGCCAAATAAGGCCAATTTTGGTAAGTCGGCCTCAGCAGGTTCAATTAGTTTTTCTTTATCATATTTGAATAAGGTTTGACGCTGAGGGAACAGAAAATCTTTAAAAGTGTTTTGACTAAGTTTACTGGTTAATTTTATTTCAGCCAGCTCAGTAATTGGTGTTAAAAAAAGGCCTCGGTCATTTCCTACCGGTGCGATTAATTTATATTCATCTTTAATATGGTGAAGAAGTTTTTTTAGAGAGGCTTTCATCACGAGTTATTATAACACATTTCTATCGACTCAGGAATGAAATAGCATAAAGTCTCTTGGCTTATAATTTTATTTAGAAAAGTGTACGTTACGGATGTGAATTAAGAAATATTCTAACACTATTCTGATCAACACTATCCCTCCTAGGGCAATTAGTTTGTCTGCGGTTGGAACCACCACGGTTAGAATAATATCACCGGCCAGAAAAAAATCGAGTCCTATTATCATTGCTTTCATTATATGATCCAGAAACTTCTGTACCTGAACCCTCTTTCTCTGTAGGGCTTGGTTAAGCATGATAAATAAGTCGTAGACTCCTCGACCCACGCCTATAGCTATGACAATAACACCTAATAAAGAAGTTATTGTGCGAAGTGTTTCTACAAAAGTTATTAGTTGACTTGGCATATGTTCTTATTCAATGTTTTTATTCTTCTTCACTTAACAAAGTATCTATTATTTCTCTAAAAGTATCAGCTGGCACAACTCCAGAAACTTGATATCCGTTTATTATGAACGTTGGCGTGCCATTTACGCCCGCTTTAAGACCATCCAGAATATCGGCTTGCACCTCTTCTGTATTTACTTCCGTAGATAGACAGCGATTAAACCATTCCGTATTCAAACCGGCTTCAAGGGCATATCTTTTGAGATCCTCTTCTTCCAGACTGTCCTGATTTTGAAACATCTTGTCGTGCATTATCCAGAATTTATTCTGATCGTTAGCGCACTCTCCGGCTTCAGCTGCCAAAAAAGCATTGGGATGATATTCGGGAACAGGAAAATCGCGATATATATATCGCACGCTATCACTGTATTCACTAACAATGCGTCTAATAATAGATGAAGCTTCATAACAATAAGGGCACTCAAAGTCAGCAAACTCTACTATGACAATCTTGGCATCGTCCGGGCCTATGCTGGGATCATCGTCAGTAACCAGTTGATTAAAAGAAATCGTCCCCAAGTCATTTACGTTTGAGGTTGCACCTTGGTTTTGTAATTCTTGGAAATAAACTAGAAATTGATAAGAGATAGCCAGAATAATTAAAATAGCCAAGAAAGCCAGAACAATCACAGAAATACCCCACCAGTTTTTGTACCATTTTTTGGTCTTTGGTTGAGCGGTGCGAGGTCTTTTTGTTGGGTTGTTTTTTACTGCACCATTCATATCTGAAACCTATTGCTCTTTCACGTTTATAATACTCCAAACACACTTGAATGACAAACTTTTTCCAACTCAAAAACCTCCTGTTTAGGCCGGCGAAAGCCTGAACGGAATTATACTGACTGCGTGCTGTGATACATTCTAGGAGAGAGTAAAGAATGCTCATAACCATACAGTCGGATCCGCATTTAACTTCGCCGGCCAAAAACAGAAGGCTTTCTCTGAATTCACTAATAGCATATTAATGAACTCGGGGAAAGGGGGGGAGCACATAGTTTATCTAGCTATAATACTCCCCCTATTGGATTCAGCGCCTCCGGCCACGTCGGCCGATGAGAAGCATAAACAGAGCCAGAGCTCCCGACACTGCGAGGAGCCCAAGAACGAATGCCCAGCTGGGCAGAGTGCTCAGCCATTCCACGGTATTCACCCCCTTCTATTGTTTGCGAGTCTCTTCTTCCGATGACAATGATCTGAGGACAAAGGCCTCTCTAAACCTTATCAAATAATAAGGCTTGGAGAGACCCAGAACCGACACATCCTATGCGGTTCTGGGTTAATTTTCCCTAGTGGGAAAATGCTTCGGAAAAGAACGCTGTTCGGTAAATGGCACTGTAACTCCTTTCCCTTTCGATCGCGCCAATTGTAGTGTTAACTTGTTCAGCCAACTGAGGTAGCAGATCTCTGATTGAGATTCCCATCCAGGTCTCCCAACCGTCAACACACACCACCACAATCTCAGCCGCCTGCTTCTGGGTAATCTGAATTGTCATCAGAATCACCTCCTTCCTCCAAATCCGTCCCAGAATACGGTTTGAGATAAACTCAGAGGAAAGGGGAACGTTGACACTAGATCAACGTTCCCCGAAATTGGTGGCAGGGAATAGGAGAGTCGAACTCCAGTAGCCTTTTGGCTTAGCGCAACCCGAGATCAATCGGGTAGGGAAATCCCTTCCCTTAAAGCATCCCTGCCATAAACTGCAATTAGGTTATTTTAATGAACCCTACTTGAATCTGATACTGATACCAGACTCGAGTAGAGCCCCGAACCACAAGTTAAACTTAGGTTCGGGGGGTTGCGTTTCTCAATAGAGAAGCGCTATCCGGCCTGGACACGGAACATGAAGCCCCACATCTCAGCCAACACTTCGATCGGAGACTGATCAGTCTTGACAACCACAACTCTTTCGTTGAAGAAGTCGCCAGTCGTGACTTCCCAGTCATCCGGGAAAATCACAGAGAAAAGGCAGTCGGACCGGCTGGAGAGAACTAGTAGAGTCTCACCATCCCGGCATTCTGACAAGGCCCAGTCGACCTCATCTGGCCCGATCTTGGCCAGGCCTTTTTCGATCAGCTGCTCGGGCTCATCGATGTGCATCTCTACCAGGCTGATGAAGCCGCTTTCGGCCTGACTATCAGACCAAGGTATGAAAATGAAAAATGCTGCAATCAACAACACATAGATCCGCCACATGGCATCCTCCTTGTTTCGAGAAAATCGTGTACTAAGCACCGAGCTGGAGGCCAAAGGACTAGACAGGCTCTGTCAGACAAAAAAGTCTGACATCCCGTCTCGCTAGCTTCTATTGAAGGAATTGAGTCGAAACCCCACTCGATCAAGTCCGCTAGCGTGTCTTTGCCCCTCCATTTCGGCGCGGAGGAATTTATTTAATGAACTTCTTCTGAATCCGTCAATGGCTTGACGGGCTCGGAAGAGGCCCTGAACTGCACGTCATTCAGGGAAGGTGCGACTGTGATGAGTGGCACCTGTGTATGACCGCTGTTGCGATCATTGAAAGAGCGTATGAGCTAGAAGACTACCAGTTGTTGCGTTATGAATTTTCCCATTCCTCGTTATCGGCTTCCAAGGCTATGGATGTTGATCCAGAGCGTGATTTATCCACTCTGTACTGTCCATACCGGCTTAAAAGCCATTTTAAACTGGTAATCTTGGGAAGGCTGAGGCGCGCCAGTGGTGGTGTCAACTTGTTTAGCGTTCCGCATCTCTCACAGCAGCATATTGACTCTACAGAAATCACCTGGTCAAAATGCTGGCCGTTTTTCACATATTGCAGCATCAAGCCATACTCACATGCAACAGAAACATGTTTAATCTGGCCGTGAGGAATGTCCTCTTCAACTAGATATTCCAAAAAGGTCATCGTTCACCTCCTCTACGTTCACTTTATCAGACACAGTGTGGCGCCGCTCTCAGCTAGCTTACTCGTGCCCGCACCGAGCTGCCAAGCATCTGGCATATTGCCGGGCAATTCGGCGCGGAGGAATTTATTTAATGAACTCTCTCTTCAGCATTCCGCCCTAAATATAGGGGAAACGCTGAAGAGAAGTTTTCTCCGCAGTGAAATGGAGGATAGAATGTTCAGCTTTGAGCCGAAGCTCACTGAACCGCGGCGATTCCCTGGAACAGTCAAGTCGAAACCTGACCAGACCAGTTCCTCGCTGCGTTCTACACCCCTCCATTTCAGTGCGGAGAATGATTGTTTCCCCACGAGCTCGAGGCTGGAAGGTTCCGGTCGTAAACATGGGTTGTGACCGCCGTTCCTAACCTCGATATCGCGAGGAAACAAAATTAACTATTAAATCGTTTACCCGCCTACGCTTTTTTAACTACGGCGGGTTGTTTGCCTTATTATTTCCATTCATATGGTTTGGCAAACAAAAATGGGTGACAGTTTGCTGCTGTCGAACCCGAGAAGAGAGTCTTCGACAGAAACAAACCATTACCCATTTGTAAGCATTGGCTTTTTCCGGCTGTATTAAAAACAGTCGTTTCACCCACCGTAACTTTTAGTGAAGGTGGGGCTCTCTCCTCTGTTAAATTGTAATGGGCTGACCAGATCTCTCTCCAAATCCATCAGCATAACGCTGCATGATAGCGCATCTGATAAAACCTGTCAAGGGGTATTCTAGAGGCTTTGGCTAATATTAGCTATAAATAAATTATTTTAAGCCTAGTTTAGAGGTAGGAATTAGGGTTCAATGCTATCTTATTGTAAGCGAGCATGATCATGCTCGCTTACGTGTGCTGGTTATTTCTCACCGTTTACGACCCTCAAAAACTATGATATTCTATGGTAAGAATTTATTATTTCTACAATTCTGATGCCTAGAAAGCCTGTCCATAACTTTGAGGTTGGTTTGAAAACTTTTTTAAAAAAAGAATCAACTTTTTTAGCGCTCAAAGACGCCTACAGCGAATTCTGGGATATACCAGGTGGACGCACTCAACCGGATGAAATTAATATGCCAGCCACAGAGTGTCTACGTCGTGAACTTTTGGAGGAGTTGGGATTGAATATTGGTTTTAAGATTAGAAATATTTTTGATGTTTTTAAATTTCAAGTAGCACCTGGCAATAAATTAGTTCCCAATATTAATTTATTTCTGGTCTTCTATAGTTGTGATTTTACCGGCGGAGATATTGTAATTAACGAAGAGTCTTTAAAATTTGAGTGGCTAAGCAAAGAAAGCTACCGGCAATATAACTTTGGCGCTTACCAAAAAGTTGTAGATCGGTACGTCCAGGAGAGTTTTTGATCATGAAGAAAGCTAACCAAGAAATTACCGTAGTGTTGTATAACATACGTAGCCGTTTTAACGTTGGTTCAATCTTTCGCACAGCTGATGCGGCCGGAGTATCAAAAATCTATCTATGCGGAATAACTCCCAAACCGCCGCATCATAAGATTGACAAAGTAGCCCTAGGTGCTACAAAATACATACCCTGGGAACATCATAAACAAACATCACGTTTTTTGAAAAAACTAAAAGAAAACGGTCAGCAAATATTAGCCCTTGAACAATCTAGAAAAAGCGTGCATTATACAAGGTGTAAATTGAAATACCCTGTCGTTTTAGTGGTAGGGAATGAAGTCACCGGCCTGCCTCAAACAATTCTTAAATTGGCCGATCAAGTGATCGACATTCCCATGCATGGGCAAAAAGAATCTTTAAACGTATCAGTAGCAACAGGAATAGTTCTCTTCGAACTGATTAAATAACAAGCCGGGGTGGCGCCTGCCTGTCGGCAGGCAGGGAACTAGCCCGCCTCGCTGAGACTAGCGTCAGCTAGTCGAGACGGGTAGACGCGTTCAAACAATGTTTATTAAAATAATACAAGCCGGGGTGGCGGAACTGGTAGACGCGCAGGACTTAAAATCCTGTAGGGGAAACTCTGTGCGGGTTCGATTCCCGCCCCCGGCACCAAAAAATCGCTTATTAATTATAGGCGATTTTTTGCTGTCTGGAGATTTATTTAGTTGGTTCTTCTTCAGATCCTGCCATGGCAATTGGCAATACAATTTGCCTGGCAATAACATCGAGCAATATTTGGTTATTATAACTAAAATCTCTGCTGCGATCTTTTTCTCCCAATAAAATCGCTCCCACTACACGGTCACCGACCAACAAGGGTACGCCTAACATCGTTTGGGACGAATAAGCGGTCCGCAGGTTCTTTCGACGTTTGTACATTGCTTTCGTTATCATCAGCTCTCTCTTTGAACGATATATCTGTCCCAATACTGGATCTTTAAAAACATTTATATTCAAATTTTTTATCTTCTGGTTGCTGGAATACCCTCTGGCATCATAAATTGTGACCTTGCCTTCTTCGGGGTGATACAACGCAAAGATTGCTTTCTTGGCTTTTATAATCTGTAAGATGGTGGAAATAATCAGATCAGTCAGATGATCCAAATCATCATAGGTGGAAGCAATCTTGCCAGTCGAGTAAATAGTAACGATTTTATTATTAGCGTGATGCAGCCTATTAGCCAAATTGGCAATAATATTATTATAAACCTTATTGGTTATTTGAGGATAATCTTCTGACATCTTCAAAAAGTCTTTTCCCCGAATTTCAATCATGTCTCCCCGCTCAGTCACCTCACAATTGTGCCCGTGTCTCTCTTTTGGGTCAGTCAGTGAACTTTCCACTGCAAAATTATTTTTACCTAAAATAGCCAAGGTCTGGACCTCTTCACTAAAAATACGATAGATGTGAACCTGTCCGCTCAAGACAATAAAAAAAGATCGGCGCGGCTCCCCCTGTTCAAACAGCACCTCGCCTTTTTTAAACTTTTTTACGGTGATTATCTTTGAGACAACTTGAAGTTCGGGTTCGCTTAACCCTTCAAAAACCGGTATCTTTTGTAAAATTTTCGTATCAATCATGTTTATAGTATAACAAATATTAATTTTGTCGGCTATTCGGCTATTTTTCTGAACCAGATTCAAGGCTGTCCAACTTTTTTATTATCAATGGCAGCTTTTTGAAATCATTAATCAAAGTTTGTTTTAAAGCATTGTGGTAAAGAGCTGCGGCCGGATGATAAAACGGAACGTAGGCCCTGCCTTTGCGACGGAATACCTTGCCATGTTCTTTTGATATGCGAAAGTCCGAAGGCAAAAACTGATACATAGCATGCCGACCCAGAGTAACTATTACCTTTGGTTTGATAACCTTTATCTGAGCATCTAGATACGGCGTACAAGCAACTATTTCCTCTGGCAGCGGATCACGATTATCAGGTGGTCGATGTTTAACAATATTTCCGATAAAGACGTCTTCACGCTTCCAGTTGATCAGGCCGAGCATTTCTTCCAGAAACTTGCCGGCCGCTCCAACGAATGGCCGGCCCTGCTTGTCTTCTTCAGCGCCCGGTCCCTCTCCGATAAACATCACTTCAGAATTTGGATTGCCTTCTCCTGGAACAGCTTGAGTAGCCTTCTCATAGAGAGGGCAATTCTGACACTCTTTAACCTGTTTGGCAATTGTTTCTAAATCAGGCATCTACTCTTAACGTTTAGACACAAGTTTTTCTAAATATTTGGCCATCATGTCAACTTCGACATTTACCAGATCACCTTTTTTCTTATACTGGAAATTGGTCTTTTTTCTAGTCTGAGGAATGATGGCCACTTGGAATTTTATAGTATCTGGGTTCATGCCCGTCAGACTGACTCCATCCAACGCAATAAAACCAGCATGCACCACATATTTCATAAGCTTCTTGGGCAGTTCAATGGTCCAGATAACATCATGGTGCGTATCAAAAACTTCCAAAATTTTACCCACTCCGTCTACGTGGCCTTGAACCAAATGTCCGCCTAAATCATCAAACGGGCGCAGGGGGAGTTCCAAATTTAGTTTGGAACCTACCTTTATTTTTTGAAAAAGAGTGTGGCGTAGTGTTTCAACATCTGCCTCGACCATAAATCCGCCAGCTACTTTTTTTGTAACCGGTAAGCAGGCCCCACTTATAGAAATGCAGTGACCTACTTTAATTCGACCTAAAATCTTTTTGGCCGTAATGTTAATAGACCAAGATTTTTTTCTTTTCTTTATTTCTTTGACTGTACCGACTTCGTAGGTGTTGCCGCTAAACATAAATTTATTTCAATAATTTTTTAGTCTGTTTAATGTCATCTTCTATTTGTTTCATCAGCTCTTCTGGGTCTGAATAAAACTTTATTGGCCTTAATTTTTCCACTATCTCAGCTGACAAATAACGATTCCTCAGATCACCTTTAAAGTTTAGCAGATGTACCTCAATTTTAAAATCATCTCTCTGCTTAGTAAAAGGTACGCCAACTACGACCAGACATTGGTATCTCTTTCCATCTATCTCGCTCCAAGCAGCATAAACACCGGTGGTTAGCGGGTGGGAGTTAAAATAATCATGATCTAAATTTGCTGTGGGATAACCATTTTTTTTACCAATTCCTTCGCCTCGAACAACTTTTCCTTTAACGATAGACTTCATTGATATATCGTAGTAGGTTTTTATGGATTGCTCCGTTGGTAGCTAGAATGTTTTTTGATTTTATTGTCCAGTCTTTGTTTTGGAAATCCGTTACTCTGCCGCTTGCCTCACGCACGATAACCGCGCCCGCCGCTACATCCCAAGCGTGTACGCCCGGAATCATTATGGCACCGGATCGACCTGAAGCTACAAAAGCGCATTCCAAAGCAGCTGATCCTAATTGGCGGAAATCTTTTCCTTTTAATTTCAGGGTGCGATAAAGTTCAATCGCCTCTTTGATGGCAGCAAATCTGGTTCCGTGACAAAAAGTCAAAAACGCTTGGTCGGTTCGGCTGTTATTATTTACCTTAATCTTACGGTTATTTAGAGTCGCTCCTTTGGCCTTTTCTCCTACAAACATTTCATCAGTTACTGGTGCGTAAATAACGCCGAAAACAGGTTGGCCGTCTTTCACTAAACCTATGGAGACTGAGAACAACGGGTTTTTCATCACAAAATTAGTTGTTCCATCAATAGGATCAACCACCCAAATATACCCCTTGCCCTTGGTTTTGTTGTGTGTTTCTTCGCTTAGAATAGAATGGTCTGGATAATGCCTCCTGAGTTCTTTCAAGATCATCTTCTCAGACAAAAAATCAAACTTGGTAACTATTTCATGTTTATACTTGTCCTGATAACCAGAACGGCCAGATTTTTGAAACTCTTTTAACAGTATCTGGCCGACTTTTCTAGCTAGGTTGGTAACGGTTTTTCTCATACCTCAACGGTTTCCTTGTCCTTCAAAATCTTATATTCAAAACCGCCTTTTTCCAGAGCCTCGGCAAACACGTTTGTGTCAGTAATAAACTTCTCATTGTCATAATGAATCGGGATTACCAATTGAGGTTTTACCTTTTTCAGATATTTAACAGCGTCCTTGGGCGAAAAACAGACATCGCCGCACATTGGAATAAACACAACTTCGGCTGGCACTTGATCGCTTTTGATTGTATCGCCCATATGAAGAATGCGACGATCAATCAAAAAGCTAATTACCTCGGGCGGCGGGTCACCGCTAGGCAATGGACCATGTTGTGATTTAATACCTTTTATTTCAATATTCTCCAAATTAATATATTCACCGGGCTCAACCGTTTGGCAGGATAACCTTTCCTTTTCCAACAATTTTGAAACTGCTGTATTAGTAATAATCTTGGCGCCAGGATTGGTATTCATTATAATTTTCAAACTATCTGGTTCATAGTGATCGCTATGTTCATGTGTGAGCAGAATCAGATCTATACCAGTCCAATTCTCTGGCTTCATGTCAGTTTTTTGATAAACATAATCGCCTGGATCAATTAATATTTTTTTGTCTTTAAGTTCAATCAAAACGCATGATTGAGGATATTTTGTAATTTTCATAAATTATTTATTAATTATTACTTTTTTCTTCTGCGCCAAACTAGGACATAGCAAAGTGGGGTATCTAACAGGGCAAAAGCTGCTTTAACCTGATAGTTTGACCACATTACAGCCAGAGCTGAAGCAGCGGGCACTACTCCAAACCAGGAAAGTAAACCAATCAACACTACAGTGTCTATTAGCTGGCTAACTAACGTAGAAGCATTATTGCGGAACCAGAGCCAGCGACCACCGGTGATCTTTTTCCAAAAATGAAACGCCCACACATCATGAGATTGTGACACCAAATAGGCAATAATGCTGGCCAGGATTATCTTGGGTGCAGAATCTATAATCAGCTTATAAGCTTCGGCGTTCTGCCAAAAATCCGCGGGAGTTATCCAGACCGATATCTTGATTGCCACCAGCACTATTAAATTGGCATAGAATCCCAGCCAAACCAGTTTTTGAGCTTCTTTGCGTCCGTATAATTCACTAAAAGCATCGGTGAATAAAAAAGTAAGTGGAAATAACAGAGTACCAGCTGGTAAATCCAGCCAGAACAATTTCACAAACTTGACTGATATTATGTTGGCAATTATGTATGAGGCGATGAAGCCAACGGCGAGCAAGTCGCGTCGCGAGGGCATGTTTAGTCTATCAAAAACCATAAAATTCCTTTCTACATTAAAAGATTAGTTCGAGTATTTGGTTTTTGATCTAATGAGTCATGTTTTTGTTCCGCCTGATTATCATCTATCTGGTCAATTTTCACGGGCTTGCCTTGACGCTTCATACGAATCACCTCGCCAATGAAGTAAAATGAACCAGTTATCAAAATAATATCATGTTTTTTGGCCTTTGTCTTGGCCAATGTTATTGCTTGCCTAACATTCCGAACTATTTCGGCTCTAGGATATATCTGCTTAAGTTTGCGTGGAGAGACTATATTGGTTATTTCCAACTCGGGCAAAATTATCAGCCGGCAATTTTTTCCCAACATTTTTATCATCGCTCGGTACTTCTTTCTCAGCTTTGTGGCAAAAACTACAACAATATCTTTAGGTAGATATCCTATCTCATTTACTGCACCCAAAAGACTGCCCAAGGCCGCTACATTATGCGCACCATCTATTATTATTAACGGCTTTTGAGACAGTATTTGGAAACGGCCTTCTAGTTTGGTTTTTCTAAAAGCCTTCAGCACTCTAGCGCTAGGAATTTTTAATTCCTGAGTTAACAGCTTGTAAACCAATCCGGCATTTTTTGCTTGAACCCCGCCTATTAAACTTGTCTGGGCATCAATTTTTTTACCTTGATCAAAAATAGTAAATTTGGTCTGATGTATGTCTAAACTATTGACTTTGATTGTCGGTGACTCAATTAATTTAGATTTAGTTTGCTGACAACGCCGCTGGATCTGTTTGAAGGCGATCCTGGTATTTGAAGTTATAACCAAATTACCCGGCTGAATTATTCCAGCTTTCTCTTTAGCTATGGTAGAAACAGTTCTACCTAATATATGAGTATGATCCTGACTAATGTCAGTAATAATTTTATATCTCAATCCCAAGGCGGTAGTAGCGTCAAATCGTCCGCCCAATCCGACTTCAAAAACTGCCCAATCGACTTTTTCCGAAACAAAATACTTTACCCCAGCAGCTGTTAAAACCTCAAACCAGGTGGGCTGATCACCGATAGCTTTTTCTGTTTTTTCGACAATTGGTTTAAGCGACATGACTAATTTAACCATGCGTCTCTGAGAAATAGGCCGGCCATTTATTTTGAATCTTTCGGTGTATGACACCAGATGAGGTGAATAAAATGCTCCGGTTTTATAACCAGCTTCTTGCAGAGCTGTAGCAGCCAAAGCCACTGTTGAACCCTTACCGTTTGTCCCAGCTATCTGAATTCCTTTGAGCTTCTTTTCTGGGTGGCCCATCAACGCCAGCATCTTCTGTATCCGATCCAACTTTAAATACTCCCGCGGGCTAAAGCGCGGGAAAACTCTTAAATAATCAACGTAACTATCTAGATCTTGGTATTTCATGGATTATTCCTGTAGGCGAGGATGATTATCCTCGCCTGCTGTGGGTATTATTGCTCACGCAATCTCTTCAATGTTTTTATATCATCAATCCTTTTGTTATCTTTGGGTGTTTCTAATACCAAATTGACTGACTTCAACCGCGGTTCTCGCACTAAGGCTTTGAATCCATCCAAACCTATTTCACCATCACCAAGGTGCGCATGCCGGTCTTTATGTGAGTCAAATTCTACCATTGAATCATTGACATGTATCAAGCCAAGCTTTTTTAAACCAATCACTTTATCGAACTGGTCGAATGTTTTCTTGACCGCCGCTTGGTTGCGCAAATCATAGCCAGAGGCAAAACAATGCGCGGTGTCAAAACATACTCCGACTTCAGGATGTTGGCCTAATTTAATTATCTTAGCCACCTCTTCAAAAGTATCGCCTACTATCATCCCTGAGCCGGCTGACAATTCTATCAAAAATTTGGTTTTGCCTTTATAACCGTTCAATGCTTGCTTGATCCCAGCGGCAACTTTTTTAACTGCTATTTTTTCACCGACATCTTTGGCTGAACCCAGGTGCGTCATTACGGCCTCAGCTCCCAACTGACTACTACGTTCTAATTCTTCTCGGATAACACTAATCGAGCCAAATCTAATCTTGTTATTTGATGAAGCTAGGTTTATATAATAGGGAGTGTGGATATAAAAAGCTACTTGCTTATTCTGCTTCAAGCTCTCCTGGAAGTCATTTATTACTTGAGGGGTTAACTCGGGAGCCGGGCCGCCACGCGGGGAACGACTGAACATCTGAAAACATTCACAGCCTATCTCCGCTGCGTTCTTGGGTGCTTCAGCCACCCCTCCAGCTATAGAAACATGGGCCCCGATCTTCATTTTTTGTCTGGATATATTTGTTGTTCCAAAAAATCAAATACCTGGCGGTTCAGAAGCATTTCCTCATACTGATCCCGATACTCTGGTGAATCAACTTTATTATACGTCTCTAAATCGTCTTTGTATAATTCCTTTTGATGTTTGATATCATCTTCGATTTTTTTGTGATCAACTTTGATATCTTCCTGAATCCGGATTTGTCTTAAGATTAAAGCGCTTTTTATTCTGCGTTCGGCTTGAGGATGAAATTCTTTTTTGAAATCATCCTCGGTCTTTTTCAGATGAGTCATATAATCGTTGAAATTCAGGCCCTGTCTTTCTATTTCCATTCTTAACTCACCAACCATACGTACTAATTCGGCTTGAATTAATACTTCTGGAATCTCACCAAACTCTGATTTCTGGATTATTTCGTCCAGCATTGCTATCTCAAATTTCTGTTTTTCCTTCTGGGCTTGCTCCGCCTCAATATTTTTTGATACCTGCATCTTTAACGCTTCGACGTTTTCAAACTTACCCAAAGTTTTTACAAATGCGTCGTTCAGCTCAGGCAATTCAACCTCGAGAACATTATTGACCTTAACTTTACAATCAACATCTTTACCTGCTAGATTTTTTTGAAAATACTCTTTGGGATAGGGTTGCTGGAATTCTTTTGTCTCACCCTTTTTCATACCGACCAGATTATCTTCAAATCCCGGAACCATCTGATTCTCACCAATCACCACTGGATGGTTTTTGGTCGCTCCGCCCTCGACCGGCACATTGTCCATAGAGAGATCGACATCTATCTCTACTTTGTCGCCCTTTTGGGCTGGACGATCAACGGCTGTTTCTTTAGCTCTCATCTTGCGCAAATGCTGGAGGGTTTTTTCTAATTCTTTGGGATCAACTTTGACATCTTTTTTTCTAGCCTTAAGCTTCTTATAGTCTCCCAGCTTAACTGAGGGCAGTAGAGCTACAGTCGCAACGTAAACAAACGAATTGCCTGGAGCAACTTTTTGTAGTTCTATTTGGGGCCGACCGATAGCTTCTAATTTTTGGTCTATGACAATCTGGGGATATGTTTTTTTCACAATATCCTCAGAGGCCTCCTGATATATAGCTTGCTCGCCCACTTGCTTTTTTATCATGTCATAAGGAGCTTTGCCGGGACGAAATCCCGGCACATCTACCTTTTGGCTTAACCGGGCTGCAGCCGATTTCAGATATGGTTGAAGATCAGCTTGATCTAATTCAACCGTAACTTTTACAACATTTTTTGGCTGTTTAGAAACATCAACTTTCATGGAAATAATCTGTTTAAGAGTTAGAAATTCTATCACAGCTTACCTTATAATTGAGTCCCTGTAAACCCCTTTATAACTAAAATTTGACAAATATTTTTATGACTGTTAATATTCTGTTATCCTTGACAATTAGAGGAGGTTATTAAGAGCAGCGCTAGGGAACTGGCCCAATGATCGCTCAGCAACCTTTTTGTCAACTAGACAAAAAAGGTGCTTACCAGCCCAATTTTTTTGGGGAAGATAACAGTCTCTGGTTGTCGCACAACTTCCCCATGCAGGGAAGTTTTGTATTTAAGGAACTGGTGGTCGTCAGAGGAGTTGTTCTGAGTGACGCAAGGGAACTGGCCCGTTACCAGTGTCACAGCAACCTGTCCTCTCAAAAAGGATAAGGTGCTTACCAGCCCCGGAACACAAAGGGTTCGGGGAACGACAACTTTCTCTTTACCGTTAGGCTATAATGGCCAATCGGGGAGGAAGTTATGGCTCTATGTTGTCCGCAAAGAGATGCGATCGAAGGGGCGCTGAGGAACGTATCGGGTGATGCCAAAAAGACACCCACGGAACCACTCCAATCAACAATTACTCTCAAAGATGGGCGGAAGCTTCATCTTTTGGGAGTAAGCGAGGGAACCAATGTCAGAGCCACAAGGTGGCAGGGCGTGAACGTTGCGGTTTACGGCTTCCGACCGCTATCCAGCAAGCAATCGCCACGTCTGCCCAAGGGTCTGCGCGTGGACAACGGTAGCCTGGTACACGCCGCGGTCCTGCTCGCCGATCCGGAAGATCAAGATCAGGCGAATGAGCATCAGGTAACGCCCATTTCGCGCCAAGGCGACAGCTTGGTTCTTGGGGGCGATCCGGTTCGTTACTACTCAACCATCTGCTAGATCTTTCCCGGGAAGTCATTTGACTTCCCTTTTTTAATTAAAAAACCGCCACTTGATGTAAGTGCTAGCCTGGTATCCACAGTCTATCTACTGATTATCATATTCATCAATTATCTCGCGTTTCAATATCTCTTCAATAATATCTTCCAACGTGGCAATACCGGTAAACTTTTTGCTTTTATCATAAACAAAAGCCATGTGCCGGCGTTTGCGCATTAGTCGATTTAATAAAACATCCAGCTTCTCCTCAACTGGGACGCGTAATAAATCCGACTGGCGCAACAGGTTCTTTACCGGCGTACCTCGCTTTAACCCAATTAACTGTTTAGTATATAAAATTCCGACAATATTATTTTCGTTATCTTTATAAACGGGTATTCTGGTAAATCCTTTTTCTTTGATTTTATTTAATACCCTTATATCAAGCGTTGTCCTGATATCCAATTTAAACACCACGTCCTTTTTGGTCATAATTTGTTCCACCTTGGTTTCTGAAAAATGCAGGGCGCCTTTAATAATCCTTTCCTCATCAGCATCGATCGAGCTTTGAGGATGGTCTTCGTGAAACTCCACCAGTCTTTCTATTTCCTGTTTTGACCAAATTGAAGGCAGCTCTTTGCCTAACATCCAGTCCAGTCCGCGGGCCATAGGCCAAACAACCGGCCACAGCAAGAATTGAAAAGTTTTTACCAACCAAACCGTTCTAGACCCAACTGCCAAAGCGTGCCGGGATATAGCGGCTTGGGGCAATATCTCACCAAATACTACAATTAACCCGGTAGAAACAACCATGGCAATAGCTCCTGCTGTCATTGAACCTAAAAAAATTGATAGAGCAGAATTAACAGCCACATTGCCTAACAGTAATGTACAAAGCAAAAAATTACCGTTACGTCTCACCTCATATATCTTGTTGGCTCGGGTGTCTCCCAGTGATATTTTTCTTTGCAGTTGAGAGGTACTCAAACTCAAAAGTCCGAGCGTTAGCCCGGAAAACAAGCCTGAGAGTATGACTAAACCAACTACTATAATTATGTTCATTGAGCCTCTTGAGGTTGATAGAGTGAAGGATGTTCACCATTAATCAATTTGGCGTATTGTCCATCTGCTGCCTGCACTATATAAATCGAGCCCTTATTTTCTACCAGAATATGACGACTATCCGGCATCCAATAAAAAGCCTTGGGAGCGAAAAGCCAGGTTTGCGGCCAAACTAAACCATCTATCATAGTCACTTCTCGGCCCTCTTCTTTTAGATAAAACTTCTTTTGCCAAAACGAACCAGAAGAAAAAGAGATATTTATTTGACCGTTGGGAGACAGGCTGGTGCCGGAATAATTATTATCATTCTTATTGAATCCCTCCATATATTTAGCTTGTTGTTCGCGCCATTCGGCTTTGCTCAAAGTAATTAGCTCTTCCTGGCCCGATCCATCAGAAAATATTCCAATTATCTTATACCAATCACCATCACCAGCTTGGGCGACATAAACTTTAAATGGGCTGGCCTGCCAATCAAATTCTGAAACTGATCCAGTGGCCAGGTTTCTTAAACTTAAAGTTAAGACGATGGATCCGCCTACTACAACAACTAGCGCAATTAATAAAGTTATAAATTTTATTAACTTTTTGCCTCTCATTTCTTTGGACGGTTATCAACGATACGTTTGTCTTTTAATTCTGTCTCCATGCCAATCTTTTTCAGTAATGAATCAAGATCGCACAGCTTAACGATTACGCCAACTCCTATATCGCTTGTGATTCTTTTTTCTAGCTTGGGAAGTAAGTCATCAAATTTTACTCCGTTTCGTGGTGCTACTTCGACAATTATTTCATCTATTTCATAAGGGTCATTATTTTTCTTCTCGATAGAAACTTGCCATTCTTCTACTTCTTTAACCCCTGACAACAGTGGAAAGAAATTATTAAGATTAACTAATTCACCTTTAACTTTTGTTAGCTGAAATTCTTTTACTTCCGAACTGCGCTGGATGTCCGGTCGAATGCGCGGCACCGTCCTTCCACAATGCGGGCAAGGATCATAATCAATGCCCTGGCACATATCACCAGTACGATAACGCAATACAATTGATCCGTGCCAATCAAGTGACGTATAAACCAACTCACCCGGTTCACCTTCTTTTACTCTATTACCATCTTTGTCTATCACCTCAAAATATTCCAAATCAGGATAGAGATGATAGCCCGATTGTTCACAACACTGAATCCAGGCCGTCTTACCTTCAGTCATGGCATATGTTGTATAGATTGAAGGGTTATCAGCTCCCAGCTGAGTCAGTAATTCTTTTACCTTTTCACGGTGACCCGGACTAACTCTTTCGCCTCCAAACACCACGTGTTTTACTTTTGAAAAGTCACGCTTTTCTTTAGTCGCTTCACGCAGAACGTGATAACAATACCCCGGTATGAAAATTAAAATACCGGCTTTTAGTCCCTCTATGGCGTCCATAATCTTCTGAGTGCCCATTACTTTACCACCGCCAGTCTGAAGTGAAGTGATGCCTAGCTTAACCAAAGCGTAGTGAGCCAGCCAAAAGGCTAAATGCGGAGAATAGGGAAAGCCGTTAATAGCGACCAAGTTACGGTCAACATTTATTACATTAAATAGTCTTTCTCCGCTTTCTTTTAGGTTTTCCAAATCGTAGGCAGAATACACAAAAGCCGTTGGCAGGGCAGTACGACCAGTGGTGAAATGAGTATGGACTGGCTTATAGAGCCACTCTAATTTTCGTTTAACATCTTGCTGGGTAAGTTTTCCCCAGATAATCTTCAACAAGGCACTTTTCGTAGAATATTTTTTGATCAACTCTTCGTCTGGTTGCAGAATAAACTGCCTGGGCTTCGCTCTATTATCTTCAGTCGGCGCCAAATCGGCTTTTGATGTAAATGACACCTTCACTAAATCGTCCAATGAATTAAAATCACTAAACTTGAGGTTGTTCTTTTCAAAAAGCTCTCGATAATAAGGGCTGTAGGGAACCTGATGTCTGATAAAGTCTTTGAATTTTTTATTTTGCAACTTCTTAATGTCCCCTCGTGACATCTGAGAAAGTTTCCGCCAATTTGTTGCCATAATTATTTTTTTGAATATTCTTTATTGGACAATTGAGCAATTTCCTGCATAACTTTCTGGGTCACTTGTTGAATTCTGTCAGGGTCTAAAGATTCCTCTTCTAAGCGATCAAGCCTTAAGGGCTGTCCGATTTTCACTTTTACTTTTCCCTTATTACACAATAGCAATTTTACCGAATGTAGGAAAGCTTTACCGCTCGGCCCTTCTAGGCCAATCGGAACAATTGGACGACCAGTTATCATGGCTAGCCTGGCGACTCCAGTTTTTCCTGATAATAATTTCTTTTCTGAATTTCTTTCTCCCTCGGGGAAAATGGCTATGTCAACATTGTTCTTCATTTTCTTAAAAGCTTTCTTAAGCACCGCTCCCTTGTCTTTGTAATCAATTACCATGGTATTTCCACCCACCAACCAATAAGGGCTATGGTGCCTAGCAATAAAATAAATTTTTCTTTTGGTAATCCTTGATATTTCTAAAATAAAATATAAACCATCTAAGAAATCTATATGGTTGGGGGCAAAAATACACGGCTCGTTCTTTGGAATATTCTCTAGACCAGAAACCAGCTCGGTGTGTTTTTTTACTGCTGATCCGACTAAAAATTGGAGAAAAGAATATGGGGTCATGTATTAATATGGGTAGGTTTTATGACACAGGAGACCTATCGCTTTCATTAATTCCCGAGTCATCTCTTCCAATTCCTCTTTGGTCGGATCCTGGTTGGCGGATTTAAAGTTTATCGGTGGTCCAAATTTCACACCCAAAGTTACTTTTGGAGAAAAGAAGTAATTAATAGCATCTGTGGTAGTCCTTCCGGCTGGAGCCACCACTCCTACTGGAATAATTGGACGATTAGTGGCTAGAGCTAAGCGTACTGCACCAGTTTTGCCTTTTAAAAGCTGGTTCTTATCGTAGTTTCTGGTACCTTCAGGAAAAACTACTATACTTTTACCAATGTTGATTTTTTGTTTGGAAATTTCTAGAGCGGTTACTTTATTATCATCAGGAATATCAATCATACCCAGACAGGTCTTGCCTAGAAACCGACCGTAGTGTTTATATACCCGGTGCTTGGTCAAATAGTGTGCCCGCTCATTCTGATCGACCGTTAAAACCAAACCGAGGATAAAAGCATCTAAATAACTATTGTGGTTGGCGGCCAAGATATAGGGTGGTCTGGGTAAATTTTCTATTCCGGTTACTTCAAGACGACGGCGTAGCAAAGCCAATATCGTTTGTCGCAAAACAGGGTAGGCCATTTATTATCCTTTTGTTACTAAATTGTTTATAGAATCCATTATTGTAACCGTGGTCCTGTCTAACAATTTCTTGTCTATTTCCAACCGTTCAGTGATCGGAAAGTGAAACGGTCGACCAATTACTACTTCTACCTTGCTTTTTATGTAATTTGCTACAGCCGATCCGGGTGTTTTTCCGCTGGTGCCCAATATCCCAATCGGCACAACAGGAACACCAGACCAAAGAGCGAGACGAGCAGCACCGGTTTTGCCTTCTTCCACGCCATTATCACTGGCCTGACCGCTGGGAAAAACACCAACTACCTCACCGTTATTCAATAGACCCAAAGCGACTTCTAGGACACTGTCTTTGTCTTTAGCGTCTATGGGTAAGCCGCCGACGCTTTTATATTTTCCCGTCGAAGCAATGAAATATATCTTGCACCCAATCAGCTGGTACAAAGTACTGACAATCACAGCAGCATCGATCCAGCTTCGATGATTAGCCACTATAATACAGCCCTTATCGGCAGGTAGTTTTTTCGCTCCTTTAACTTTTGAAACCCGCCAACGAAAGAAAGGTAATAAAGTATACCTGAGCAATCCGTAGGCCATCGCTCTTATACAATCAGAGCTACAATCAAAAGAGCAACAATATTCAGAATCTTTATCATTGGATTTATAGCTGGACCAGCCGTGTCTTTATATGGATCGCCAACCGTGTCTCCAGTTATAGCCGCCTCGTGAGCCAATGAACCTTTACCACCGTGGTGCCCATCCTCTATATACTTTTTGGCATTATCCCAAGCTGCTCCACCGGTGGTCATAGAGATAGCGACAAAGATGCCTGTCACGATACTACCAACCAAAACCCCACCCAGAGCCACAGGCCCGAGTAAGAACCCCACAACGATCGGAACAGCCACAGGAATCAGGGCAGGAACAATCATTTGCTTAATAGCAGATTTGGTCACAATATCTACTGCTCTACTATAATCAGGTTCGGCTGTTCCTTCCATTATTCCTTTTATTTCTTTGAACTGTCTGCGTACCTCACTAACCACTGCGCCAGCAGTTTTGCCTACGGCTTCCATGGACAGTGCAGCGAAGAAATATGGCAGTAGCCCACCAATAAATAATCCAACTATTACTTTAGGGTCAGATAATGCAAAACTGAAAGTTTTTTCAGATATTTCCAATTCTTGAATGTATGAAGCAAACAACACCAGGGCTGCGAGTCCGGCTGAGCCAATGGCATAACCCTTGGTTACTGCTTTGGTGGTATTACCAACCGCATCCAACTTGTCGGTATTTTCTCTAACTGACTCGGGCAACCCAGACATTTCAGCGATTCCGCCAGCATTGTCAGTAATCGGGCCATAGGAATCTACGGCTACGATAATTCCAGTCAGTGAAAGCATCGAAACTACTGCCAAAGCTATGCCATACAAGCCAGCAAAACCGTGAGCTACCAAAATTCCAGCCACGATTACTAGTACAGGCCAGGCAGTTGATTTCAGTGAAGTGGACAGGCCGCTGATAATATTGGTGGCATGGCCAGTTTCTGAAGCCTTGGCTATACTTTTGACCGGAGGATATTTGTGCGAGGTGTAATATTCAGTGATCATCACAATAGCGGCAGTCACCACCAAACCAACCAAAGCGGCGGCGTACAATTGCCAGACACTGTATTCACCTAGATCACCCATTAGCCATTGAGTTATAGGATAAAAGGCAATAGCCGCTAAAACACCGCTGACTATTAATCCTTTGTAGAGAGCTCCCATGATGTTGCCACTCTTTCCTAGTCTTACAAACAGAGTTCCAATGATCGAAGCAATTATGGAAACTCCACCAATTACTAAAGGGTAGAGGATGCCGTTTTCAAAACCAGCAAAAAGAAGTGAACTTAAAAGCATAGCCGCGACAGCAGTTACGGCATAGGTTTCAAACAGGTCAGCGGCCATACCGGCACAATCTCCAACATTATCACCGACATTATCGGCCACTACGGCTGGATTGCGCGGATCGTCTTCGGGTATACCAGCTTCAATCTTTCCAACTAAGTCTGCTCCTACGTCAGCGGCCTTAGTATAAATACCACCACCGAGTCGAGCAAAGACTGAGATTAAACTTCCGCCAAACCCCAATCCAATCAGAGCCTTCAGATCACTTGTAAGGGCATAGTAGCCAGCTACTCCCAAGAGGGCTAAACCAACAACCAGTAAACCTGTTACTGAGCCTCCGCGGAAAGCAACTGTTAAAGCTTCTTTCAAACCTTTTTGAGCTTGTTCGGCTGTACGAACATTGGCCCGAACCGAAATATGCATCCCGATATAACCTGCAGCGGCTGAGAAAACTGCACCGATCAAGAAACCAACAGCAGTTTTTATATCCAAGAAAATCCAAAGAAGTGCAAAAAGTATTACTGCGATAATAGCCACAGTTTTTGTCTGACGGTTGAGATATGCTTGAGCGCCACTTTGGATGGCCTGAGCGATTTTTTGCATACGCTCGTTGCCCTTGGGCACTCTTAAAACCAAACGAATTAAAATGATGCCATAAACAATAGCTGCTACGCTGGCAATCAAGGAAAAAAGGAGTGCATTCGACATAATTGATTCTAAAAAGTTAATTATTTATTATCTGCTTCCTTCGCGGAAGGTTTCTTGGTATCTTTTTCTGATTTCTCTTTTGTTTCTTCCTTATCCTTAGCCTCCGGGTTTTCTTCTACCTTTTCAGCTTTGTCAGTCTTTGCCTCTTCGACTTCTGGCTTTTTGGCAGTGGATTTCTTTTCTTTCTTATCAGCATCTTCATTTTTAGATTTATCTTTTGACTCTCCTGGAGCTATGGGAGCTTGTTCTCCTTCTTTTAAAATATCTATTTTCCAACCAGTCAGTCTGGCTGCCAAGCGGACATTTTGTCCACCCCGGCCAATAGCCAAAGACAGCTGATCTTCTTTGACCTCAGCCAAAGCAGTTTTTTCTTCATCGTTAATCTTCACACTTAGTATTTTAGCTGGAGCCAAAGCGTTAATAATAAACTTAACTGGATCATCTTCATATTCTACAATATCAATCTTTTCTCCGCCTAATTCTGAGATTACCGTTTGCACCCTGGTGCCACGTTGACCAACACATGATCCGACCGGATCAATATTTGGCTCAGTTGAAGTAACAGCTATTTTGGTTCGAGAGCCAGCCTCACGTGATACTGACTTAACTTCCACGGCCCCAGAAGCAATCTCAGGTACTTCAAACTCAAACAATCGTTTCACCATTTCCGGATGTGAACGCGAAACTGTAATTTCCGGACCCTTGGGTGCCTGGTTAATACTTACTAAATAAAATTTCAAACGCAAGCCAGCCTGATACTGTTCGGCATCAACCTGTTCGGACGGAGGCATAATTGCCGAGGCGTCGCCCAGGTCAACAAAGACCAGTCGGCCTTCCACTCGTTGAATTGTTCCGTTGATGATGGAACCTTCTTTATCCTTGTATTTCTTGAACACTGTTTCTCGTTCGGCTTCTCTGAGTCTTTGGATAATAACTTGTTTGGCCGTTTGGGCTGCCATCCGACCATAAGCTTCAGGTGGGAAAAGTTCAGTCTTTATTTCATCGCCTACTTTAATCTTAGAATCTTTCTTCTTGGCTTCACTCAAAGCAATCATCGTCTTTGGATCGTAAACCAGTTTATCTTCTTCAGGCTCTTTGTCGTCTTCCTTTTCTTCTTTGTTTTTTTTCTCTTCCTTTTTAACCTTACCCTTTTTACTCTCTTTTTTTTCTTCTTCAGCGGCTTCAATCTTTGCTTGTCGACGCTCTTCACGAATCTTTTCTTCTTCAGCTATTTGTTCTGGTGTTATATCTATTACTGTTTTTACGTCAAAAACTCGGCTCTGAGCCGTGTCAGGATTAAATTCCACTTTGATGTTTTGGTCCTTCTCCCCAAAATCCTTGCGATAGGCTACAGCCAAAGCTGCCTCAATTGTCTCAATTACCGACTCAACTGAAATGTTTTTTTCATCACAGATTTGTTTGATGGCTTGGGAAATCGGTGAACTCATACTTGTTATCCTTTCACTATTTTATAAATATCTTGGTACGAAAACGGACCAGTCAGTAAAGAACTAGTCCGAAACCATTATATACTACTATTCCTACTTTGGCAAGTAAATAAAAAAGAAGCTTGAGTTAAGCTTCTTTAGGCATATGGATCCGGCTCGGGATCGTATCCGGTGAGACCAATCATGCATATAGCTAACATGATGAGGGTGATCAAAACCAGGCATCCGAAAGAAACAATCACCCCGACCAGAGCTCCTGATGTCACGCCAACGCCTACGCCCGGACCGATGATCAGGGCGGAAACGTAGTTCTCCTCATTGTCACAGAAAAGGTCCTTGATCCAGAGACAGATGAACAACGCGGTCAGGAGGATCCAGACAATAAGCGGAATAAACGCCAAACCGTGGTTGTAAACCGTTGCGAAACCGATCACTCCGGCGACAAAGATCGTCAAAAGCACAAACCGCTCCGGATTGATGGACTTGAATGTCATGAACCGGCTGATAACTACGCCCATGACCACGGCAAAGATGATGTCGGTCAACCCAAGTAATAGAACCGGCATGGAGGACAGGTGGCCCAACGGCCAGACCGGGAAAGATGGACGAAAATTGATTGTGGCTAGAATCCAAACCGCCCAGCCCACGAGAACGACTGCGGCTCCTGAAACCGCACCCCAGAAATACTTCATGATCAACCCCCTTCTTTGAGAGGAGCACCGTGATTCCCTTCATCGGATTTTATTGAAAGGACTAACAAAGAACTGCTGCCTTATTAACACTCATCTATCTAAATACAAAATGGACTGCTAGTCAACAGTCCATTTTGAACAAAAACTATTTCAAATCTGGTGGGGGTGGGGGGAATAGCTCATCCGGAGTGGGTTTGTTGTCTTCAGGCTTGGATGATCCGCCGGATGAGCCTTTTTTGTTCGAGTTATCTTTCACCGAATCAGATTTATCTGAGCGAGACTTTCGAACTAGATTGTCTATGAAAATTATCAGAACAACGAATAGCACCATTAGGCCTACTATTAATGGCCAGTTGCTGTTTTCTTCTGTGGTTGTGTCAGCCTCCTCCTCGTCTGTGGCGCAATCTTCGTCATCACATATTTCTTCCTCTTCGTTACCACTCTCAGTCATCATTGCACCGTCTTCTTCTTCGGTTGTCTCTTCCATAACTGTTTCTTCTCCATTGGTTGTTTCCTCACCTTTCACTTCCGCAGTGCCGTCTTCGTCGGAACTATCGGTCGTGGAAGACTTTTCAATATGGAACTCAACAATATTTGATGCCTTACTTTCTTTTCCATTTTTATCGATAGCAACAGCATAAACGGTATGACGCCCAGCAGTGATATCAAACAGCGTTGAATAAGCAAAGCTGGTGACGCCGGAAATATGTTCTTTGGCTGTCAGCTGCCCACTCCATTGGCCATCGATATAAATTTTTATCAAAGCGTTATTAACAGTCAGGCCCACAAACCAAGGTCGACTCGACGTTGTTTGATCGTCGACGACTGGCTGCAGCATGGTTGGAGCCGGCATCGGATACTCTACAAAAAAGTTAACTGCCCCTGACATCTGACTTTCTTTGCCCTTTGGCCCAGTAGCGGAAGCCGTTACCTTATGCCAACCTGGTTTCAGATTTAGAAACGGCTCATAAGCAAAGTTGGCTGTGCCGGATTCGTGATTGATCACTTGAAACTGCCCGTTGAGCTGACCATCGATAAATATTTTTATCAAAGAATCGTTGGGGCTAAGACCAGCTATGATCGGCTTTGTCTGGTCAGTTGAGTTACCGTTTTCTGGAGATAACAAAGTTGGTGCCGGATAAGGATACTCCGCGCTAGCATCAGCCGTGACTTCGACGAATGGGGCCAAAGTCAAAGAAAAAATTAACAAAAAAACGAACAGAGTCTTTGTTCGCTTGTGCGAGTGTGGAGCAATACCTTCCAAAAAATTCACTTGATACATTCTTGTTGATAAATTAATTATTTCAAATTGTTTCAGTCCTCTATCTTACATAGTACCTTTACCGTAGTCAAGTTCGTCATTTTCACAATCTTCTATCGCATTTTTGATGTGTCGGATATTCGCTTTTTGATAAGTGTTTTTCATTTCAACTACCACTACATCAATCCTATAGCGGATATTACTTAATTGATGTATTTGTAAATATTTATTAGCTAATTCTGCTAATTTTAGCGCTTTTCTATAAGTGATTGCTTCTTCAGGGATACCATATTTCCGGCTAGTCCTGGCCTTAACCTCTACAAAGATAGTTAGCGAATCTTTAATGCAAACAACATCAATTTCACCTCTTCCGATCCGGACATTTTTGTCTAATACTACGTAGCCATTGTGTAACAAGTATTCACAAGCGAGTTCTTCTCCTTTTTGTCCGATGAATTTTTTATTGTAGATCATAACAAAAACAACTTTTCTCCAGAAAAGCCGTCTTTTTTACTTACCTTAGTTAAATATCCTAAGGGCTGGGTTTAGTAAATATGAATCCGTAGTGATAAGGGCCTGCTTCAAATGATTCCAATAGCTGGAATTCTAAATCCTTGGCAATTGCCTTGATTCTTTCTGGGGCAACTCGATCTTTTTCCAGTGGTCCGAATGGTGCTCCGCGAGGTTTCCAGTCAACAACCAATAACATGCCTTCGCGCTTGATCATGCGTTTGGCCTCATGGAGCATTTCTTTGTGTTTCTTGGATTGGAACAACGTATTGATAAACATGGCCCGGTCCAATGAACCATTAGGAATCTTGGTGGCACCCAGTATTTCTAAATTTGACCAGACCGTTTTTACATTATTGATTCCCTGCATCCTGGCCTTGCTCACCACACTGGCTAAAACCGATTTTAGAATATCTACCGCATAAACCACGCCTTTGTCGCCAACTTTCTTAGCGGCCTGCAGAGTAAAAATACCACTACCGCCGCATCCCAAATCAGCCACATTCATCATTGGCTGGATATCAGCTTTTTGTATCAACTTTTGCGGGTCTAATAATTCGTTACCGCCGGGTATTCGATCAACCATATTTCTTTGTTAGTAATCTAATTATACCAAAAAAAGTTTAATTAGGCAATGAGCGCTTTGACGGGTTTGTAGCTCTTACGATGATAATCGCTAACACCGTGCTTCTTCAACATTTTAAGATGATGTTTGGTGCCATAACCTTTATGAATATAGAAATCATACTGAGGAAATTTTTTATGGTCGGTCGAAAGTATCTGATCTCGAACCACTTTGGCAATTATTGAAGCAGCAGCTATCGACATCACTTTCTTATCTCCGCCAATGATCGAATGGCTGGGTTCAGTATGCTTGAGCTTAAAAGCATCAATTAGTAAATAATCGGGTTTAACTGTTAACCTGGCCACAGCCTTGCGCATCGCTAACTCATTGGCAAAATTGATTCCGAAATCATCAATCGTGGTTTGATCAACTATGCCCACACTCCAATCAACTGACTTTTTTATTATCAATGACAAGAGGCTCTCACGTCTTTTTGGAGTCAGCATTTTTGAATCACGCAGAGCCGGAATGGAAATATTAAAAGGTAAGATAACAGCCGCTGCTACAATCGGTCCGGCCCAAGCTCCCCGACCTGCTTCATCTAAGCCAGTAATATGTTTATAGCCTTGGGAATGTAATTTTTTTTCTTCACGCCAAGTGGGTTTAGTCATGCTTCCATTATAATCCATCTGAATAAAAAAAGCAGGCCTCCCTGTACTATGACAGTTCAGCCTGTGTGTGTTCAATCGAGTACACTCAACACCCTCTCAATTCTCTCTACTTCAAGCGTGTTGCCGATGTAGAGCGGTGTTCTCTGATGCAGTGCGCTGGGGACAGCATCCAGAACATTCCCTCGGCCAGTGCTGGCAGACCCACCGGCCTGTTCGACGACAAAAGCCAAAGGATTCGCTTCATAAAGAAGTCGCAGCTTGCCGTTCTGGTGCTTACTGTTGGCAGGATAGAGGAACACTCCACCGTCGATTAGGTTGCGATGAAAATCGGCTACCAGCGAACCGATATGCCGACCGGAACGCACTACCCTTCCATCAACCGGCTGCTTCAGATCAGACACGATCGATCTGACTCGATGATCCCAAAGGCTTTCATAGCCTTCGTTGACCGAGAACCAGCGGCACCTATCCGGGAGCGTGATCTTCTTCCGAGTGAGCAGGAAGTTGCCTGACCCTGGATCAAACGTAAACTCATGAACACCGTTACCAAAGGTGATCACCAGTTTGGTGTTAGATCCGTATAGAACATAGCCGGCGGCCAGGATATTGCGTCCCGGCTGGAAGAATTCCTCAGCGCTGACCGGGCAACACTGTAAGCGTCGGAGTAAGATGCTGAAGATGGTTCCAACGCCCACGCTCACCTCGATATTCGACACTCCATCCATCGGATCGAATGTAAGCAGATACCGCCCGCCGGCATTGCCTTGGACAACATCCTCCTCTTCTTCAGAGGCCATACCCGCCACCTCAGAACAGCTACGCAGATTGCGTATCAGGGTGGTATTAGCCAAATCATCTAGAGCGTGGACCCTTTCTCCTTGCACGTTGGTCCGATCCGTAGCCACACAAGTTCTGCCCAAGCTAATCCCATTCACTTGCCGGTGGACGAAACCACATCCGGTTATTAGGCTCATCAACACAGAGGTAAACCGTCCTGTTCCCTGGCTGGCTAATTGTTCGTCGGCCAGGAATTCCAAGAGGCTCAGTCTTTCTGTAACTTCCATACATCTCCTCCTCTTACTGTCCTTCTGCGATCATAAAAAGAACTTCGTGATAACTATCTTACGCCCTCATACGCTTTTTTTGCAAGTTTAAAACAAGAGGGCTCGTTTTGAACCCGCTTGTAATTTATTCGATGTCTCTGTCTTAATAGCCCCTTAATTTAATTGCTTCAGCCACCCTGCTAACAGCTAATATATAGGCTCCCATTCTCAAATCCACTTTATGCAATTCGGCGGTTTCATAAGTTTGCTGAAAGGCTCGGCGCATAATATTCTTTAATCGCTCTAACACTTCCTCTTCCTCCCAATAAAACTGCTGCATATTTTGAACCCATTCAAAATAAGATACGGTAACGCCGCCAGCATTGGAAAGGGTGTCCGGGATCACCAACACTTTTTTCTTGTTTAGTTTATCGTCGGCTTCTGGTGTTACTGCTCCATTGGCTAATTCCAAAATTATCTTGGCTTTAATTCGATTAGCGTTTTGGCTAGTGATTTGATTATCAAGAGCGGCCGGTATCAAAATATCACACGATTGTTCTAGTAATTGTTTGTTACTTAACTTCTTGCTGCCCGGATATCCCGCCACTGAACCAGTTTCATCCTTATGTGCTTCTACTTGAGCTGGATCCAAACCTTTGGGATCATAAATAGCGCCCTTAGAATCAGACAAACCCACTATCTTGAATTTCATCTGATGCAGCATCTTGGCCACATAGCTTCCAGCGTTGCCAAATCCTTGGACGACAACTCGGCTGGAACGATCGCATTTGACTCCTTTCAAGCCGCACACTTCTTGTAGTACATAAATACCGCCCTGGGCCGTAGCATACTGTCGGCCAACACTACCGCCAACTTCAACTGGTTTACCCGTAACGACTCCCGGAACATTATATCCTGTCATACGACTAGCTTCGTCCATGATCCAAGCCATAATTTGAGGATTAGTATAAACATCTGGTGCCGGAATATCACGGTTAGGTCCAATAAAACCGTTTAAACCTCTAACATAACCACGGGTGAGTCTTTCTAGCTCACCGTGACTGAGTTTTCTGGGATCAACTACTATACCTCCTTTGGCTCCACCATAAGGTATATTCATCAAGGCGCATTTCCAAGTCATCAGCATGGCCAGAGCCTTAACTTCATTTATATCTGCTTCGGGATGATATCTGATACCGCCTTTGGTTGGTCCACGCGAATCATTATGCTGAACTCTGTAACCATGAAATACTTTTACCTTGCCATCATCCATCACCACGGGTATAGAAATCTGCAAAGTACGGATCGGGGTTTTTAATATATTCCAAACATCTTTATTTAAATTGATTACCTTGGCAGCTCTTTCCAACTGCCTTAAGGCATTCTGAAATGGGTTAGCTTTTGCCATATATTTATATATTATGTAGTTATATACTCTTCCAAACCTTTTCTCAAAACTTCCACCGCGTTTTTTAGGTCTTCCGCACTGGGAACAAACGCTATTCGGAACTCTTGAAGCCCCGACTCGCGCTGGAGATAAAAACCAGTTCCGGGGGCCACTAATACAGTCTGGCTTTCGTAAGAAAATTCAGTCAATAACCAGCGCGCAAAATCTTCACTATTTCTAATAGGCGCTTTTATAAAGGCGTAAAAAGCACCACCCGGAATAATAACCTCTACTTTATCTAAACCGGATAAACCATCTTTTACTATCTCGCGTTTTTCAGCAAATGATTCTTTCAGCGATTTGATATATTCATCTGCATTCTTTAGAGTGGGTATGATTGATTCCTGGCTTAGTAATGGTGCTGATAAACGGCTCTGGGCAAAACGGCCTATTGTCTTAATAATTTCTTCATTGCGACTAATAACACAGCCCAATCGTAAACCGCATAAGCTGAATCTTTTTGAAATGCTGTCTGTAACAATTATTCGATCACTGTACTCCGTCAAAGAAAGGACGCTGAAATGAGACCGTTGATAAACCAGCTCCCGGTAAACTTCGTCAACGATCAAAGCCAAATTATTTTCCTGAGCAATGTCAGACAGTCTGATAAGCTCTTCTTTTGAATAAACAACCCCAGTTGGATTAGAGGGATTATCAACCAGGATAGCACGAGTCCGGGATGAGATTACATTTTTTATAGTTTCACTTGAAGGCAGGATTAGTCTACCGGAGTTCCGCTCAAAAGGGATAGCCTTTAATTCAATCCCAAGAATCTTTGCTAACGAAGCAAAATTAGGATAGAAAGGTTCAAAGATAACCACTTCATCTCCTGGATCAGCCACGGCTGTCAAAGAAAACAGAAGAGCTTCGCTGGCTCCAGTAGTGATTATTATATTCTCATAATCAACCTTCTCTCCCAAACCAGCCAAATATTCTGACCAGGCTTTTCTCAATTCATCCAACCCGGATGACGGACCATAGGGAATTTTTTTCTGATCAATATTTTTAAAATACTGTAAAACCTCAGCCGGAGGCTGCTCATCGGGCTCTCCTATATTAAGACGGTGAACCTTTATTCCCTTTTGTTCAACCTCAGTGACTAAACCGTTTAATAGTCGTAAAGGCGAGTCACCTATTTTCTGGCTGCGTTTTGATAACTGCATGTATTTTTGCATCAACCAAACACACTCTCACAACGCCAATAACTATGACGATGTCTAGCGTGCTTAAGATGCTTTTATTTAATATCTTTCAAACCCTCCAATATTTTTTCTTTGGTTTGCAGGCCAACCATCTGCTTTTTCAGCTCACCGTTTACAAAGACGGCCAGCGTGGGAATGCTCATGATGTTGAATTTGCCGGCTGTTTGGGGATTTTGATCAACTTCCAATTTTCCTACCTTTACCTTACCTTCCTGCTCTTTGGCTAATTCTTCAATCACCGGAGCTAAGGCCTTACAGGGGCCACACCAGGTAGCCCAAAAATCTACTAATACCGGGAGAGTTTTTTCCTGGAGCACTTCTTTTTCGAAGTTTTGATCGGTTAGAGTTGCTTCAGCCATATTGTTTCATAATTAATGATAAACGTTTCTTTATTGTAAAATAGTCGGTCAGAAAAGTCTAGTTAAAAAAAGAACGCTCACCAGTATCCCCGGTTAAGCGTTATATGGAATCAGCTCTTCCTAGCAACCCTCTTTTGGATATCACAGACAATCAGTCTAACAGTCCTTAGGTCCTCAGCCTCATCGTCGGGCATCTCGATGCCAAACTCATCCTCGAGAGCCATGAGAATCTCTACCCCATCAAGCGAGTCAGCGCCCAGATCATTGAAGATGTCGGCCTCAAGGGTTACCCTCTGGCGTTCTACACCTAGCTGTTCAACAATAACCCTCCTGACCCTCGACTCTACACCCTTAGCCATATTACCTCCTCAGCTAAGGTTAAGGTTGCGGTTAAAAGTTTCAGGCTCAGCTTAACAAAAACACAAATATAGTCAACTAAGCCTGATACAGTTTTTTTAAACTATCAATGCCAAATATTCTAGATACTTCTGCTAATGAAATATCATCTGGATATGATAAAGGATAGAAGTCTTTTAATAACTGCTTGCCCCGTACCTGGCTTTTAATAGTTTTATCTGGCAGCCAGTCAATACCAACCAGTTTAGACAAATTAAACAGTTGGTAGTGTTCTTGATCCAGTATCTTCTGTTTCAAATTTTCGAAATCCATCTTTTTTATCAAAACGTATTGTTCCTGAGCTGCAGATAAATATGTTTGGATAATCTTTTCCAGTTCTGCCGGGTCATTAATCGCTTGGCCGTCCGCAACCACGGCATACTTGACCAGACCTTTCTTGAGATCGCCTTTGAACACGGTATGACAACCAATATATTGAATATCTAATTCGACATTCTTATAAACAGAGTAAATCAAAATCCGGCGATACGGATACTGCCTGGCGTGGAGCCAAAGCGATTCAGGTTTTAAATTGGGAAATTCACGAATAACTAAAATGCTGTTCGGTCCATAATACTTCGAAACATCATAAGGTCCCCAAACTTCAATTCCAAAATCCGTACACCAATCATTCATCAGACCATTAACCAAGTTGGAGCAGGCTAAGTAAAGCCGGCCCAATTGACTCGACGCTGCGGGTGCGCCTTTTTGCCAGGGCAACAAGGCAATCATGTCATTAATTTGTTCGGCTGAATGACCAATGTTTTTATTTTGAGCAAAAGTATCATCTAACATTTTAATTTTCAAAGCCTCTAGCCAAAAATCTAAAACCTTCTTGTAGCCTTCTTTATTAAAATTAATTTTTTGTCGACGACAGTTTTCTTGGTGTTGGATCAAGAAATAGAGCATAGCTCTGATAGAAGACGGGACAGGGAAATAATTAATTTTGTCTTTAACAGAATATTTTAGCTGTTTAAACTTATCAAAAATTTTAATAAATCTTTCTATCCAAAGATCACTATATAAAGGATGAAAATGAAAGACGTCGAGCGGTTCCAGCGTACGGAAGTCCATACCTTGGTAAAGGCGATATACTGATCTGGTATATTGATCAATCCATTTGGGATAATTTTTACTTTTATTGTCTTCAATAACTCTAACAAACCCCTTCGTACCATCTACTTCAACCATCATTCCATCGTTGAGCTTTTTCATCGCACCGCCAACCCCCACTACGCAAGGAATGCCCATCTCGCGACTGACAATCGACGGATGAGAAGCAATACCTCCAATCTCACAAACTATTGCTCCAGCCTTATTCATCATCATTATCATAGTTGGATCAGTGATGCGGGTAACCAGAATATCACCTGCATCAAAATCAATTGGTTTCTTGGCGTCTTTAACGATTTTTACTTTTCCTTTTACTATGCCCGGGCTAGTGCCCAATCCCATTAATATTTTTTCCATAAAATTACATCTCAATATTTAATGACAGGGTATATTATCGTATTATTTTATTCATGTCAATGATGATGACATTTGTTTTTTCATTATTTTGCTTATTTAAAAGGTTTTTTATCATATATAGTATAATTGTTGTCATTATTATTGACACTATTTACAAAATGATATATACTTAATATATGACGTTCGAAATAGAATCATCTCTTAAATCAATTGGCTTAAACGAAAAGGAGTCAGCTGTTTATTTGGCTTGTTTGGAGCTAGGGCAAGATACTGTTTCACGTGTAGCAAAAAAAGCTGGCCTTAAAAGACCGACCGTCTATTTAATTTTGGATTCTTTACAAGAAAAAGGATTAGTTAATTCCGTCATCAAAGGTAAAAAAACTTTATACGGCGCTGAAGAACCAAAAAAACTTTTTGGCCTCGTAGCCAAACAAGAACGGGCTTTGAAAACAGTCCTTCCTCTTTTACAAGCAATTAACAATCGCAAATCAAAAAAACCCGCGATCAGATTCTTTGAAGGTGATGAAGGATTGATCTCAATTTATAATGAAGTATTTGCTAGCCGAGAAATCCGATTCTGGGGATCAATCAAAGAGATTGGCCAAAAAAATATTGACTTCGTTAAATGGTCGGAAAATGTTTTGAGCAATAAGAAACAGAAAACCTTTGATCTATTATCTGATACACCGGAAGATAAAGCTTACGCTAAAAAAATATTCCGACCAGGATATGAAATAAGATTTTTTCCTAAGGACGTTCCAATAAAAATTGATTCTGCTTTGTTTGATAATAAATTATCTTTTGCTGCTTTTGGAGACGACCCTCATGGATTAATAATCGAAAGCCAACCAATAGTCGATTCATTTCGGCAGCTCTGGAATTTGGCCTGGTCAGCTGCTACTCCATACAAACCTAGTAAAAAATAATTGCTTTTCTGAATAACTTAGTTATAATCAAATATACGTGGGGATGTGGCTCAATTGGTAGAGCACTTCCATGGCATGGAAGGGGTTAGGGGTTCGAGTCCCCTCATCTCCACCAGTTCAATGCTGGTGTTCTCCGCCACCATATATTAGAACAATTAAGTAGGGCCGATCCCGCCTTGCCGGCAGGCAGGCGCCTCTGGCGGAGACTCCCCTCGGGTCCACCACGTCATTTACAAATGACCTGGTCCACCATAATGTTTCACGTGGAACAATTTTTTTATAATGACTTTTGACAAGAGTCTTTTTTTGATATAAAGTGCACTGTTCGTTCAAAATCCAGCTTGGGGGAGTATTTACCAAGCTGGCGGATACTGGCGGTCATGAATCTTCCACTTCGGTGGGAACGCAATCTTGATCGCTAAGGTCGATAACTTATTCAGCCTGCGTTACCGCCCCCCAACGTAGGCTTTATTTAATACAAAAACAGCCTACACTACTAGGCTGCTTTTGTTATTAGTCTAGACTAATTTTCTTCTCTATTTCTACTTCGATCAGATAAATCACGACTCATCTTATCTAATACTTCTCTGGCTTTTTCACGTCCACCTAATCCAAACGATAAACCGCCTGCTAAGGCAATCATCGCGACAAATCCTGTAAACAGAATTTGTAAGAGATTTGCTGCAACTTTTAGTTGTACTAATGCTGCTAGAATACTGAACACTAGTATAGCCCATTTGGCTACACTAGCTAAGAAGTTTGCCGATAGCAGATCAGCTGCTTCAACTGCTTTTTTGACCACTTGATGGGCAAAATTAGCAAATACCACACCCAACAACAATATTATCACAGCTACTATTACGTTTGGAATATAAGCTACAACACCATTTAAAAACTCAGTTACTTGACCCAAGTTTATAATTTCTGAAGCTGCAATAATAAACACTATGAAAAGAAACCACTTCACTAGAAATCCGCCAGCCTTAGCTATATTCAGCTTTATACCAGCTTTTTCAAAACCATCTTTAATACCAATTCTTTTCAAAGCATTATCAATCCAAACGATTTTTAGAAGACGTACAACAACTTTTTCAACAACAAGTGCAATATACCAACCTAGAATTAGTATTATTAATGCTCCTAACAAGCTAGGCAAAAACTTAATAAAACCACTCCAAATATCCTGCAATGAAGACACTAGTACATCGCCCCAATCATTTATTGTATTCATTTATTCACCCCCTTTCTTTTGAGGACTATATAACAATGTTCCACGTGGAACAATTATTCCATCCTTGAAACATCAAAATATACAGCCATTGTAGTGTTATTTGATAACAATATATTAACTATTAGATACTTTTTCTTACCTTTTTTTAGATTCTTTTGATTAATTATCGACCAATCTCCTTTTTTACCAAACATCATTTTTAAATGATCCATCTTTTCTTTATTTTCACCGTTCTTGTTAATTATGGAGCTTTTTATTTGAATCGCGTCACTTATTGATGTTCCAAGGGCTTCTCTGTAGATCATAAATTACTTTTATTTTACTTATTGTTTATTTATAGCTTTATATGGTGGATCCAGCCGGAATTGAACCGGTGACCTCTGCAACCTGCCCGCCGCACGGGCTGGTGGACTGTACCGGAATCGAACCGGTGACCTCTGCAATGCGAGTGCAGCGCTCTACCAACTGAGCTAACAGCCCATGCTTCGGGGGGGGGGCGGGTGCGAATGCGACGCCTGCCTTTGCCGAAGCTAATCTCCGGCTTTAGCGCAGGCAGGCTCTAAGTCAGCTGAGCTATGGGCCCTAAATGATTATAATTGGCGAGCAAGCTATGGTGCCCCCGGGCGGAATCGAACCACCATCCAGGGCTTAGGAGTCCCTTGTTCTATCCATTGAACTACGGGGGCAGGGGTGTTACAACACGTTATTAGTGAATGACATGTTCCACGTGGAACAATATTAAATAAGCTTATTTTAGTATATTTTAAGTGTCGTAAAACTAAATAATGTAGTTTGTCACCTTTTGGGACAAATCTGTCATTAATCCGTTGTTTGCTTCAAAATAGTAAAGCACACCAAACATTACTATAATTACAACACTAATTATTAGTATTGTCAATAGTCCCATATGAGACATGTTTTTTGATACGGTTGTCTCATTTTTCTCGTCTTGTAAATTTTCTTCATTCATATAATTATGGTTACTCTACCTTACAGTTTATCTGATGACCGCATAACCCACAAGATTTTTTTGACAAGCAGGCCTAATACACCATAAGATTGGAGTAGCATTATTAACTAATTATATTGTTTATGTTTACTAAAGAAGGAAAAAGCTCTGAAAGGATGGATACAGTTATCGGTCCATCAGTCCAAGTCGAAGGTAATTTTATTGGGAACGGCAATGTTATTGTAGAAGGTCAAGTCAATGGCACTCTAAAAACTGATGGTAATCTAACTATCGGGTCTCAAGCAAAAATAAAAGCTGATGTCGAAGCAAAGAATATTTTTACTGCCGGTGAAATTCGTGGTAACCAAATTGTTGCCAGTGAAAAAATTGAAATGACAAAGACAGCTAAGATTCACGGTAACATTAAAGCTGCTAATATTTCAATGGAGTCGGGTGCTATCGTCAATGGAAAGGTTAGCATGAGTTCAAACGGACAGAACGTTACTGAACCTGATGAACCAGTCGTAGATAAAAAAGACAAGCGCAATAACAAATAACTTTTTATGTACGTATACATATACGATACATTTGTTAGTGACCAGCGTTTTCAAAATTCCATTGCCCGAGTTGAAACACGCTTAACTGATTTAGGCATTGCCGGAAAGATATGTCGACTTTCTGTTTTGACCAGTATTGATGAACTAGTAACCGACGCCATTAAAAAAGGTGCCGAGACAATCGTCGCAGTTGGAAACGACGAAACTGTTACTAAAATAATTTCTCTTGTTGCCGGCAACAAAGTCAGTCTCGGAATTATTCCCTTAGGCAAGCCTAACCGTTTGGCCAAACTGCTCGGCATACCAGAAGGAGAAAAGGCTTGTGATGTTTTGTCCGCCCGGGTCATAGAAAGGTTGGACCTGGGGAAAGTTAATGACCAATACTTTTTGACTCATCTGGAAATACCATCGGGTACTTTATTTTTGAATAACCAATATACAATTAAATCCCTCAGGTCAAATCAAAACATGACCATATATAACTTTGGGGCTGTCGTAACAGATGATATGAAATGTGATCCGCGCGATGGTGTTTTGGAAGTGATTGTCTCAGGAGCAGAAGGATCAGGAATGGGTAAACTCTTTAAAAAAAATACTTCGACTAATAGCGTTTTTCCGGTCAGCACCGCCGAGATAAAATCAAGCGATAGTCAACCCGTTATTGCTGATGGGCAGGCAGTGATAAAAACACCGGCCAAGGTGGGTGTAGCAAAAAATAGACTCAGAGTGATAGTTGGTAAAAATAGGGAGTTTTAATATAGTATAACAACCGTATTGGTAGGCGGCCTTTATGTGGTTTCCAACCACCCTCCTGGGCTGTCCTACCGGGGGTCTCATAGTGGAGAGGCTCCACCACCTCTCCCGAGACCCCCTTTTTTTATTGACAAAAGTGATAATAAAAAGTAAGGTTTTACTGCTCTTTTCTTATTCCAGTCTTCAATTCAACTTTACTGAAACCGGCAAGGAGGTTCTCAATGGATCCACGGAATCGCCAATTTGCAGAAATGCTAGTTGGCTACTCAATGGCTGTCCAAGGAGGCGACAATGTCCTGGTCGAGGCAATCGGCGAAGATACATTGCCCTTGGCTCGTGATGTTGTCAGTGTGGCCCTGGAACGCGGAGCTCTGGTTCAAACCGAGTTCAGAGACGAAGCCATGCTGCGCCGTATCCTGCTCCACGGAACTCGTGAGCAGATTGCCGCTTTGGCAAAGTTCGCTCTGCCCAGAATGAGGAAGATGCAGTGCTACATCGGCATTCGCGGAACATCCAACACTCGGGAATTGAGTGACGTACCGGCTGAAAAGCAGTCGCTTTTTACCGAACTCGTTCAGGGTCCGGTTCATCTCAAGGTGCGCGTACCGAAAACCCGCTGGGTTGTCCTGCGCTATCCCAATGATGCCATGGCTCAGCAGGCTGGCATGTCACTGGAGGGTTTCGCCGACTTCTACTACCGCGTCTGCCTGCTCGACTACCCGCGCATGAGTCAAGCCATGGACCCGCTCAAGGCTTTGATGGAGCGCACGGACCAGGTCAGGATCGTCGGTCCGGACACTGATCTTAGTTTCTCTATCAAGGAAATTCCGGTAGTCAAGTGCGACGGACATCTCAACGTTCCGGACGGTGAAGTCTTTACCGCTCCAGTCAAGACTTCTTTGAACGGACAAGTCAGATTCAATTGCGCCAGTCTGTTCGAAGGTACCGTTTTCCCGAACATCACCCTGGTTTTCAAGAAAGGTAAAGTGGTTGAATCACATACCGACGGAGACAATGCTCGGTTGGAGAGCATACTGGATCGCGATAGGGGTTCACGCGGCGTAGGCGAATTCGCCTTTGGCCTGAATCCACACATCACGGCCCCTATTCTCGATACGCTCTTCGATGAGAAGATCTCCGGCTCCATTCACATGGCTCTGGGTAATTCCTACGACCGGGCGCCGAACGGCAACAAGTCCGGCATTCACTGGGACCTGATCCACAAGCAGACCCCGGACATGGGTGGAGGCGAGATCTGGTTCGATGGTAACCTGATTCGCAAGGATGGCCTCTTCGTCATCAAGGAACTGGCCGGCCTGAACCCGGATCAGCTGACCTAAGCTCTTTCCTGTTTCTGCCCTGCTACTGAGCGGGGCTTTTTTATTGACAATAATAGTGTTAATCTGTAGAATGTATGGAAGTCTAATGACTATGACAGAGACAACAACTCAGAAAATTGAAATACCTTCCAAGATAGTAGTCAAAGACCTGGCTGAAAAAATGGACAAGCCGGTCACTGATGTTATATCTAACCTGATGCAGAACGGGGTAATGTCTACTTTGAACGAGTGGATTGATTTTGATACTGCGGCCATAGTGGCTGAAGATATGGGGTTTGAAGTTATTCAGGTAGACGAGGAAGATGGTTCAGCCAAAGAGGCTGAGAAGCTTATTCAGTCAGAATCAAAGGAAGGTCAAACTAGCCGCCCGCCAGTTGTGGTGGTAATGGGGCACGTCGATCATGGAAAAACCAAGCTTCTGGATGCTGTCCGAGAGACAAACGTAGTTGATGGTGAAGCCGGAGGCATTACTCAGCATATCGGAGCCTATCAAATAGAAGAAAAAGGTAGATTGATTACTTTTATTGACACGCCGGGGCATGAAGCTTTCACCGCTATGCGATCACGCGGAGCTAGAGTGGCCGATATTGCTATTTTGATCGTAGCCGCAAACGACGGAGTCAAGCCACAGACCGTGGAAGCTATTGAAATTATCAAAAAAAGTCAGCTGCCGATGATCGTGGCAATTAATAAAATTGATTTGCCTGACGCTAATCCTGATAAAACTAAACAACAGCTGGCTGAAAAAGATGTCTTAGTAGAAGACTGGGGCGGCAAGATACCTGTCATCGAAATATCGGCTAAACAAAAAACTAACATTCGTGAATTACTTGACCTGCTTCTACTGGTAGCTGATGTAAATAAAAAACAGATCGTAGCCGATCCAACCCGTGAGGCTGTCGGTACGGTAATCGAATCTAACATTGATAAAGGCAGGGGTCCGGTAGCTACAGTAGTCATACAAACTGGTACGCTGCATGCTGGTGATTTAATAACTGTCGGGGGGGTTGTGGGCGGTAAAGTAAAAATAATGCGTGACCACCTTGGTAAAGAAATAAAAAAAGCTGTTCCCTCCCAACCATCAGAAATCATAGGGCTTAAAAGGGCGGCCAAAGTGGGTGACATCTTAACTGTGATTGATAAGAAAGAACTGAATAAAATCAGGAAGCAGAAAGATTACAAACCAACTACTCCCACTGTTCATATTAAGAAAAAAGATGTTGAAGCTCAGTCAAAGGACAATAAGGCACCAACAGTTAAACAACTTAATGTTGTTATCAAGGCCGATGTTCTAGGGTCTTTAGAAGCGATAATAGAATCTTTGGAAAAAATAAAGGGTGAGGATGTTAGTGTAAAAGTTGTGGCTAAGGGGCTGGGCAATGTTACCGAGGCAGATGTGCTCAGAGCTACAACTGCCCAAGCTAAATTATATGCATTTAACGTTGCCATTACTCCGCATGCTCAAGAAGTAGCCAAAGGACAAGAGTTTACCATCCAACCATTTCAGGTAATCTATGATTTGATTAACGACGTCGTGGCCGGCTTGGAAGAATTAATGAGCCCTGAAATAATTAAAACAGAATTAGGTGTATTAAATGTACTGGCTGTATTCCGTACCAAACTTCCCCTAGTAATAGCGGGTGGTAAAGTAACCAAGGGAAAATTACTGCCTGATTCAAAAGTCGAAATCGTTAGGCAAAAAGAGGTTATCGGACAAGCACTAATAACTCAACTGCAAATAGATAAACAGGCTGTTTCGGAAGTCACTTCCGGTCGGGAGTGCGGACTGAAATTAAAAAGCGACCTAGCTATTGAGGTAGGAGATCGCTTCAACGTCTACCGCGAAGAGACCAAGCAAAAGAAACTCATCATTCAATAACGTGCCCTCGAAACGTATCGCTCAAGTAAACGAACTTATCCGCGATGAGCTGGGCAAGATATTTACGCGTGAGCTGGAGTTACCCGGTGATAGCATAGTCACCATTAGCCGCGTGGATACATCGGCCGATCTGGAACACGCCCAGGTCTGGCTCAAGATTTATCCGATTGACAAATCACGGGAGGTTTTTCCTATTATTCTCCAATCCAGCAAAGAAATTCAACATCAGCTGGGTCAAAAACTAGTGATGAGAGTTATACCGCATTTGAGATTCAAGATAGATGAATCAGAAGAAAAGGCCGCTCGGATTGATGAATTGATTGATCAAATACATCATGACAATACCTGATAAAACTTGGGATAATTTTTCTGAGCTGATAAACAAGGCTGAGCGTATTTTAATATTGAATCCAAAAGATTCTGACGGTGACAGTTTGGGTGCGAGCCTGGCTCTAATGCACTATTTTCAATCACTCAACAAAGAGTGTGTGGTTTTTGCCGGTAAACCTCCTTCAAATCAATTTGAGTATTTGCCTGGTTTTGAAAGGATTTCGACCGATATTAGCAAATTAGATTTTCCGCAATACAATCTAATCATAGCAGTAGATTTTGCGGATTTAAAAATGCTCGATCTGCCCAAGGAATCAATCAGTCAGCTGATAGCCAGGCCACTGGTGAACATTGACCATCACCCTACTAATCATCAATTTGGTTCAATTAATATTGTCGAGCCGACTGCCGCTGCCACTACTGAAATAATTTTTCATTTTTTTGAAAACTTAAATATATCTTACGATAAAATAATCGCTACTTGTTTGCTAACCGGGATTGTTTATGACACGGGCGGATTCGCCCACGCTAATACGACTAGAGGTATAATAGATACAGCCTCGCGCCTATTGATCAAAGGAGCTCGTTTGAGAAGAATTACCACTGCCGCTCAATCAAAATCATTACCCACGCTAAAACTTTGGGGAGTGGCGCTATCTCGATTAACTTATAATCCAAGGTTTGGATTATCTACGACTGTAATCACTCAAAATGATTTAGAAGAGCACGATACTAATGAGGAATCTGTTGAGGGGATAGCCAACTTCTTGAATAATTTGTCTGGCGCCAAAGCTATAATGGTATTAAAGCAAGAACCCGACAACAAAATTAAAGGTAGCTTACGAACTACCACGCCGGGTATTGACGTTTCCCGGCTGGCAACAGAACTAGGCGGAGGGGGTCATAAACGAGCCGCTGGTTTTACAGTCCAAGGAAAATTGAAACACAATGGTAGGCATTGGCAAGTAAGCTGAATTTTTTTATAATAGTACATACCGTCATTCTTCATTCTTAATTAATAATTCTTAATTAAAACATATGTATCTCATACCAACCGTAGTCGAAAAATCAAATTTCGGTGAACGAGCCTACGATATTTATTCTCGTCTTTTAAAAGAAAAGATAATCTTCCTGGGATCTCCGATTGATGATAACGTCGCCAACACCGTCATCGCTCAATTACTATTTCTGGAAAGTGAAGATAAGAACAAAGAAATAAAACTTTACATCAACACTCCGGGTGGATCGGTCACTGCCGGCATGGCTATCTATGATACAATGCAATATGTTAAGCCCCCTGTTTCAACAATCTGCTTGGGCTTAGCCGGCAGTATGGGTGCTGTTCTTCTGGCCGCCGGCCAAAAGAACAAACGCTTGGCTTTACCTAATTCCGAAATTCTTATTCATCAAGTGATGGGTGGAGCTGAGGGTCAAGCCATAGATGTAGATATCCGAGCCCGACACATTATCAAGATAAAAGACCGACTCAACAAAATCCTAGCTCAGCACACCAGCCAGCCGCTCAAGAAAATCGAGAAAGACACAGATCGCGATTATTTCATGTCCGCCGAAGAGGCAAAGACGTACGGAATAATTGACCGCATCATCAAGAAATAATTATAACAAACTCTGGCTCAGAAAAAGGGCCAGTTTTTGTAATTTCTTGCCTAAATTTAGCCAACGTGGTACTATGCCAAATGCCATTAAACTTATTTAAAAATCTATTAATCACGATGCAACTTTATGTCAGTAACAACTTGGATTGTCTTGGTGGCTGTAGGGTTAGCCAGCGGTGGCATCTTGGGATACTTGATACACAAAATAACGATTTCCAAAAAAGCAGATTCAGCGGAAGCCAAAGCTCAAGATCTCATCAGACAAGCACAGAACAAACAAAAGGAGATACTCCTTACCGCTAAAGACAAAGCAATTAAAATCATTGATGACTCTAAAAAGGAAGAGGGTCATCGTCGGGGAGAAATTACCAGACTCCAGGATCGTTTAGAAAAACGAGAAGGGATGTTTGACCAAAAGCTGATGGAATTAGAAAGTCGTCAGCAAAAACTCTATGATCGAGCTCGTCGAATCGAGGCGGTCAAAAAAGAAATAGAAAAAATACGTGAGGCTAAATCTAAAGAGCTGGAAAAAATTTCCGGCATGAATCGCGACGAAGCTAAAGAACAACTTTTAGCTATCACCGAAAAAAATATCGAAGAAGATCTCGTCCAACGTATTAAAAAACTTAAGCAACGCAGTCATGAGGAAGTAGAGAGAGAAGCCCGTAATCTCCTCAGTGTTGTCATCCAGCGCTGTGCCTCATCACACGCTTCAGAAACTACCACCACCACCGTAGCTCTGCCTTCCGATGAAATGAAAGGGAGAATTATCGGACGTGAGGGTAGAAACATCAGAGTAATAGAACAACTGACCGGAGTAGAGGTAGTAGTTGACGATACTCCAGAAGTTATCGTTATATCAGGTTTCAGTCCTATCCGAAGGCATTTGGCTAAAAGAGCTATCGAAAAACTGATCCAAGACGGACGCATTCACCCAGCTCGTATTGAAGAAACTGTTGAAATTGCAAAAAAAGAATTAGCCAAAGATATCCGAGAAGCCGGAGAAGAAGCCGTCTACGAAGCCGGTGTGGCTGGTCTGGATCCAAAGCTCGTACAACTACTAGGACGTTTGAAATACCGAACCAGCTATGGACAAAATGTACTTAAGCATTCCATTGAAGTATCACACTTAGCTGGTATGCTGGCTGAAGAACTGGGCGCTGATGTGGCAGTAGCTAAAAAAGGTGGTCTCTTGCATGATATCGGTAAAGCTATTGATCATGAAGTGCAGGGGGGGCATCCCAAGATCGGCTATGACATCATGAAAAAGTTTCGTCTGCCGGAAGAAGTAGCTTATATTTCAATTGCTCATCATGAAGACGCTCCCAAAACCCTGGAAGGTATTTGTGCCAAAGTAGCTGACGCTATTTCTGGAGCCAGATTTGGAGCTAGAAAAGATACTTATGAAAACTATCTCCAAAGGTTAACTGAGCTGGAAAATGTCGCTTTAACCTTTGATGGCGTTGAAAAAACCTACGCTATCCAAGCCGGTAGGGAAATCCGCGTTTTCGTTAAACCTGAACAAATAGATGATCTGGCGGCTGAAAAATTAGCTCGAGATATTGCCAACCGTATTGAAGAAGAGTTGCGCTATCCTGGTGAAATAAAAGTAAACCTTATCCGAGAAAAACGCATAACAGAATATGCCCGCTAAATCCACTTTGAAATTTATCATCTTTGGTGATGTAGTTGGACGACCTGGACGCACAGCGCTATACCGGATAGTGCCTGAGCTCAAAAAGGAATTAAAACCCGACTTGATTATTGCTAACGCTGAGAACATAGCTCACGGCGTTGGCGTAACCACCAAGACGATAGAAGAATGCCAAGCGGCTGGAATTGATCTCTTCACTTCAGGAAACCACATCTTTAGAAAAAGGGAGGCTACCGATCTTCTGGAGCAAAAAGAGCCAGTGGTTCTGCGGCCAGCTAACTATCCAGCCGGAACACCAGGTCAAGGACACCGGCTGGTGACTCTGGGAACGAAGAAGGTGTTGTTGATTAATCTTAACGGACGGGTATTCTTTCAAGAAGATTTCGATTGTCCGTTTCGTTCGGTCGACCAGATATTAAAAGATTACGAATCAGAAAGGCCCAACGCCGTACTGATCGACTTCCACACCGAAGCTACCTCTGAGGCCAAAGCCTTTGGCTGGTATGTGGATGGACGAGTCTCAGCAGTGTTTGGTACTCATACCCACGTGCCCACGGCCGATCCGGCAGTGTTGCCCAAAGGGACTGGCTATATAACCGACATTGGTATGGTCGGACCGCGCGATTCTGTTCTGGGAGTCGATAAGGATATCATTATCAAAAAATTCTTGACTCAGCAGCCGTTTATCCATGAGATCCCTGAAACAGGAATCATCCAGGTTAACGCCATAGTAGTAGAAATCGATGCCAAAAACGGGAAAACATTAAAGATCGAAAGATTAGATAAAGAAGTAGAAATATAAATCGAAAGGAGGTGAAAAAAATGAGCAAATCAATGAGCAAATCAGATCTGATGGATAAAATATCAGAGCGCGCTCATGTTTCCAAGAAACAAGCTGAAGACGTCATGGATGCTTTTGAAAATATCGTCTACGAGTCTTTGCGTTCTGGCAACGAAGTAACCTTAACCGGATTCGGAACCTTTATTGCGAAAGAGAGACATGCCCGCATGGGTGTTAATCCGCAAAATCCCAGCGAACGGATAAAGATCCCATCCGTGACCGTACCGAAATTCAAGGCTGGCAAAGCGTTAAAAGACACTCTCAAGACCAGTGCTCCTCAAGAGCCTGAGCCCGAGACAACTACCCCATCAGAACCGACCAAACCAACCAACGAGGAACCAGCAGTTGAATAGTGTTGACTAACATACTATTTCTGTAATAGTATATACAGTTTTGACATGTTGTTCAGCTGCTGTTTCTCGCTATGGCTAAATCAGTCAAAATAGATTGTTTAAATATAATCCATGCGGGCCCGTCCCTCGTCGAGCAAAGCTCGACCGGGATCCCGGCCCAAAGGGCCAGGGATAGCTCAACTGATTTCCCTTTATGGAAACGCATTACTTATATATTCTTAAGAGTAAAAAAGACGGGAATTTATATATTGGTATTACTAATGATCTAAATAACAGGCTTAGCCAACATAATAAAGGTAGGGTAAAATCAACAAAAAACAGAAGACCTTTCAATATAGTATACTCAGAAAGACACGAATCAAGAAAAAGTGCTGCAAAACGAGAATGGTTGTTAAAAAATTCTCCAGGTGCCGGGAAGAAAAAGAAAGAGTTAATTAAAAACTACAATAATTCATGCGCCCGTAGCTCAACTGGATAGAGCGACGGTCTTCGGAACCGTAGGTTGTAGGTTCAAGTCCTGCCGGGCGCACCAGTTGCAACAAACTAGCTATAGTTTGTTTTTTTATATTTATTTTGCTAAGATAATAAGCTCTTTTTAGGTTACCCTTGGGTGACACAATCGTTCCACAACCAAGGAGGGGAACCATGTGCTTTCGAAGAAATGGATATCCCATCCTGTTCACATGTCAGGCAAATCAGAAGGAGGTTTGGTGCGAAAGTGATGTTCATTGTTCTCGGTTGGTTCAGCCATACTGCATTATCTATAGAAACGGGAGGTTCCGGCTCGTCGGACTGGCCATCGAACTGTTTGACCCTGAGAATTATGAAACCGTTGATACCCAATTCTGGGGTGCTGAAGGATTGGTTGATCCTGTTGCGCTTTTCCGGGCAGTGATGATTCTCGGGGCACTGAGAGAACTGAGGTCTAACTCCCTTTGCAGCGCTTGGTTCGCGGCTAAAGGTCAAAATGGCTGCGTGACGCCAGGTGATGTCCCGCACTTGGTTAGTTGTCTGGGTGCAGAGCACTATAGCAGAATTCTGGCTCTATATCCCAGACGTCTCAACGAGGTTCTCGACAAGCTGTGGCGGTATCGCATCGACGTGGATACCAATGCTTTACAGGGTCTAGTCGGGGATTCTCGTATCATGCCCAGCCAGCAGCTGGAAAGGCTCGGCGTAATTCCGAACTTAGCTGCTGTTTGAACAATGAGAGTGGCAACACTCTCTTTTTTTATCTTGACTAAACCACAATATCTTGCTATCTTTAATTGAATTTTAAAACTGATTTTTTATATATTTAATCTATGCTCGAACGCTCCACACCTGAAAAAAACATTGAATCACGAACTGAAGCAGAAACCCCTCGAGTCGAATCAACAGATGATACGGAACAAACTGAACATAATCCAAATTTACCAGAGTGGTTCAAACATAATCAGAAAAAAAATTACGCCGATGTTTTAAATGAAGAATTAGATCGTATCTCAGCTAATCCGAGAGAGTTTTTTGGTGATACGAAATTCAGATCAGGTGAACAAGATGATTCTGGCCAAGAAATCATGGTGTCTTTTGACGAATTAATGGAGCAGTACGGCGTAACTGAAAACGAAATAAGGCAGATTGCCCAACTAGCCCGGGAAACTGTCGCCAGTGATTTTTCTTTTGAAAAAATGGGCGAACGAGTAACCCAGCTTCTTGATCAAGTTGGGGAAATACCCGATCAGGTTGATTCAGACCTGAGGGAGATTACCGAAAGAATAGTGAAGGTTACTCATGCTACAGTTCTGCGCCGGATGGTAAAAGACTATCTACCCAGACGACAAGCCATATTGCATCGAGGCAGTTTCAAGCCTCTGCGTGAAAGAATATTTGGCGCTTCCACTGATAAAGTAGCTGGAAGACTAGATAAGTTAGGTCCGCTAGGATTACTAGCCAAATTTATATTAAAAGATCCCACTTATAAAATAGAGGAAATTAAAGAAAATCTTCAGCAAGGCATTGGCGGATTTGAATTTGATGTCCGGGTTAATGCTAAGGGTGAACCAGTAGTGACTCACGCTCATAGAATGGGCGCCTTAGAAAAAAGCCCCTCATCTAGATCAGCTACTTGATGCGGTTCGCGATGTTTTGCCCCAAGATCCAAAAGCTGCCAGAGCTGCCCGGAGAGGATTAAAACTATTTCTGCATATCAAAACACCATCGAGTGATACAGAGGTAGCTGAAAGAATTCTGAGGTCATTAGACTCTCAGGGGCTAACCGGGCAAACATACTTTATGACCGGTCGTCCGGAAACTTTATACACCCTAGATGAAGTAAGCGATAAGCTAAGCGCCGAGGACCCGAAACGACAAAAAGAGAAATTTGCTTTTCAGTCCGTGCCTCTTTCGGAGATGGGTCCGGTCGCAAATAATGCTGGCAAAGTATTGGAAAAACTAGGCTTAGCCAGTCGTTATACAGAAGACGAGTTGAGATCAACTAGCGAATGGGCTGAGGAAATGCAGCTCCTTACTGAATGGCCCCCCAAAGGCAAAGTTATGGATATTTTGGAAAAGCACAAAGGTTCCTCCCTGGCTGTGGCGGCTGCGACTTATGATAAGGGCATGTTAGCTCGGGCCAAGGAAAAAGGCGTTGGCATACATATTGGAACGTTCGATAAAGACACTTTGGTTGAGGATATGTTATCGCCTGACGCCTTTAAAAACCGACCCAAATCCATGATGACTATGTCGCGCGACGTAGTATTTCCAGAAAAAGGAAGGTCAAAAGAATAGCCTGGCCAGACTGGACAATATAAAAATATCTGCTAGTATAATGACAGTCTAATATTTATGCGCCGTTAGATTCCCACCTACGCTCTCACTTGCATTCGAGCTTCGGGGGACAAGCTGTGGAATAATAACACCACTCTTGCCCAACGAAGCTCCGATGAAATCGGAGCGTAGTTCGGGCGCCGTTAGCTCAGCTGGTAGAGCAGTGGCCTCTTAAGCCAACGGTCGGGGGTTCGAATCCCTCACGGCGCACCAAAAACATTAAACAAAATAAAAAACGTCCGGAAAAGCATCGCGGACGTTTTTGTATTGATTTTATTCTAGGGTATCGGGTTCTTGCATATAGGTCAAGGCGGTTTCTCGACTGATGAATCCTTCTTTGTATAAACGCCTGATATTCTGATCCATGGTGTACATACCCAGATCAGCGCTAGTTTGAATAACTGAACGCATCTGAGGAATCTTATTTTCTCTAATCAAGTTAGCAATAGCCGGTGTATTGATTAGAACTTCACGAGACGAAACACGTCCGTAAGACAATGGTTCTGTGTTGGGTGATCCTAATACGCCCTTTTTGGCTCTAATACGAGGGAGTAATTGTTGTGAGATAATTCCCTTTAAGAACAGGGATAACTGCAACCTAATTTGAGATTGCTGATTTGGTGGAAACACATCAATGATACGATCTATGGTTTGGGCAGCATTATAAGTATGTAGCGTAGCTAATACTAAATGCCCAGTCTCTGCTAAAGTAATGGTTGTAGCTATAGTATCAAGATCGCGCATCTCACCAACTAGAATAACGTTGGGATCCTGACGCACCACGTGTTTCAACGCGTCTTGAAAAGAGAGCATGTCGCTGCCTAACTGGCGTTGGCGGATAATGCTTTTCTTTGGTTTGTAAATAAACTCAATCGGATCTTCCAACGTAACTATGTTGCAGCGCCGTTCACTGTTGATCAAATCGATCATCGCGGCCAAAGTTGTTGACTTACCGCAACCAGTTGGGCCAGTTACCAATATTAAACCCTGCTTCAAGCGAAGCAGCTCGTACACGACTGGGGGTATTTGTAATTGTTCAAGTGAAGGAGTGGCACTAGAAATAACACGAGCCGCCACACTAACTTGATCTTTTTCCCAATGCAAATTTACACGGAAGCGAGAAACGTCTTTTATCTCATAAGAAAGATCCAATTCACGCTCCTCTTCAAACTTTTTCTTTCTCCGATCATCTAGGATAGCAAAAACCATTTCTTTTATTTCTTCCCCGGTAAGCGGTTTGGCCTTGTCTAATTCAACTAAACTACCATCTACTCGCAAAGTAGGGGGTAAGCCAGCAACTAAGTGAAGGTCAGATGCTGTTTTGTCTACAGCTGCTTGAAGTAAGTTTTCTAAAGTCATTTGTTTATACAAAAAAGTTAGGCCGACCAAACCCAACTTATTTTAGTGGAATAATATGGTTTTTTATTGGGTTTTGGTCTTGGTTTTTATGTTTTGACACTTTTATTGTAGCATAACATATAAATGTTGTCAAGGTTTGATTATACATTCTTTTTTGCTTGACAATTTTCCACAAATATATTTTGACAAAAGACAGTTTTTTTGCTACAATAGGGGATGATAACTGAACGCAAATATCCCTTTTTTAGCTAACATTAGACATTAATAAGGGCTTTGCTGTATTTTTTGGATATTTTGTGTTGTACAGTGGTCAAAAAACAAAAAATGCCAAAAAGAAAACTGAAGAAAACAGCTCAAAAACAGCGAAAAACTGCCAAAAAAACAATTAAACGGCAGAGTATTTTAAATAGCAAAAAAATTACTAAAAGATCAAAAAGAAAGATAAGAAACTCTTCCACCATTATCGCTATTGTTATCCTAGTTGTGCTAGGCGGTACCGCTTTAATGACTTGGAGAATATTCTTTACCCACGCTGTCAGCGGCACCATCTCTTTAACCAGTCAGTCAGATTGGGAATCAGGCGATTATTACTTTGGAACTCTTGATACAACTTCTACCGCAGGCGACATGAGCATTTCCAGTGGGGCTGGTGGACAGTGGAGCACGGATACGCCTGGATTCTTAACTGACACTTATGGTTACGGGCTACATACCTACCGAGGCAATTCCTACGGTGCAGACATGGCCAGTGACGGCACATATATATATTTAATCCAAGGCAATTATACTCCTACTCTCATACGTTATAATCCGGAGCTTAATACTTTTAAGCAGTTAGCTAATGCTCCGACTTCATTTTACTACGGTGGGGCAATTGAATATTATGATGGCGCTTTATATGCCACAAACGGAGGCCTGCAAAACGAGAATGGTACTGCCACCAAGCATTTATACAAATATGATATTGCCAGTGATGCTTGGTCTAAATTATCTGATGCGCCTGACACTTGGGCGCTGGGTTCAGATATAGTATCCGATGGCAGTGGCACCTTATATGCTGCCCGTGGCTATTCAACGGCAACCTTCTGGAAATATGATACTGATACAGACACCTGGGATGAAACAATGCCGAGTCTTCCGGATTATCAAATATATACAACGAATGGACACGCTTTAGTATATATGAACGACCCCTATGGAGCTGACCCGGAATATTGTTCCTTGGGTTGTATATTTGCTACCCGCGGTAATCGTAATTTGCAATTCTTCAGATTCGATATAGGTGAAAGTCAGTGGTATGATGCAACCGATATTTTATCTAGCTACGGCCCGCATTATGGAGGAGCCATGGCTTATGATTCAACTAGTGGCTATATTTATATGCAACGCGGCAATAACACCGATGACTTTTTGAAATATGATGTCGATGCTGAAACTTGGGACAGTGACATCACTGATACTCCTGACGCTCCAGATAACATTTACTACGGCGGTTCGCTGATTAAATTTGGTAACTATCTCTATTCATTAAAAGGCTACAATGATCCTGAATTCTGGAGGTATGATCTCACTAACAATCACTGGGATTCTATCTCTACGCCTAACAACGTTGGAAATGCCGGTGAAAACGGGTTAACTATCTTTGTCGAAGATAAAGGTGATCTATCTAATTGTGATTCTGCTGATGGATGTTTGTTTGTTGCCCAAGGCGAAAATACGACCAACTTCTGGAAATATGATATAGAGCATCACACTTGGACTACTCTCGATACAATAAACGGAGCCATCCAGGAAGGTGCCTCTCTGTGTTATGACGGCTCCAATTCAATATATGCCTTGGCTGGAAATAATACAGTCAATTTTTATTCCTATAGTATAAGTGGAGATTCTTGGAGTGCTCTCACTTCAATATCGACCACTCATTCCGGAAGTTCTTTGGGCGCTCGCAACGCCTACTATGGCGCTGACATTACTTGCCTGGGGTCAACGGTTTATGCTATGAAAGGTTACCAGCGTGACCATTTTTACAGCTATGATGGTTCTTGGTCTGAAGAAACTATCCTACCTTACGCTACCTATTATGGTGCTGCTCTGGTCAATAATGGAACTTATGTCTACGCACTAATGGGAGATAACCGAAGTGAATTCCATCGCTATGAACCAGGAGTTGGCTGGAGTGCCATGGCGCCCTTACCTACTAGCACATACTATTCGGCTGATTTGGTTTACGACGGAACAAATTATATCTATGCCATTTCCGCAAATTACACAGATCGTTTTTGGCGTTATGACATATCCGGTGATTCTTGGGAACGTTCTATCAGTTTCCCAGAACGTACCAACGGATATGGAGCCTCAATGGCTTATGATGAAACAAATGATAAGCTCTACGCTACGAGAGGGTTTAACACTACCTCCGTTTACCAGGCGGATATGACAACCAATGAATATGTTGCTTCGGCTGATTGGATATCCGAGACTCTTGACCTTAATTATATTTCTGCCTGGGAAACACTATCTGCCAACCACCCCACCCCAGGCTCATCATCAATATCAATTTCTTTCAGAACCAGCACTGATCAGGTCACTTGGTCGTCTTGGGAAACAGTGGTCAATGCCGCTACTGGAGATAGTACTAATAGTTTGGATATATCCAGCATAACCACACCCGAGAGAAGATATCTGCAGTTAAAAATAACCCTCGCCTCAGATGGATCTAACACACCAACCATAGAAGATGTTGACGTTACCTACACAACCGATAGTGACAATCCAACTAATCCGACCGTAACCGGATATTCAGATAGTGGGCAAGCAACAGAGATAACTTCGGGTAGTTCATACTATCATACTAACCCCTACTTTATTCTGTCCGGGGCCAGTGATGCTAGCTCTGGTATCGCTGGTTATTACGTTCTCTGGACAACTGATTCGGGAGCTAATCCAGCATCCAGCGAAGATTATTATCAAACAACTACCACCTATGAAGTAAATCAGGAATTGGTTGGTAGCACGACTTATTACCTCAGGATAAAAACCAAAGATCAAGCTGAAAATGTTTCAGACGCTACAACAGCCTTCACATATATCTATAACGGGGTTACCCCAGCTGCAACTCAAGTCTGGACGGCTCAAGCCGACTTTGAAGCTACTGGAACATCATCAAGTAATGTCAACACAGGCGCCGACACGGGTACTAGTATGAAATTATCTTCAATCTCAGGAGGTCTCTGGATGGATTTACCATCAACCTTCGGTACCGCCCAGTTAGAGGAGACCTATTACGGAACCGCAATGGTTTTTGACAATGATGATACAATATATGTTTTGAGAGCAGATGACTCGAAAGAATTTTATAAATATTCTATCGCCAATAAGAGCTGGGCTCAATTAGCCGACATTGATAGCACGGCCAATGCTCATCGCGGTGCTGCTCTAACATATATACCTAATGGAGATTATTGTTCTGATTCCACTGGTTGTATCTATGCTTTTGTGGGAAATAATACGGCTGAATTCCTAAGATATGATATCAACGCTAATTCATGGACCGCATTATCTGATTACAGTGGCTCAGGAAATGTATATTACGGTGGGTCTTTATCATGGACTGGCGGTGATTATATTTACGGGTATCGAGGATATAACTCAGATGATTTTTACAGATACAGCATCTCCGGAGATAGTTGGACGCCTCGTTCATCGCCTGACCAGCCATTTTATTACGGATCAGCAATGGTGCAAGTAGACAACGGTGATTACTGTAGTGATAATTCTGGCTGTCTTTATGCTATTCGGGGTTCAAACACAAATCAGTTTGTCCGATATGACATCAGCAGCAACAACTGGACCAATTTAACTCCTACACCTTTTTTTATAGGCTATGGAGCCTCCCTTACCTACAATGACGGTTATATCTATGCTACAAACGGTCAACAATCTGATCAATTTTTCAAGTATGACATAAGTAACGACATTTGGAATTACTTGAGTGACCTGCCTGGAACAAAGCGTTATGGATCTGGGGATGGAATGGTATACGACAGCAGCACTGATATTATATATATGTTACGTGGGCAAAACGAATATTCATTCTACAGTTATGATGTGACTAATGACAAATGGCTTAATACAGGATTACCCCACGACCACTCAACTAACGGTTTCTACTATGGCGGTGTTACTTACGATGGAAGTGATACATTGTTTATAGTCAGAGGCAATAACACAGTTGACTTTTACAAATACACCATCTCTACAGGAGAATATGAAAGATTAATGGATGTACCCATACCGATGTATATCAGCGCCGATATTGTTTATAAGAGTGGGAAAGTTTATGCCGCTGGTTCATATACCAAAGACAGTGAATCAAAAATGTACGTCTATGACGTTGCTACTGACAAATGGTCAACCAGTACTAATGCCGCACCTAACTGGCTGGGTTATGGGGCAAACTTGGTAGACGGTGGAGATGGGTATATTTACACAGTGCGCGGTCAAAACACTACATCCTTTTATCGATACGAAATCGCTACAAACACTTGGGACACTGATCTGGACACTACCCCGGCTGGTATATATCAGGGCGGCTGTTCTGTCAAAGCAAGCACTGGTGGGGTTGATTATGTCTATACTGTCAGGGCTCAGAACACAGCTGATATATTCCGCTATAATCTAACTGGTCCTTCAGCTGGAAACTGGGACGCCATAGATACATTGACTGATGCGCCAGGCAACATTTATCAGTCCGACGGCTGTGCTTATGACGGCAGTGATCTAATTTATGTACCGGCTGGAACTAGTAGTAGCACAGATTTCTATGTTTACAGCGTTTCAGGAGATTCCTGGGAAACGGGTGGAAGCATCAGAAGCACCAACGATGAATATTGGTATTATGGCGCTCTGGAGACCGGAACCAATGGAATTCTATACGGTTTCCGGGGCTATAACACTTCAGCTATGACCAGATATGTTCCCTCCTCAGCTTCCACCGGCTTCCAGCCCAATGGCACCTGGACATCTCAAATTCTCGATCTCGGATCTATATACGACTTTGGTGGTCTGAAAATTAATGACTCCGAGGCCTCTGAAACATCTCTTAAATATGAAACCCGTACTTGTTCAGATGCGGGCTGCTCTGATGACGGAAATGATGAAAACTGGTCTGATTGGGATGAGGTTTCCAATGAATTCAATTATGGCACCACAGATTACTACACAGTTGATTCAACGCCGGCTCAGTACTTTCAGATAAAGGTAACCTTCACTTCCGACCAAGTATATACTCCAACAGTCAACGATATCACTCTTAGTTATTATTCTGATGGTACTGCGCCATCAAATCCTGATACCTTAACTTCTTTAGATGAAGAAGGTGGTGATGCAATTACAACCGGCAATTGGTATAACCACGAATCACCATATTTCTCCTGGACCGGAGCCGCTGACAATGCTGGTGGAATTGGCATTCAAGGATACTATGTCTATTTCGGTACAACTTCAGATGCTGATCCAGAATCTGAGGGAACACTCCAGTCAGCTGCTACTTATACTGCTTCCAGCTTAAGTACTGGTAGCACATATTATTTGCGCATTAAGACTCGTGATTATAACGGAAACATTTCAAGCACGAGCTGGTCTCCTTTCACATACAGCTTTGACAATGTTGCTCCATCACGTCCGACCAATTTGGCGTCTAGTCCAGCGGTCCCTTCGGCGGCAAACAGTTTTAATTTCTACTGGACTGCCGGGTCCGACTCTGGTGGTTCGCCCAGCTTCCAGCACTGTTACAAACGATACTTTGATGAATCAACACAGGACGCCGATGATACATGCATATCAAGCTCCCAAACCTCTTTGTTGGACTTAGAGGCTTTAGCCGAAGGAGTTAACTACTTGAAAATAAGGACTTTAGACGAAGCTGGTAACTACTCCAACGGCGGAGAATACGAATCAGTGGCTTATCGCTGGGCCCAGACACCTCCATCGCTACCATTGAACGTTGAACACGGAGCTGTTGAAGGCGATGCTTACTCACATACCTTTGCCTGGACCGAGCCTACTCAGCACGCTTTCGACATTGGCTCTTATTGTTACCAAATAAATGAAATTCCAACCGCCAGTTATTGTACCAACAGCACTTACGGCCGATGGACCACATCAGTAGAAACAGAGGGTAGATATTTAGCAGCTTTCCGTACGCCTAATACCCAACCCGGAACCAATACGTTCTATATTGTTGCCAAAGATGAGGCCGGCTTAGTGGATTGGGAGACAGAAGACTTTGATTGTGATGCCGGGATCGGCTGTATAGAATTTGAATCGGATACTATCTCACCAAACGCACCTCAAAGCTTCTCCTTGGCTGATGCTTCCAATCGAGACTCTCAATCCTATAGATTAACAATAGGCTGGAAGGAGCCGGCTGAAAACGAAGGTTCGGTTTTGTATAAATATAATATCTATCGATCAACTGATGGGGAAACTTATTCTTTGCGTGAAAGCTTGCTTCACGTTGATGGCCAGAGCGAATATGCCTATACCGATGTCAGCTTATCCAACACTGTCGAATATTATTACAGAGTATCGGCTGTTGACTTGGCCGGTGCAGAATCTGATTACACCACGGCTCTTTCCATGGTACCAGAAGGTAAATATACTGAGCCGCCAGATCAAGTTGGTAGTCCGTCGGTTCAGGCTAGAATTAGGTCTTGTTTGGTTGAGTGGCTAACTGAACCATCAACCCATCCGGCTAGTTCTTTTGTCCAATATGGCTTAACAACCGACTACGGTGGGGAGCAGGGTTCATCCGATCTGGTTTCCTCTCACAGCGTTACAATGATTGATTTGGAGCCAGCCACAACTTACCATTTCAGACTTAAATGGGTTGATCAAGATGGCAATATTGGATACTCGCCAGATTATACATTTACTACTAATGAAGCCCCCTCAGCCCCAATTAACCTGACAGTTGATCCAGAATACAACACCGTAAACCGCTTCACATTTGATTGGGATCCTCCTACCGATGAGGGCGTAACAATAGATGGATATTTTTATAGCATAAATAATATTCCAAACGAAGATAACGTTAGTTATGTAACTGATTCTTCTCTGGGCCCAGTCGCTGCCGCTACTCAGCAAGGTGTTAATACTATATACATAATAGCGGTCGATGATGCTGGAAATTACAGTTATTCTAATTACGCCTCAACAGAGTTTGAGGTTGAAACAGAACCACCAGGTGAACCACAAAATGTTACCATAGTAGACTCTTCAGACCGTAACGCTAAACGCTACAATATAACTTTAACTTGGGACTCTCCAACAACCTCATCAGATCTCAACCAAGAAGATGATACTCTTTATTACACAATATACAGGTCAGAGGATGATGGTGATTCATTTGATTTCATCGCTCAGATAACCTCTACTGGTTATCTTGATACCGGCTTAGATAATTCTATTGAATATTATTATAAAGTTGTGGCTTCGGATAAAGCGGGTGCGACATCGGATGCAACTGATCCGGTATCAGAAATCCCCGAGGGCCGTTACACCGAACCACCAGCCATCACCAAGGACCCGGTAGCCGCCCCAGACTCATATAGCGCAACGATCAGCTGGAAGACAGAGCGCGAGGCCTCATCGTTCGTTGAATTTGGACTAACCAGCTCACTGGGTGAAGAACAAGGTACGGCTGACCAAGTAGAAGACCACGATTTAAAGATCACAGGCTTGTCTCCAGTTACCAAATATTACTATCGTATTAAGAGTATCGACATTGACGAAAACGCCGCTTACTCGGAGGTAGGATCATTTACTACCCTGGAAGCACCAAGAGTTCAAGAGGTATCTATCACTGACGTGCGTTTGTTTGATGCCATAATTTCCTGGAAGACCAACAAAGAAACAACCACGGCGATTGAATACGGAACGAGCACTCAATACGGCACTACGTACACTGACGTGGGAGGATCGTTGACCTTTACTCATACGGTGAAGCTGGAACAACTGACTGACGGCACAACTTATCATCTGCGTATGGCCGGAGTAGATTCAAACAATAATCCGGTTCAATCAGACGACTATTCATTTACGACTCTGACTTTCCCGCGTGTATCTGATGTCCAGTTCCAAAATAAAGCTGAAGGTGAAACCGAAGTCACTTGGACAACTAACGTTCCTACCACTTCCACGGTAGAGTACTATAACGCCGACATCCCATCAAAAACCCAGGGTAATACAGCGTTAGTAACAGAGCACTCAATTCTACTGTTTGGCTTGGAGGACGATACGACTTATTTGACTAAGGTGCGCGGTACAGATCAATTCGGATATGAGGCAGTCTCGCCGGAATTAAACTTCACTACTCTGAAAGATACCACGCCGCCTATCATTTCTAACGTCCAATCAGAATCCAATACCGTAGGAACCGGCGAAGGCTCAAAGATTCAAATAATAGTATCCTGGCAGACCAACGAAGCCACCACTTCCAAAGTTGAATATGGCGAAGGTTTATCCGAATCTTCCTATACCGGTGAAACGGATGAAAATGCCGAACTAGTATTTGACCACCTAATGGTAGTTTCAAATCTATCTCCGGCTCGTACCTATCATTTCAGGGTGGTAGCGGCTGACCGAGCAGGAAATATTTCCAAATCAGGTTCTTACTCTATCCTAACCTCCCGAACTCGCGAATCCTTCCTACAATTAGTAATAGCCAACTTAGAAGACACCTTCTCCTGGTTAGGAAATATCACAGACATATTTCAGTAACATTCCAATTGGGTATAAAAAATAATTATTTTATGTTATAATCTAACCGACAAAGCAGGAATATAAATATGCCAGAAGCAGTTACTAACAACGAACAAAATAAAACCCCGGCTAAACCAGCAAAAGAGCAGCCAAGTATTACTGAAGTAGCAGCCGAACAGCAGCGCCAGATAAATCAAGATTCGGTATATAAAAAGCCGATTATTAAGATAGAAAACGTCAACAAAAGTTTTCGGGTTGGCAATGAGTGGGTTAAAATTCTTAAAAACATCAACCTGGAGATCTATCCCAGGGAATTTGTTGTTATTTTAGGGCCATCTGGTTGTGGAAAATCAACCCTGCTTAATACTATGATTGGTCTGGAAAAACCTTCCTCCGGTCGAGTAATTATCCGCGGCCATGATATTACAAATTACACCTTGGACCAATTAGCCCAGTTCCGATTGAAAAAATATGGAGTAGTCTATCAGAAACCTGATTGGTTGAAATCACTGAATGTGATTGACAACGTCTCTCTGCCTTTGGCGATCACCGACATTCCGCGTAAATATCGCCATAATCGCGCCTTAGAACTACTGCGTAAATTGAAGATTGACCATCGCGCATATTTCTCAGCGACCGAGCTATCCGGTGGACAGCAGCAACGTGCCACTATCGCCCGGGCTTTGATTAACAACCCTTGGATTTTGGTCACTGACGAGCCGACCGGAAACCTCGATAGTGAATCTGCCGAGAACGTTATGAAGATTTTTCGATCTCTCAATGAAGACTCCAAGCGAACCATCATCATGGTTACTCACAACATTGACTACGTCCATTACGCTACTCGGACCGTTTACATGAAAGATGGAGAAATTTTAAACAAACAGATCAACATTTAAGCCATGAAACTAGCTTACATTTTATTTCTTTCAACCTCCAACCTGAAGAATCGCAAACTGAGAAGTTTCCTAACAATTGGAGGCATGATTATAGGTATTTCAGCCATAGTTTTTTTAGTATCCTTGGGTTTTGGTTTGCAGCGTTTGATCAAAGATAGGGTAACTAATATCGATGCTTTGACTATTCTAGAAGTAACTACCGGCGAATCGTTATTGCTCAAGATTGACGAAAAGGCTATGGACAGCTTCAAGGCAATTCCTAATGTGGTTGATGTCAGTCCATCAATCAATCTATCTGGTCAGGCTTTGTATAACAACGCTGGTACTGATATTGCGGTTTTTGGAATTAATCCAGCTTACGCGGTTTTGGAAGGCACTCGGATAGTGAATGCCGGACGGGCTTTAAATGAAGGGGTGGATGATGAAGCTCTCTTAACTACCACCGCTCTGGAATTGCTGGGTGTAGAGAATAGACAGGATGTACTCGGCGAGTCTATCCGATTAAAGGTGTTTGTACCCGATCCTGAATCCGAAACCGGCGAGCAGGTTTCTGAAGACGTCAGCGTAAAGGTTGTCGGTGTAATAGAAGATGAAGAATTGAGCATCGCCTATATTCCGCTCGATATTCTGACCCCGTTTGGCGTCAAAGAATTTGATATGGCAAAAGTCAAAGTAACTGAGAGAACTAAATTGACTGATGCCCGCGTACTAATAGAAACTCAGGGTTATCGAGTGGATTCGTTGGCAGATACAGTCGGTCAAATCGATCAGATATTCGTGGTATTCCAAGTAGTGATGGCCGGGTTTGGTTTAATAGCTATGTTCGTTGCTTCACTGGGCGCTTTTAATACTTTAACAGTCTCCTTGTTAGAACGTACGCGCGAGGTAGGAATTATGAAAGCCTTGGGCTCAACTCGTCGTGATATTTATAGATTATTCCTGGCTGAATCATGGGTTATTTCAGTAACTGGCGGTATGGCTGGAATCGCTGTCGGTTGGGGGAGCGGAGCCTTGGCCAACCTGGGCTTAAACTATTTAGCTAATCGTTTTGGCGGCGAACCTGTAGATGTCTTTTATACTCCTTGGCTATTCATTATACTGATGCTGGCAATTGCATTGGCGATTGGCTTCATCACCGGAGTCTATCCAGCTAACCGCGCTTCCAAGCTGAACCCCCTAGACGCTTTGAGATACGAATAGGATACTATCAAAAAACAGCTCATAAAATACCAGCTGTTTTTTGATGACCCCACGCCTGCGTGCCGAAACGCACTCTGGCGTGCAGGCACGGGGAGTTCCCGACATCCATAGTGGGTAGGCTACCCCCAATGGCTAGGAAACCGCGTATCAAAAATATAAAATGATTTTCATTTTCTTGGTGACCCCACGGGGAGTCGAACCCCGATTGCCAGGTTGAAAACCTGGTGTCCTAACCATTAGACGATGGGGCCATGATTAGGGCTTTAATATTCTTAATATGTATTCCTTAAGCAAAACGTGTCCTAACCCGCCTCGCCCGACTTGCGCGAGCGAGTCGAGGCGGGCCATTAGACGATGGGGCCAGGAAACAATCTTCGCTTATAATAGCGATTAAATTTATCTTTGTCAATGATTTGGCTAGGCTGAATAACTAAGGTAGAATATTATTATGAAAATATTAGGAATTGAAACATCCTGTGACGATACATCTGTCAGTTTGATAGAAATTAACAGAAAAAAAGTAAAGATAATTTCTGAGATTGTTTCTTCTCAGGTAAAAATTCATGCCAAATACGGAGGTATCGTTCCTGAGGTAGCGGCTAGAAAACATATCGAGAATTTCGGTCCAATTTTAGATACTGCTCTGAAAAAAGTGGATCCAAATTCTATTGATCGGATCGCCGTAACCAAAGGTCCTGGTTTGATTACATCCCTTCTGATAGGCGTAGAAACCGCAAAAACGCTCGCCTACGCCTGGAATAAGCCAATTGTGGGGGTTAATCACCTCGAGGGTCATATACTGTCAAATTTCATTGATCACCAAAATATCAAACTCCCAGCCATTGTCTTAGTGGTTTCTGGCGGACATACCGAATTGGTGTTGATGAAAAAAATAGGACGCTATGAGGTTATCGGTCAAACCCTGGATGATGCCGCCGGAGAGGCTTTTGATAAAGTGGCTAAGCTTCTAAAACTTGGCTATCCCGGAGGGCCTATTATTGAAAAATTATCACGGCAAGGAAATTCTAATGCTTACGATTTACCGCGTCCCATGCTTGATCATGATAATTACAATTTTAGTTTCGCTGGTTTAAAAACCGCCGTACTATATCTTTATAAAGATGGAAAAACTCCCCCTTCCAAGATTAATGATTTGTGCGCTTCATTTCAACAAGCCGCTATCGATGTATTAGTGTCAAAAACTATTAAAGCGGTTAAACAACACGAAACTAAAAGCGTTCTGTTGGCTGGAGGGGTAGCTGCTAATCAACATCTGAGGACTAGTCTGGCTCAAGCTACAACTAGCTTCAAAGGTGTTAAATTTTATTCACCGGCCTTTAAACATTCTACTGATAATGCCACTATGATTGCTGTGGCTGGTTATTACAATGAACCGGTTAATTGGAAGAATATTAAGGCTAATCCTAATCTTAATTTATAATAACCTTTAACACATAGGGTTTTCAATCAGCAAGTCAATCGTTTGCTAAGCTTCTTTTTATCAAGTAAAATTAAGTGGAAGTTGTGAATTTTTATGGATAAAAAAGAATTACCAAAAACCTACGCCGCCAATGAGGTTGAATCAGTGATTTACCAGCAGTGGGAAAAGTCTGGTTTTTTTAATCCTGATAAGTTGCCAACAAAAAAGGGCACCAAAAAATTCTCCATCTCATTGCCACCACCCAACGTAACTGGGCAGCTTCACATTGGCCACGCGGTTATGCTAGCTATTCAAGATATTATCGTACGTTATCACCGGATGAAGGGTGATAAGGCTCTTTGGCTGCCTGGTATGGATCATGCGGCTATTGCCACTCAGAATGTAGTAGAAAAACTTCTAGCCAAAGAAGGTAAAAAGAAAGAAGACTTAGGCCGGGCCAAATTCCGTCAGCGCATAGACGACTACGTGGAGAAATCAAAAGTTACAATAAAAAATCAGGTTAAAAGCCTGGGCTCAAGCTTAGATTGGTCGCGGGAACGGTTTACGCTAGATGAGGGCTTGTCTCGAGCCGTTAAAACTGCTTTTATCAAATTCTACGAAGACGGCCTGATTTATCGAGGCGATCGGATAGTTAACTGGTGTCCGCGCTGCCAATCAACTCTAGCCGATGACGAGGTGGAATACAAAGAACAGACCGCGCCGTTTTATTATTTCAAATATGGTCCGGTGATCATAGGTACAGCCCGGCCAGAAACTAAATTTGGCGATAAGGTTGTCATTGTCCATCCTCAGGACAAGCGATACAAAGAATTGATAGACGAGGAGTTTGAGATTGAATGGATTCTAGGAAAGATAAAGGCTAAGGTAATAGCTGATCCGGCTGCCGATCCCAAGATGGGCACTGGAGCCATGACAATAACGCCAGGTCATAGCTTCGTTGATTTTGAACTGGCTCAGAAATACAACATACCGATCGAGAAAATAATCGATAAAGACGGTAAGCTCTCTCTGGCTGCCGGTGAACTAGCCGGGTTACCAGTCAAAGAAGCTAGAAAAAAAGTTGTGGAAATACTTCAGGTCAAAGGCCTGGTTGATCATATTGATGAAAATTACAAACACAATCTTTCCGTCTGTTACCGCTGTGGCACGCCTATTGAACCCTTAGTGTCGCGGCAATGGTTTGTGGCCGTTGATAAACCAACTAAGCAGCTCAATGGCAAGACATTGAAACAACGCGCTCTGGCTGTGATTAAAAATAAAGAGATTGATTTTATTCCCAACCGATTTGAAAATACTTACCAGCACTGGATGGAAAACCTGCACGACTGGTGTATCTCCCGACAGCTCTGGTATGGCCATCGAATTCCAGTCTGGTATTGCATTGACTGCCATGACGATCCAAAAAAATACAACAGTGGCGATTACTATTGGATAGTTAAAGGTGAAGATCCTAAGAAGTGTCCTAAGTGCGGCAGCTCAAATATCCACCAAGACTACGACACCTTGGACACCTGGTTTTCCTCAGGGCTGTGGACTTTTTCAACACTAGGTTGGCCGGATAAAACCAAAGATTTAAAAACCTTCCATCCTACTTCAGTTATGGAAACTGGCTATGACATTATCTTTTTCTGGGTAGCAAGGATGATTTTGATGTCTACCTACCTGCTCAACGAGATCCCTTTTGAAAAAGTTTATCTACACGGATTAGTTCGAGACAAGCAGGGCCGTAAGATGTCTAAATCATTAGGCAATGGCATTGACCCCTTAGAAATGTCAAAGAAGTATGGGGCTGATGCGGTTCGACTCAGCCTGGTGTTGGGCACCACTCCGGGCAATGATCTTAAATTGTCAGTAGAAAAAATTGCCGGCTATCGTAACTTTTCCAATAAACTCTGGAACATAGCTCGGTATGTCTTAACCCAGAAAAAACCCAAGACAGCTAAACCCAAACCCAAAACATTGGCAGACAAATGGGTTTTGTCACGCTTAAATAATCTGATAAATTCTGTTACCGAAGATATCGAATGCTTCAGATTATCAGACGCGGGAATAAAAACTTACGAGTTTGTCTGGCACGAATTTGCTGATTGGTATATTGAAATACACAAGACAGAAAAGAACGATTCAGTTCTCTATTACGTCTTGGAACAAATATTGAAACTGCTGCACCCCTTCTCGCCATTTATAACTGAAAAACTGTGGGGTGAGTTGGGCAATAATAACTTGTTAATCGAAGAGTGGCCTCAAGTAGCACAAAAACAGAAGCAGCTGGTTGCCGAACGCGATTTTGAAATCATACAAAACACCGTTGTGAACATACGAAACGCCAAACACAGTTACAGTATACCGCCCGGAACTGTATTGGGTTTCTCGAGTTCTAACAAAGTTATCCAAAATAACTCGGGAATTATAGAGTCATTAGCTAAAACCAAATATTCCAAAACCGTTACCAAACACTCTTTGACATTAGCGTCAGGCTCTGTTAAGTTTCAACTTCACTTAACTGATGATCTTGTTAAAAAACTACTGGACTCAAAAAATATCGAGCAGGCAAAAAAGCGCTTTATTGATAAACAAGTTTATGTCAACAAGTTGCGCTCTGAAGCAACTAAGCTGGAAGAAAACTCAAAAGTGCCTTTGGAAATAATCGGTCAAAAGCAAGAACGCTTGCGTTTAGCCGAACAGGAATTAGCCGAAGCTAAAAAAGTATTAGATAACATTCATCATTTGTCACATCATGCGTGAAAGAGGACCAGTATTCATCCAAAATGAAGGCGAAAGACCTGATCGAGACGAATCAGATAACCGACTTCATGAAAAAGTGGAAAATACCGAGCTGGTAATAGAAAAAATTCCTCCGAAAGAGGCTGAGCAACTTGAGCGTGATTTTCACGAAAGCCCGGAGATTCAAGAATATCTAGCCCAACCAACAAATATTGTTAAAATAGAACAAATCAATAGTTGGCTGAAGCCAGCCTGTGCTGAAAAAAAACTGGATGCCGCCACCACAGAAAAAATCTTAGAAACGGTAGCCTCTTTATTAGATGAGGTAAAAAGGTATTGTCGTCATTATGGTCAAACCGTACAGAAGTTTGAACATATACGTAGGGGCCGATTTCGCATGATGGATAGAGTATACGCCGAAAGAATGGCTAGAGCTGATCAGGACAGAAGAGTAACTCACGATACTACTCTGGGGGCTTTGCGGTCGTTTAATGAATATGTCAGCGTTAGGCTGTACAAAGAGCACGGTATTGATGTACCAAAGGAATATTTTTTTGATGACGATCGTATCTTTGTAGATAGACAAGGTTACGGTACTGAGTGGGTACAAACCACAGATTATTTTCTTCAAGCTAGGTCATTGATTGAAGATCTAAAAAAAGAAGGGTCAGAACATAGTTCCGACCCTAATGAACGACCGTCTGACCAGTCAGATGACGAGCCAGGCCCAGAGCCCAAATAGTCAGCCGCGCTGGCGACAAACTGCTGCCGGAAAGAAGCTCGGGCTTAGGGCTAGCCTTTTTCACGTCATCCAAGCATGATGCCAACATAGTGATGTTCGCCTGCTTTGGGTTCCTCAGATCCTTGAGCTTCGGATCCGACGGCAACTCAGATGAGAGACGTAGAGCCCAGCGCTCTACTGAAGCAATCAACTCGGGATCAATCCCAGTTATTGCCTCTTGCCAGTTGTTAGAATTAAAAACCATGGCAACCTCCAGGATTGATGCTCAATGAGCCAGACTTCTCCAAACTACAGATATAACACAATAGCAAATCATTACTGACTTGTCAACCCTAAATAAAAAACAGGTCAGACCTAAGCAGTCTGACCGTTTTGAGCTGCTAGCTCTCCGGGTGCCAGGCAAAGCCTGCAGCCCAACTAAGGAGCTCTTCTTCCTTGGTGATTTGTGACGGCAGTACTTGAGGACACCGACTCTGAACCCTGACTTGGCTGAGTTGCGATCGCAGATTAGCTAAGTGCGGCCGCGCCTCCACCAGTATCGTACGCTTGGCTCGAGGATCGGCTTCCCACAGATCGCCTTGCACATCAGCCAAAACAGACGCAGTTGTACGTAGTCCTTTTACAGTTTCCGGCTGAACCCCTTGAGACCCCTTTTCCCAGGCTTCTCTGTCAAAACACACGGCAACCCCTCCTTGTGTTGAACCTGTATTTACCTTGGGTTGGCTACTTTCATACCATATCATACTTTTTATTATTTTTCAACATATACCAAAAAACGCCTTGTTTTAAGACGCTTTTTTTGTTTTTTATAAGCTACTCGGCTACTCTGAATACTTCCTTAAGAGTAGTTATGCCATCAGCAGCCTTTAATATCCCGTCCTGAACCATTGTTATCATCCCTTGATTAATAGCTGCCTCCTGAAGCGTATATTCCGACACCGAACCAGATAGAATGATCTTTTCTATTTCCGGACTCATGGTCATTACTTCATAAAGCCCGATCCGGCCTTTTAACCCCATGTTGTTACAAGCCGGGCAACCTTTTCCTTGGTAGAACTTCATCGTCTCTATGTTTGGCTTATACCCAGACTTTTCTGGCATACTCTCAGCAATCTTTTTAATCCGCTTTAATTCCTCATCAGTTGGTTTATATTCCTCTTTGCATTTTTCACAAACTCGCCTGACCAAGCGCTGAGCCATAACCGCATTAAGTGCCGGGGCTAATAGAAACGGTTTGGCATTCATGGCGATAAATCGTGGGATGGTTCCGGCTGCGCTGTTGGTATGAATAGTAGACAGCACTAAGTGTCCGGTCAAAGCGGCCTGGATGGCTATCTCGGCTGTCTCAGTATCACGAATCTCACCAACCATAACTACGTCCGGATCTTGCCGTAAAATAGCTCTCAAGCCTTTGGCAAAAGTATATTCTCGGCTGGAATCTATTTGGCTCTGGCTGATGCCTTCTAGTTTGTATTCCACCGGGTCTTCTAAGGTAACTATCTTTGTTTCCGGATTGTTAATCAAATTTAGAATGGCGTAAAGCGTAGTAGTCTTACCAGAACCAGTCGGGCCGGTGGTGATGATCATTCCATTTGGTCTTTTTACTTCATGTTTCAGCTGGTCATAGGATAAGCCGCGGATCCCCAGGTCATCAAAAGCCAAGCCAGTGGCTGAAGAACGTAATAATCTCATTACTATACTCTCACCATAAGAAGTAGGTAAGGTGGAAACACGAACATCCACTTTATCGTCTCCCACATCAATGGTGATACGGCCATCCTGAGGCACGGTAGTAATATTCATCTTCAAGCGCGAGATCAGCTTAATGCGACTGATTACTCTAGGCCAACGCTCCTTAGGCATTGTAGCTACATCAAAGAGCACTCCATCTATCCGGAAACGTACTTTTATATGTTTTTCTTCCGCCTCAATGTGAACATCGGAAACATCTGCATTGATGGCTGATGCCAGAATCATGGTAAAAATATCTGTGATGTTTCCTTCTTTAATTTTTTGGTCCAGGACGGTAAAGTCGGTAATTTCATCCTTGTATCTCAAAATGTCATCCTGGCTAATTTTGACATCTCGACTGACCTCCTTGGTCTTAACCACCCGTTCATAGTTTTTTACAGCATGATTAAAACTATCCAGAGATATTAGATAAATATCAACCTGGCCGTGGTACTGTTTACCCAAGCGGCTCATCAGCTCTTTTAGCGATGGTAAGTCAGGATCAACTATGCCTACACGTACTCTACCTTGCCCCTCATAAAAAATAATAGCCTTGTTCTGGCGGGCTTCAGCCTCCGAAATTACAGCGATAGTTTCTGGGCTGATAGGATACCCTCTAAGGCTAATAAAATTAAGATCGAGTTCGCGGGCATGCTCACGCGTTATTCGTTCTTGTTCTTTTATATCAATCTCCTGCATTTTCTGCTGCAAAGGATCGCTCGATCCTTGAGCTTGTTTAGCGCTTTTTGTAGCGGCACGAGATTGTTTTATGAGATCCTCAATTGAGGATGGACCGTCTTTCATAACCCTTTTATTATACCAAATTTCCACAATTAAAAAAACCGCTCTGGGCGGCTTTTTGTCTATTTATTTTAGTCTATGTATTTTTTCAAAATATCTATTACTTTTTGTTCGGCCTGGACTAAATCCGCCTTATCGACATATATTTTTGTAAAATCTTTGCTGCCTTTTGGTTTGTAATCTTTAAATATTTTAAGAGCATCAATGTTAGCTGGAGTATAAATTATTCCCTGTACTTTGTTCTGCTTTGCTTCATATAGGATGGTTATGGCTTTTGCCTCTGGCGTATTTACTATTAATTCATCAACTACGCCGGGCAACTCATCAACATCGGCTTCGGACTTTTTGAAATCTTCAACGGTCAAAAGCGACCAGACCACTTTATTATTCTTGGTGGCTCTCAGCCTGGCCAAGGCTCTACCCCACAACTTTAACGTGCTTAAGGACTTGGTTTGGTATAGATTCTTTATTATCTCTTCCCTACGGGCGCCCGAGGTTATCAAATGACTGGCCACCGCCAAAGACTTAGGTGTGACTACTGGGCTCTGGAAGCTTTTGGTCTTGGATATGATGCCGGTCAATAAATTAGTGGCAATATATTCGTCCAAATGATTATCGCCTAAATTTTTAATCAATTCAAATACTATTTCTGAATTGGAAGTAGCTGTCATTTCGACTAAATTAACTTGGCCAAAGTTTTCGTTGGCTGCTTGATGATCAATATTGATTATTGGTGTATGGTAAAAAAATTCTGTATGGTCATCATATAACTTACCTAAAGACTCCAGGTCACTGGCTCCAACCACAACCACTAAATCATAGGCAAAATCTCCGGCTGAAACTGAAACATCTTTTTCTTCAAAATAACCATTACGTGGTGTAATATAAATATTGAGCTTCTTGTCTTGGATGGCATAACTCAATTCCTCAGCTTTAGTACTACTGACGTTCAGTGAGATAATGAACTTTCTTAAACTCGTTAAATCAGTGTGTATATCCTGGCTCTTGGGCAAAAAGTTCACATTAGGTGGAAGACGAAACTCATTGCAGACAACCTTGCTATCTTTCTTTAACTTCTCGAATATCATAAAAAGGGCCAACCCTGAGGTAACCGAATCAACTGAAGGATCTCTGGGCAGAACAATAAGGATGCTGTTTGATTTTTCTATAATATCTTTTGCTTGTTGGAGTGGTTTTAAAGCCATTTTCTTTATCTAATACAACTTGAGAATTATCCAGCATAACCCAGCCAGAGGGGGGTGTCAAGACACTAAACACAATATATTGTATGGTTTTCTATTCAACTAAATCTCCAACTGAAACTCAATTTATTGCGCTGAAATTAGCCAAATTGTTACGTGGCGGGGATTTAGTATTGCTTAAAGGCGATCTGGGCGCAGGAAAAACGACTTTTGTTCAAGGAATTGGCCAATATTTTGGCATAAGTGAACAAATTCAAAGCCCAACATTTGTCTTAATTAAGCCTTACAACATACACAAAAATTCCAAAAATAGCAAGGCTAAAAGGCTGATTCATATAGACGCGTATCGCACTTCTTCTCGGGATGAATTAGAGGACTTGGGAATTAATGAACTAATATCCGATACGGATAATATTGTTTTGGTAGAAAATCCTAGTAATTATTTCGCTAGTTTTAGTAAGAAAAAGGTAGTATTGCTAAAATCTACCCATCAAAACAAAAGAAAAATATCTTTTTAGTTGACAAATTCCTAAATACAGAGTATAATAATAGTAGATTACAGCGTTTTTTTATTAAGAAAACGCTCAAAAAAAGAAATAAAAATCTAAAACAACATACGATATGTCGGGTATATTAAATAATTCCCGTACTTTGCCCCGTGCTGGCCATTTTCAAAACGGCCTATGGGGATTTTTTGTCTCCTAAACAATATGTACCCTGCCTGCAAAAAAATGAGATGTAAGCTGATTCGCCTGATAAATTTGTTAAAAACACGAAAATATTATTTGGTGAGTTTTTGGTCGCGCTTCTTTCTCGGAACTATCTATTCATTAGCAATATTCTTGCTTTACTTCGCCGTCTGCTTGGTATCGCTTCCTGTTTTTTTAACCAAAACTCCCTACGAAAGTTTTCAGCTTCTGGCTAGACGAAATGGTAGCGGGCAATTCATTGATTCCTATGAACAGCATATTTTGATGCAAAAAGTTTCAGTAGTTACCGCTCTATTGTCAGTATTACTTATTATTGTGAAAACTTTGAGCGTGATCGTAATTTCTTATTATTCAATTACACCTGAGCAGACTGTTGCAAAAGATGGCGGAGTTCCTTCAGGCTGTGCCGCTTACCGAAGCGCTTCCGGCGAAACTACTGGCTGCGATATCTGGGACACTTTTGACTTTGGTGGTGTTTGGTGGAACACGACCGGTACTTGCAGTCCTCAAGATTTCACTTGGAAGTACTATGATTATGCCACCCTGCAAACAGTCACGATGGATGATAGTTTTACTGCTTTTACTGTTCCTTCCAATCCTATTGTCGGCGTCAATGAATATCAGCTTACTGATCAAACTGTCACTTGTCGTACTGCTGGACATTACCAGGTACTGATCGACATTGGGGGAATATCTCCATCGGTAATAGATACTTTTGTCGGAACACCTACGGCTCCTTCTGGAGCGGCCACGTCACCCAGCGCTAGCGATCAATTAACTATCACTTGGTCGGATAATTCTAATAATGAACAATACTACCGAGTCGAAAATGTAGTCTATAGTAAAGGGTGCGGGCTCTATGCTGAACACGGAACGGCTTCTTACAACAACACTTCATATGATATCGACGGATTAACTCCTAATACTTTGTACTGCACTCGAGTGCGGGCTTCAAATCCTGTTGGTTCCACTACTTATTCAACAGCTGATACTGTCCGTACTTATTCTCCCGCTCCCGACGTGGCTGCTGATCGTTCTACTTCCACTTGGTATACCACGGGTAAGTTTGATTTTACAAATAATGATTCTTGGGGGGCTGGTGGCACCCAATATTTCAGATATGTTTGGGATGAATCGGATTCACACACCTGGACCGATACTGAAACTCAATGGGCTGCTTCTGACTTGTCGATAGACGGGGTAGAGAGTGCGGGTTTATACCTCCATCTAAAATCCTTTAACGCTGATAATGCTGGCTCAAACGATGATGCTGTTACGCTTGGACCGTTTTTCTATGACTCAGTTGATCCGCCAACCACTGCTCAAATATCAGACGGTTTATCAGACGATATTACCTGGAGTAATTCAAACACTGTCATCCAATCAAATTGGGATACAATCACAGACGCTACATCCGGTTTGAATAAATATCAGTATGCAGTGGGCACTACTAGCGGCGGCACTGATTTAATTGATTGGACTGACCATGATACCACCCTGACTCTTGATTTGTCGGGGCAGAGTCTATTAGAAAACGAAACTTATTATGTTTCTGTCAGAGGTGTAGACAACGCCGGATTGGCTGGTGAATCAGCAAGCTCAAATGGTTTTACTGTCGACACGGTTGAACCTTCTGTAACAGACAACGAGACGACTGATCGGGGATGGCTAAATTCTGGAATTAGTTATGATGTTGATTTTTCTAATCAAGGTAGTGGCTCAAACCTAGATTATGCTCAATATTCAGTCGGCTCTTCTTCTGGGGGCACCGATATTATTGGCTGGACAAATATCTTTACGGAAGACCAAGCCTCTTACAGTACTGACTGGCAGCCGACCTTTGATACTTTATCAGAAGGAACAAACTATGTTTCCGTCAAAACGGCTGACCTGGCTGGCAATATAAAAACTTCAACTGATGTTTTCACAATTAAAAAAGATACGATAGCCAGTGAAATCTCTAATATTCAAGCAGATACAGAAACCAACCAAATAATCATTACCTGGGAAACAAGCGAACCAACTACCACTCAGGTGGAATGGGGAGCTTCAGAATCACTCGGTTACATTACCACCCTGGACTCAACTCTAACTACGGATCATAGCGTTACCTTATCCGGCTTAAATGATAATCAAACCTACTATTATCGGGTGCTGGCTCAAGACAAAGCGGACAATCCAACAACCTCTACTATCCAATCAAGCGCCACGTCCGAACTAGAGCCCACCCTTATAACTAAAGTTCAAGTGAGTCAATTAACCGAGACTGGCGTCACTATTACCTGGAAAACAAATCATGCCTCTAGTTCAAAAGTGCGCTACGGATTAACTATAGACTACGGCAGTGAAGTTTCTAATTCGGCTCTGGTAACAAACCACTCTTTGACCCTTACAAATCTTGTTCCTGGAACCCGGTATCACTATGAAGTCCTCTCAACAGGCAATACAACTGCTATTGATGCCGACGCTACATTTACAACAATAGCTCAAGAAGTTGAAGAAGAAGAGGAAGAAACTGATACACCAGAAACCGAAGAAGAGGAGCAACCTTTTCTTGAGCCCGTTTCCGGACCTTACACCTTTGATCTACCCACTCCAACGATAATCTCACCAGCGGATGAACAAACAGTCGGCAATCCAAAACCCCGTATAACGGGTTTAGCCAAAAGCGGAAACATAGTAAAAGTATTTATTGACGGCCAGTATAATGGCTACACTACAGCTACTGTAGATTCATCAGGAACTGGTAATTTTTCTTATCTTCCATTTTTAAAACTGTCAGTGGGTTGGCACACCCTTCGCGTTGAAGCTTGGTCAGATAGCCATCGCAGTAAAAAGACATCAGCAGTTAATTTCAAAATACCCACCCCGTATGTTCCGCCAACCTTAACTAAACCGGTTGTCAAAGATGGGGATTCTCCGTCAATACTTATTCCTGGGATCGCCCGAAACGATTCCTACCTTAAGGTGTATATAGACGGTGATTTGGTAGATGAAATTAAGGTAAATAATGACGACTCTGGTACAGCCAACTTCTCAGTTGATGTTTCAACAAATTATGGGTTAGCCGATGGGGAACATATTGTAACCATTGTTGCTTGTGATGAAAATGGTATAGCTAGCGAACCTTCTGAACCCGTAAAATTTACCAAGACTAGTGTTTCTCCCAATACCGGTAAAAAGGCTGTTGTTTTTGATCAATCTGTAACTTATCAAATCAAAAGCGGTGATTCATTATGGAAAATTGCGGAACAATACTACGGCAACGGGACAGACTACATCAAGTTGATTGCTGCGAACATTTCGACTTACTCTTCGTTACAAACAAACCCGGGCTTGATCAGACCGGGTTGGGTGATAGACATACCTTGAGTTGACTTAATTTCCTGCTGGTAACGCTCTTTTCGAAACTAAACGCGCCTTTTCTTTTGCCTCTTGTTTAATAGCTAAATCATCAACAATCATTTTTTCTTTGGTCAGGCTTATTACTTGTTTGTGAGAAACTATCAGCTCTGAACCAAACATGCTGGCTACACCTTGATTGGGTTTTATGTGATAGCGCACTATTCTCTGCTCTAGCTCGTCTATTTCAAAACTGCTCACCGAACCCAGGCGAGTTTCTGTGTTTGTAAAAACAGGCAAGTTAATTATCTGTTTGTGGCTGAGTGCCATCTTTCAATTTAAGGCTTTCTTTTTTTCTAATAAAAATTCGCTGTTGGGCTATCTGAAACAGAGTTGAGGCCGCCCAATATAAAGTTAGGCCGGCCGGAAAACTTATGCCGAATATAAAAGTCATGGCCGGCATTAAATAGATCATCTGCTTACTCATAGCCTGGGCCATATTCTTCTGTCCTGACTTTTGTTTCATGCTACCCATCATCATCCTAGAAGACCAGAACTGGAGCACCGCCGCTAAACCAGCTAAAAAGTAATTCTTTGTCTGAGCCAGGTCCACAAAACCAAAAAGAGTTGAATCAATCGGCGTGCTGGCATATATATCTCTAAATGATCCATACAAATGGTCTAATTGTTCTGTGACTAGAATACCTGTATCCGGATCTGTGCTGGAAACCGCAATAAACACTCTAAACAAAGCTAACAAAATAGGGAACTGGATAAGTATCGGCAAACACGATGACATCGGGCTGATTTTATTCTCCCGATAAAACTTAAGCATCTGGCGACTGAGCTCTTCCCGGTTGTTTTCGTATTTCTTTTTAAGCGCATCAAGCTTAGGTTGGATTTCCTGCATGGCCTGCTGTGATTTAATCGAAGACCAGGAAGGGAAAAATAGTAACAGCTTGAGAATAAAAGTAACCAATATTATGGAAACACCCAGGTCGTGCGGTGGTACATAATGGTACACCAACATCAATAAGTTAAAGATTGGTTCAAACAGTACTGTGTTAAATAAGTCAACAATCATTTTTTTTACTTTACATTATCAATTCCGCCTTTAGAAAAGGGGTTGCAACGCACTACTCGGCTCAAACCCTTCCAGCTACCACGCCAGATTCCGTATTTAGAAATGGCCTGGTAAGTATAATCTGAACAGGTTGGATAATACTTACAAAAACCGTGTTCATGGTTATTTGCCAGCCAGCCATGATCAGGAGATAGGCTTTTTTGATAAATCCTTATTATTAATAATATTGTTTTTTTTGCTAATGTAAGCATTTATTTATATAATTTCGCTTTTTTTATAACATTGTCAATATCTTTGGTTTTTTCGCTATTATTAGCAAAAAAATATGTTTTTTTAGGCATTAATACACAATCGTAACCTGGTAGTAATTTACCTAATTTTAGCCTAATGTTCTCTCTTAAAGATCTTTTAATCTTATTACGTTCAGTGGCTTTTTTAGTGATTTTCTTGGAAACAACAAATCCATATCGTGAAATTTTCCGACCGTTTGGCATAACTCGCAAGACTACAGTTCTAGAAAAAAAAGTTACGCCCTTACGATAGACCCGAGCGAAGTCTTTTTCTCTGACTAGACGGTTTGCCTGAGGCAACATAAAAAATGCTTATCTTTAGACTACAAGCCTTTTTCTGTTTTTCTGTCGGCGGCGGCGGAGAACACGACGGCCAGTAGGAGTCTTCATTCTCTTTCGGAAGCCATGTGTCTTTTGTCGCTTCCTCTTTTTTGGTTGGTATGTTCTTTTAGGCATATTTTTCTCTTCATGAATTCTACCAGGATTGGACCAGTCGGTCAATTACCGTAAAACCGACCATGGATTTCCACACAACGTCCACAGATTATGAACAGTTGACCGTTCTGGGTTGGTTTTTTTGAATACTGAATTATGGTATAGTCAGTAGTGAGCTTTTGGTTTTATTTTTTTATCTCAATAAAAATGCACGATCAATTATGGGAATCTGTTTTAGGTGAATTAGAGCTCACGCTGAGTAAGGCAAACTTTACTACCTGGTTCAAAAATACTTTTATTGCTTCTTTTGAAGATGAGAAAATTGTTATTGCCGTACCAAACGCTTTTACAAAAACCTGGTTTGAGAACAAATATCACACTGACATCCTCAAGGTTTTACAAAAACAAACCAGCAAACAAAAAATAGAGGTCATCTACAAAATTGAAAGCCCTCGTACTTACATAACGCGGGAATTAAAAACACCACAGCCTGATCCCACCAAGGCTGATTCTGAATTAACAACACCTGAAAAGAAAAACGAAACAACCGACAATGACAATTACAATAAATTTAATTTAAACCCCCGCTATACATTTAAAAATTTTGTTGTCGGAAAGGGGAATGAACTCGCCAAGGCTGCTGCCGTGGCCGTAGCCAACAAGCTCGGGTTAGTCTATAACCCGTTGTTTATTTATGGCGGGGTAGGCTTGGGAAAAACACATTTGATGCAAGCTATTGGCAATGAGATTTTATCGCATGATCAGAACAAAAAAATAACCTACGTCACTTGTGAGAAATTTACTAGTGAGTTTGTTCAGTCGGTTAGCCGGGGAATCGGATCTGATTTCAAAAATAGGTATCGTAGCACCGACGTATTATTGATTGACGATATCCAATTTTTGGCTGGCAAGGAAGGTACTCAAGAAGAGTTTTTTCATACTTTCAATCATCTTCATCACGCTAACAAACAAATTGTGATTAGCTCAGACCGTCCACCAAAAGCCATTCCAGCTTTGGAAAATAGGCTGATTTCAAGGTTTGAGTGGGGAATGATAGTAGATATATCTCAACCTGATTTTGAAACCAGATTGGCTATTTTAGAAACTAAGTGTCGAGTAAAGGACTGTGTTTTAGACAAGGGAATACTGCATTATATTGCTAATACCGTCCAAAACAACGTCCGTGAGCTTGAAGGCGCTCTAAACCGCATTTTGGCCTATCATGAGCTAAATCATACCACCCCTACAATCGAATCAACCAAATCACTGCTTTCCAACATTACTACCCGACCGAAGAAAAACGCTCTGGTGCCTAAGCAAGTCCTTTCAATGGTAGCAGAGTTCTATGACGTAAAAATAGAAGATATTATCGGATCAAGCAGAAAAAAAGAATTAGTTGTGCCGCGTCAAATTATTATGTTCTTGCTGAGAGAAGAGCTGGGGTGTTCTTATCCTCTTATTGGGCAAGAGTTGGGTGGACGCGATCACACCACCGCTATGCACGCTCACACCAAGATAAAAAACGAGAACAACACCAACGATAAATTACAGCAAGACATAAATCTTATTAAACAGAGGTTGTATAACACTTAATAAACTGTGTACTGCTGGTGGGGTTTCTGTGTGTCTATTTTGTCTCTCTGTGCATATTAAAAAAGTTGTCCAAAATCTTTCCCACTATTGTTCCAGATTAACTAAACATGTTGTCCTGATATTATAAACACGTTTTTGGTAGACTTCACCACCAAATTAATTGACAATGTTCAACGGGTAATAACCTTATCCACCGACTAACAACAATAACAAAGTAATTAAATAATATTTATATAATACTATTATGAAATTCTCTTGCCTTCAGGAAAACTTAAACAAAGGTTTAATCCAAGTTAGTCACTTGGCTAGTAAAAATGTTTCTTTGCCGATACTCAACAATGTTTTAATTTCCTGCGAGAAAAATGTTGTTAAGCTTTCCGCCACAAATTTGGAAATGGGGGTGAATACTATAATTCGCGGACGGGTTGAAGAAGAGGGTAAGCTAACCGTACCAGCAAAAACCTTTGCCGATTATGTTGGCCTACTGACCGACGAAAAACTGGAGCTCTCAGCCAAAGAAAACACCTTGTCGGTTACTAGTCAAAACGCCCGGACAACGATTAAAGGCCAGGGTGCTGAAGAATTTCCTCTGATTCCGACTGTGGAGCAAAAAACCCCGTATTCTCTAAAAACCAAAGACTTAAAAAAGGCTCTTAGTCAGGTTGTTTACGCTGTGGCTCAAGATGAATCTAGACCAGAAATCAGCGGCGTTTTTGTTACTATTTCCGATGGCGATGTTACGGTGGTGGCCACAGATAGTTATAGACTGGCCGAAAGAAGTATGAAGTTAATTAAGCCCAACAAAGAAAAAACCGAGGTGGTTGTTCCGACCAGAACCATTCTTGAGTTATCTAGGATTATGAACGATGAGGTAAATCAGGTCGATATGTATTTAAGCGACAATCAGATCTTGTTTGTCTGTGAGGGCGTCGAATTAGTATCGAGAGTGATCGAGGGACAGTACCCTGATTATAAGCAGATAATCCCTCAGGATTATAAAACCACCGCTAGTTTTTCACGAGAAGGCTTGGTCAAAGCCGTTAAAAGTGCCGCGCTGTTTTCAAAAACAGGAATAAATGATGTAAGTTTAAAAATTGACCAAGCTAGCAAGAAACTAATGGTTTCTTCAGCTAATACCCAGCTGGGTGAAAGCACGACTGAGCTTGAAGCTGATGTGGCTGGTGAGCCAAACGAAATAGTATTTAACCATCGGTACTTGCTGGACGGATTGACTAATTTAGATTCCCCGGAAGCCACCCTGTCACTGATTGATGGAGCAAATCCAGGAACCCTGACCTCAAAAAAAAGCGATGGTTTTCTTTATATAATAATGCCTATTAAACAATAGGGGTGTGGATCGAAAACTGCTATATTCAGCCCTGCAGAGGGCAAATATTACTAAGCAGATAGATGCCACGCGTATTTTGGAGTTTGTGGTTCAGTTATTGGCAAAGCGTTGGGGTGACAAAATAAAAAACAAGGCCAAGCCTTTGTATGTGAAAAACGGACAGTTGGTGATAGCAGTGTTAAGTTCGGTTCTGGCTAACGAAATACGCCTGCAACAACACAGGATTATCCAAGAGATAAACAAAGAGTTTGGGAAGAATACCGTGACCAAGATAAGCTTCGAGGTCTAGTCGGATATGGTTATCTCAATCGGGTCGCTTTCTATAGTTTGACCCGACTCAGTGTCGAAAGTGAAATACAATTCATAAGTGCCAGTATCAGGCGCAGAGGTCCAGGTTACTTCAAACTGATTAAGATCAAAATCAGTTGTTTTTTTAATCAATTTTGAAGAACCATTTTGGTAATAAACGGAAGCGGATTCTGCCCCATCAGGATGATAGGCAATACCTTTTATTGTATAGGGGAAGTCGGCTTCTTCCAGCGTTATTTGTTCGGAGGGCTGTGTTAAATAGTAGCTGGAGGATTCTTGAGTCAGCAGGACGTTAATGTTTTTTGATTGTTGAATAACCGAACCGTCGGTTTCATAGAATAAGACTTTTACCGTATAAAAACCATTGTCAGTATTAGAAAGGTCATAATCATACGAGTAGGGTTTTTCGGTAATGGTTTGTATCAAATCGTCATCAAGGTAGATTTCGATCCTGTCTAAATCAAACCCAGAACTAATCTTCGCTCTTATCTCTAGGGGGGAGGTAGTAATTACTTCGTTGTCGTCAGGTGCGGTTAGGCTGGCTGATTTTGAACTGCTTGAGTTGTCGTCGTCCCGTAGTTCACAACTCTCGTATTTTAACGGGTTAGATGGTGTGATGTAGTTTGGCTGGCCACTGGCCCAGAGTTGAACCGCATCTTCCCAGCTTTGATACTGAGGATCGGCAGACGGGCTAGCAGGCGCGTCGTCTCTAGGTGAGTTTTTTTGTACGTAATACAATATTGTATGAGCTTCCTTGAATGTTTTATCAACCAAGAATTCTTCCGGATAGGTGTCTAAACACGCGTCCGGTATAGCTCTCTGAGTCAATGAGTCAACCTTTACATGGAATACATTATCGATTTGGCCATTTAACATCATCTTGTCCACGATGTCTGTCTTTGGAGCCTTAAATGTTTCAACCGGAGTGCCAACCAATAAAGATTCCATGAAATTATGCCAAATTGGAGCTGCTACTACAGAACCAGCCGCCCCACCCTTCATCTGAGTATTGTCGTTATTACCTACCCAGACACCGGCTACTAGCGATGGGGTGTATCCTATGGTCCAGGCGTCACGGTAGTCGTTTGTGGTGCCGGTTTTAGCTGCAACTGGGCGGTCTGACAAAGTTAAATTACTTCCCCGGCCAAAGACATAGCTTCTGGCGCCATCATCAGACAAGACGTTATTAATTTTTCTAGCCACTTCTTCGTCCATAACGCGGTTTTCTTCAGGCTCAAATTCTTCTAAAACCTTGCCGTCTTTGTCCTCAACTCTGAGTATGGCGTTTAAGGGGTGGCGTAAACCTTCTCGGGCAAAAACTGAATAGGCGCCAACATGCTCTAACAGCCTAACTTCGGCGCCGCCCAACACTAGGGACAAGCCGTAGCGGTCAGGATCATCGATCGTGGTGTAGCCCATGGAACGGGCAGTCTCAATAGTAGCATCAACGCCGGCCAGATAAAGAGTCTTTACAGCCGGTATGTTTAATGATCCGGCCAGAGCCTGGCGCATTGAAACAGGCCCGTGCTCCACGCCGTCATAGTTGTTTGGCATATAAGCGGGATTGCCTCCGAAGTTGGTTTGAACATCAAATACCATTGTTTCGGGAGTATAGCCTTTGTCAAAAGCTGTAGCATAAGCCACGGGCTTAAAAGACGATCCGGGTTGTCGATTTCTAATGGCCACATTTACATTACCATCATTGGCAGTATCAAAGTAATCTACCGACCCGACCATAGCTACTATATCACCGGTTTTTGGATCAACCGCTACCAAGGAAGCATTTGACCCGCCGTAGGATTTAACCTTTTCAATGCCTTCTGTGACCGCAGTTTCCGCCGCTTCCTGTTTGTAAGTATCCAAAGAAGTAATGACTTTCAAACCACCTTGCTCAACCATTTTTTCACCATATTTTTCAGTTAGTTGTTCTTTGACATAAAAAACAAAGTGCGGGGCCACAATGCTTTCTTTGGGTGATTCAAAAGTTATTTCAGTGTTTTTGGCTTCGTCAGCCTCCTCTTGGGTAATGTATCCTTCTTCAACCATCAAATCCAAAATATACTGTTGACGGCCGAAAAGGATGTCAGTGTGGCTTCCATAAGGAGAATAGTAGGTCGGAGATTGAGGCAAGGCGGCGAGAATAGCCGCTTCGGCCAGGTTAACATCACGAACGCTTTTTCCAAAATATATTTGAGCCGCTGATTCTACGCCATATGATACCGAGCCATAGGGAATTTCGTTGAAATATAATTTAAGAATTTGATCTTTGGTAAATTTTTTCTCAATCTGATAAGAAAGCACCAACTCTTTAATTTTGCGAGTTATCTTTTTTTCATTAGTTAAGATGGCGTTTTTAACTAATTGCTGGGTTATGGTGGATCCACCGGGCCGGCTTTGTCCGACTGAAACAATATTTATGACTACCGCCCTGATAAAACCGGTGATATCAAACCCGGAATGCTCGTAAAAATGCTTGTCTTCAATTGAGATGGTTGCCCATTTGAGATAATCAGGAATGTCCTCTAGTTGAACAATAGTTCTTTTAACGTCGCCATGGATTTCATAAAGCAATGTTTCACCTGTACGATCATAAATGCGCGTGCTTTGAGCCAAATTTCTATCTAATAATTTATCTGGGTCAGGCAGGTCGCGGCTATACCAGGCAAAGAGTCCGATTACTCCAATAGCGCCAGCTAAAAATATTATCAGAAATAAAATAAGAAGGCGATTGCGCCACATCTTTCTTTTGTTGGGGCCACCTTTTTTCGGCTTTTTGTCGTCCTGTTGCTGTTTCCAAGTCTTCTGATAAGGCGTACTGTTGATAGGAGTGGTTGGGTCTGAAAACGTCATATTTATTGCCTAGAATTGCATTTTAATAGATATATCAACTTTTGTCATTATAGCAAAATTAGACTATAATTATAAGTACCAATTCAATTAAAAATTAACAATTAAGTATTAATAAATTAATTATTAGTTCTAGTAAATATTGATGGCAATAAAAAAACACATTTCACCAGAGCTATTAACCAGAGGCGTGGAAGAAATTATCCAAAAACAGAGTTTAGAAAAAAAGCTGCTGTCTGGAAAGCCTTTGAGAATCAAACACGGCGTAGATCCCACAACCAAGGATCTTCATTTGGGTTACGCGGTAATTTACCAAAAACTCAAAGCGTTCCAAGAGTTAGGGCACACTATAATATTTTTGGTGGGAGATTTCACCGGACGATTTGGCGATCCTACAGACCAGGTCAAAAGCAGGAGTCTGCGTGATAAAAAAGATATCGAAGCCAAAGCTCAGAGCTATATCAAGCAAATCGGTTTGATTTTGGATTTAAAAAAAACAGAAATCAGGCGCAACTCTGAGTGGTACGACAAGATGTCGGCTGAGGATCTGCTCAGGCTCCAGTCAAAGTTTACAGTCTCCCGTCTTCTGGAGCGCGACATGTTCCAAGAAAGAATCAAATCCCAGAAAGAAATCGGCTACCACGAGCCAGTCTACCCCATACTCCAAGCGTATGATTCAGTCAGGCTGGAATCAGATCTGACTGTAATTGGCACCGATCAGAAGTTTAACGAGCTTCAGGCGCGACCGCTTCAAAAAGAGCACGGTCAGGATCCCCAGGATGTGATGACCATGAAACTTTTGGTTGGAACAGACGGTAAGAGAAAGATGAGCCAGAGCTTAGGCAATTATATCGGCTTAACTGACGCCCCGGCTGATATGTATGGCAAAGCCATGTCAATTCCTGATGACGTAATTATTCATTATTTTGAATTAGCCACGCTGGTACCTAACCAAGAATTAAACAAGATCAAAAAAGAACTGGATTCCGGAGCCAATCCGCGAGACATTAAGGCCAAACTAGCTTTTGAAATTACTTCGCTCTACCACGGACAGGCCAAAGCTAAAAAAGCCGCAACCGAATTTGAAAGAGTTTTTCGCGATAAAAAGAATCCAGAAAAGATGCCCATAGTGCCAGCGCCCAAACAAAGTATGAATCTGGTTGAGTTTTTGGTGCTTGCGAAAATGGCGTCAAGCAAAAGCGAGGCCAGGCGCTTGATAGAGCAGGGCGCAGTTAAGATAGATAACAAGACCACGGTTGATTGGCAGAAGGGTTTGGATTTGAAATCTGGCAGTGTAGTTCAGGTTGGTAAAAGGAAGTTTGTCAAAATAAAATAAGCCAATATAAAAATAGCGCGGGTAAGAGGACCCCGCGTTATTTTTTTGTTTGTATTATTGAGTACGCTGTGTTAGATGATGTAATTTGAGAGGTCATTGTAGTATCGAAGATGTAATAGAAGTAATTTTTTCTAAAACCTGATCTCGGGTTTCTTCGGTTACTTCATAGAGAACAACATCATCGCGATGACGAATTTCTTCGAGAAAGTCACTTGTGTATATTTTTGAAATTGTTGCAAGACAGAAATTTGGAGCGTTGAGATACTTAAGCACGAGTTTTTTAAAGGTTTTAGAAAAAAGCTCCATCTGGCCAATTTCATCGAGATAGAGAACATCTGTTGCAGTAAACGCACCCACTTTTGGCAGGAGTGCCTCGAAGCGGTCAAGGGTTACGGAGTAGTCGCCAACACGGTAGGGTGTCTTTATCTTTTTACTGGCGAGCAATCTGGTAGCCCCTAAATGTGTTTGTACCTCAAATCCAACTCTATTGCCATTTTCACGAATCTCATTAGTGACGAAACCCACCTTATTTGGAATGGTACGAATAACGGTATTCAGAATTGTGGTTTTACCGCTTCGAGGCGCGCCTGTAAGTAAAATATTATTAGCCATTTTAGAAGTTCACCTCTCAAATTATTGCGCCATAACGTTGGCGTATATCTGATGCCCCGAGCTTGTCTAGGGGTGTGGGTGGAGCCCCGCCAGGGCGGGGCGGAACCAGATATACGCTGTTAGCTGACATACATTTTTATCTTTTTGGATTGAAATTTCCCGCGCAGCTCATAAATAAGCTTACTTTGTTGGTTGTTCTTTCTTTTCGAAGTATTCCAACCCGCCCATTTTATTTCTAATAAGCCTGTGGTAATCAACACCCTTTGGCGCTTTACCTTTTCTTGTCATACCTAAATTAAGTTCAATCTGTTTATTTTCGATGTTGTAGACTATTTTGTTAATACGTTCTTTTATAAGGTAGTACCGAAAAGCAATTTGTTCAATTTCAGCGGCAGTTATTTCGGAAATAATAAATCTGTGAACGACACGATTTCTTTCCTCGTATAATTCATAAAGATCATCATGAACCCTTGCATCGAGAATTCCTAGTTCTTTGGCTGTGTTATAGACTTCCTTTTCTGACTTCTTCTTATCATCGGCGCTTTGATAAATCCAGGCCTTATCAATCGAACTGTTTTTGTTGTTTATCTGCTCTTGTAGCACTATGCCTATGCGTAAAAGTGCGTCTATTTGAGAAGCAAAAAGGCAGGTGACCTCAATAAAACACTTATGACCAACAGCGTTATCTATCATGTACTCTGTTGCTCCAACTCCTTGAATAAATGAATCAAGTCTGTGCCAATCTAGCTCGATTTCACTTCTCGTTTTCTCGATAAGTTTGAATCCAGAGATAATTTTTTGTACCAGTGATATTCGGTCATCCAATTGAGTTTGTTGGGAATCTGAAAAGGTAAGACTAAACAATACAATGATATTCCCAAAAACTGTTGTCCACGTTTTTGTTGTAAATTCTTCGTTTTTTATTTCCGGATAGCTGCGATATGCTACTTTACTAATAATAGTCTTTGGGAGATCCTTTGTAGCTAGAAAGTATTTTTCTTTTTCTTCAGCGCCATCAATTTCTGTAAAGGAGATTTGAAATGTATCGTATGTTGGAGGTTTGAAATCCTGAAAAGTATGTACCTTCTTGTCTAATAAAGAATACTTCCATGTTGATGGAATTTCAATTTCAAATATTCCATTTTCATCAATAAACTTTTTCACTTAACTTATATAATTATAATAGAAGGATTAACAACGATACAATAGTGGCAATGGCGGCTAGAACAAAAATTATTTTTACAGGAGCACTTTCAGGCCAGCTAGATTTTTTGTCATCATGTCTTTGGTCAGTATTGGCAACTGGTTGGCTAACTTTTCCAGCATTAAACTGACCGACGTTACCCGTGATACTGATATTCTGATGGTTTGAAACTGGTGATTTTTCTTTTGTTCCCGTATCTAGATCCCAATTATCAACTAGTTGTAACTTCTTTCCTAAAGGGATCGAATTAAACTCCTCGTCAGACAACTCTTCAACTTTGTCCTGTGTTCTTCCAATTACATCCAGTGTTTTTTGATTAGGAATATGTCTTTTTTCCAGGGTGGGTACCCGAAATACAGCAAATACTGGATCATGATTACTGGTCTGACGAATCAAACGTACCTTCTTAATTTCCTCGATGTTTTCACCTGATTGGTAGTCATTAAACTCTTTTTGAGTTTTTGGGATAAATTGACTTTTTCGATACCCCATCGCACATCTTGTAACTGAATCGGGAATATAATGTTTCTTTCCATTAAAAACAATATATTTTTCTTCATTGAAGTTTATCAACTCAATTTTTGACCATGCATATTCGTTCATAAGTATTTGCTCCCATAGTTCGAAAGTCGATGGACCATTATCTGTTCTAAAGTCAAAAGAAAAATCACTACGCACTCCAGACTCTATTGCTGCTTTTATTTTTAATAGGCCAAAATCGAGTAAGACATTATAATCCGTCTTTAGTCGGTTTTGTTCGGTCCTATAAAGAAACCTAAGAAATTCATCAGACGCACGAATTGATGCGTGGAATAACTTTTCATCACCAATTTTTACAAGGAATCGAAGTTCGTAAAGTTGGTCGAGTGGTCCAATGCCTCTAATTTGATCATCAACGACAACAACGTGTCTATTTCTGTTACGGTCATAATAGCTAATTTGTTTGGCCATGAATGAAATGTTTACCAAGAAGCTGCGCGGGAAATGAACAAAAAGATAAAAATGTATGTCAGCTAACGTTCCAGAATATGCGATGTTTGATAGCGGTATAATATGCCCGAAGGGCGACCGCTGGAAAATATGGGTGTAGCGAGGTGCAACCGAGCGAAACGGCATATTCTGTGTTATATTCCCCGAAGGGCTGAAATTTAGTGCAACGTCCCGAAAGAAAATTTCAGAGTCGAATTTTCACTTAATAATTTTGAGTGTAGCTATCTCGAAGAATGAATAATTTTGATTATAAAACAAAAATTGTAGCAATGAGAAAATAAATTAGTACACTGAGCATGTCTTGGATGATTGTCGTGAATGGACCGCTTCCTATTGCTGGATCTTTATTAAATTTTGTAAGTAAAAAAGGTATAAGTAGCGCAAAAGTTGTTGCCACAAGGATAGAACAAAATACCGCAAAACCTACAATTACTCCTAATAAGGAAGATTTCCAAACAATTAATGAGATAAGGCCAATAACTGCCCAGCATGCTACTCCTATAAAAAATGAAATCAAAATTTGTTTCATGCTGTATCTCCACATTGAAATTTTTTGGCCCATGGCCAAGGCGCGAATATACAGAGTTTGTGTTTGTGAACCCACGGCGTTCGCAATGTAAGCCACTAAAGGGATGAAAGCTGCAAGAATGAGTTCTTTTTCAAGAACACTCTCGAAATTAGCAATAATTCTTGCAGCGAGAAGGCCCCCCAAAAGTCCTACAATAATCCAAGGTGTTCTAAGCATAAAATTTTTAAAGATAGAAGTATCTTTTTGGTTATATATAGTAGCAGGGAGAATACCTTCAATATGCATAAAATCCTCTTGGCTTTCCTTGTTGAGGATATCAAGGATAGTATCGCTTGCAACAACTCCAATAAATTTATTTCGTTCGTTGACGATAGGTATAGATTTAACGTTATTATTTAATGCTAAATGCACAATTTTCTCCTGATCAGTATCAGGATGAGCCTTGACAATTTTTGTGACGAAATGATCTCTGATTAAAGAGTCAGGAGGAGATTTGAAAAGTTCATGAATAGATATTACTCCTTTCAGAGCATGGTTTTTTGTTAGTACATATATATAATCAATCGTGTCAAAATATCTCATTTTTTCAAATAGATATTTTTTTACGTCATCAATTTTTTGATTTGAATGACAAACTGGTACTTTATTAGTTATCTCTAGATTTGATTGCATAATTAAGTATAAATAAGATTTGTATTATTAATATTACTGATGTATTGCTGAATAGCTACGCTCTTTGATAATTTTTAAAGTGAAAATTTGATTGAATATAACGGCTTCGGAATGGGCGAAGTGGCCGAAGGTCTTCCGAAGGAAGGCCGAGAG
>CAZQLY010000001.1:67227-198913 GCA_964594455.1 uncultured Gammaproteobacteria bacterium | reverse complement strand
CGGGCCATCGCTTATGGCAATATTGCCAGAAACAGACCCGACGAGACACGGCTCATCTGTCGCAGAAGAAGCCTAGCCGGCCTGCCCGGACTACCGCCCAAGAGCCCATCCCCGTCCTGCAAAAATTATTTTATATTCTACCTCATGTCCATACCATTTTGAGTTGGGATTCTCCAACCAGATCATGACGTCATAAATACCCGGGCTGATTGGGATCACTTTAGTTTCTCCTACTATGACGCTCTTGGGGCTGAATAAATCATGCACCTTTGGCCAGTCAATAGACTTGCTGGCCAACTTAGAGGGCCAGCTAGAAATATCACCTTCAGAAAAATAGTTAATAAAATATACCCCGATATTAATATACAGACCCAGGTTTATAGCTAAAATAATCACCAATATTAACTTTCTCAGGAGGCCCTTGTGCCCAAACCACCAATAACTGAAAGATAGCTGCCGATCACTAAACTGTTTTGTTTCGTCTTGGTTTACCATAATATACAACTATAGCTTAACAAATATTCTTATTTTCAACAAATGGCATTTATGCTATAATTTCTACTGCTTTACTCCACCATAAAAAACTAATCTGGGCCAAACGCCCTTGTAAGGGAATCCCTATGTTTGATACATCAAAAGACGTTCTTAATTTAGTCATCGCTCTGTCGGTTGCTCTATTTACATTCTTCCTCTGTTGGTTGATGTATTACTTTATATCAATACTGCGAACAATCAAGCAAACGTTAACTGATGTCCAAGAAAAAATTAACAGCTTGGATGAATTGCTGACGTCATTGAAGGAAAAGATTTCTAATTCCAGCAACTACCTGGGTCTGCTTACAAAAAGTATCATTTCGTTAATTGAATTGTTTAAAAACAGAAAAGAGAAAAAGACTCAAGCCAAGAAGAAATAATTAAACTTTCGGGAATGGAATTTGTCCATCTGCATCTCCATAGCCATTATAGCCTCTTAGATGGACTGCCGAAGATTGATGAGCTAATCGAAAAGGTTCAAAAAGAGGCAATGCCTGCCGTGGCCTTAACTGACCACGGCGTAATGTATGGTGCTATCGAATTTTACCAAAAAGCCCAAGAGGCAGGCATTAAACCTATCATCGGTGTTGAGGCATATGTTGCCAGGCACAGCCGTAACCAGAAGCGACCCAGAATTGATGAGCGACCCTACCATCTAGTCCTACTAGCTAAAAACACTGCTGGCTACAAAAACCTGATCAAACTGACTACCAAGGCCCACCTTGAGGGTTTTTATAGAAAACCTCGGGTTGATTTTGATTTACTTTCTGAACATCACGAAGGGATTATTGCTCTGACAGCTTGCCTGCAAGGCGAACTCTCTAACCACATTATTAATAATAATCTCAAGAAGGCTGAGGAGATGATCATTAAATACCGCGATCTCTTCGGACCGGATAATTTTTATTTAGAAGTCCAACACCATCCAAAATTAAGACACCAATCAGAAGTTAACGAAAGAATTTTCCAATTTGCTGAAAAACTAAATGTCCCAGTGGTAGCTACTAATGATGTTCACTACTTAGAGCCAGAGGACTCGGTTGCTCAAGATATTCTGCTTTGCATTCAGACAAAAAAGAAACAATCAGATCAAGACCGGATGTCCTATGGAGACACTAATATTTCTTTTCGTTCAGCCAAGTCAATTGCCGAGGCTTTTCCTGGTCATCCTGAAATTTTGGAAAACACGGTAAAAATAGCTGAGCGCTGTAATCTAGAGATAGAGCTAGGCAAAATCTCTTTACCACACTTCCCTCTTCCTGATAACAAAACAGCGGATGATTTCCTGCGTGATCTTTGCCTAAAAGGTTTAGCCAAAAGATATGGATTAAATGATTATCAGCATCCAAAAAACAGCTCTGAAAAAGGCATTATTGACCGCATGGATTTTGAGCTGTCAGTCATCGAAAAAACAGGGTTTGCATCATATTTCTTAATAGTCCAAGATTTCATTAATTGGGCTAAAGATAACGATATCGTCGTGGGACCAGGGCGTGGTTCAGCCGCTGGCTCAATAGTTTCTTATCTGACCAATATCACAAACCTTGACCCATTGAAATATGAGTTATTGTTTGAACGTTTCTTGAATCCTGAACGTATATCAATGCCTGATATCGATGTTGACTTCGCTGATGACAGGCGCGATGAAGTTATCCGTTATGTTGAAAAAAAATATGGCAAAAACCACGTGGCTCAAATAATCACTTTTGGAACTATGGCCGCTCGAGCCGCCATCAGAGACGTTGGGAGGGTGCTGGGGCTAAGTTACTCATATTGCGATAGGGTGGCCAAGCTCATTCCTATGTTCTCGTCACTCTCTGATGCTATCTCCTCCGTTCCTGAATTGAAAGAAATATATGACAACGACGAAGAAGGCAGGAATTTATTAGACAACGCAAAAAAACTGGAAGGTGTTGCCCGGCACGCCTCAACTCATGCCTGTGGCGTGGTAATAACCAAGGATTCACTTGATCATTATGTTCCCACTCAATACGCCAGCCAAGATGACCGGACGATTGTAACCCAATATTCGCTTCACGCTATCGAAGACCTTGGTTTATTAAAAATGGACTTTTTGGGATTAAAGAACCTGACCATTCTCCAGAATGCCATGAAGATCATCAATAAAACCAGGAATGTAGACATTGATCTGGATAATCTACCATTGGATGACAAAAAAACATTTGAGCTACTGCAACGTTCTTTAACTACTGGTGTTTTTCAACTTGAAAGTTCCGGCATGAAAAGATATCTCAAGCAACTTCGACCTACTTCTCTAGAAGATATTATTGCTATGGTCTCGTTGTACCGACCAGGCCCGATGGAACTGATCCCCGACTTTATCGCCGGTAAGCACGGTCGTAAAAAAACTGAGTATCTACATCCAAAACTTCAACCCATTCTAGAGAAGACTTACGGCGTGGCTGTTTATCAAGAGCAAATTATGCAAATTGCCCAATCATTGGCGGGATTTACTCTGGCCGAAGCTGACGTTTTGAGAAAAGCGGTGGGCAAAAAGATTGAAAAACTTCTTAAGCAACAAAAAAAGAAGTTTATTGACGGTTGTGTGAACAACAAAATACCCCAGAAAACTGCAGAAATGATATTTCAGTTCATCGAGCCATTTGCCCGTTATGGTTTTAATAGATCTCATGGCGCTTGTTACGCTTTGATTGCCTACCAAACTGCCTATTTCAAGGCTAATTACCCTGAAGAGTTTATGGCTTCACTGCTGACTTCTGATCAGGAAAATACTGACCGTATATCGATAGAGGTAGAAGAATGCGAACACATGGGAATCCAGGTCCTACCACCTGACATTAATGAAAGTTTCGGAACTTTTTCGGTTGTGCCTCAAGCGAAAAGCCCGACTATTCGATTTGGACTGAGAGCAATAAAGAATGTCGGGTCAAATATAGTTGAAACTATCATTGAAGAAAGAAAAGCCAACGGAGCTTATAAAAACTTAGAAGATTTCTTAAGCCGGGTTCACACTAAAGATTTAAACAAGAAATCATTAGAAAGTATGATCAAATCAGGCACCCTCGACCGTTTTGGCGGACGCAATCAGCTCCTAAGCAATATGGACCATCTCCTCAGTTTTGCTAAATCAGCAGAAAAGGAAAGCACCAACGGCCAAACAAATTTTTTCCGCTATGCTCCAATAAACAACTCGCCAAAACTGAAACTAATATCTTCTGAACCAGACACTAAAGACCAAATGCTGGCCTGGGAAAAAGAACTCCTGGGGCTCTACATCACCGAGCACCCTTTTTCCTCATATTCGGAAAAAATCCAAGACTATACAACTTCTATTAATGAGCTAAGCCATGTTCCTCCAAAAAAACGTGTAATTGTCGCTGGAATTATCACCCAAATAAAAAAAATACTCACTCGCAATCATGATCCTATGTTATTTGTTAAAATCGAGGATAATACTGGGTCAGTTGAAGTGTTAGTTTTCCCTAAGGTTTTAGAGCAGTACCCGGAAGTCTGGCAGGAAGATAGAGTTGTAGCTATCGCCGGCCGACTTTCAGAAAAAGATGATGAAAAGAAATTATTGGTCGATGACGTAACTGTCATGAATACTGACAATGCTGAGGAAGTGATAGCTGGATTTTCCAAGAAGCGAAATAGAAACAACTACGATCGTAACAATATGCCCTACAACGAAAATCTATTTATTAATGTACCCTCTCGCGCCAAACGTGATATTTATGATAAGCTTAAAGTGATATTGCAAAAGAATCCCGGAAAAATTAACGTGTTTCTGGTTGTACCAGCCCGTACTGGTCAGCGAGTAATAAAAACAAGCTTGGCCGTAAATCATTCTCCCGACCTAGTGAAAGAAATAGAATCGGTAATTGGTAAGGACATGATTACTCTTAGATAATTTATGACTAAGAAAAAATCAATCCACAAAATTAAAATACAGAATTACTATCGGACTTTAATTATTACTTTTTCTATAGCGGTTGTAATCGTATTGGCTCTGATAGTCTACTTTTCCTTTTCTAATACAATTATTTGGGTTACAGTCTCTGACGAACCATACACGGTTAGCACCCTAATCGAGATAGTCAACAATCCGGAAGATGAAAACACCAGCGAACCAGCAGTTGCCGGGGTGGTGTTCGAATCAAACGTTTCACTGACAAATGAGTATGCTGAAGTTACTGTAGGATCAGAAGTCGAATCTAAGGCAACTGGTCAAGTTACAATTCATAACAACTACTCTAGTACACAGCCTCTGATTGCTACCACCAGACTGTTGTCAGAAACTGGAATCTTATTCAGAACAGACGAACGCGTGGATGTGCCTCCAGGCGGTCAAGTTTCCGTATCAGTAACAGCTGACCAACCCGGTCTGGCTGGAGAGGTCGAACCTATGCGCTTCACTATTCCAGGACTTTGGCCAGGTCTCCAAGATAAGATCTATGGTGAAAGTACTGAAAAAATGACTGGCGGAACCACTACCACAACCGTAGCCACCTTAGATAATATTGTTAAAGCCAAGAATGACAACTTTCAAGCAGCCTACAATCAAGCTTTGGATGATATTGAAACTCAGCTAAATTATTTAAATGCAGATTATAAAATACAAGCCACTAAAAAAGAACTACTCAGCGAAGAAGCCTCAGTCGAACCCAATGCCCAAGTAAATTCCTTTTATGTTACTACCAGCCTGCATGTTGTAGCTTTAAGTTATAACGCTGATGAAGTTATTGCCTTAGCTCACGAAAAAACCGCCGGACAGCTTCCCAATAATACTAAATTAACATTGGATACTGACACTCCTTACACCTATGTAATAGATAATTTCAATGTTGAAGACCAAGTCGCCAGTCTGAGAGTAACCATATCGGGAACCAAGAACGTTACGCTCTCGCATTCCATGTTTGACCGTATTAAATTGGTCAATATGGATCGTAATGATGTCCAGCGGTACTTTGCCCAATTCCCCAAAGTAGAAAACGTGGAAATACAATTCTCGCCATTCTGGGTGTTTAGAACGCCAACCTTAGTGGATAATATTGAAGTCCGGATAAGGTAATTCTTGACAGATTATTCAGATTCAAATATTCTATAAACACTTATAGTGATTGACCAGATTACCAAACTGGTTAGGCCAATGGCCCAAGTCAACTGCGACCTAAACTATAAGAGACAATTCAATGAGCGCTCTCTTTGGCATCGGCTAAAGAAAGAAATTGGGTGGAACCGCCCGAATAACAGGGTCCCAAACAAGGAACATTGATTGGGATTTTTAAATTATTACAATTATGAAAAAAGAGCAATTAGAAAAAATTAGACATTCTCTGTCACATCTCATGGCTATGGCCGTTCTAGAGCAGTATCCAAATGCCAAGCTGGGAATTGGGCCAACCATAGATAATGGCTTTTATTACGACTTTGACCTACCAGATAAGATCACAATTAAGGATCTGCCAAAACTGGAGAAAAGAATGCGTCAGCTTGTTAAGAAATCTATTAGTTTCGAACGCCTGTCGGTTTCAGCTGATGAAGCCAAGAAGATTGTAAAAGATCAGCCTTTCAAAGAAGAGCTGGTTAAAGATCTAATCAGGGATAAAAAACCGATTACTTTTTATCGTTCAGCCAACTTTATCGACCTTTGTGGAGGCCCGCATGTCAATACAACTCGAGACATTGATCCAGCAGCTTTTAAATTGATCTCTGTGGCAGGTGCCTACTGGCGAGGCGATGAAAAAAATCCTCAGATGCAAAGAATATACGGTGTAGCTTTTGACACAAAAAAACAGCTAGATGAATACCAGCTACAAAGGGATGAAGCAGAAAAGAGAGAGCACAGAAAATTGGGTCAAGAATTAGAACTATTCGCCTTCTCTGATTTAGTCGGTCCGGGACTACCTCTTTATTTACCCAAAGGTACCATCTTGATGAATGAAGTTAACAAACTTCTTAATGAATTAAAATCAGAGCAGGGTTATGAGCTGGTTGATATACCGCATATTGCTAAAAGTGATCTCTACAAAACGTCTGGGCATTGGGATAAGTTTAAAAACGATATCTTTTATGTCAAAGGCAAAAGCGAGGAATTTGTACTCAAACCTATGAACTGCCCTCATCATGTGATGATCTACTCTTCCCTGCCGCGTAGTTATCGTGATTTGCCCGTGCGCTTAGCCGAAACTACCAAAATGTACCGTGATGAACAAACGGGCGAACTGCTGGGACTTTCCCGAGTCAGATCTATAACCATAGACGATACGCATATATTCTGTCGTCCGGACCAAATAACCACTGAAGCTGAACGAGCCTATAACATTATTAGTAAATTCAACAAAGTATTCGGGTTTCCTATCAAGGTTGAGCTGTCAGTGCGTGATCCAAAAACACCTGATAAATATCTCGGCAGTGATGTAATCTGGAAAAAATCAGAAAAACTACTCAAAGATTTCTTAGATCAAAAAAAAATAAATTATGATATTTGCGAAGGCGAGGCTGCTTTTTACGGTCCCAAGATAGATTTCAAAGCCGAGGACTCATTGGGCCGCACCTGGCAGCTTTCCACAATACAGCTAGACTTCAATCTACCCGAGAGATTCAAGCTGGAATATACCGACGATAAAGGTAAAAAGGCTAGACCGGTGATGATTCATATTGCGGTAGCCGGATCAATGGAAAGATTCTTGAGCATTATCATTGAACATTACGCCGGAGCCTTTCCTGTTTGGATGTCTCCAGTGCAAATTCAAATCGTCCCGGTAGGATCTGCACATATCAAGCCTTCGGAGAAATTGGCTGAAGAATTCAAATCACACAACCTGCGTGTTTATGTAGACAGCGCCAATGAAACGGTAGGTAATAAAATCCGCAAAGCGATCAAGCAAAAAACCCCTTACATATTGGTAATCGGAGATAAAGAGCTAAAGAGCAGCAAGTTGCACGTTAGGGCTCGAGGAGACGACAAAGTTTCCATCGTTTCTATATCTTCCTTTATCAAAAATCTAGAAAAGTCAGTTACAGAAAGACAATAATACCCATTTGACAATAAAATATCACCTGCTACGATAGTGTCACGATCCTTTCACCTCTTTATTACTCTTGCCCTGGTCTGAATCGAGGTGATCGCCATGACAGAAGTAACTCCTAGAACCGCCTACCTGGCTAAGCTCCGTCAGGGGTTAAGGCAGGCAGGAGTCGACATCCAGTGGCTTTATCAAGAAGGACGGATTGACCGCAACACCATGTCTCGATTGCTGGGTCTATTGTCGAGTCCAATATTCTCTCATCCAGAGGAATTAAGCTTGAGAGGCTACCCAGAACCGGCAGTGAGATCGGCCGAGAAGATCGCAGCCAGGCAGGTACAAGAATCAATCAGTGGTATCGTGGACATCTTCACCGAAGCACAACAATGTGCAGCGAGGACTACAGCCAGGGAGGAGGCAGAAGACAATGATGAGGGGTTGGAACAATAACACAAACGATCAGGCAAGAGTAAATGCCCCTCGTACCATTTCAACACGAGGGGTAATTTATTAATATCATTATATGAAATATTATATACAGGTTTTTGGTTGTCAGATGAACATCTCCGACGCTGAACGCCTGGAGACTATATTAAAGGAGCTTAACTACCGTAGGACAAACAAGGAAAGCTTGGCCGATCTGATTTTAGTTGTGGCTTGCGCGGTCAGACAAAAAGCGGTTGATCGTATTTATGGACGAGCCAGACGCTGGAAGCAGACAGGCGCCATTACAATATTAACCGGCTGTGTTTTGGATTTAGACAAAATAAAAATGTCCGAAGTGTTTGATCATATATTGCCGATCAAAGATATTCAAGAATTACCCGCTCTATTAATCAATAAAAAAGCCAAAAACACAGCCAGGGAAGAATACTTAACCATAAAACCAAACTATAATTCTAAATTCCAGGCTTTTGTTCCGATTTCAACCGGCTGCAATAAATTCTGCAGTTACTGCGCTGTCCCCTACACTCGTGGCCGTGAAGTATCTCGTCCTCCCGATGATATTATTTACGAAATAAAACAATTAATTAAGAAGAGATATAAAGAAATCACCTTGCTTGGGCAAAACGTAAACTCTTATGGCTGGGATTTCGAAGGAGTGGCTATAAACCACCCCAAAGGAAAGGTATTAATTCATAAAAAAGGAGCTCAGGGTCAACTGGAAATCAACAAAAGAGCGGTAAATAACCCAATGAATTTCCCTACCCTGCTGAAAAATATTGCTATTCTGCCCGGTGACTTCTGGATTAGGTTTATTACCAGCCACCCCTACGATATGGACGAAAATTTAATTAAAACAGTAGCTAGTAATAAAAAAATAACGCCTTATATTCACCTAGCAGTACAATCCGGAAGCAATGAAGTTTTAAAAAGAATGAATCGGCTTTATACTATTGAACACTATAAAGAACAGATAAATAAAATAAAAAAACAAATTCCAAACGCTGTAATATCAACTGACATTATTGTAGGTTTTTGCGGAGAAACTGAATCAGATTTCCAAAAAACTTGTCAGCTAGTCAAAGAGGTTAAATTTGATATGGCTTATATTGCTCAATACTCGCCCCGACCCGGTACTATGGCAGCCAGACTTAAAGATGATATTCCACATGATATAAAAGCTACGCGAGAAAAAAACCTTAATTCAATTTTGAAAAAAGTGGCTTTAGCGAAAAACAAAAAATTGATTAATTCAGAACAGCGGGTTCTTTTTGAAAAATGTCAGAAAGGCTATTGTGACGGTAAAACTTACGGATTTAAAAATATCAGAGTAAAATCAACCAGTGATCTAACAGGTCGTTTTAAAACTGTTAATGTAACATCAGCTACAGCCTGGAATCTAACGGGAGAATTAAAAAAACGCTCTTCGCCTAAAAAACGATAAGCGTTATTTTAACGTTACTAGGACCCGATATGTTACCAGTGCAATTATCAACGATCGCACGACACTGGCTGAATAGACGATCGTAAATCCCCGTCGCAGCTTCAGAATCCTGGTGGCGGCTATCGGAGCCAGCCAGAGAAAAGGTATTGGTATGGCTGTACTGGCAAAGACAATCAGTTGAGGATAATTGTTTGCAACTATCCGATCGATTAATCTCGCCCGTGCCTTCTCAATAGCTAGCCAGTAGTGCTGACACCAAATCATGAGGCGGGTATCGCGCAGCCTTCTCTGTGTGGCTGTTTCTATCGACTCGACTGTCCGCTGACCCAGCCATTTGGTATAATCAGGAAAGAAATAGCAGATGATTATCCCAATGCTAGATCCGCTGACTAGGACTATGTAACCTTTCCAGAAAGCGTACCCAGCAAGGTACATAGCAACAGCCGTGGTCTGTTCCTGCCATATAGCCGTCCAAGCAAAAAAGATCTCGTCTATCACATTTCTTCCCTCCTTCTGTTCGCGTCATAAAGAACCATCACTATCAACGCAATCACTATATCATTGAGATAAACTACGGCCAATGAAAAAACTACTAGTTATTTTAGGACCAACTGCTTCCGGGAAATCAGAGTTGGCTTTGTATTTGGCTAAAAAATACAACGGCATCATCATTTCAGCCGATTCCAGACAAATATACAAGGAGATGAATATCGGAACCGCCAAACCTTCTTCAGCCGAACTGAAATACGTCAAACATTACTTGATAAACATAGTCAAGCCAAGCCAGAAGTATACGCTGGCTGATTTCCAAAAAGATTTTTACAAAACAATAAAGAAGATACCAGCCAATAAATTACCGATTCTAGTTGGAGGAACCGGCCTGTACATATCGTCAATCATTGAGGGATATTCCTTGCCTAAGGTTAAACCCGACATTGCCTTGAGGAAGATATTAAACAAAAAAACCACAGCTCAATTACTGGCTCAGTTAAAACGTCTTGATCCGAATTCAGCAAAGAAAATCAATCCTCATAACAAACGCTACCTTATTCGAGCTATTGAGATAGCTAAATCCACAAAAGGTAAATCGCGAATAAACAATCAGACACCAGCTTTTGATGTTTTGCAATTAGGATTAAAAATAGACCGCGATGTCTTGTATAAAAGAATCAACGGGCGAGTTGATAATATGATAAATAAAGGTTTAATTGCTGAAGCAAAAAAATTAGCCAAAAAATATTCTTGGAATTTACCAGCCATGTCGGGTATTGGCTACAAACAAATCGGATTGTTTCTGCGAGATAAATTATCCAAACAAGAAGCCATAGATTTGATAAAGCGCGATACGCGTCATTATGCTAAGCGCCAACTAACCTGGTTTCGCAGAGATAAAAATATTCACTGGATCACCAATAGAAACCAAGCCAACAGGTTAACAAAACAATTTCTTAAATAAAAAAAGGGAGAGGTCAGATGACTTCTCCCGATGAATGAACAAATGCTAGATCACTTCCTCGCGATGGAAGTGTCTTTCGCAGTAGCGGCAGACCAGTCTGATGTGTCCGCCGTCTTCAATCACGATACTGAAACCAGGATACAGTGCGGCTTCGATGTCCTGTTGGGTAATGCAGTTGGAATTGGGACACTTGCCGATGCCGATCTGTGAAACCGATTCGACTCGCATCTTGATGATTTGTCCCTCTCTGATCTCGTTGAAGACCGCACTTGGTGCAATCACCGAGATAGCTGCTTTCTCCGCATCAGACAGGAATCCGTCCTCGATTACCAACACATCCTTGGTCCCAGGATCACCTTGAGTCCGGAGTCTCTTGAGCAACAGGACAGCACCATCGCCGTTATTAGCTTCAGCGTTAGATACTGCTTCAACCTTCGCGCCCAAGCCGTGCGGAATGTGATCGATAACCGTTCCCCGCTCAATTGGCGTGAAGTATTGATTCCTCGCATGCTTGGCCCGCAAGGCCTCGCCAGCTGAGCGCTCGCTCAAAACAGCGATTCCTGGCTTAGGAGCTTCAGATACAACACTGTCCTTGATATGAGCCAACGACCATTCGATCAGAGCCATGCGCATTGGAATTCCCATCTGAGCTTGAAAATCCATGACCACTTGCGGATGACGCCAAATCCTCGGATCGATATCACGGTCAGTCTGATTGATCGGCTGAGGATGCATTATCTGAGTCTTAGGACCAATCAACTCCAATTCCTTGACGCCAATTGAATACAGGCCCCGGACACGCTCATACTCTACCTTGTTGCCACCGAAACGCTCTGCTTGGACACGCGTGACATAGACAACGTCGCATCCACGGAGCGCCTCAATCTCTTGTGATTGCTCAACCTCCATTCCTTCGGTGTACCACCCAGGCAGTTTGACTGATGGTGAAGACACCAGGACAATCTTGATGCCAGTGAAAAGCCTGAGAACCCCGACCAATGAGTGAACCGTCCGGCTGTTCCTCAGATCACCTACAAACCCGATCTTCAGGTCTGTTAAGCGATTCAATTTCTGCTGGATCGTCAGCAGATCAAGCAAGGCTTGAGTCGGATGTTCGTTGGATCCATCGCCGCAGTTATGAACTGCGGTCAGGTATTCATAACCCTCCATCGCGAACATCTCGGTCAGCCACCTGGCTCCTCCTTCGATCCTAGTGCGAATAGGCAGCAGTGCTGTGTTCTGGCCACTGAACATTCTACCGGTCGCTCCTAAAGTTTCACCTTTGACCAATGAAGTCAGATCGGCGCCAGAAATACCCTCCCTGGCACAGCCGGCCAGTCGGGCAGCCTCACTATAGGACCCGCTGGTCCGGGTGCTTGGCTCAGCAATGAACACTGTCGCCTTGGTGCTTTTGTGTCCCTTCGGCTCACCACTACGGTAGGTTTCGATATTGAAAGTGGCTCGCTCCAGCACCTCCTGAACCCAGTCAGCCCGGAAATCCTGCGCGCTGATTACGTGTTTCATCAACCCCCTCCTTGCGTGTTTTTCATGCCCGATTATCAACGTACATTCTATAACCACAGAGCTTCAGACCAAAAAAAATTCCCCGTCATCCGGGGATTTCCTCAGGCCTTAGCCCTCCTATTCACTTGTTTCATTCCGTGGTTATTCATATCTGAAACAGAGCATATCACCTGAATGATATTCGGTCAATGCTGTTTTTATCCACAGATATTTATGATTCTTTCTTACCAGCCTCTGTATCCGGAATTTCAATACTTCTGTCCGGTTTTCGACCCAATCTTTTGTCTTTAAGCCTTCTGGTGGCTTCTTTCAGTTTTTCCGGATCTTTTTCCTCTTCCTCGCTTGCAAAGCTGTCAGAAAACTGCCCTTCTCTATATTTTTCTATGTCTGATCCTCTTTCTCCCATATTTATAACATTAAGGATTATAATATTTTTCTAAAACAAGGTTATCTATGGTATTTATTTCAATAGAATCAAGTTTGTTTATTTCTACTCTTAACCTCTCACGTGTATTATACAAATCAAATTCAGATAAATCCACCGCTCCCTGACTGGCCACAAAAATATAGGCATTATCCTGGTAAAAGTCTACATGTTCAAAAACCTCTTCCAGCGTTTTCACTAAACTTTTCAAATACCTATAATCTTGCGACTGATAACCCCATAAAGCTAATCGACCACCCGGCTTGAGAATTCTTTCAGCGTATCGGAAATATTCCAAGGTATAGAGAGGCGATGAATGAACAATTGTAGGATTCTCAATATCTATTATTATAACGTCGTATTTATCTTCACCTCTTCTTACTACTTCAGCTCCATCATCAACTATCAGATTGACCCTAGAATCGTCCAAAGCCTGTCCGTTTAATTCACCAAACCACTGATCAGCAATGCTGGGAACAACCCGATTGATTTCAACAACGTCAATTAATTCGGGATTAAACTCCAAAATTTTTTGTAGTGTGAATCCGCATCCTAAACCAATATGTAACACTCGGGCTGATTCTTTAAAGCTGGATAATGTTGATAACGCTAAACGCTGTTCAGATTCGCTGGCTTTTGACTGACACTGATCACGTTCCCCTATGGCCATTATCCTGTTCTGGCCACCTTCGGTCCATTCTTCTTCTCTCACTGTCACCAAACCATAGGGTGAACTGGTTTTGTACAAAAGTTCGTTTTCGTTAAATCGTAGAGTATAGGATTCGTTCCGATCATAATCTCTTCCTAAGCTCAAATTTGACTGATACGGAACGAATAGATAGACCCCTAAGGACATTATTGCAAAGAATAAAAGCCAATACATCAGAGTGATCCTTTTGTAATTTAGTAACAGTAAACTAGCAATTAAATTTAACGCTGCGGCCACTAATAGTGTTTTAACTAAACCTAGAAATGGGATCAAACAAAATCCAGCCAGGGCCGCCCCCACTACCGCTCCAATAACATCAAAACTATAGAGCCAGCCCAATCTTCTTTTGGTATCTGCTTGCCCCCTTTCTAATATCAGTGCGGCTGCTAATGGAAAAACGCTACCGATTAAAATAGCAGGTATCAATAAATAGAAGATGCCACCAATTAATAACACCGCGATTTGTGATGAAATATATTCTTCGATCCTATCGAAAATAGATGGCAGCCAACCAAATTGTGTTAGGAGACAGCTGCTGTATATGGCAATCACCATTTGGATGATTACAAATGCTGGTGCTTCTAATTGATATTTCTTTCTTAACTCAGTCATTAAGCCAGCTCCGATAGCTATTCCTCCCAAAAAGACTATTAATACAGTTGTTACCGAATATAGTGAACCATTGGAAAATATTTCCAGAACGCGTTCAGCTATGACCTCATAAATCAAGGCTGAAGCTCCTGATAGTGCTACCGCTAATATAATTAAAAACCAGGAGCGTTTTTTAATGATCCGCTCCAGCTCTACTTTTTTTTCTATAACTTGCTCAGACAATACTATTTAAGCTTATGAACTAAAATATGATTTACCACTTCGGGGTTGGCCTTACCGCGCGACTCCTTCATCACCTGGCCAATCAAGTATTGTAAAACGGCCAGCTTGCCTGATTTGTACTCCTCGACTTGTTTGGGATTGTCGTTAATTACTTTATCAACTATCAATTCCAAATCCTCTTGAGTGCCCAGCTGCCAGAGGTCTTTTTCTTCAATCACGTCTGAGGGATCGCGACCTTTTTCAAACATCTCTTTCATTACTTCTTGAGCGTTACGAGAGTTAATTCTGTCCTGGTATATTAATTTAATAAATTCGGCAAAATTCTCTTGGGTTATTTTCAAGTCTTTTACTGTCTTTCCGGCATCATACATCAGCTTGACCAGTTTGTTTATAATCCAACTGGCAGCCAAGTGAGTTATTTTATCCCTTTGAACGTAGAACTCCTTGCCTCTTTCTTTGGGTCGCTCGGCTAAGAACCAGGCTCTTAGTTCCGACACTACTCCTTCTACATAATTTGCCAATTCAACGTTTTCTACCAAGAAACTTATTTCTTTTTCACTAAAAGCATAATCTTCGACAAATCTAACTCGGCGCTGTTCAGGTAATTCGGGCAGCTCGGATTTAAGCCTTTTTATCATATCTGCAGTCACCACGATAGGTGGAATATCTGGTTCTGGAAAGTATCTATAATCTGCCTCGCCTTCTTTACTCCTTTGCTCTACTGTCACACCTTTATTTTCGTCCCAACCTCTGGTGGTCTGTTGGTTGGATACTTCATTATTTTGCCAGAGTTTAGTCTGTCTTTTGATTTCATAGGCTAAGGCGTTTTCAACCGAGCGGAATGAATTCATGTTTTTTATTTCTGTCTTAGTGTAAAGCCGAACATCACCAACTGGTCGTAAAGAAATGTTAGCGTCGCATCTCAAGTGTCCTTTTTCCATGTCAGCATCTGAAATCTTCAAATATCGCATCAAAAGTCTTAAGGACTGCAAGAAGGCTCTGGCTTCTGACGGCTGACGAAAATCTGGTTCAGTAACTATTTCAATCAAAGGAGTGCCAGAGCGGTTAAAATCTACCAAGCTGTGTTTCATACCCGCCGGATGGATTAACTTTGCTGAATCCTCTTCTAGATGCACGCGCACTATCCCAACTTTAATTAATGTCTCCCCTGACTTGATTTTATAAAAACCATCTTGGGCTAAAGGCAGATCATATTGTGAAATTTGATAACCTTTGGGTAAATCTGGGTAGAAATAGTTCTTGCGATCAAATTTAGTCTTGGGTAAAATTGTGCAGTTCATGGCCAAAGCAGCTTTAATCCCCCAACGCAACGCCAAATCATTTACCACCGGTAAGGTGCCTGGCTGTCCAGTACAGACTGAGCAGATGTTAGTATTTGGTTCAGCCTCATCGCTTTTGTTATCACAACCGCAAAACATCTTGCTCTTGGTATTGAGCTGAACGTGAATTTCTAATCCAATTACTGATTCCAGCTTGGCTACTTTTTTTTCTGCCATATTTCTTTACTCCTCAAAAATTGTGATACGATCTCCAAGACGTCTTGATGGACTTCATCTACTTTTTGATTCGCGTTTACCAATTTCCAGCCGTACATTTCGGCTAACTTCTGATGCCAGCGACGACAGCGTTTCATTAATATATCGTCTGTCTCGTGTAGATGTTTTTTTTCCTTGCCGTCGGGAAATCTTTCACCATCAAATAATATAGCCAAATCCTCTTTGTGGAGAGGTTCATTCATCTCGACTAGCCAATCCAAGCTAGCCCCCTTTGTGGCACCCCAGGCTAAGCCAGTCCCTATATAATCTTCAGCCACGATGATTTTTCCATTATCCATTTTCTTTTTTATCACCGGCTCGTATTGGAAACGGTTAACAGTATACCACATCTGAAATTCTTCCTCGGAGATCGGCTGTTCAGTCGTTCTCCTGAGAATCTGATTAATATACTGACCGGAAGGCTTTTGTCTATAAACCGGGTATTTCACATACTCAGCCGGCCAATCATTCTTATTCAAAAAATCCACCAGTCTTTTTGCCTGAGTGGTCTTGCCTAAATTGTTTATGCCGTAAATGGCAATTAAATATCCGTTTCTTTTCATAATTCAAACTAATTTTAACACACTTTATCTGAGAAATAAAAAGTATAAAACCAGGGCAATGACAATTGCTAGTGGGTAGAAAAACGGCAACCTGAACTTGCCTAACTTAATCCAAGGGAACCACCAAACTTTTTCTGGACGGAAGTCTCTTAGCGGGTAAACTGGATTAACCACGAACCACAAGAAATCTTCGACTACTATTCCAATCAAATATCCGATAACAACTGTAACTAGTAATTTGCCGTCATAACCATAAGCGATAAAAGGCATCAGCAGAAAAAGCGGAATAGTTACCCCGAAGAGCATCACATGATAGCCTGTTAATCTCAATCCAAATATGTTCCAGACCCAGCCCACCTGCTTGGAAGCTCCTCCATGATGGCCCTCAATATAAGCCTCCCAGAAAGAAATTGAGGCAAATGTGACTACAATCCAGGCAAATGTTAGTAAGTAATTCATGCCATTATTTTACCATAAAAAAAGCCTTCACTCTAGTGAGCTGAAGGCTAAGGCTAGAAGAAGAAACTAATGCCGGCTTTATCATATGCCCCTATCTGACACCTCCTACATACGGGTTCGTAATCAACCTTTTCTTGACCTTGAACCATAAATCTGGGAGAGTCTGCTGGTGCGGGTATACCATCTATCAATCGCAGCGAATGCGTAGCTACTGCACCGCATCTGATGCAAACGCCATCACGCAATTTGAATACTTTAGCTTCGGGTATTAGCGCAACCCGGGCGGTGGTATCAAATGGTCTACCCATGTGGTCGATGTCTAGCCCAGCAAGAATCACTCGTTTTCCCATCTCATGAAGTTTTATCACGGTGCGATAAAGTCGAGCGCCGGCAAACTGCAATTCGTCGATGAAAACCAGCTTAGCCTCTCTCACTTGCGGATGACGCAGGATATCGCTGGGTCGACTGGCCCGAAAGATGATGGCTTCCACGCCTTCCAACACTTCCCTGTTGCGAGTTACGATCATACTCTGGTCTCCATCGCGTGTATCGATAGATGGCCTTAACCACACAAACGGAATATTTGTGCCGTGACGCTTCATCCTGATAAGTTGCCTCGCTAGACGGAAAAGAAAACCGGTCTTACCAGAATACATTGAACCGATGACTACGATTATTTTCGGGCCCCAAGCCATAACCAATCACCTCCTTTTATTCTCATGTCTGATTTGGCTATAATGTGCGTTCCTCCGCACAGATTTTATTTTAATTAATAGGTAGTGTCAATGTGTATAAAAAAACAGCCGGATGTTTTGATTTGTCCGGACTATTTTTTATGCTTTAACTTTTCTTCCAGTTCACGCTCTTTTACCCTTTGCCGTGCCTCGGAATCGGCTCTAGCCCATTGGTAATCATTGTAATCAACAAACTTCATGTTATCAGCTCTCCACTGGCTTACTTCTTTTATTTTCTTATGCATTTGCTGGGCAATCTTTCTATATGCAGTGTGTCCTTGGGGAGTGGTCCTTAGTTCCAAAAGATGATAAGCCTCGCGCTCATTAAAACCAATCAGCCAGCGGACTTTTGAACCATGAAGGGTGGCGTATGATGCTTCGTCGGGAAATTCTTTGAAGAGTTTATTATACAGCTCTGATGACTTTTGGTGGCAATTTAAGAACTCTTTTTCAAATCCAGCTTTCTTAATATCATCCGGCACGACAAAGCCCAATAATGGTGAAAACCTCTGGCGCAACTGTGAGGTCATTCGGTGTCTCATTAAATCCTTGTAAACACCAAAGTCAGTTACTAAATCAAAGGTATAGGGATAACCAGATTCTAAAGCCCGATATGGCCGATCGCGTCGAGTGCGTCGATTGCCTACATATGTTTTAATAACCTGCTTCTTATGATCGTCTGTTAAATTTGGAACTATATAATTAACCAGCTGTTTCAGCGGGTGCTTCGAATAGGCGTATAGCATCATGGCAATCGTTACGTTGTCATGACGATCTTGGATTGTTTTTCTTACTTTTTCTAATGTGATATAGCCATCTCCCAGCTTGTGAGATATATAATGTACCCCGGAATCCAATAGTCCGACTTCCTCGCCCGGTAAAATATCATACTTTTTTGTGACTTCATTAGCCAACTGATACATCTCTTTATCAATCGTTGTTTGATAATCATTTTTATTGGCTCTTTTCACGTAAGCTGGTATAACTTTGTTTAATTCCTCTTGAGCAGATTTAGCGATGTTTTGAGTTTCGGTAAAGGGGCTAGAATATAGACTAGACAACATTCCTTGATAAAACCTTCCATTCCCAAACCAGCCTACATTTGTTTGAGTAGCTATCGGCAAAATATAGCGCAAAGCATCACAAGCTCTAGTTCTCAAGTCCATTGAGTAAGTCATCTTGAAGGCTTTTTTGTCTTCTTCGCTGGTCAGTTCTTCGAAGTGCTGTTTATTGCCAGTACCCTTGATATCGTACTCGGCAGATTTTAAAGACTTAAGTTTCTTATAATACTTCTTCATCGGCTCAATCAAATCGCAGTAGGTTTGGAAAAAGAAATCCATCGTCTCAGTATACTCCTTGGCATGCTGCGACTGCATAATCTTGGGGTCTCGGTAATATCTATGTTCACCATCATCTTTTTTTTGATCGTAAAAAACATAGCGGGTTGACTGCTCAATCGGTGATCCGCCAATACGACACTCTTCCATCTCTTTTGTGCCTAACACTGAAACATTCTCAACTGACAAATGAGCGCCTTCTAATTCACCAACCGAATCATCTCCAAAAGCGATTAATACCCGCTGAATCAATTCTTCCGCGTGTAATGGATCAACTACGCCTTCTTTTATGAATTCGTTTAATAAAACCTCTCGAAAACCGCCCCTGGCCCGGCTGTACCGAGCGTAAGCCGCTCCGACCATTCCTTCTAGTCCCGTAATACAAAAAACATCACCCGTAGGGTTAGTGATATATTTCTTTAATAATTTTATTTCTTCTTTGGTAAATTTTGCCATTGATGATTTTTACCGGCCGGTGCTGCCAAATCTTCCTTCTCCACGCTCGGTATCGCTTAATATATCTACTTCCTCTATTTTAACTGATTCTACCGACTGAATCAATAATTGAGCCAATTTATCGCCAAGTTTTATCTGGTACTCTTTGTCGCTGGTATTTAAAAGGACAATTTTCAGCTCTCCTCGGTATCCGGCATCCAGTACACCAGCTAAACAATGAATTCCATACTTAAAAGCCGGGCCACCTTTGTCCCAAACCAAGCCAGCGAAACCTTTGGGTATTTCGATAGCAAAACCTGTTGGTATGGCATACCTCCGACCAGGTTTTAGTGTGTGATCACCGCATGCAAAAATATCCAGACCAGCATCATTCGGTCGTCCGTATGTCGGGGGGCGCATTTCTGGGTGGAGGCGTTTTATCTTTACTTTTATCATAATATTCTGTGTTATCGGGATCGAGACCGGACTGACGAACAAATATCCAATAAATAATCGCCAAGCCGATATATCCCAGTATTAAATCGCTAAGAATATTAATTATGCTTTCTGACTGAAACATGGTTTCGGGTATGAAGGTTAGCTTTTCTGCAGATTTAGGAAAATACTCGTTTAGTATCCGAATAAAAAACTCAAATATCTCCCAAAATACCAATAAGGACATCCCAAACCCAAAATACCTTTTTTTATCAACCATTCTAAAAATCAAGATAATCAATAAGCCGATCAGCAAACCAGAACCAAAGTGGATAGCCGCCCAATAAGAATCAAAGAAACTGTAATTTGTTACTCCGTATAAATAGTCCATATCTTTAAACTTTTTTTGATTATATACGTTAAAACCTGACTAAGCAAATCTACAACTTGTTTACGGTTCCGGTAGTGGCGTTTACCGTCACTCTATCTCCATTTCTCAATACTTTAGTAGCAACTTTTGTTCCCAAAACGCAAGGCTTTTTTAATTCTCGAGCCACAATAGCGGCGTGGCTAAGCGTTCCACCTTCTTCCGTGATAAAGGCTGAAGCCTTTTTCATGACGGTTAAAAAGCTGGGCTGAGTCATGGGAGAAACCAGCACCTGCCCGTTTTTAAATCCTTTCATCTCATGCTGATAGCGCACAATCTTTACAACACCTTTAACCACTCCGGGATAACCGGTTGTGCCTGTCATCTTTTTAACACCCGAGGTACTGCGCTCCATTAATCTGATGTTATTAAGATATTTTTTTGCCTTTTGGCCTGTCATGATTTGGAACTTATCATCAGGATAATACTTCAAGACAAATAATTTCTTTCTTGATCTTAATTCTTTTGGACTGGGCAAACCTTTATTTGTTAAAAGCCAGGTTTTCATTTCATTACACGAAATGTACTGCATTAGTTCTGGAGTGTATTGTGGCAACTCTTTTTTGGACAGCCATTTCAAATATTTTGGAATGAACCTGCTTTCTCCGTCTTTGTAAATAAGTTCTCCTTTGTCGCGAAATTTTTTTGCAATACCGGTAAACTGTTTTTTTATTGAGGGCTTGACTTCATCAATATATTCCAAAGCATAAGCACCAGTGTAGGCCGGACCCAGAAGCTTAATATAATAATCATAAAAATCCAACAGCATATATTTGGAATATTTGCTGTAGGGTAATTTTATCAGAGAGAAATAATCATCGACCATTTTATCAAACCTCTTCCACATGCCCAGCAAATCAACTTTGTTCTTGTTTAACCTATATCTAATAAACGCTTGGCTGATTTTATTAAGCCCGTCCTCTTCAACATAGTAAATATATTTCCCGTTCTCAATTACGTTGATAAATTCATCCAATAACTGTCCATTAAACTCTTTCCAGCCGCTAGTACAATAATGACGAGCAACTTCCGATATACCAACAATAGTATAGTCTCGCGGATGAGCTTCGTAGATAACTTTTTTGACCATATTATGAAACTATTTTAATAATTCCTTTTTCAGCATCCACATTTATTATATCACCATCTTTGAGAACACGGGTAGCTATTTTTGTGCCAACAACACAAGGAACCTTAAGTTCTCGGGAAACTATAGCAGCATGAGAAAGCAATCCGCCTTCGTCGGTTACTATGGCTCCAGCCCGCTCCATGGCCGGAACATAGGTAGGGTTAGTGGAATTTGCTACTATAATATCGCCTCTTTCCACTTTTCTAACATCATGCACAGTATGTACTATTATCACTCTGCCCTTTTTTTGGCCCGGTGACACTGGCTGGCCTTTCAATTCCTTTACGTTTTTGTTAAAACTTTTATCTTGTTTTTCCCTCAAGCTGTAGCTCCGCAGCTCATTGCCAACATAAATGCTTTTCTTATTATTTTCTAAAACTAGAGCATGATCTTTGTGTCTTAATTTAATTTTATTTTTTAACTTCTGGGGAAGCTGAGCTCTATCTAAGTTTTTAATTATTTCAGTACCGGTCAGATGATAAAATTCTTGATAAGAAATTCCAAACCTCTTGGCGATTTCATGCCAGAGGCCCCAACATTTGTGAACTACGTAACCGTAAGTCTCGTCAACTTTGTTTGATAAACTACCCCAACGTTTTATATATCTGATGTAATCAACAGTTTTTTTATCAAGTTTCAATTCTCTAATGACTCCTTTGACTAATGCATTATTTTTGTTCTGTTTATTAAAATCTGATTCGATTTTATTAAAATCTATTCTATTTATTTTCAAGTATTCACTAACTCTTTTTTTAAGGTCGGATAAATTATATGATGACCCTCTAAAATAGTAAAAACCTAGATGGGCATATTCATTTAAATGTTTAGACAATTTACGATGAACAATGTCATTGTTCAGGTCTGTTTTCTTGTTGCGTATATACTTCACTATCTCCAATAAATTTTTTTTCTCCTGTCTAAGCTCTGAGGGTTCATCAGCTTCAAACAGAATTCCTAGATACTTATTCTGCTTTTTAACATCTAGAACCTTAGAGGCGACTACAGATGTTACTATGTCAGGTAGAAATTTGTTGATAAAAATATAGTCATAAGCAAATGACCAAAACCTCTTAGTCAGCTCAAACCACTGACTGAATATTTTTCTTAATTCTTTGTTGCTAAGACCGTAAAAATCATAATTACTATATTTGTCAGCAAATGTCCTGTGAGCAATTATTCTTTTTTCGTACTCCCGACCATACTTCAATAACTTCTGGTCTTTACTATCAGCTGCTAACGTCAGCAAGTCTTGATATTCTTGGTAATCCTTGACTCCAAACCAACTAGCAGAATCAAACTGTCGATAGTTCTTTGGTCCCCATTTGCTTCTATGAGCTTTTTGAAAGTATTTCTGTTTATACAAATCTATAACAGCATCTACAACCAAAAGTGGTTGAGCCTTTCCTCGCCGTGATGTTTCTATCCATTGAGCTTTACTTTTCATAAATATTTGCGCAAATCACTATCGAATTGTTTGAATGATTTATAGAATATAGTTTTAACACCCATTTTTTTTGGCTCAATCAAATTTACCTTCTGATCGTCAGCATAGACTATTTCTGATGGTTTTACCCGAAATCGACGACAAATCTCCAAAATCGTCCTTTTTGAGGCCTTGGGAAGGCTTAATTCCCAAGTATTGATCACTCCATCCAAACTTTTCCAGACCTTGGGAAAGAGCTTCTTGGTATCAGCAAATTGAGATCTGGTATTCTTGCTTAACATGATAACCTTATATTTATTTCGCAGTTGGTTGATTAACTTCATAACTGGCTTATTAATTCTAAATAGGCTCATGTGCAAAGCTCTTACTTCTTGCCAGGTCATAGGAATACCTAATTCCTCAACTGGTATTTGCCAGGCCTGCTTTTGAGTTATTTTTCTTTCAGCTGCGAGATTAAAATACTTTTTATAAAAAACTTTTTGTAGCTCAGTCTTATCTAACTTATATCTTTTATGCAAATAATTTACGGTGTCAGGATAACCCCGACTCAGAATAATTCCGTACCCATCTAAAATAATTATCTTTATCTCAGACTTCATATTTTTCTAATAATACCCTTGTTAGCATCAACCTCAACTCGGTCACCGTTTTTGAAGACTTGAGTTGATATTTTTGTTCCGATCACGCATGGTTTTTTTAACTCTCGAGCTACAATGGCAGCATGACAAGTAACACCACCTTCGTCAGTCACTATAGCTGAGGCTTTTTTCATGGCCGGTAAGTAGCGTGGATCAGTCATTGGAGTAACCAGTATTTCATCTTTTTTAAACTTAGGTATCTGATTCAAAACCATGATTATTTTGGTTTTCCCCTTAACGACTCCCTGGTAAGCAGACATGCCTTTGGCTGATTTAACATTTTTATTATTAACGCGGGTGTCTATTTTCCTTAATAGATCCTTAGCTTGTTTGTTGTTCAAAATTCTCTCACCCTTACCTGAGTGTTCTAGCATTAAAAATTTATTGCGAGCTGATGCACCTAAGGGAAGTTTTTTAGTTTTTAGCCAGCGTCGATATTCCTCAATCGATAGATGGGACAAACTACCCTTTTTAATATTTTTCTCTTTTTCAATTTTATTAAGCAGTTTTGCCTGAAAATCTATCGCCACCCTATGGACAGATTCAAATTCCCGCCGGGCTTTGTTTAAAATTTTTTTAGTTTTTTTGTCGTCCACGGTAGAATAAACTTTCAAATAAGCGGCTAACATTATAATGTCCAGCAACTCAAGTATATACCAACTTATTTTATCTACAGCCTGTACTAAATCAAGCTTATCTCTTTTAATATATTTATGGAATTCCAAGAGCTGAGTTATTCTTTTATCAAAAAGCTTCTTTATTTTTTTATAATCATATTTTTTAATCCACTGATCAGTCCAACTATAGTAATTAGCCACCGAGATAAAATGATAAAGCACTCCGTTTTTTACATATATATACATGGGTTGCGAAGGATTGATAAAAAGTTTGGAATGTTGGCTTTTCATCATTTCTTCCATAACCAAAGACACAGCCAGGAGTGTATAATTCCTCTGGTGCTTTTCGTATTCTAGCTTCATATTTTCCTTACAATACCCTTATTGGCATCAACTTCAACTTTATCGCCATCATTCAAAACTTTGGTGGCAATTTTTGTGCCAATCACGCAAGGTATGTTCATTTCGCGAGAAACGATAGCGGCGTGCGAAGTGACTCCTCCTTGTTCAGTAACGATGGCGGCGGCCTTTTTCATAGCTGGAACTATATCTGGATCAGTGGCTATGGAAACGAGTATATCGCCTTTTTTCATCTTGCCCATACCTTCTGGACGAAATATCTTCTTTACTACACCAATAGCTCGGCCAACACAACCCGTCTGTCCAGATATTTCGGCTTCTGCGCCAATATCACGTTGTGTTTGCTGTGCCAATTCTTTGGCTTGTTTTCTTAAGAAAACTTTATCCACGCCTTTCTCTGCATAATAAACACAGAACTTTTTTACTATGTGCTCACCTACTCGGTTTGAATCTTTTTCACCATAATAAAACCACAAGTGGTAACCTTTAAAAATTGCCAATATTTTTTTATAAGCACGGCCGGCTGGTTTAGCAAATTCATTTACAAAACAGGATAACCAAATCTGCCCAAAGGCAAAATCCATATCAGGAATATCCTCGGCCAACATCCAAGGATCTTTGTCCTTTAAATACTTTGGGGCGGGCATGGGTATTTTATTTACTATTCTTTTTTGATGCCGAGTTCGTCAATTAAAACATCAACTTTTAGTTTCAGTTCTTCAATGGTTCCATCGTTAACTATGTTGTAATCAGCTAGCTTGATACAGTTCAGAATCTGGGCTTGACTGCCTTTGCCGGTAATTTGGAATTGTTCTTGTCTTTTGAATTCCTCAAAATCAATTTTATCCTCGTCTCGCTTCCTCAATTGAGTTCGTTCGTATCGGAGGTCTAGAGGCGCATCAACGCTAAATAGCACAAAATCGCCTGTTTCTCTCAGAGTGGCGATTTCATCGGGGTGTCTTAAACTATCTACTATGGATAATTCTTCTTTTTCAGCCTTTATTTTTTCTAATAGTCTTATTGCTAACACGCCGGGTCCTTGTTCTTCACGCAGTTTATTTCCCAGCGTTATCAAATTCTCAATGGTGTTTTCCTGGCCCAATTTCTTGTTTTCTTCTCTTAAAACATCAGAACAAGAATGATAGACAAACCCTTTCTCTTTTAAAAATTCAGCTACCGTACCTTTGCCAGCGGCAGTGTAGCCGGTTAATCCTATAATCATTTTTCTCCGTCTTTAATAACCACGTATCCTTCAGCTGCTTTTACCTCTTTTATTTCCTCAGCAAATAATTCTTGAGCTTTTTTATTCCATACCTTGTTGTTCTTATATTTGTCTACCTCTAGACCAGCTTCCTCTAAGTAATCTGCTGATTTTGTGTTTCTATAAAAGTCCGCGTACACCACTCTTTTCACACCACAAGCCACAATATATTTACAACAATGCGCACATGGTAGATATTTTACATAAAGCGTTGACCCCTCGGTACTCGCCCCGGGAATAACAGCCGCCTGCAGCAGAGCATTGTGTTCGGCATGAATTGTCCTAATACAGTGCCCCTCTTCCATCATATGACCAACATCATCACAATGCGGTAAACCAGGAGGAGAGCCGTTGTAGCCGGTTGAAATGATGCGATTGTTTTTAACTAGTACTGCACTACCCCTTAAACGGTCACATGTTCCGCGAGTGGCCACAATTCGAGCAATAGCCATGAAATAGTCATCCCAGCTGGGACGATAATACTTTTTTTCTGCCATGTGAAAGAATATTAATTATGACGCTACTCGAATCCCAGGACCCATGGTGGTGGTAAGCGTGATGCCTTGGATATATATACCTTTGGCTTCGGCTGGTTTAGCCTTACGCACTGCCTCCACAAAGGTTCTGAAATTATCTTCCAATATTTTTTGATCAAATGATACTTTGCCGATTATTTGATGGACATTGCCTGATTCATCGGAACGGAAGGCTATTTTGCCGCTGGCCAGATCCTTGATTGTTTTTGCCACATCGGCAGTTATGGTTTCGTTCTTGGGGTTTGGCATCAATCCCTTGGTGCCTAGTATTTTAGCGACCTGGCCAATTTTTTTCATCATCTCAGGAGTAGCCAAGACAATATCAGCATTAACTTTCTGAGTTTTCTTAATTTCTTTAATCAGATCCTCACCACCGGCTTGACTGGCTCCAGCCTCCAAAGCCTTCTTTTGGTCAGCGTCATTGGCTAATACCAATATTTTCCTTTTCCGGCCCGTAGAATGAGGCAGTTGAGCCGTAGCCCTGACTTGCTGGTCCGGTTTCTTTAAATCAATTCCCAGATGGATATGCACCTCAACAGATGAATCAAATTTAGTAGTTGAGGTCTTCTTAATCAAATCAAAAGCCTCAGTCATTGAATAGGTCTTCTGTTTGTCGACCTGATTGGCTGCTTCTTGATAGCGTTTACTTCTTTTCATATTACTCCTTTTAGTGGTTCAATCGATCTAGAGACTATTTGGATCTCCCACTAATTAGTATGTTGTTTATTATTTTACTTACCTTCGACTGTGATACCCATATTTCGAGCCGTACCTTCGATAATCTTCATGGCGGCTTCTACGTCATTGGCGTTTAGATCGGGCATCTTGCGCTCAGCAATCTCTCTGATCTGTTGCTGGGTAACTTTGGCGACCTTTTCCTTCAGAGAACTACCGGATCCTTTTTTGATACCGGCGGCCTTCTTTAATAATTCAGCGGCTGGAGGAGTTTTTTTGATAAAAGAAAAAGTCCGGTCTTCAAAAATAGTAATTTCCACTGGCACGACATCCCCACCCATATCCTTGGTCTCGGCATTAAAACGGGTGCAGAAATCCTGGATATTTAATCCGTGTTGACCTAGAGCTGGTCCGATCGGTGGAGCGGGTGTTGCTTTACCGGCTGGAATTTGTAGTTTGACAACTGTTTTTACTTTCTTAGCCATATAGTTTATATCTTTTTAATTTGTAGGAAGTCTAATTCCACTGGGGTCTCACGACCAAACATTGAGACCAGTACTTTGACCTTACCGCGAGCTTCATCGATTTCATTAATCTTACCTTCGAAGTCTTTGAATGGTCCATCAATGATTCTGACGGGTGTATTAACATTAACGTCAATCTTGTATTTCGGCTCTTCGACACCCATTCTTTTCTGTAGAGACTTAACCTCGGTCTCTGATATCGGAGTCGGGGTTGTGCCTGAACCAACGAAACCAGTCACGTTTGGAGTGTTTCGAACCACATACCAAGAATCATCTGTCACCACCATTTCAACCAAAACATATCCAGGAAAAATCTTTTCTGTAACAACTCGGCGCTTGCCATTCTTGATTTTTATCTTTTTTTCTGTAGGTATCAAAACGTTGAATATCTTGTCTTCCATATCCATTGATTCAATACGTTGTTTCAAGTTGCGAGCAACGTTTTCTTCGTATCCTGAATATGTATGAAGTACATACCATCTGCGACCTTGCGCTGCTGTTTGTTTAGGCATATTAGATTATTTAAATAATATTTTCTAAACCCAGATTGAGGAGGTAGTCAGCTACACCCAGAAAAGCCGCAACCGCTACACTAATTCCAATAACAATCAGTGTGTTTCTAACTGTCTCGCGACGAGTGGGCCAGACTACCTTTTTTAATTCTTGTCTGGATTCCTTTAAATACCTGGTTAATTTGTTGTCAGTAATGTTCATTTGTGGTTTTTAAAATCCGCTTGTCTGGCGGATATTTAATCTATCCCCAGTATATAACGTTCTTTATTAGTCGTCAAGTTAATCAGCTTTCCCTACCAACGGCTGTCCTTTATTCGTAAATAATAGCCAATATGACCCACTATGATATGGAGCAGAAAGCCTGATAAAACAATAGTTATAGCAACGGACCAACTAATCGATACATAAGGCAAAGCAAAAACCAATCCTCCGATAGTGTAGTCTATTTGATCAAAGGGTAGCCAAGTTTTTCCCGGTGAAACCTTGAACCGACGTTTAAAAAAAGCTCTAATCAGATCGCCAAATAATGCTCCAAAGCCGACTACAAATCCAAAATGCGAGGGGATGGCCGGATAATCAAACAAGCTCAAATACTCAAACGATGGGATGGTGTAAAGTGCTTGCTGCAATATAAAAGTGATGCCGCCCGCCAATGTTGCAACCAAGAATCCCCGCCAGGTTTTGTGTTTTCCAAAAAGGGGTTCGTTAAAAAACTTTATGTCATAATCAACCGGCCGAGCTAAAACCCTAAGCTGGTTTTTGAAAATCACCGGACTCATATTGGCCACGCCGATCGGTAGCATGAACCAAAGGCACTGGAGGACAAATTGAAACATTTACTTTTATATAAAAATAATTATCAAATAATAAACTAGGAATATTATGCGTAAAGGAATAATTATATTGCAACGAAAGGCATACGAATAAAACGCCATGAAGCAATTGATGACAAACATAGAAAACCAAGGCTCCATGAACTGTATCAAAATGATCCCTTCGGAAGCTCGATCAACTACGTTGTCTATCACCCACCCCTTGAAACTAGTGCGGTTGTGCCGCTTGGCGATAGCGCCATCAATCCAATCGCCTAGCATGTTTATTATCAAAAGTACTAACGCTATCCAAACTAACCCCTCTAGATATGCCCAGGCAAAGCCCAGGGCTGCCAACAATGATAGTATCGATACTATGGTGGGATTCAGATTTGGCCAAGGTATCAGAGTCAGCCAATAATCAGTCACTTGGCGCAGCTTCAAAACCCAGTGCATGCGTTTAGGAAAAAATGTATCAACTTGCTTATTCATATAGGTTTTGATAAACTGACAAGCTTCGTGAACCACCAACTAAGGAGGTTACTATGCTCTTTCTGGATATTATCGGCTGGTTAAGGCGATATGTGTGGGGTCACCCTAATGATTTCAAAAAACATATCGCTTGCTCTTCTGCCAGCACCGGAATCAGTCTTGATGTAACAATCAAGCGAAGATGGTTTTCTTTGTTTCGCTGCTATCAATACACTCTCAGTAAGAAACTCGCCACAGTTACTCGCTCCAGGCCGCCGGTTGCAGTTTCTAGCGCTAAACAGGCATCTCCCAACCCACCGCGTTATGTCATCCGGTCACCCATTGTAGCGGCAGATTATCGGCTAAAGATCCGGCGATCCGGCGGTTCCACCCGGACACCCAGATGTTTTGCCAAAAATGATATTATCAGCTGCGCCCATGTGCTTGGCAATCACTTTGATATCAAAATCGGGTCCATCTGGCGCGACACGGGTCGAGAGTCTTGTCCTCGCTATGAAGAAGTAACTGATTTCGACGCTGTCAGGATAATCAGGGTGCTTCAGGAAAAAGGAGCGGTACTTGAATACGGCACTGAACTTTTCGAAGTTATTCCTATCAAGCGCCTCCGATCCAATCCAACCACCTAACGCCCGTTGTTTCAGGAAGAAACGCGGGCGTATTAAATATCCAGATTTTTCACGCTTTTGGCATGAGTTTGAATGTACTTTTTTCTCGGTGCCACTTCACTACCCATTAAAACAGTAAATGTTTCATCTGCGGATTGAACATCATCAATTGTAACTTTTTTCAATATCCTTTGTGCTGGATCCATGGTTGTTTTCCAGAGTTGATCAGGATTCATCTCCCCCAAACCTTTGTATCGCTGGATGGATGCTGAGACGGTTGTTTCTATTTCTGCGGTTTCATCTTCAGAAGCAGTTTTTGCCTTAGTCTTTTTCGCTTTAGCTGGTTTGCTCTGGCGCGTCTGAAGCATTTCTTTCTGAACTTTTTCCAATTCAGCATCAGTGTAGGCATACTTCAGTTCTTTGCCAATATGCACGCTATATAATGGCGGCTGTGCGATGTAGAGATGTCCTTTGTCAACAATTTCCCGGAAATATCGATAGAATAAAGTAAGAAGCAGAGTTCGGATATGGGCGCCATCAACATCAGCATCAGTCATAATTATTATCCGGTGATACCTCAATCTGGAAATATCAAATTGGTCTCCGATGTTTGTACCCAGGGCTATTACCAAAGATTTTATTTCATTGTTGGATAACATTTTGTCCAAGCGGGCTTTTTCTACGTTCAATATTTTTCCTCGCAGTGGCAGAATGGCTTGGAACTCTCGATTGCGTCCCTGCTTAGCCGAACCACCAGCTGAATCACCCTCTACAATGAAGAGTTCGCTATCCTCAGGGCGCCTTGATGAGCAGTCAGCCAATTTACCAGGCAGTGTCAAACCTTCCAGCGCACCTTTTCTCAAAACAGAATCCCGTGCTGCTTTGGCTGCCACTCTGGCTCGAGCGGCTAAAATGCATTTACCTAAAATAGCTTCCGCATCCTTTGGGTGTTCTTCTAAAAAGGTTGTGAAATTGTCGGTAAATATAGAATCAACAGCCGTCTTAACTTCGGCATTACCTAATTTTGCTTTGGTCTGCCCTTCAAACTGAGGATTCTTTAATTTAACACTGATAATAGCAGTTAGCCCCTCTCGGACATCATCACCACTCAAATTTTCTTCTTTTTCTTTTAGAATTTCTTTTTTTCTAGCATAACTGTTCAGTGTTCTGGTCAAAGCGGTTCGAAATCCGATCAGATGCATTCCACCCTCAGGATTGTAGATATTATTGGCAAATCCAAATACAGTTTCCCGAAAATCATCCGTGTACTGAAGCGATATTTCAATGTTTATATCATTGATAGCCCTCTCAATATAGAAGACTTCCTGATTCTTGGTTTCTTTGTTCTCATTAATATGACGGACATAAGAAGCTATACCACCTTCGAAATGAAAACTATAAGGCACAACCAAACCTTTTTGCCTATGATCTTCCACTCTGATAGTAACACCTTTGGTTAAATAAGCCTGCTGTCTTAAATGCTCTAATATCCGATCCAACTTGAAATCTAATACCGTAAATATTTCCGCATCTGGTTCAAATGTAATGGTAGTGCCAGATTCTTTGGTCTTACCAATTGCTTTCACCTTACCTTGAGTCTTGCCTCTTTTATATTCTTGAACCCAGATTTTGCCATCACGCTTCACCTCTGCTTTCATCCAAGAAGAAAGCGCGTTCACTACCGACACGCCTACGCCATGTAAACCGCCGGAGACTTTATAACCGCCTTCGCCAAATTTACCTCCAGCATGCAGTATAGTCATTACAGTCTCTAGGGCTGACTTGCGAGTCTGTTTATGCCTTTCCACCGGTATACCGCGGCCGTTATCACTGACCTCAACAATGCGATCAGTCAATAAACGTACCGTGATAGTATCACAGTGTCCGGCCATGGCCTCATCAATGCCGTTATCAACCACCTCCCACAGCATGTGATGCAATCCATCTTCCGCCGTATTACCAATATACATTCCCGGCCGTTTTCGAACAGGCGCTAAGCCCTCCAGAACTGTGATCTGCTTGGCTGTATACTCGCTTTTATTTTCCCCAGCATCTTTAGCTACAACGCTTTTCTTAACTGCAGTTTTTTTCTTGGATACCACCTTGGTTTTCTTCTTTGGCATAATTTATTTATTTGATTATCAATTATTAATACCTTTAATCTTTGCCCCAAATTCTTGCTGAAGTTTGCTTATTATCTTATTCTGTATTTTTTCTACTTCTTTATGGCTGAGTGTCCGGCTGGGTGATTGATAGACTATTCGGATCGGTAAACTTTTTTTATTAGAGCCGATATTCTTCCCTCTATATATTTCACCAAATAAGCCTAGGTCGGCTACCAATCCATTGGGTTCCTGCTTGCTCATTGTTGTCTGATTAATCCGGCAGATAGCTTCACCGATTTTAACATATTCAATCTGCTCATCAATAATTACCGCCAAATCCCTTTCGATAGTAGGATATTGTGAAAACGGTTGATACTGAACCCGATCACTGGCTTTACCGATTATTAGGTCCAGTCTTATACCAAAGGCACCGGCACTCCCAGATAGTTTGAGTTGATTCATTTCCCGGTTCGAAAAAATGAATAATCCTCCCACCTCACCCATCTCACCTAGTTTTATCTTGTAATATCCTGGGCGGACTGATTCAATATGCATTAAAATATTCAAATGGAGCGTGTTGAGTATCTTCTGGAGCACGCCCTTTAACTCTAATACTATCTCTTGGGATTTGGCTCGGTCTCTAGCCACGGCCGCAGCTAGAACGGTGTGCTCTACCGGTAAATCTGCCCCCGGGTGGAAAGTACGTCCGACCTCAAAAATATGCATATCTTTTTGATGAGAGCCGTTTCGCCTCAAATTTTCTTTCAAGCGAGGGATTAAACTGGCTCGTAAATATTTCTGATCTGGACTCATGGGATTAGAAACTTTATAGTGTTCGGACGCGGGCAGTTCAGCTGTTTCAGCCGATTTTAAATCATAGAATGAATAATTATATACCTCTGAATATCCCAGACCAACCAGACTGTCTCTGAGTTTTTCAGACCAGGCATCAGATTTGTTGGTTTTTGAAGGTTTTAGAGTACCAGTTAATAATGTTGGTTCCAACTTATTGTATCCATACATTCGACCTATCTCTTCAATTAAATCAGCCGGTACTACAATATCACTCCTCCAGCTCGGGACCGTTACGTTAAATGATTTAGCACTACCAGTTACCTTGAAGCCCAGGCGTTGCAAATATTTTTTGATCTCAGGCTTGGGAATTTCTATGCCCAGAAGGCGTTTCACTTCAGCCAAATCCAGTTCTACTTTATTTTCTTTGGGTTTAGCTTTGGAGCCATTAACATGCATCTTACTGAGAACTTTGCCGCTACTCAAATCGGCGATTAAGCTGGCTGTATTATCAGAAACTGTTTCAATCTGCGTCAGATCAATCCCTTTTTCAAACCGAGTAGAGCTTTCTGAACGGAGACCAAGCTGCTGGCTAGTTTTGCGAACTGACAGTTTGTCAAAAGCCGCTACCTCCAAGACAACTCGTTTTGTTTCTGGAGTAACTTCGCTAGCCACGCCGCCCATTACACCAGCCACGGCAATAGGCTCTCTACTGTCAGCTATAATCAACATAGATGGATTTAATTCCCTTCCCTGTCCATCCAGCGTCTTTATCTTCTCTTTTTGCTTGGCTGAACGAATAATAATTCTATGATTTCCTGAAGTCTCAGCCAGCTGATCCAAATCAAAGGCGTGTATCGGCTGGCCGGTCTCCAGCATCATGTAGTTAGTCGCATCAACTACATTGTTTATCGGGCGCACACCTGCAGCAATCAAGCGGCTCTTGAGCCAGACGGGTGAAGATTCAACTTTGACATCAATTATCTCTCTAGCGGTATATTTGGGACAAATTTTGGTTTCTCTGTTAACAATAGTAACTGAGCTTTTTTTATTGATTTTCTTCAATGAATATTTCTTTGTTTTCAAAGAGCGCCCAGTCTGAGCTGCATACTCACGCGCTAATCCCAGGACTGAGAAGCAATCTGAGCGATTTGGAGAAATGGTTATATCTAAAACTGCATCGTTTAGACCCAGGGCTTGGCTCAAGCTTTGACCCAAAGAGACCCTGCTATCCAAAATGTATATTCCTTCATGATCCAATCCTAAACCGAGTTCTTTTTCTGAACAAAGCATGCCTTCGGATACAACACCTCGAATTTTAGCTTTTTCTATCTTGCGGCCACCAGGCAGTACCGTTCCCACTCTGGCTAATGGAACTGTTTGACCCACGCGTATATTAGTGGCACCACAAACAACTTCTTGTTCTTTTTTGCCGTCGGTAACAGTTGCCAGCTGCAAACGGTCAGCCTGAGGATGCTTTCTTATCTTGGTAATTTTTGTTGTTATAACGTTTTTGATTTCTCGTCCTGGTTTTTCGATGGTTTCTACTTCAAAACCCAGTAACGTCAAAATTTCAGCTGCTTTTTCAGGCACCTCTTTAACCGCAACAAAATCTTTTAACCAATCAAGAGAAAGTCTCATCTACTTTGTTAAGATTAAAACAATTAAAGTTACAAACAGTAGGATACCAATCAAAACCTTACCCACCAGCTCCATGGTTTCAGCCCGCTGTTTCAAAATCTTGGGATCCATTTTTTTACCAGAAGGCTTAACAACCAATAAAACACCTAAAAGAAAACTAAAAACTAAATCAAAAAGTATAGAGTTGCTGGTAAACTGCTCGTCCGTAGCATAATCCAGGGCAAACGCCAATATCATAAACAATAAAATCCCCAGCGCAGCATCAAACATTTTTGTTTGAAAAACTGATTTGAAATTTTCTTTCATATGTTTAGAGAAAACCTGTTATTAGCTTATAAACCAATAACCCATAGAGTATGGCTGCCAATACCATTTTTCCGGTGAAGTCTTTACGAGGGCTAATTTTGGAAAGATGTTCACCAGCATTAGGATCAGGAAGGTTCATCCGCCTTTTGACCAGGAGCAGCAGAACAAAAACCGTATAGCTGATTACTCCTATTACCGACCAATAATCGACCTGGCGATCCTGTACCAAATCCCAGCCTAAGCCGTAGAAAAAAATCAGTACGGAGTATATCAGAATATCAAAGTTTCGGTCTTCTAATTTTTTTAAAAATTTTGACATATAAATATATCTTAAAACTGTTTTAAAAATCGTAAATCATTTGAATAGGACAGCCGGACATCCTGCACACCGTAATAAAGCATCATCAGCCTGTCTATGCCAAGCCCAAAAGCAAAGCCGCTGTATTGCTTGGGATCAACTTTCATATTCTTCAAAACTGTTGGGTGAACCATGCCTGAACCAAGCATTTCCAACCAGCCGCGCTGACTACATACCGAACAGCCCTTACCGCTGCACAAAATACAACTCATATCTATATCCATGCCCGGTTCAACAAAAGGATAAAATTCCGGACGAATTCTGATCTTAACGTCTTCACCAAACATCTCATTCAAAAAAGCTTTGAGCGTACCTATCAAATCAGTTACTGCTACATCTTTATCTATAACCAAGCCTTCACACTGGCAAAACTGAGCTTCGTGGGAAGCGTCTGTAGCCTCGTGACGGAATACTCGACCCGGAACTATTATTCTAACCGGTGGTTTTCGATTCGCCATTGCCCGAATTTGCCCGGGTGAAGTATGCGTTCTCAGAAGCAATTGTGATCCAGTGCTTTTACCCCGATTAATCCCTTTGCCTCTATTAACATAAAAAGTGTCCCACATATCTCTGGCTGGGTGGTCCTTGGGAATATTTAGCAGATCAAAGTTATTTTCTGCTGTTTCCACTTCCGGCCCATCAACTATCTCAAATCCCATTGAACTAAATACTTTCTTAACTTTTCGTAAAAAGCGAGTCAAAGGATGGTAATGTCCGACCGGCAGCCTTTTGCCGGGCAAAGTGATATCGATATTTCCTACCAGGCCGCTTTGATCAAACTTCTTGCCGGCTAATGCTTCTTCAATCTCGCTACGAAGACGATTGGCCAGCTGACCCATCTGCGGTCTCTCCTCAGGAGGCAGCTGTTTGACATCTCGCAGTAAACGAGTCAACTCAGCCTTACGGCCCAAATATTTATTGCGCAGATTCTGGATATCGCTTTCGCTGGTTACTTCTCCCAAATCAGCTTTGGCTTGTTGGTGAATTTTTTCTATCTTTTCTCTCATGAGTAGCTCTTCTTTCTAGTTAAGAAAAATAATTCCAGCACAGCTAAACAAATCACGAACAATGCAGCATTCCACCAAGTTAAAATACGCATGCCTTGAAGAATCAATGAACCGACCAGCAGCAAAGAAAACAGCAGGGCCTGCCTAAAGGCTATTCCCACATGATGAAAAACAACCTCTTCTTTTGAAAACCAAACCCGAAAAAAGAATCCAAGTAGCGAAAAAGATCCGATAACAGCAAAAAACAGACTGATATAAAATAGGAATAAGCCAATAAATCCGGCGGAATCAGGGTCTATATAAAACAACACAGTGATCCAGCCGATCCAGCAAATCACTGTTACAGCGGTCATAAACAATAAAAATTTTCTCAATGACATATCTTAAAAGTTTTACAAACTTTTGTTTGATTTTCGCTAGAAAAGCGTATATTTTCTACTCAAATTCTAACACAAAATCGCCCATTTTTCAAACTTATAGGCAGAGTAGCTGGGGATATCTTTTTGGCTAAAATAAGGTAACTATTGACAACATGAATAATCCATGCTATTACGCATGGTCGTTCATTGTTTCTCAATAAACCTCAGAAGTACTGGAGGTGTCAGATGTCCGCGAAGTTTCATCCTGTTGACTGGATGCACGGGAATAAAAATACCCCCATCATCTACGAGGATGACATGATCGTCGTCTATCTTAGACTAACTCCATCGGATGACGCAGTATTATGTGATGTGATAGTTCACCACAGGGTTGATCCCTGCTGCAACATCCAAGTTTCTTCCGATCCTAAGGGGTTATCTGTCGAAACTCCAGTTCTAACCCAGCACATCAGTCCTCGTACCATCAGTACAACCTTGGTGCAAAGAGCCGTAATTTGACTTCCAACCTCGCTCTTCGCACACGTGACCCAGCACCAGCCGCTGGGTCTTTCGCTTTTTAATGAATATGACACAATAAAAAACCCGCATTGCCCTGAACACGGGTTTTTTAATAGCTATAACTGTGATTTATTCCGCCTCGAAACTTCTAGCTAGTTTGAAGAAGTAGTCTTTGTACTCTGACCATTTTTCAGTCGTAGTATTAAATGACATGGCATAATACCGCTGGCTTGCCATGTACATGCCTATTAGCACCGTATAATCAACTTCCTGTTGAACAAATTGGATTGTCAGAAGTTTAGCTGGAAGGCCATTAATTGTTTCATCAACTACATCAACAACCGTAATTGAAGGAAGTGTTTGCTGTAAACCGGCAACAGTCAAATCATATATCTCAGATAGGGATCGTTCATTGATGCTGTCAAACGACAAAGCCATATAACTTTTGAAATTTATGTTGGCTGCCGCGCTACCTTCAGGAAAAGTTTCCTCGGTATTATGAAACGATACCAACGTGTTCTGGATGTGTCCTTGAGTCCAACCGTCCGGCTGAGTAAAAGAATAGGAATCTCCCTCATACTTTGTTTCAGCTACAGCGTTGGTGTTGGTGTTGTCTGTGGAAGCTTCCTCATCATTTTGCATATAGAAATAAATACCTACACCGCTACCAATGATTATCACGGCCACGATAATGCCAATTAAACTTTTGTTCATAAAATTTTAATTAATAATTAACTTGCCTTTATTTTAACCATTTGATTCACATATCTCTCTAAATATACTACCCGGATCAGATACATCTAGGCTAGTGTCAACCATCGTGTCTGTTTCATCCATCTTCATCATACCACCACCTGGCTGGTGTTCAAAATCTCGACTAGTATAAAATAACTTCTCTGCTCCTAATTCAAAAGCTTCCAAGGAGCTTTCCTTGGTTTGAGTTGCCACCACGGCTGGATCCGAACTTATAAATGCCTCGGCTTCGGTCACCCAGATAGGTTTATCAATTCCAAATTCATCAAGCATTTCCCTATACGGTTCGACATTAAAACTTTCTACGTCTCCACTGGAAATGCAATGCACATTAGCTATATCAAAACTGTTGATCGCGCTCTGGTCGTCAAAAACTCCTCGATAGAATTCCAGCATATCCGCATCACCGCCAGCTGCTCCGGCTACTAATATTTTTGCTTCTGGATCAGCTGATCTTATGGCCTGGCTGGTCTTTTTAAGTAATTCCGCGTAATCATCAGGATCTCCTACAAAGAACTGTAGCCCGCTTTCTCCTGCCATCTGCTGCAAATCCGGTTCATTAAATACCTCCCAGTATTTGATTGCCTGCTGCATTCCAGGCATATCTTCGACCCCATCTCCATCATAACGTTCGACAAAAGCCGAAACCCATTCTTGATATGTATCCCAATTATTTGGATTGCAACGATACCAGCCAAACTCATCGACAAATTCGCTTCCAGACACTCGACAATCGTCATAATCAGAACGTTCTTTCTGATCCCAGCCAGCATAAGGCCAAATAGTAACCAGCAACTGTATATCATAATCCTTAGAGTCTTCGACAATATCATCTGTTTCAGAAAAAGAAATCTTGCTCTCAGCGGTCTTCTGCATATCACCCCAGACAAAAGGGCCTGGGTGTGGCCGAACCCAGCCGGCGCCTAATTCTCTCGCTTCCTTCATTTCTTTTGCCGAAGGTCCAATTAAGAAGCCCAGCTGATCATATGACTTAGATTCATGCCCAGCATTTCCCTCCCTTTCATTATAAATCTTATCATAAGCAATATACCCGCCAACGATTACTAAGAGAATGATTAGCGTTGTGGTAATGAAATTTTTCATGAGATCAATTAATTATTTGTATTTTTATCATACTCCTTATCCCCTATCTATTCAACATAAAAATTGACTTATATGAAAGGAGTAAACCTTTTTACCAAAAGGTTTAATTTACACTACTTCAAGAATAAAAAAGGCGTTTACGGAAACGCCTGTTCGAAGGTTTATTTGGTATCTTGGACTAGGGGCCAGATGTAGCCATAGGGCCGGTTGAGCGGTTCTCGGTTGCTGAAAAAGGCAATCAGGAATGAGCAATACGGCACTTCGCCCGTCCTCTTCCCCATCAAGTAATCAAAGGTATTGCTGTAGACAGGACTTGATTTCAGATAAGTAGCGTACTGTATATTGCCGATCGCATCAATACGCTGTCCCAACTCATCTCTGATCACTCCCTGATAAAACCAGGCCTGGTGGCACTTCTCGTCCTTCTCTGTCAGGGACTCTAGTTCAGACAGAGCTTGCGACTTTTCTCCCTTCTGCCAGAGTGCCATGGCATGACAGAAGTGTAGGGTTCCGGAAGTCAGCGGCTCCAGCATCATCAAGTCCGGCTCTTCTCCAGCTTTCATTGCCTGCTCAAAGTCCGCAACGCCCAGATTGTACTCGCCGATGACGCAGAAGAGGAATCCTCGAGCAGCCAAACTGTTGGCCAAATCGTCGTTGTCGTGGATCTTCCGGCTCAGCTTCAGGATGTCCTCAGCCGCTCGTTCAGGGTCAAAATACCGGCTGGTGGTCAAGTTCGACGCTAGAGCGCCGTCCATGTGTGCAATTCGAGCTTCAACCAGCTTGGTTGCTCTGGCCAAAGCCTTCTCGTGTTCGCCGGCGTTTTCTTGGGACATTGCCCTGGTCCAGCTCGAGACAGAATCACCTCCGCACGACACCAGTAGTAACCCCGCCAGCATCACCCATAACAAAACATTCAACCTCTTCATGTCTCCTCCCTTATTTTCGTACCCTAGTCGAATTACAAATGAACTGGGATTATCTTACTACCAGCTTAATTTTTTTTCAAGATATCTAATATTTATCTGATATTAACTAATAAACCTTTTTCTAAAAAGTTTTATTTTCATGCTAGATCATTCTAATCTATCACTAACGACTTTTAACAATCGCACAAGGAAGTTTGTGTGTTCTTTTTCTTTGACACTGTTTTTTATAATCCTAGCAGGCGCCAAATGCTTAGTTTGATTAACTACATCATACAATGCTCCGATAATACGCTCAAATATTGCCAGCCAAAAAGCATCGGATAATTTTTCATCTAAGTCTAGGTTACTAGGACAGGATCTAGCAAATCTCTTCTCAATACTTTTCAAGTATTTAATGTATTGATCAAACCTGTTCCGATAGTCCTTTGTTCTCATATGCACCCAACCAGGCCAGATAACCCAGCCCAGGTCATAACCCAGGAACCTGCTACCTACATTATCATTGTCTATGAAACCGATTTTTTTATCTTTGATATAGATCAGATTGTCCAAGGCAAACTTCCACTTGGACGGATAGCTGGAATTCCACTTCGACTCCAGTTTTTTAATCAACGATAGTGTTTCTTTCTGATCAGGGATTAACTCTTTTGCCTTATCAAAATGCTTTATCACTTTTTCTATCGTCATCTTTTGTTCAAAGGGTAATTCTTTGGCTACTGATTGAAATTCCCAAAAGGCTGAAAACAATAAATCCCACAGGTCTTCTGGTAAAAAAAAGCTGTTACTCCGCCCAAGCTTTTTCCAAAGCGTAGGCCCCTCAAGATACTCTTCTATTTCATAAACGATTTCCTGTTTGTTAATCTCATATATTTTGGGTATTACCAGATATTCGCCTTGATACCCATCTGAAAAAAAATAATCCGGTCTGGCTTCGCCAATTCGGACTATCTTTTTTTGGTTATTTTGTTTTATCAATATAACGTCTTTGCGGCCAGACTCATTTTTGAATGTATCAAAAATTTTAATTGACCCAACGTCTGGTCGATTCAATATCTCTTTGCGCATTATTTCAACCTTCGCTTTATCCATAATAATAGTTTAATCATTAATAACTCTTTTTTCAAGCATAAAAAAGAGGTAACCGTAGTTACCTCATGAATGTTCATTATCGAAATGACGCCTTGATCATGCCCCAGGAACATCTCTGGACAGGCGTGTCATCGGGCGGAAACGCGCCGATCACAACGTCGTTGCAGCCGCCAGAGTGGTTGCCGGGCTGGCATGGAGAGCTGGGCTGAAGGTAGTAGTCCCCGGACTCCCGGCTGACAAACTCGGGATCTTCAGAAAAACATCCGCCGAGGTCGGTGCCTTTATTCGTGTCATTGTACTGATGTCCGTAGACATCACAGCACTCAAATGTTGTACCCTCGTCACAGATCATTGCCACTCTACTACCGAATGCCAATATGCAGCAATATAGCGATGCCCCTTCGGAATTAGTATAGAATGACTCTCCTTCGCTGTCGGAAATAGTACAGTGTTCGAATCTGGCTTGGCTCTCATTGCCGGTCCAGACCACACCGCGGTGACTCTGGTTGTGATCAAAGAGGCAGTATTTGAAAGTCGGAGCTCCATCACTCTGGTCACAGACCACTGTACCGTTGTAGCCGCTGCTTCCAGTAACACGGCACCGCTCAAACTCGCTGCTTGAACTGACACAGTGGATAGCACCTCCGTATCCGATCAAAACATAGTTACCGTTGAAGAAACAGTCAGTCATTCGATTCGCACCCATGAAGATGGAGACTCCGCCGCCATTACCCTCTGTTCCATTCTCAACAAAGGTCAGGTCAGAGCACTCAACCGCCGACCAGTAGCAGTTCAAACCAGCACCGTTTTTACTCCCTTCCAGGTGTCCTCCAGTCAGGGTGAAGCCTTCGATCCTGGTTCCGGCTGCACAAGAATCAGCCAAGATGACCCGACCCAGTCCTTGAGCATCAATGATGGTACTCTCGGAACCAGCGCCGATCAGCGAGACACCGCTCTTCATTATTACGCAGTTCATCATCTCAGCGCCCGCCTCATTGACTGATTGATGAGTGCAGTCGTTGTACGTTCCAGCCGCCACTTGGACTTCGTCACCGGGTTGTGCGGACTCGACAGCCGCCTGGATGGTCGCATACTGATCCGGCACTCGGATCGTTTCAGCCGAAGCGCTGAATGCGACCACCAGAAGACACAGAAAAATACTCATAGTCTTCATGGTGTTTACCTCCTAGATATCGGCTGTATTCAGCCAAGTTTATGTAATGGGCTCTCATTTCCTCAGCTCCTGAATTTATTACTATTTCCTTTAATTGTCAATATAAAAACAGCGCTAAAGCACTGCCAGTACGATAATTGAAATAGTTGTTTTCAGCTCAGATTTCCTGTGGATCCATATTATCGAATTCTTCTTTTGACGGTATGGGTATGCCATAATAGTCTGGATTTTTACTTTCACCTTTTGTAAATAGAGTAACGTGAGAAATTTGTGTGTCCAGCTCTAGACCCATCAAGCCATTTAACTTGCTATAGAATCTCTCCATAGCCGGAAGGTACAATATCTGAATATATGACTCACGATTTTCTATAATGTCATTTTTTTCATTAAACTTCCCATTCTTCTTGACGTGATAACGCTGGGAAAGCTTAAACGACCAGTTAAACGATTTTAACAATTCCTGTATTTTTTCCAGCATTTTTTTTCGTTTTGTCTGATCAAGTTTCGTTAAACAACTCTTTATTGCCTTAGCAGCAATTATTCCGATTACTGTAATATGGAAATCTTTATTTCTTTTGAATCCCTCCCGCTTGGCCTTATCAGAAATATCTGAATAATTAATTTTGTCAAAAGACAAACTTATCTCAGCCTGATAATTGGCTTTTAGCTTTGGGTGTAATGGGGTTTGCTTTTGACGATTATTCATTGGTTTATCTGAGTATTTATCTAACGATTTATTTCTTTTTCTTAGGTGTTTTCTTTGCTGCTTTTTTTGTGGAATTCTTGGCTGTTTTAGTTTTGGCTCCTGCTTTTTTTATACTAGCTTTTTTACCGATAGTTTTTGTAGAAGATTGTTTCTCAGTCTCTTCTCTCTCCAATAATTCCAATACCTTGTCTACCTTAAGGCTGACTGATTTTAATTGCTCTGACAACTGTCTGCTTCCAACTTCATCCCTACTCTTAGTGCTGCCTCTACCATACCGGTCTCTGCCTCGTCTATCACCTCTCCTGTCGCTTCGTCTATCTTCTGTACTGAAACAATCACTACAGAATATTGGTTTTTCTCCAGTAGGCTTGAAAGGTACCTGGCATTTCTTACCACATTTATCACAAATAGCTTCATGCATGTGCCTATCCCTAGATCTGGCCGAACGACCGGCGCCGGTTCGGCTATGAAATCTGTCTTTTTTTTGAGCAAAGCAGTCGCTGCACAACACAGGTTTATCTCCGGTTGGCTTAAATGGTACTTCACATGGTTTATTACATTCACCACACACTGCCTTGAACATCTCTTTTTTATCAAACATATTTTTCTATATTTAGTTATTTAAAAAGTTAGTTCAAAATATCCTTAACTCTACCTACTTCGCCAGATTCCAGCCTAACCTTAATACCGTGTGGATGGCTAGCTGAATGTGTTAAAACATCCCGGACTATTCCTTCTGTCAGCTGTCCGGTTGCCTGATCCATTTTTTTTACCACAGCTACTCGTAAGCCAGGAAATATGCTATCTCTACTGTTTCCATCCATATAGCTTATCATACGCCAAATCCTAAAAAATAACAAGGAATAGCTAATTTCTAATTTGAATCAAATCAAAAAACCCTCTGTTCAAGGGTTCCAATTTACTTCGGACGAGCGACGCCTGAATTCCGAATTACCTCTCAATGGTTTGGGTAGGTTATCCTAGCGTTATCAAACTCAACACGGAAAAACTGATACTGCCTGGTTCTGCCTAAATAATCCTCGCAACACCATATTACCATGTGTGTCTGTATGACTTTCTGAAGCTCAGCCAGAACCAGCTAATACTTGATAGGGCATGATAACATGTCCAACTCTTTCTGTCAAGGCTCGTGTTTAATACTACTAATTATAATCCCTTTGATTTAAACGCTTCGACTTTTTGATACAGAGATTCGGCAATCGGGATCCATTTCCTGAGCCATTTGCCTCTCGGCCCGTGCTCACGCCAATTTGTGTCATCAATAACAATTGACGGTTTGCCTTTATCAACTACTACTTCTGTCCCCTTGCCTCTTGTTATATATCTGCTCAATACTGAGGCTCCATCAATCAAATTTACATCTAATAGATCTGCCGCGTTATTAGGAGGCAAATCGCTCTCAATAACAGCTGCATCTTCATCTGGCGGACGCCCATCCAGGATTGCTTTGGCTAAGACTTGCTCTTCCAGGTCAAACGAAGTCCACAGTTCAGTCAGTATTTCTGGCGATTTCTCTAGTTTTTTTTCACCAAGTTCTTCCGAATTTGTGGGTTTTTCTGGGTTCATAATCACTAGATTAGTATTTATACCTTAATGATACATCGATATTTATATTTTACAAAATAATAGACCCTTTTTCTCTTGACTAGGTATAAAAAAAGTAACTAAGATTTCAAGGTTCTTTGAAAACTCTGTTGGTCATTTACCGTAACGTCGGTTCCCAATACAAAGGGGGTATCAATGTCGCTTCGACCGTCTGATCCATGGCATCTTCCTCCCGATTGCTGGGATGAAGAGCACTGGTACTATAATGTGTACCAAGGGTATGGCAAACCCGAGCTTACTCTCAAGGCAGTCTTAGCCGGTATTTTCATCGGAATACTGCTGGTCGCAGTCAACATTTACATGGGCTTGAAGACTTGCTTTGGAGAAGGAGGCTCCATTATTGCCGCAATCTTCGGCCTGGTGCTATTCCGTATGTTCCGGGCCCGCTACTCAATCCTGGAAAACAACATCACCCAGACGGTGGGATCAGCGGCCGGTAGTATCGGCAACATAGTCAATGTCGTGCCAGCGTTCGTCATCTTGGCAGCTTCCGGAGTAATTAGCCAAGCTATGAGCTGGTGTCAGATTCTGCTGTTTATTGGCAGTACTAGCTTGCTTGGCATCTATTTTGCCATTCCGCTGAGACGACAAGTGGTCATTGAAGAAAAGCTCAGGTTTCCTTCGGGGACAGCCTGCGCTTATATGATGGACACCTTTCATAACCAGGAAACCGGTTCGGCTGGACATGGCTGGATGCTGGGCATACTGGTCGCTGTCTCCGGGTTGGTCAAGCTTCTGCAGGAAGGCTTTCACAAGCTGTCGGCTCTCTGGTTGATGGGTGGCAGTGTGGCCACTCAGTCTCTCACTCGGCTGACTGTCGGTGTGGCCTGGGATCCTCTTCTGATCGGCGCCGGTTTCCTGATCGGTCCGCGGATCGGCTGGTCGCTGTTGATCGGAGCGATTATCGCTTTTCCGATACTCGGCCCCTGGTTGATCGCGAATGGTTTGGTCCAGGATCCTGGACAAGGTTTGCTGTTCCGTCCGATCGTTGCTTGGACTGTCTGGCCTGGGGTAATGATCATGATTTCTGCGGGTTTAACCCAGATACTTATCAAATTCCGGATCATCATGGAGAGTCTCAGAAGCATGCGCCAGATCGGAGTCGGCGGCGACCTCAAGACATCTTTCCGTAGCTGGCTCTGGGGGCTCCTGGGCTCGTCACTTCTCTGCATCCTGGTCATATGGCTTGGCTTTGGCATTAATCCGTTCATGACCCTACTGGCTATCATTCTCAGCATGTTCATGGCCGCAATCGCTGTCCGGTGCATCGGACAAACCGAAGTCAATCCGATTTCGGCATTCGCATCCATGACCCAACTCATTTTCGGCGGCATCAGCCCGAACAACGTCACGGCAAACCTGACCATGGCGGGTGTGGCCGGCGCGGGTGCTGGAGAAGCAGGTGACATGATGCAGGATCTGAAGACCGGTTGGCTGGTCGGAGCAACTCCTCGGAAACAGGTTACGGCCCAATTTATTGGTATCATTGTCGGAGCGTTGGCTGCTGTCCCGATGCTGATGCTAGTCTTCAACACTTACGAGATGGGGGGCGACATCATGCCAGCTCCAGGCGCAGTCCGTTTCGCGACGCTGGCTGAGTTCTTCTCTGAAGGTTGGAGTGCTTTGCCGGCCAAAGCTGGTTTGGCCATGCTTTGGGCAAGCCTGGCCGGAGTCTTCCTGACAACACTGGAGCAGACACGTTTCCGTAGATGGGTGCCCAGCCCAGTCGGTATAGGTGTAGCCATGATCATCCCCTTCTTCTACTCCAGCGCGATCTGGCTCGGCTCGTTTATCTACCTGATCATGAACTGGATTCACAGGCGCTTCACCGGCGAATACCAGTACACGATTGGTGCTTCAGGCATCGCTGGCTCATCTCTCATGGGTATGATTGTTGCCTTGCTGATCTGGCTCGGCATTCTTTCTTCGTAGCCCTTTCTGACCTACCAATTGGTGGGTCTTTTTTTAAACATTTGACTTCTTCAGCCAACCTGATAAATTACCTTGGTAGTATCCGTTGTTCTTTCCACCGAGGAGGTGTTCATGGGCCGCATAAATCAATCCATTTGCACCGTCCAAGTAACCGATGGAGTTACTGACTGCACTTTCCGCTATTACAAACCAGACCATCAGACGGGAGAGAAACCGCTGTTTGTACTAGCGGTGGAATTTTTTAATGTTACTCCCTCAGATTGGAATCGATTAGTCTATCTGGCTTTAGCGCAGATAGCTAATCTCGAGGGGCTGGAGTTGAATGGCGCCGTATTTCTTCTAACGAACACGCATATCGACTCGCCCAAGTTTCATCCTGGCACATCTTGGACTGACTACGTCACCCCTGATGTCCAAACTGAGAGTGTTGTTCCTTCTTTAATCCTAAAAGAGCCGGCACTCCCACGCCAAATCTTCGCTGACCTGATCGGTCAGCACACCTAGATCTTTCCCTCACCCGCCATTTTGGTGGGTTTTTTTATAAAACTAGTAAATATACCCTTGACAAAATAGATAATACACACTAATTTCATAACAGATAAACGGAAGGCCTGTCTCATTTAACTTGTATGGAGGGAGTAATGATCCGTTCTGCTGCAATAACATCGCTGCGGCAGTTACGTATTGGCTGCCGCCATAGAAAACGTCTAATAAGACGTGAATTACCAATCCAGTCAGTGCGCATTCGCGAGTTTATCGAAGTTGGCAAGGAGGGTTTTGCTCAAGTTGTGGATCGTGCTGATGACTCATTGATTGTCAGGTTTGTCCACGATGGTTTTAGGCGCTTCTTCCATGTCAAAAGCACCATACAAAGAAGCAGCGTTACCCGAATTGAAATCATTACCAGCCATGTCAGAAACAGCCAGACAACCTGACCGCTCTTTCCTCACCCGCCTTTTTGGTGGGTTTTTTTATACCTGCCGATATTCACAAATATCTTTGAAATCACAGTACTTGCATTGAAATCCAGGCGTGGGCCGGAAATCACTGGTTTTCATCTCTTCGGCCGTTTGGGCTATTTTTTCTTTAACTTTTTCTATGGCTTGATCGGTTGCGCTAAATGCTACTTGCTCATTGCCCTCCAAATAATGATACGACAAGCTAGAGGGTTCTTTTTTCATGCTTTCCCGAGCCGCCATAGCATAAATTAAAAGCTGTTCCGGGTTTTCCACCTTTTTTGATTTTGGTTTGGTACCGGTTTTATAATCGATAATTTCCACCGTGCCATCTGATAACTCGTCAATGCGGTCAATAAATCCCTTGATAGAATTGCCTTTTATCTTAATAACAAAACCTTTCTCCAAATAAAGCGGTTTAGGAAACTTACCCTCAAAAGAATCAAAATATACTTTGAGGGCTTTTAAACCTTGAGCTTTTCGTTCAGCCATATGCTCAGATGATTCGTACCATTCATCTATCCAGTTTGATTCATATAATCTTTTTAGAGTTGGCCAGTCGTGCTTTTGTCCTCTTTGAACCAGCTGGAAGAAATCACTTAATGTTTTGTGAATTGATTTGCCGTAACTAAAAGTATGTTTAGGCTCACCCGGAACCTTCAAAACAAACATGAACCGGTATTGATACGGACAGGTCCAAAAAGCCTTTAGCTGGGTAAAGCTGAGCTGGCGCGGTAATTCATATTTGAAAAGTTTATTACGCGCACCTTCAAACTCATCCGGATAATCAATCCCTTTCTCTTTTTTGATACCCATCGGTTTAACATACTGATCGTATTTGATTTCCTTGAGAAATCGAGAAAGCTTCTTCTTTCTCAATCCGCCATAGTTGTCAGCTGTGGTAAAAAACAATCCTGACTTGGCACGAGTTACTGCCACATAAAACAGCCGACGCTCCTCCTGCAAATGAATATCGCCGGTCGGTAATATCTCCTTGATCATATCTTCAGGGATCTCTATTTGTTCACGCCGTTCAATCGAGGGGAATCTTTTGTCTACCAAATTGGCAATAAACACGTAAGGGAATTCCAGGCCTTTGGCCGAATGAATAGTCATTATTTTTATAGCTTCTGGTCCTTCCAGCATTGATGTAGGCGCTGGATCTTGCCCTATTTCCAGCATGATATTCAGCTCAGCCATGAAACTTTTGACTGATTTGTCTTCGTTCCGGCTTTCGAATTCCGCTATCTTGGTAAAAAACTTATTGATATTCAAAATCTTTTCCGCGTTCTCCAGCGTTTCTTTCTTAGTTAACCTTTCAATATAGCCCGACTCTTTCACAAAACGATAAAGCACTTGGCCGACTGATTTGGTACGCGTTAATTCTGTATGTCGTTCTATCAACTTTTGTATTTTTTCAATTTTGTCTTTTGATTTTGGTTGTAATCCCAAAAGTCTAGCCTCACGTAATGTTTCATAAAGAGAAACACTCTTACGGCTGGAATAGTGCAAAAGTTTTACGATATCTTCAACTGGGATATTAAAAGTTTTCAACGAGAGGATCCGATAAAGCGCCGAACTCTCATGATAGTTATCCAGCAGTTTCAAATAAGATATTAAATCTATTATCTCGGGTTTTTGGAACAATCCTTTTGAAGCAATAAACTGATATGGCAAACCCTGAGCACTTAAGGCCGTAATAAAGGGGTCAGCCATATCATTGGCCCTGACCAAAATCGCAAAATCGCTCCAGCTGGCTTGCTTGGCTTTTTGCAAATCGACTATCTTTTTTAGAACCGTCATCACTTCCCTATCTATAGTTTCACAATGAATGTGTTCAATAACGGCTGGTTCTTTTTTGTTAGACTTTAGTTTTTTGCTGATCTTTTTTGTCAGCCCCGACTTCTCTTTTCCACTATCGCCCAACTGTGCTTCTAATCTATTAGGATTATTAAGCTGGATAAAATCATAAGACAAATCCAAAGTGTTTTGAGCATTACGATAATTTTGCACCAAGACGACTTCCAGGGCTTTAGGGAAATCTTTTTTGAACTGCAAAATATTGGAAACAGACGCTCCCCGAAATTTATAAATTGATTGATCATCATCACCGCAAACAGTAATGTTTTGTTTAGTACCGGCCAATAGTTTGACTAATTCGTATTGGGCATAATTTGTATCCTGGAATTCGTCAACTAATACGTATTTAAATTGCTGACGGTATTTTTCCAGAATGGTTTTTCTAGTTTTAAAAAGCTTCAGCGTGTATATAACCAAATCGCCAAAATCCAGCCAGCCATTTTCATGCAGGAGGTTTTGGTAAACCCGAAAAGCCTTGGCTACCTCAAGAATCTTTTTTGCCTCTTCCACCTCATCTTCCGAACCGCCTTTGGTTTTCTTGATCCGTCTTTCGGCATACTTTACGTACTCATCCGGTTCAATGTGCTCGTCTTTTAAACGCGAAAAGTGTTTGACTAAAGCGTAGATAAAACGGGTTGGGTTGCCCAGAGGTTTATAATAGCTAAGCTGAAATTTATCTAAATTCTGCCGGATCATAAACCACTGATCCGGCGTAGATAAGATTCTAAATCCCGGATCCAAGCCTAGATCCAACGCATGGTCTTTTAGAATCCTTTCACCAAAAGCGTGGAATGTCGACACCCAAAGATCCACGTATCCGTATGGCAGAAGCTGGTCAACTCGCTCTTCCATTTCTCCGGCTGCTTTGTCGGTAAATGTCAGTGCCAAAATTTCGTCCGGCGCAGCTTTTTTTTGCTCAATCAGCCAGGCCAACCGCTGGGTAATCACTGTGGTTTTGCCGGTCCCGGCGCCTGCCACGATTAATAATGGGCCGTCCCCGAATTTGACCGCCCGATTCTGTTCTGGATTTAGTTGTTGGGATAATTCCGATTTCATTTTATAGCAGCTGCTCAGTATTGGTATTGTTGGTCTCGCCCGCTTTTATCACCGGAACAATATACATCTCGAGATCAACTGACTTATTCAATTTATCACTGATAATATCATTTATCCGATCAACCTTCCACTCCGTTACTTCTTCTGTATATTCTACAGTAATTTTAGCATGAACAGAATTCTGAGAATGTGAGACTTGTAAATCTCTGATAACGCTTTCGGGCATGTTTTCTTCAATCACGTCTTGGATAATAAATTTTTGTCGGTTGATCTTAGCAATATCAATAAAGAAGTAACTCAGCGGGATAGTGATCAAGACAAAGAAAATTACAGCCCAGACAGTATTTCGCATGACCCGGCTCGGAGTTTTTTCTGATTTGAGCGGACGGATTTTGATAAGAAAGAAAAGTATGGCTGCCCCAAAGGTAATCGCAATCAAATTTGCCAAAAATAAAAGAAAGGCGCCCATGAAGGCTTCGAAATTTCCCAAAGCCAAGGTAATACCGAGTACACCTAGCGGTGGTGTTATTGCTGCAGCTATTAAGACTCCTCCCAAAGCCGAGATAATCTTGGGCCAAGAAATAATAAACGCTCCAATAAATCCGGATGATAGAGCGATTACTAATTCAGCTAAAGTCGGTTCTGTTCTCTGCAAAATTTCTCGACCAACTTCAAACACTGGCCAGACCACAGTAATTATATATGAAACCGCTACAAATATTAATGCTGCTTTCAAGGCTGTCATTAGCCCTTTACGCAATGAGATTGGTTGCCCGCGAACCACACCTAAAGCCAATTGAAGGATGGGCCAGATAAAAGGGGCTATCAACATACCACCAATGACCACTGCCGTATTGTCTCTAATCAACCCGAGGGTGATAATTATGCTGGAAAAAACGCTTAATAAATAAAAATCAACGTCCGGCTTAGCATGTTCGGATATTGTATCTAGAATAATGGCTTGACGTTCGTTTCTTAATTTTAAAACCTTGGTTACCTGGGTAATCGGAGGTTGATTGTTTTTTTTCTTAGCCATAAGTTAATTTTACAATAGATACCCTATTTTTTCAAAACAAACTATTGAAAACTTAAGGTGAAATATTGGAGTCGTTTTTATTACGCCAATGCCTTCCCTGGATATACACAGCCCTCCACCACCATTTTCCCAGCAAAAAGCCTCCCAGAAGCCCTGCTACTATCAGCCCGTATTTCAAATAATCCGGCAGGGCACACGCTCCATATCCAAAAAATGTCCGCCAAACCACTTCTTTACCTGAGCTTTCCATCCGATTTAGATACCATAGCTCTATTGCAGCATGCACGATAAAGCTCAATAATACACCCAAAACAATGCTGAGAAAGATGTATAATCTTTTTTTCATCTTTATTTCTTGAATATAATTCCCAAACCCAAAACTATCAAAATAGCCGGGAACCAGATATTGTCAGCCCACTCAACTCCCATATTCTGCAAAAGCAGGATTACTCCCACCACTAGAACAATAACCCCACCCAGCGGAAACTTTCGCTTGTGGACGGGTTTGTCCGGTTGGGTTTTTTCTTTTGGACTTTCTTCCATAGAAATATTAGTTAATTATATCAAAATCGCTAGTAGATGTCGTAGTTGCTAGATCAATTTCTTTTATCACCGACAAATCATCCAAGCTGTTTGATTTAACAAATAAGTTTGAAATCGTATAAAGCGTATCATCGATATAGAGACTTCTTTTCACGGTAGTATCGTAATACTGATAGCCATAATAGTAATCTGAACTGTCATTGCTGCCATCGGAATGATTTATTTGATCACGAAATTCTATACCATCTTCTGTAATGCTAAAAACCATGGCACCCCTGGTATATGTGCTAACAAACGTTTCTTCGTCATAAGATTTGCGAAGTGACACGGGCACTACCAACAGATTTTTGTCTTTGGAAAAGAGAAACGCCTTATGGTCAGTCAGGGCAATTGATTCGCTCCCGCTATCACCCATTTCATAGGTATCAATTTCTTTCATGTTCTCAACATCAGAGACGTCAAAAAGTGATATCTTTAATCCTTGGATTCTTCCATCTTCGTCAGCCTGTTTACCAAACCCAATCAGGGTTTCGGAATCGTAAGGATGCAGATATGACGAAAAGCCAGGGACCTTTAACATATCCAGCACTTTTGGACTCTTAGGATTAGACAGATCGATAGCGTAAAGCGGGTCGACTTGTCGGAAGGTTACTAAATATACTCTGCCCTGCATGAATCGGGCCGAATAGATTCTTTCACCCTCAGCAAGATTTTCCACCTTACCCACAATCTCCAAATCTTCATCCAAGACATAAACATTGTTGTAGGAATCAGTTGTGGCATCTTCAATCCAGGACCAATTGCTATTCTTAGTTGTAGCGATCCGGAAATAATCGTCGTGTTCATCCATGGCAAACTGGTTTAATACCTGTCCGGTTACCTCGCCTGTGGCTTTGTATGACAGTTTATCGTTATTTAACTCAATTTTATGAATAACAGTTTTTTCTAACTCTTTATATATATCGTCATATTTAGCCTGAAGTTTTTCCTCAACTTTCTGATTTATGCTTACTTGATCTGTTTGGCTTAACGAATTTGTATATCGCTCAATAATCAGGCCTATTTTGGTCAATTTCTCCACTTGGTTTAGGACATGAGCTGGAGCATCTTCAATATCCTGAATACGCTGTCGGTCTTTAGTTTCTAACATTGGCATAACTATTTCCTTTAAGACTTCTAATTCTAACTGGCTTTCGCTGACATATTTCGTATAAGCAATATAGATATTATTTTCCGAAACATACATATTTTCCGTACCACTCAAAAGATATACTTCAGAGTTTATTTTTTTGTTATTGTCGGTAACGTTTATGGCAGTAACCGACGTAAAATTATAATTAGTATAGGGAACATCAACATAATATACATCTGGGCAGAGGCAGCCTTTGGCGCTTGGATCAGATGATACTAACTCATCATCCTCCACAACCATAGGAACAGGATAGTCATCATAAACTCCGTATGAAGGCTGAGAGGTAATAAAGTAAACATAATCGCCAATCATTCGTGAATTTACGTAGGTGCCTTCGAATTCCAGATCACGAACTTGCTTGGGATTGACTCGATCCTTAACGTCAAAAACTTTGAAAAAAGTATAAGTTGAGGAATCACGGATAGATTCAAAAAACGGCTTTGTTAAAACACTGCTTTCCGTGCCGTAAACAACTAAGTAATCTTCATTGATATAAATGTCTTGAGGGGTGGAGTGAAACGCGATTGTCGAAACAATCTGGGCCTGATCAGCCGGATAAGCGTCAATAATATATAGATTCTTTCTTGAGACAACATAAATATAATCGCCGTCACTTTTCACAATGTCAGCTTCATCTACTCCCTCGACTTGGATATTGGTAGTAGAAAAATCACTAGGTGAAGCTTCTTTGGCGCTGTAATCTTGGGTCAAGCTCTCTCCGACTGCACTCTCTTCAATCGTCACATCAGCCCAATAACTTCTGTAGTAGCTACTTTCCGAACCTGCTCGTTCATCTAAGAAATCATTGAGTTGATCATAGTCTTCAAACTTTTTTAATTCCTTCTGAGCCAGCAGAGATTCTGAAACAGTGGTGCCACTGCCGACATCATCAGATGTATTACTATTGGTATTTACATTAAATGGAAACTCATAGTTCAATCCAAGATAAATTGAGGTACCGGCCACCAGCATGGCAATAACCAGCACTACTAGCACTTCGGTGTTGGAAATACCGGATGACATTTTTAAGTTTGTTGCCTTCTTTATTTTCTTTACCGTTTTCTTAGTTTTCATAAAGATTTTATTTTGTTAATAATACTATTATCTATTTCTAAACACCCTCTGCGTCTTATCCTTTTCTCATGCTCATACGCTCTTTCACCAGGAATAATTATTTCTTGAATACCTTTTATCCTTTTTGCTGACTTTATTTCTTTGATTAATTTTTTAACATCTGACTGGAATTCTTTCTGGCTAGTAAAAACATAAGGATTAATAACTATAAATAAAAATCCTCTCAATTTCCTGGTCCTACTCCCCACTCTTGTTTTTACCAACGGACCGGTTAGAATCTCTAAGGCTAGGCTTAAAGCATAGCCTTTGTAATCGCCGAATGGTAAGACAGCGGCAACTTTTTCTGGATCCCGGGTTAAACTACCCCAACGATCAATTGCCCAGCCTTTTTCTATCTTCTTACCTAGTGCTTTTGCCATTCTAATATGGTAAAAGGCGCGAACAGAAGTAGCCATGTCTATAACTATCGGAAATGGTTTATAGGGTATACCAATACCAATGGGATTCGTCGATAGAACTGGTTGTCTAGAGCCTGTCGGAGCCATTAACGGACTGCCGCCGTAATTAAAGCATAAACCGATCATTTGTTGTTTGGCGGCAGACTCAGCCCATGTACCCGGCTTGAGAAAGGACTGAATATTGCCTCCGCCAACCATAGCTATTCCAGATTTTTTGGCTTTTTTTACAGCCAATTTAATAGCATAGTCAGCGACTATTTGCCCTTTATCCTGATTACCTTCTATATAAGCATAGGCCGGTTTGTTAATTTTTACTTTAAACTCTCCTCTCTTGGCCGAGCCAAACGCTTCAAGCTTATCTTTGTTGGCTTGTATTTTTCCAAATGCCCGAATAAAACCAAACACACCATGAGACTGCTTTCCTTTAATCTCGCCATCTACATACTCACTGGCGATTATCCTTGCTTCTTTACTACTATACCCAATACGCTTTAGCTTTGCTTCTAAAAGCTTGGCAGTTTCTCTAATTGTTATTTTCATAAAAGACTACTCCCAAAATTTATCTTCTTCCCCGGACACTAATTCAACTTTTTCCGGAAGAGTGCCTTTTAAGTAGGCTTGACCGTCAGTGTACTCCAGTTTATCAATAGTAAAACCCTCAATTTCAGTTAATTTATCATTAATCACATCTTCGGCAAATTTTTCAATGTCATCATAATATGTTTCCGGAACTGACAAACGGCCGATCTTGGCTTTTTGCAAATTCAATTTTATAGATTTTACGCCCGTCTTCTCAACTCCGACTTTTATATACACCGGGGCTTTAACATACTCTTTTACAAAAGCTGAAATTTCCATTCCGCCATCAATAAATTTAACTTGCAGATCACGAATGTAGGGAGCGTTTTGGGTATAATGCTGGAGAAACGAAGTCATCTCTTCTGAACTGTGTTGATCATTAATCGGCACTTGCCCGGTATATATTTTTTTTGCTACGCCCGAGTACTCAGCTGGATCACCTTCTAAGTCCATTGGGTTATCAGCTATGGCGCTGGCTAAAGCTTCATTACTAACTACAACCCCTAAATCAATCGGTTTCCGACTGCCGAACAAGTCAGTCAAAACAGGGATGCTATAAATCCCGGTCCAGCCCAAAAAAAGCAAAGGCAAAATTATAATAATTGCCAAGACAACCCAGAGCCATCTATGTTTTTTCTTCTCTGGAACCACTTCAGGAATAGGATCTGATGCCATTGTTTTTCGTTAATATTAAGTGAAATAATTGTAACATTTTCACATATTATTGACAAAGCAGATATTTATTGCCAGAATTATATTGGCGATGTCAATCAGGTCGCCGCTGCTATTCTCATGTGTGCCAACCACTGTCCCATGTTGCTCGCTTCTACTCCGCTGTTTTCCGCAGCTGTTTTCCGCAAAGGAGGTGAGGCCAAAATGACTGTGCTGTAATGGCTACTGGCTGATTACGCCGCTCCAGTCGGCTTTTAGCCAACCCTAGTAGATACGAGGAGCGCGGCCCTTCCTTTTTGGACTCCAATAAGGAGGTTTACGATGCTCATCCAATTCTCGGCGACCCCACGCGGGTCGCCAGTCGAGTGTGAGAAGAGGTCGCTCGCAAGAAGAAGTCGGACCACGAAGCAGATCGCCATCGAAGGTGGTGATGAAGAGGGTTCCGTCCAATAGCCAATATCCGAGGCTTCACGGACGTGAAATCATGGTCCTTTGGGCGAGCTGATTCAATTCAGCCGCCCATTTTTTAATAAAATACTGTTTGACATATTACTGATTTATGTATAAATTATTACAGTGCTTTTTTGTTCTTTGTAAACGCAGATTTGTCAATAAACCATCAATAGGAGGTGTTATGCCAGGTGTAGAAGTTACTCGTGAAGAGTTCCAGTGTTTGGTCGCCGAGGGTATTCCTGACGACCTACCGCCGGAACCGTTATGGGATGAAGGGGTTAATCATGCACCTCCTCGTCCGAATCAACTCACCAGTGATCAACGCATTCTCGCTGTTCAAAACGCTTTGCGCTATTTCCCTGAAAAGTGGCATAGCGTCTTGGCGCCAGAATTCGCTCGTGAGCTGAAAGAACGCGGCCGGATCTACATGTACAGATTCCGTCCCTCTTACCGCATGTACGCCCGTCCGATTGATTGGTATCCTGGCCAGTGCCTTGAGGGTCGTGCCATGATGCTCAACATCCAGAACAACTTGGACGAATTGGAGGTGGCTCAGTTCCCGCATGAATTGGTTACCTACGGCAACAACGGTACTGTTTTCCAGAACTGGGCACAGTACCGTTTGACAATGATGTATCTCTCACAACTGACCCAGTATCACACACTCCAGGTCTACTCAGGTCATCCTCTGGGACTGTTTCCTTCTTCACCTGACCAACCCAGGACGATTACTACAGCTGGAATGGTGGTTCCGAGGCATTCGACCGATCAAGACTATGATGACCTTTCCGCCCTGGGACTCACATCCTATGGCCAAATGACAGCCAATGGCTGGTTCTATATTGGACCACAGGGCATTGTCCATGGTACAACCATCACCATCCTCAATGCCTTCCGCAAGTACTTCGGGCTCAATAACCTTGAGGACCTGAAAGGAAGGCTGTTTGTCAGCTCCGGTCTGGGTGGTATGAGCGGCGCTCAAGGAAAAGCCGCTCAAATACTCGGTATCGTTTCAATCATCGCCGAGGTGAATCCCAGAGCCCTGAACCGTAGGCTGGAACATGGTTGGATCGACAAGTCCACGAATGACGCGGGTGAGGCCATAAGACTGATCAAAGAAGCAATGACGGCCAAAATGCCTTTGTCGCTCGGCTACCTGGGCAACATCGTAACTCTGTTGGATGCTTTGGTAAGCTCGGATGTTAAGATCGATCTCATCTCAGACCAAACCTCTTGCCACCTGCCTTACTCCGGCGGGTATCACCCCCACACTTTGACTCTGGAGCGCGCTGACAAGATGATTGCAGATGATCCAGAACGTTTCAAGGAACTGGTCGATGAATCGATTCGGGTACAGGTCAGCCTGATTAATTCTCTGGTCGAACGTGGTGCTCGCTTCTTCGACTACGGGAATTCTTTCTTGGATCAATCAAGAACCTCAGGAGCTGACATCGAAGGAGACATTGATGGATTCCGATACCCTTCCTATGTGAGGGATCTGATGGGTCCGATTTGTTTCGATTATGGCTTTGGCCCGTTCCGCTGGGTTTGTCTCAGCGGCCAACTCAAGGATCTGAAACGTACGGACGCAGAAGCAATTATAATCTTCAATGATATGCTCAGTCGAGCCCCCGTTGAAATCAGACAACAGATTGAGGACAACCAGCGCTGGATTGTAGAGGCTGATTTTCATAAGCTGGTAGTTGGATCCCAGGCGCGTATCCTCTACAGCAATCGCGAGGGTAGGACACTGCTGGCTTTGGCCTTTAACGACCTGGTGCGTCGCGCTGAAATCGGACCCATTGCTCTGGGGAGAGATCACCACGACGTAGGCGGAACCGATTCTCCTCTCCGCGAAACAGCCAATATTGCTGACGGCAGCAATCGTTGTGCCGATATGGCAGTACATAATTTCGCGGCCAGTATTCGCTCGGGTGCCACTTGGGCTTGTCTCCACAACGGCGGAGGTGTTGGCTGGGGTAAGGGCATCAACGGCGGCTTTGGTCTGATCCTCGATGGAACTGATGATACTGACCGACGCATTAGGATGCTCATGGCAATCGACGTCAACAACGGCCTGGCTCGCAGAGCTTGGACCGGAAGCAATCCTGGGGCTGAGTTCTCCATCAAAGAATCCATGGCGGCCGATTCCCGTCTGCAGATAACACTGCCGCATCACTCTGACCCTGTATTTGTTGGCCGCGCAGTCGAGCAGGCGTTCAACTAGCACATTACACAGCAGTTAGGGACAACCTAACTGCTTTTTTCATATAAAGAAAAGCCCCAAGCAGCGTTAGCTGTCGGGGCTTGTATCAGCTCACTAGCCCTTCTTGGGAAAGGCGCCGGCCAGAGTCTGTTGAATGGTGCTGGCTACGTCCTTCATGTTGGCCACCAAACGCGGCAGTGCGTCTTCTCCCTTGGGTAGGATGATATGGATGTGATGAGTCGGTCTGACCCGCTGAGCTGGACCATTGTAGGCGATCCGGAAACGGCCTGGTTCTCCATGACTCTCGGAGAGCTCACAGGCCAAAGTTTGGGCCACACCCAGTAGCTCGTGAAGTTCTTCCGAACTCAGATCAGGGTCATCCACCACATGAACGATGGAATGCGAGCCCTCTGTCACTGAACTCTTTTGACTGGGAACCATTTCCCAGGCCTTACCACTGCTGAGGTTACCACTTCTCGTAAGGGACACTTATGCATCCCTCCTTTCGATATTTGAAAACCGGGTCTTTAGTGCGAAACTTCCGCACTCAATGAGCAAGTAGTCGACTAATTAAAGTCGACAAAGTACTGTAGCATGCTTTCCTAATAATGTCAATGCAATTATAAAAAACCACAGAGGCCTTTAACCCTGTGGGACCAATTTGATCGAAGGTTCTCAATCACCTACCACGGCATCCCAGTCTAGACAATTTAATTCCGTTCCAGTAATCCACTGGACCTTCTCAGCTTCTCGCATTTTTCCTCCCAATGTTTTCAATCCATGACCTATTGGTAATTATCTATTTGCAAAGACAAAGAACAGATAAAGATGGTTCAAACATAAACAAAAACTTACGATAATATTCATTAAATGTCAATAAAAAAAACCCATGAACTGAAACATGGGGAATAGTATAAGGAGCTTCAACGAACATTCAGATAGCTCAGCAAAGCTTGGGATTCAGGCGTTAGATCGTCTTGGTTGGCTGCTTTTTCTGCCCAGTATTTGGCGATATCCAGATCACCTCTTCGGGCTGCAATGACTGACTTGAGTATGTAATAGCATGCCTCTTCCTGACCGACTAGATCGGATTCATGTAACTCAAGTGTTTGGACAAACGATAGAGCGTCTTCTGTCTGGCCATTTTGAAGCATGACTACAGCACAAGCCAGTCTGGGTCGAAAATCCTCAATTGCAAACAAGGCCGAGTGGGCAAATGCTTGATAACTGCCAGCCAGATCACCAGTTAGCCACTTGAGGTAACCATAGCGGTAGCAATCTGCCATGGTCGGATACAGCTCACACTTCCTCTCGGTGTATGTCATGAGGATGTCGCCCAGGTTCGGGTTGCTTCCTGGCATCTGATCAATAACGGTGCAAAGCAATGACTGAGCAGAGTCATTGTCCGGTTTTAGCCGGATAAACTCACAGATCTCAGTATATGCAATCGTATACTCGCCAAGAAGAACGTCTGCATAGGCTAGATAGTAATGCACAACCGGGCAACGAAGGCGTTCAACCGGTGGTAAGGCTTCCAGCTTATCTCTTAGAGACTGGATGGCCGTTCTGTTATCAATAAACCACTGTTTGAAATACTGCCGCGCCTCATCATCAGGAATATCCTCATCCTTCTCGGCAATGATGTCGAATACACCAAAGAATATCTGTCCCAGTCTGGCTCCGACATAGGCAACTTGATGCTGGGTGTTGGTAGGATCAAGATCAGCTGCAGTTTTGAGGAGGCTGACATTCTCTTCAGAACACAGTGATCCAAACATGCTTTTCATGCTGGTCAGGGCTTGTTTGGTCGACTCAGATTCATCACTTTCACTTCCAGCCAATTCCCAAATCATGTCAAACCAGCCAACGACCTGACTCCTAGCCATTATACTGGACCTGACGCCGGCAAATTCATAAGCTACTTCAGCTCTTATTGAGGCATCAGCCCCAGAGCCGAGCAGTTTATCAGACAGCCTCTTAGCCCGTCTCGCCCAAAGAGTAGCCTTCTCTTGATCCTTGAAACTAACCTCACTGACCATCTCAAACACAGCAGGATAGTAATTCGGATCATGTTCGTAAGCTTTCTCGTACCAGGCGTTGGCTTCTTTGTCCTGGTCTAGACGTTCTTTGGCCTGACCGATGAAAAAAGCGCACTCAGCACTCGGGTTGCGTCGATACAACCGCTCCAACATATCCAGAGCTTCCTGGTTATATCGCTGAGCCATCACCGGAGAATCCAGTTCACCATAGACAATAGCGGCATCAAGTTTGAGCTGAGCCGTATAGAGAGGATCAGATCCCCGATCTTTTCGCAAAGCAGCCGTGACGTCTTCCAGGGCTAATTCTGGATTAGCTTTGAGCGGATCGAAGTAGTTGTCCTGATAGGTCCAGTTTAGACCACAATCAGGGTTGGGAATGACAAGAAATCTTAAGATTTCAGTGTCCATTGGCTCATCTGCACTACTCAGAGTTGGCAGAACTAGCAGGAATAGGATAAGCAACCAGCGAATCATAGTAAACCCCTCCTTTCACCGTTTGGGCTTGGTCGTGTAATCCGTTTTATCACTAAAATAGTGACAAGCTTCAATGCCTTAATCTTTCAAAGAACAAAACAACCTTATGCAATATTGCTTCACTTGTCAATAAAAAACCACAGGGGTTTATCCCTGTGGCATCAGCTGGATCGAAGGTTCTCGATCATGCACTACGGCCACCCATCCCTCATCCTCATCATCATTGATCACTCCCTCGACGAAAACATGGTTTCCTGGCCCCCTCCTCACGTGGCCCATGAAGCCTCTCTGTCTGGACTGACCAGAAACTCGCCCCACCGAAGTAACGTCCACCTTGACAACCACCCGGCTACCCCTGATACCTAATACAATACCTTCAAGGTCCCTGATCACAATTGTGGCGTCCTTTCCCTGAACTAAAGACGCTTCCAGTTCCGTATCACTGGGTCTGTCTACCAGCGACACCTTCTTGATTTTCATAGCAGCCTCCTTGGCGAGATTGGCCTAGTGCTGGCTAAAGAGCGAACCCACCTTATCAAAAGGACTGATCTATGTCAATCCTTTAATATTTAACCAAACGTAAATGCGTAAAGCTCTACTCCACCTTCAGGGAATTCTAAAGTCAGTTGATGCTGTCCAGGTGAATCAGCTTGAACTAAAGTATAAAGCCTGTCTATGTCCACTGTCACGCCCGAGTCAACCAAATCGACTCCAGCCATATTGGAATCAAGAGCATTTCCATCCAGCCTTATCAGAATTTTAGCTGGACCGTCTTGGGATCTCATCACCAAAAACACGTTCTGAGATTCGTAATTCAAAACCAAGCTAGACCCAGCTTCTGGTATTGCGTATTCGGAGTTGAGTTTCCAATCCCCCACATAAGCAAATGTATTATCTGGTAACTTGCTCGGTAAACTGTATTGACTAACTTTGTTGGCTGATATTCTTTCTGGAGAAGCTAAAGCGGCTATCCGGGAATAGCCCAAATATAGTTCGGGAGTTCGGCTGTTTATATCGTATTCTTGGTTGCTGATTGCGTCTGATTGAACGTCAGATCCTGTTTCTTCCAATAATATTTGGATCCATTTTTCTGACTCGTCATACTTCCCCTCTCCAAAGTGAGTGTAGCGTATTTTTCCATCCTTATCTATTAAATATTTGGCTGGCCAATAATGGTTGGAATAGGCCCGCCAGGTTTTATAATCATTGTCCTGCATTATTGGATAAGTCAATCCAAAATCCTTAATGGCCTTCATTACATTATCAGGGTTTTTCTCAAATTCAAACTCTGGAGTGTGTACGCCAACAATGACCAAGCCTTTGTCTTGGTATTTTTCGTACCAATTTTCTATATAGGGCAAAGTCCTAATGCAATTTATACAGGTATAAGTCCAGAAGTCTACCAATACAACCCTCCCTTTTAACTCACTAATCTTTAATGGTTCTGAATTGAACCAACTGCCGCCGCTAATTAATTCAGGCGCGCGTACTGATTCATCGTCCATAAATTCGTCCATTGGTTTTCCCATATCTTCTTCTTTAATATTTTGATTATCTAAATTATCTAATTCTTTTTGAACGGTTTCGTTGTCCTCAATCTGCGTCAAACCCAATCCGTAATTGGGAAACTTTTCTAAAATGTAAGATTGAAATGTCCGATCGACGTTAAAAAGTATACCCACTGCCGTCACAATCATTAGTAAGCCAAAAGCTTTTTGTATTTTACTGGTATTGCGCAATAACCAGGGTACTTTTTGTAACAGTTGTCGGCCACCAAATATTATTGCCAGCATTGGTAACCCAGTACCGATTGAATAAGCCAGCGCAATTATTAATGCAGTACCGGAAACTGTGCCGGTTAAAGCTAGCGAAATGACCGAAGCCAGAATCGGGCCCACGCAGGGTGTCCAGATTAAACCCAAACTAATACCAACTATTACTCCGCCACCAAAACCACTACGTTCTCTTTGCTGAGGTGTTTTGTTAGAAAGATTGGTAAATAGCTTCTCGAGTAATTCTTGAGTTTTTGGTATCAATAAGCTCAAGCCAAAACCAATCAAAATAACTACAGCTAGGTTGCGTAAGAATCCCGCGGATAACCCGGTAGCACTAACTATGGTGGAAAGAAAAAGTGTAAAAAAAGTGAAGCTGACAACAAAACCCGTTACCACACCGAAGGGCCTCTTCTTACTTCCCGAGGTTGAGCTAGATAAGATAATCGGCAACAACGGCAGAATACAGGGTGATAGAATTGTGACAACACCTGCTACAAAAGCAAATCCGGCTAAAACAAACATATTATTTTATTGAATGTTGGATATTAATTCTTCCACATCACCACCATTCCATTTAGTGATCTGATTGCCGTTCTCGTCTATTTGGACAAAAGTGTGTTGATAGGTAATGCCATGTTTTTGCTTAAGAGCGGTTTGAGTATCATAATCTGTTTTTATTAGTACAACATTGTCTGGCAATTGATCCAGATTGGCTGTAAACTCCTGGTCAGCCGCCTTACAGGTTGGACACCATTTGGCATGAAAGAACAAAACCTGGGTTTTATACTTGGTACTCTCTAAGTTTGATTCTGAATAATCAATGTATTGAGCATTACTAACAGAATTAGTATTTGAGTCGTCCATCGAATCATCAGAATCATTTATATTATCATCCATTGCCTCATCACCTATATTGTCATTCATGGCTTTATCATTGGAGTCATTCATTGAGTTAGTTGATTTATCCACATTTGTCATAGCATCATTTTCTGCACTGTCATTTTTGTTGTTAGAAACTACGGTTAATCCCCAAACGACACCCAATACCACTATTATCGCAGCTATTAAACCTATCACTTGTTTCATATAAATTCCTACTTAATTACTAGGTATTTATATTGTATCAATAACAAAACCCGCTGTCAACGACAAACAGCATATATTGTCATGTTTATGAATTAATTAGAGCAGTAACACGACCCCGCCCCATCACAATCATTTGTGCAAACGTCTCCATGGCAATCACTGGGCTGGCATTCTTTTTGACAAAGTGTTGGGCAATCGCTGTAGGTGTAATTTGAACAAAAATCTTCGTCACAGGCACTTCGGGCCGCCGGGCAATGTAAATCTTCACATCTTTCAAATCCTCCCATATCACATAAACATTGCTCATCGCCCGGTATAGAGTAACCACACTTTTCAGCCCGATTAAAATCAGTCGTGCAAGTACAATAATCAACTGTCAAACAGCCCGACTGTGATTTACATTCTTCTTCATCGTTTATATCTGAACAAATAGTGTTGCTATTATCATTAGCACTGCAATATTCTCTGATTGGTCTATAATCTATCCCGCTTTCTTGTTTGGAAAAAGTAACCTGTCCCAGCCTAATAGGCACCTGACAGTTCTTGGCATATGAACCACCCCAGTCTGGATCATCGGGATCAGCGCCATATTGCATTAGGCAATTATCACCATCTTTCCCTATTAATTCTAACGCGTCTGCGCTTGAGCCCATAGTTATCTTGGCAACACCGGTTGCGGGACAGGCCGAAAAGTCAATCATTACTTCAGTATCGCTTTGAGAAAATGCGGCCAGCTTTCCTCCGGCGTTGCTGACGTTATTCTCATCATCATTTAGAGCCATAACAACGATTAATACGATAAATAAAACAACGATGATTATCGCAGCTATAATAACTATTTTTTTCATAATAGCTATTTCAATTATTAACTAAATAAATTTTAGCACAATTATATTAAATTAGCTAAGTTTTTTTATTTTTAAAAAGGCAGCCCTTTTTTTCTCTGCACTTTTAAAGCCTCCAGATACCATTCAAATTCAGCAGTAAATTTTTCTAATTTTTTTTCGAAATAATTTAACTTTTTTTCAATTGGTTCATTGGAGGTTTTAAAGTTTTTATCTACCTTGGCAACTGTGAATGGATATGTCGTGGTAATCATGCCTAGTTCACTGCAAACTAGTTTCAGGTTTTCCAATGCCCTGATCCCAGCAGTTGCCCCAGTGGAATAGCTGGATAGAGCAGCTGGTTTGAAAAAATATTCACGAAAAAAATAATCCAAAAAATTCTTCAAGGCTGAAGATATAGCATGGTTATACTCAGGAGTTATAAAAATAAATCCATCGGCTTGCTCCATCTTTTTGTGTAAATCAGTCAAAAATTTTGGTGCCTGGCCAGCATCATAATCTTGGAATCTTTTATCCATTATAGGTAAATCTTTTTCTTTTAGATCAACAAATTCTATATTATGACCCTTTTTCTTTATTTCCTTTTCGAGCCAGCGAGCAACCATAATCCCTTTTCTGTTAGATCTAATAGAACCAAGCACCATCAATATGTTGTAAATATTTTTACTCATATATATATTTTAATGTTTAGTCTACTATTTATTAATAACATTTTAAGCTTATTTTATCCAGGTCTATTGACAAGAAAGGTGGATAATGTATAATACCAAAGTTGTTGTTTTTGTTGCCAATGCCAGCATGGTTGGCGGTTGGATCTTCCGGTCCACCCATCTATTCTGGCTTAACTCTAGACTCTCAAGAGAGGAGGTAAGGTCCATTGGACAGGTAGCAGGTATTACGCGGTCAACTCGATTCGTTCAAGCTACCCGTTGTATCCCGTCACCTGAAACCAGCGGCTGACATGGGACTGCCGTCCCGATCCGCCGTGCAACGGCCTATGCCACACACGCGTGTGGTACGGAGATACTCCGATGCTGACCAGAAACTACAGTACTTGGGCCAGTCGGTAAACTGGACAAACCGCTGGGGGGCCCTAAAAATTCCTCTAAACTCTATGTCCCCCTGCGCCTGGGCTACGAAGGCGTAATCCTCCGAAATCCTTGGGGGTCGCAAATGGACATAAATCCGCGCGGCTAGTGTCTATCTGTGCTTTCTCGGCTTCACCGCCTGGTCGATCCAGGATCATGGCGCTGAGAGAGGTACGCCGCCTTATAACCGTTCCAACGATGTGGTTCGGTCAAGAGGGGGCGTAGAAACCGATATTTTGAAAAAAGAAGACATCGAGTGTGCGAGGGGGCGACCATCTTTCGAAAGCCGGCCATGGGGCCATTCTTGCCGGCCCGCCCCCTCGCCACTCAACACATTCGGGCCATCATTTCTCGGGGCAAGTTACTCCGGTTCGGGGTGATAAGTCTGTGCTCAGGTGCGTCAACTGACGGGCCGACAGCAACCCCCGATGACGCACTCCGCGTCTTCATTTCCCGGTCCGAATGCCCGGGGCGGTAAAGACTCACACGGCTGTAGCTTGCTACATCCGGAAGAGTCTCCGCCCCTTTTTCTTTATTAAAAAAACGGGTCATGATAACCTGTTCTTTTTTATATAAGTATTACAAATTTACACCATTGTTTCTTTGATGCGCATCAAGCTCGTCAACGTGCCTCGTTCTTGTTCATCAAGTTTGCTGGATATATATTTGATGTTATGCTCCATGTCTGGAATAAACACATATTCCAAAGCGTTGACTCGGCGTCGGGTTTTCTCGATTTCAACTGCTAAAAGTCTGGCTGAGTGCTCTATTTGAGCCAGCTTAACAATATTCGGTAAGGCATCAGCAAATATTTTCAACGAAGTGTCCAATCCCGATGAAGTGGTCGCTAGAGAATAGCTGATATAGTCCCCCTCTTCCTTATATTGAAACAACGGTACCATGACACTCATCACGTTTCGGGTATCAACTTCCAACTTGGTCTTTTTAGCTGGAACTACCAAAGCCTCTTCCGTTACCTCAGGACGCATGTCTGCAGCAGCAAAAACAAAGGCTTTGAAACCGTCGGCCATTTTTGACTCCACCTTGGCTCGCAAATCACGCGCTTCTTTGATAGTGGTCATAAACTCTTTCATCAGACCATCGCGTTTCTCTTCCAAAAGAGAATGCCCGCGCAAAGCCACCTTTAACCTGGCTTTCAGGCGGATCAGCTCCATTCGAGTTGGATTTATTTTTTGCGCCACGTGTTTAATTCAGAATTAATAATTAAGAAGTAATAAACTGACTTGATATTTGTTTGTTAACTATTACTCGTTATTTGTTACTTAATTTGCTAGTTGAGCTTCTTTCTCCGGCTCGGTTTCTTTCTGGGGTAAATATTTTTCAATCTGTTCTTCTTTAACACGTTTCAGCTCTGATTTTGGCAGGATCGAGAATAGCTCCCAGCCCAAATTCAGAGTATAGAGAATATCACGATCTTCATCTTCACCCTGAGTGATGTAGCGTTTCTCAAAGTTATCAGAAAATTCTACATATTTCTTATCGACATCAGATAGGGCGGCTTCACCCAAAATAACTGCTAATTCTTTAGCTTCTTTTCCGCGGGCATAAGCAGCATAGAGCTGGTTGAAAACGCCTGAGTGATCTTCTCGGGTTTTGCCCTCACCAATGCCCTTAGGCATCAAACGAGACAGACAAGGCAGCACGTCCACCGGAGGCATAATACCTTGTTTGTAGAGTGAGCGAGAAAGCATGATCTGGCCCTCAGTAATATATCCGGTCAAGTCAGGAATGGGGTGAGTTTTGTCATCTTCAGGCATGGTTAAAATCGGAATCTGGGTAATTGAACCCTTTTTACCTTTGATGCGCCCAGCGCGCTCGTATATTGTAGACAAGTCAGTATAGAGATAACCTGGATAACCACGGCGGCCGGGAACTTCTTTTCTAGCAGCAGAAACTTCACGCAGAGCCTCGCAGTAGTTAGTCATGTCAGTTAATATAACCAAGACGTGCATTCCTTTTTCAAAAGCCAAATACTCAGCCGTAGTCAGAGCCAAACGAGGCAGGGTGATACGTTCCACTACTGGATCATTAGCCAGGTTAATATACATGACTGCTCTTTCGATAGCGCCGGTTTGATGAAATTCATTGGAGAAATATTCGGCTTCTTCAAAGGTAATACCCATCGCTCCAAAAACCACAGCAAATTTTGACTCGTCAGCTTTTACCTTTCCGTCTGGCGATACCTGTACCACTTTGGCTTGTCGAGCAATCTGAGCGGCCATGTAGTTGTGCGGTAAGCCAGCCCCGGAAAATATCGGTAGTTTCTGACCACGTACTAAGGTGTTCAAGCCATCGATAGTGGAAATTCCAGTTTGAATAAAGTCATTAGGATAGTCGCGGGAATAAGGATTGATTGGGTTACCGGAGATACTGAGCTTTTTCTCAGCAATAATTTCACCACCGCCATCTTTGGGATTTCCAGCTCCATCAAAAATTCTGCCTAACATGTCCGTGGAAACAGGCACTTCCATGGTGCGGCCCAAAAATCTGACTTTGGAATCTTGCATGCTGATGCCGCGAGTATCTTCAAACATCTGAACTACCGCCCGATCTTTGGAAATTTCCAAGACGCGACCGCGCCGGATGGTCTTGTCTGGCAGCTCAACGTCGACTAGCTCTTCATAAGTCACTCCCTCAATCCCTTCAACTATCAAGAGCGGTCCGGCAACTTCTTTGATTGTTTTATATTCTTTCTGCATAAGTATGTGATTATTGGTTAATTATTTAAGAGCTTCAATCGAGTTTTTAACTTCAGTTACCAAATTCTCCAGTTCACTGATTTTATCAGGGTCGGTCATCTTGCTGCGACCAATTTTTTCGCGGATTGTCAGTCCCTTGATAGCATCCAGTTTGACTCCCCGTTCTAGGGCTTCGTTAGCGCTCTGATGAAAAGTCAAAATGCTTTTCAGCATGTAGTATTGTTTTTTCATCGAGGTGTAAGTGTCGACATCATCAAAAGCGTTCTGCATCAAGAAATCTTCACGCAGCGATCGGGCGGTTTCTAGTACCAACTGTTCTTTGTGTGAAAGCGCGTCCAAACCAACTAATCTCACAATATCTTCCAGTTCGGCTTCTTTTTGTAGCAATGACATGGCTTCAATTCTCAAGTCAAAGAAGTCGTCAGCGGCTACTTTTTTGAAATAGGCGCTTAAATCATCGGTATATAACGAATAGCTGGTCAACCAGTTAATCGAAGGGAAATGTCTACGATAGGCTAATTGTGCTTCCAATGACCAAAAAACCTTGGTTACACGTAAGGTGTTCTGAGTAACTGGCTCAGACAAGTCACCTCCTGGAGGCGATACTGCTCCGACAACTGTGAGCGAACCCTGACGCCGTTCTGAACCCAATGTTTCCACAATACCAGCTCGTTCGTAAAATGCTGCGGTCCGGGAACCTAAATAGGCTGGGTAGCCTTCTTCACCAGGCATTTCTTCCAAACGACCGGAAATCTCACGCAGAGCCTCAGCCCAGCGTGAAGTGGAATCAGCCATTAAGGCTACGTGATAGCCCATATCCCGGAAATATTCCGCGATGGTAATGCCAGTATAGACCGAGGCTTCTCGGGCTGCTACCGGCATATTGGAAGTGTTTGCGATTAACACGGTTCGTTCCATTAAAGGCTGGCCACTCTTCGGATCCTTCAGCTCAGGAAATTCCATTAGCACATCAGTCATCTCATTGCCGCGCTCACCGCAACCGATAAAGATAATAACGTCAGCATCGGCCCATTTAGCCAATTGATGCTGAATAACAGTTTTACCGGCGCCAAAGGGTCCAGGAATACAACCCGCTCCACCTTTGGCTATCGGAAAAAAAGTATCGATAATTCTCTGTCCGGTAATCAAAGGAATATCGGGAGCGATTTTCTGCTTAGAGGGTCTGGGGTCGCGAATCGGCCATTCTTGAGCCATGGTAACTTTTTGGTTGTCCACCTCAGCTACTACTTCTCTGACGGTAAACTTACCCGAAGAAATGTTTTTGACAGTACCCACTTTGATCTGGGGCGGTACTAATACCTTGTGTGTAATTAAACTAGTTTCCGCAACTTCGCCTAATACATCACCGGCTACAACTTTGTCACCCTTTTTGACGATAGCTTTAAAATCCCATTTCTTCTCTTCATCCAAAGCAGGCACTTCAATGCCTCTGGTTATATAAGCACCAGCCTTTTTCTGAAGTGAAACCAACGGGCGCTGGATACCGTCATAAAAAGAGGTTAACAGGCCTGGCCCCAAGGTAACGGTCAGGGGCATTTCGGTTCGGAATACCGGTTCATCCGGCCCCAATCCGGCTGTATCTTCGTAAACCTGGATAAAGGCCATATCGCCATCCAATCGGATAATCTCACCGATCAATTTCTTATCAGAAACCTTCACCACTTCATACATCTTAGCGCCACTCATTCCTGAAGCGACTACGAGCGGTCCTGATACTTTGATAATTTTACCTGTCTGAGTTTTCATAAATATTCGATTAATTTATTTATAATTATTCTTTAAATAAAATGTCGCTGCCGACAGCCTGCTCTACTGTTCTTCTCAATTCTTGTTCACCCAGCCCTTGACTGCCTGATTGCGAAGGCAAAACTGAAACCGCTGGTAAAGTCATTTGTCTTATTTCATCCAACTCGGTTTGAAGCTCTCTAGCCCAATCTTCCGTAACTAGTAAAATAGCATATCTTCCCTCTTTTATTTTTTCCAAAACTTGCTGCCCCTCTTCTTTGGTGGCTACTGGAAAAGCGGTTACTCCCAAGGCCTTAAAACCTAAGATAGCATTGGGTGATCCGATTATCGCTATCGTGTATTGTAAATCTTGTTGATCCATTATTTTTAATAAAGTTCTCTGGTCTTAGTTTTTATTTCACTAGCTGGTAGATCATTTAGTTTGGCAGTCATGATTAGTCTGACATTCCGGATGGCACTCTTTTTAGCATAAAAATAAGCTAAAATCATTTCCGGACCGTAATCAATATATTTAGCCTGGCGCAAATAATCCATTTCTACTTCTTCCAGCGCCTGTTCCAGCTTAGCCAACGACTTATGCTGAAGATAATCACTGACCGCCTCGTCAGTTCCAAACTGCAATAATTGTGCCAACTGGCCCAAAGCTTCATCTACCGACTTCTCGGCAATATTGGTATACTCGTCCGTAGCCAGATTGCCATTATCAATCATATCAGCCAACCATTCTTCTGCTGGTAGTCCTAGAATCTTGGAACGGATAAATATCTTTATATTGGCAATATCAAACTGCAGCTTCGCAAACTCGAGCACGAATTTGCTTTTGACTGCTTTTGCTGTTTGGTAATAGAGCTTGAAGTACTCACGATCGATAATCCTGTCGATTAACGATGGTGCTGGCTCAGTATCACCAATCTCTTCATTGAATTTAATAAGAACGTTTTTGTAGTCGTCATCCAAATCTTCCGGGCGGTTTTCTTTGATCGCCTCTTTCAAAACATCGTATCCAACCAAACCTAAGTCCGAAGCCTGACTATCAAAATTGCTCTGGCTGTACTTTGCCTTCAAGAGCAGTTTGAGATTATGAAAATCAAATCTCAAAAATAACAGCTTAAGCATTTTCTCGTCCGGGAGCATTTCTGCTAAGTTCTGTTTGGCTTGGAGCAAATCGGCATCCAGGGCCTTTAAGTATTCTCTAGGTGAAACATCCAGGACATTATCAAAGAAGTCGGTGTCATGAAACACTTTAAAAGCAGCCTTGAGATCCTCAGAGTCAACCATTCTCTCCAAATCAGTAGGATCTAATAATTTTGTCTCTAAGTGCCTGATTACTCCGGCCGCATAGAGATATCCATCTCGACTCATTTGTTCTTAAATAATTCTTGAGCGATTTCTATCTCAGTTTCTTCTCTGGCGTTTCTAACTAACTGTTCAAAGGTGTTGTCGATATTCATCTTTTCCGAATACCAGATAAATCCGCCAGCCGAATCTACCGTCTCGGAAGAAACTTGAAACTGGCCTTTTGATTTTTTAACAGCTTCCCGAGTAACTTTCTCCCGACCCTGGGCCGGAATAATTGACCCACTCTGTACTGGTAGTTGCTTCAATAGAGTCACTATCATCTTTTGGTATTCCGAATCAGGCAGCTTACTAAGTTTTCCAATAGCTTGCTGATAGATATTATCGATCAAGCTTCTTTTTTTCTGCAGAACCTGTTTCTTCAATTCTGTCTGTTCGGCAAACAGGTGCAAATCAGCTGTTCTCTGGGCTTCGGAATTGGCCTGGGTGAGGATCTCATCTTTGGAATTAGTCAGTTTCTGCTCATATTCTTTGGCTAACTTAGCCAGAGATTCCTGAGTACTTTGTTCTATTGCTTCAATCTCTTTTTGCGTCTCGGTTTCTAATGTTTTGATAATGTTATTCAGACTCATTTTTAGGCAACATTAATGCCGTTAAGCAAAAGAATTGTAGCCAGCAAGCCGAGTACGGCATAGGTTTCTACAACGGCGGCTAAGATAATACCTTTACCAACTTCAGTCGGTTTCTTGCCGACAATGCCGACAGCAGCGGCTGATACTTTGCCCTGGAACCAACCTGAGAATAAACCAGTCAAAGCTATTGGCAAACAAGCAAAGAATACTTGCCAACCCAGAGCCATGGACAACTCAACAGATTCACCGCCCAATAAACCAATCTTTTGCAGAGCCATAATCGCTCCCAAAAATCCATAAATACCCTGAGTTCCGGGTAATGCCTGCAAAAGCAGTACTTTACCGAATTGTTCAGGAGCAACAGACACTAGTCCTGAGGCTGCACGGCCGGCTGTGCCAGTACCGAGCACAGAACCAATACCAGCCAATATAACGGCTGTGGTTGCTCCTGCGATTGCTAATGCTAAACCCATTTTTTTATCCTTTCTTACTTAGTGCTTATCCAGCACTTAAATTAATTATTTTAATTATCTTCTTTATCAATGTTTACGTACTTTGCTTGCTTAGCCAAGGGCTGAAACCTACTGCCGCCACCTTCCATGAATTTCGGGAAAAACTCCACATACTGCAGACGTCCAGAATGGATGAACGAGCCTAAGGCATTGATGGCTAAGTTAAACAAGTGTCCTCCAATCAGTATGCCTATAGCCACGGGCCAACCGATAAATGGAATCATATCTTTAAACAACATGGCTACCATATTGATTACAAAAGCGATAATTCCAGTAGATAGCCCCAGAGCCAGGAGGCGTGAATATGACATAACATCGGAAAAATATCCAACCAGGTCATATAAGCTCAAAATGCCGGCTGGTATTTTCATAATGATACTCTTTTGCCGGCGGCCTTGGGTCAAAACCAATACGGCCACTCCGGCATATATCCAATACTGGCCGATTTGCTGCAGACCGGCATTTTTAACGACTTGCCCAGCCACCAGCCAGAAAATAACACCCAGCAAAAGAAATATCCAAGCCCCGGCGTCAAAAGCCTTGCCCCAATCTTTTTGCTTGATCTGGTAATAGAAATTTACCACGATGCCGGTTACCACTTGAATCACACCCAGAATCATAGAAAAGACTAACATGGTCAAAGGATTGGTTACCGGATCGATTATCTTAACCGACAGTAAGGCGCTCTTGATGGCACTATCAGGCAAATCTTCCAACGCTACACCGAACCAGCCACCAAACAAAGCACCGATAATAAACGTTACTATGCCAGCATAAACAAATAGTCTAAAAAATCCTTGTTTGTTAGGCGGCAGTTTAAAAATCTTAATTGCTAAAAAAGCCATACCGCCCAGTAATAATCCGTATCCAGCATCAGACAAGCAGATGCCGAAAAATAATATAAAAAATGGAGCCAAAAATGGCGTGGGATCTATTTCATTTGGCTTGGGCGCACCGTAGACGTTGGTTACCGTCTCAAATGGGAAGATGGATCGATTGTTCCGTAGAATCACCGGTAGATCTTCATCTTTCTCTATAGGCAGTTCACTTATATAGTAATCGCTGGTGACTTTGCCAATGCGTTTTTCTAATTCTGATAAGCGATCTTTGGCAACATAGCCAGTTATATAAAATGTTTTATCTTGGGACAAAGCCTGGAATGAAGCGGCTGTTTTATCACGCTGCCAAGTTGTGTAATCAAATAAAATCTGAAGATTTTCTCGGTGAAGAGAAAGATTCTTGGCGGCTTGGGTTAATTTATCAATTTCTGCGTTTAGTTGGTCAATAGCTTTTTTCTTTTCAGCAATAGCGGTTTGAGGCGCAGCTGTAATTTCCGGCAAGAGAACTTCTCTGAAATCATTTTGGCTTAATATTTCCCGCACTTGAACGCTAACCTGATTCAAATACACCACTAAGACTTTAACCTCTTTCTCCTTCTGGCCGATAATTTGAACTTCGCAAGGAACCTTCTTGTCCTCAAAATCTTTGATCAAGCCGGCATAACCCAGATCGCTGATCGTCCCGATACTGGCTGAAGCTTTGTCTGTAGCCTTTTCTTGGTAATTAAATTTCAAATCAACCCAAGGTTCCAGCTCATTTATTTCTGACTGAATATTTGTGACCAGGGTTTGCTTGTTATTAATATTTTCCTCTAGCCTCTCAGCCTCGGCAATGACTTTTTTATAATCAAAATCTGTGACTAGCTGATCTATTTTTTTCTTTGAAACATGAAGTCCTCGGCTAGCCATTTTTTCCAGCTTTTGCTTCAAGCTAATTTTTTCTGGTTCAGCGTAACGCTCAACGAACTCCAGAGCAAATTTTAACTGAGCCAGCCGGTAATCCAACTCACTTATCGCATCGTTGCTCAGCGCACCCTCTTGATTGACTCCGATTATCTGCAGCTGGCTAAAATCATACAAAGCATCAATGACAGCTCCTTGGTCCCGCTTTAATCCGATTAATCCTATTTTTTTAACTTCTGCAATTGCCATTTTAATACACCTCGGCTACCTTTGATACTATTTTATCAGCCAATTGATCTAATAATTTTTTGTTTATCTTTTCCAACTCATCTATTTCCGATTGATAGTTTTTTTGCTGGACAGTTATTTTTTTCTTAGAATCGCTCAAAACCTGGGCTTTTATCTTTTTCAATTCCGGAGCCAGAGCCTGAAACTGCTCAGATAAAGCTTTTTCTTGTTCACGTTTAAAATCGGCAATCTTATTTTCAGACTCCGTTTTTTTATTCTGAATTTTTTGCTTCAACTCAGATTCGGTTTTTTGAATTGTTTTTAATGGATTGTCGTTCATCGCCGTATAATTTTTATTAATATCAAAATTAAAGAATATGTGAGTTATCCACTACTATTCGACGGTATTCTACCCAACCTAAGGCAAATAATCAAGGGGTAAACATTTATATCTCTAATATTAGCCAAAAATATTAAATACCTATTAAATAATATTTCAACATTTTTAATTTTTTTGGATTTCCCCAACCGCAAATTGATAACTTTTTTCACAATACGAAATAGTTAAACTATCTCTTGGACAAAATAAAAAACTTTATAGCAATATATTGGGGTCGAGACTTTTATCATTGACAATTGTATTTTTTTACGCTAATATTAATACTATTGCACACAATTTTTTTAAAACAAAAATAAAATTTAAAGGATAATTACAAAAGTGAGACCGGAAACCAACAAGAGATATGATAAAACTAGAAGAGATAGTCTCCAGTCACTCCTAGAACTCAAAATTGCATTTCGCAAATTCCGTGAAGCTAGCCGCAGATTAAAAAACGAAATTAAATAAACAAAAAGGCTAAATCATAGCAATCAGCCTTTTTTATTTTACTTATTCCTCTTGATCTGGTATATCAAAAACCTTTTGGCTGGTCTTTTTTTCCTGGCCAGTTATACGATAGACATCCTTGTTGATTTTACTAAACTCCTTTGACGTAGTGTTGTAAGTTTTGACAGTAGTTTGTAATTGATTCCCTAATCTGCCGAAATGTGCTTCGTAACTTAACAAGTGCCTAGCCAGCTGCTCAACATTTTTCCTAATCTCCTTAGCCGACTCCTCTATCTGTAGCGCTCTTAATCCCTGTAAAACCGTTTGCAAATAGGCAAAGAAGGAAGTCGGAGAAACTATTATCACGTGTTTGTCTTTGAAAGCGTATTCTATCAAATCACGAGTGTTCAACTTAACGGTGCCAATTTGGTTAACTAACAAATCATAATAAATAGCCTCAGCTGGAATAAACATAAAAGCAAAATCCATAGTTTTTTCACTGGGACGAATATACTTGGCTGTTTCGTCAATCCTGTTTTTAAGGTCTTGTTTAAATAATTTTTCCAAACGTTCGCGTTCAGTCGGATCTCGTTCAACTGATATTCGATTATAATTTTCCAATGAAAATTTTGAATCAATGGGAATTATCTTTTCCCCAATAAATATTACCGCGTCAACTTTGTCATTATTTTTAAATGGATATTGCAACTGGTAATTCTTGGGCGGTAAAACATTCTTCAATACTGTTTCCAAATAATACTCCCCTAAAACTCCTCTCTGTTTCGGATTTTTTAAGATATCTTGGAGTTGTTGTAGCTGATCAGTGAAACCAACTACCTGCTTATTTGTTTCATCCAGGCGGGTTAATTTTTCAGTCACTTCCCTTACCACTTTTAAGCTGCCTGATTGTTGGTTCTGGATATCACGCCGGACGCTTTCTATGTCCTGCTTTAGCATTATCAAGGGATCTTTTTTAGACTCGGAGTCTTTTAGCTGATTGGCCTGAATCTTCCTAAACTGCCAGATAATAACCAAAACCACTACGGCAAAACCTAGCAGCATTAGTACAAAAATTGTTATTATCCAGGGTGTGTTCATGAGTTCATTTAATAGTCTACGTTAATAATAATTGATTTACAGCTTATCCACAAGGCCAAAAATGGTCATCTTGCACTCCATTTTGCTTTATTGTAAGATAAAAACTTCCTTATGAAGGAGTCATAAGGAAGAACAACGGCTCTTTTCCAACGGGGGCAGAGTAATGCAAAGGGGGTTGATACCGAGCATCTTTGGCACGGTGGTCCTCTGCCTTGCGGGTGTCGGGCTATTCAGCATCATGTCTGAACAGGATCATCTGCCGGACTTCGTTATTCTCAACGATGGGATTCTCTGGCTAGAAAGTACGGAACAGAGTATCTATTCAGATATGCAACATGCAGCTAAGTATCTCGAGAAAAGAAATTTGAAACCTCGTCGGATCTATCTAGACCGTGACGAAACCCTGGAGCTTGTGTCGACCTTTTCTCTTGATCCTAAGCTGAAACGTAAGGTTCTATCTGAACCTGGTATTTTGTTCGACTGTCGCCAGAACACTCCCTAGCGACTTCCCGTCTGGGCAACCGGACGGGTTTTTTATTTACCTAGAGGTATTATTAGACAGAGAGTAAGGGATATAGATAATAACCACCATGTGTTATCTTATAGCCACCCGCCTCGACTCGCTGATGCTTGTCTTCAGCGAGGCGGGCTGTAAATAACCCGCCGTAGCCCACTACTATACCTATTAGAATTAATCTTTTGAGGCGCAGGCGGGTATAGACTACTAAACAACTTTAGCATGATGGTGGAGATGCTGAAATAAATTCAGCATGACAATATGCAGTAAATAATTCGGCCGCAGGACCAATACCGTACCCAGGGCGCTACTCTTACTAACCGGAAGCGGGTTACTTAACCTAATTGAAAAAGCTGACTAGCATTACCAGCCGTCTGTTCTACCACCTTATCTTTTGATATTCCTTTTATCTCGGCAATTTTTTCTGCCACGTATTGAACAAAAAGAGGTTCATTGCGCTTCCCACGAAAAGGAACTGGGGATAAATATGGGGCATCAGTCTCGATCAACATTTTTTTTAGAGGAACATGTTCAATTACTTCTTTTAACTTTTCATCATCTCCAAAAGTTATTATACCGGTAAATCCCAATAAGAATCCCTGTTGTAAGAATTTATCAGCTATAGCAACATCTCCCAAAAAACAATGGACCACACCGATATGTTGATCTGATATTTCTTGGCATAAATTAATCAGATCGTCGTAAGCATCTCGGCAATGAACTATTACCGGTAAATTATTATCTTGGGCTAATTGGTACTGGATCTTAAACAGCTCTTTTTGATCTTCTTTTATCTTCTGCTCATCTTCTTCTGTGTTAGCCTCCAGCCGATAATAGTCCAAGCCTATCTCGCCTACTGCCACGATTGCCTTCCTATTTTTTTCAATCAAATCACGAAAGGCAGCCAAATCGTACTCAATCTTTTCTGAATGCACCGGATGAAAACCCACCGCCGCATACATCGCGTCGGGATTTTGCAAGGCCAGCTCAACCGCTTTTTGGCTTGTCGGAAGCTGGGAACCAACATTAATAACCTTCATATTATTCTGAAGGCATCTCGTTATCACATCCGAGCGATCTTTGTTATAAGCCTTGAAGTTCAGATGGGCGTGCGAGTCAACTAACATCACATCATCGAATTTAGAGCTTGATAAGCTGAGGGTAAAATGTAATCCAATAATTTGGCCGTACCCAACATCAGCTGAGCCAGATCTGATCTGGCAATTTGTTCACTGAGCTGCGGCTGACGCAAGAAAACATCAATGATGTTCAAAACCACCCCGATTACAAACAGCCCTTCTATGAAACCCAATACTGATCCGACAAATCTGTTCAGGATCGAATAAAACGGTACCAGCTTGAGAAATTGAAACGTCTTAGCCAAAAACCAAACAACAATACCAACCAAATGATTGATAATAAGAAAAATTAAGGTAAAGGCTATAACATTACTCAACCCTTCGTTGCCCATCACCATGGGTGATATCAAATTACCCAGCGGTTCATAAAACTGGCTGGCCATGAAATACCCAAAGATTATCCCAACTACTGCCCCCAGGGCTTGAAATAAACCAGTCATAAAACCCATGACTATGAAGCCACCGAGAATTATTAGTAACACTAAATCAATGGTTGCCATAATAATGACTATTTAATGCGCGGGAAAAGGCTTTCTTCTTTCTTAACTTTATCGGCTGAAAACTGTTTTTCTATCTTACGACTAGCAATCGGCATAAAAGGATAAATTTGTTGGGCGATAATCTTTATCAAACTAGCCACCGCCTGTAATACCTCAGTCCGTTCGACTGCCTGTGAATCAGCCATCTTCCAGGGGGCACTAGTATCTAAAACTTTATTAGCATGATCTATAATCTGAAATATGCCCTTCAGGGCTTGATCAAACTTATAGTTTTCTACTGCTTCACTAATATTTTTAAACTTTATTTCACTTTCTTTATTGGCAGGCTTAGCATTAGTTCCAACCTTTACCTCATACTTTTCCATCAAATTTGCAGTGCGGCTGACCAAGTTGCCCAATCCGTTTGCTAGATCAGCATTGTATTTCTCGGTGAACAAAGATTCCTTGACATCTCCATCTTGCCCAAACGGGAATTGGCTGAGCAATAAGTATCGGGCGGCATCAGACCCATATTTATCCGCCAGCTCGTTTGGATTGATGACATTGCCCAGCGACTTGCTCATCTTCTGACCGTTGATAGTAAAGAAGCCATGGACAAAAAGCTCGTGCGGGGGCTTTTCCCCAACTGCCAGCAACATAGCTGGCCAATATATAGCATGGAATTTCAAAATATCCTTGGCCATCAAGTGGCAGTCAGCCGGCCACCAAGTTTTGAATTGATTGGAGTCTTTCCCATAGCCAATGGCAGAGATGTAGTTTTGTAAAGCCTCCACCCAAACGTAAATCACCTGCTTGTTGTCAAAAGGCAATGGTATCCCCCATTTGACTTTTTCTCGAGAAACCGAGAAATCATCCAGCCCCTGTTTAAATAATCCTATCACTTCGCTTTTTCTCTCCTTTGGCAAGATGCGGATCTCATCTTTCTCAATCATTTCCCTGACTTGATCAAGGTAATCCGATAGTTTAAAGAAAAAATTTTTCTCTTTTATCTTTTTAGGCTTCTTATTATGATCGGGGCATTTACCGTCAACTAATTCTTTCTCAGTAATAAATTTCTCGCAGCCAATGCAGTAGAGGCCCTCATATTTTCCTTCATACAATGCATCGTTAGCCTTAAGCGTTTTCATAAACCCTTCAACCGCTTCTATGTGCTGCTGGTCAGTTGTTCGGATGAAATGGTCGTATTTTATGTTAAGATTCTTCCAAGCTAAGTCAAACAGTTCAACCACTTCGTTAACATAATCTTGGGGGTTTTGTCCGGCTTGCTCGGCACTCTCAGCTACTTTAGCTCCATGCTCATCAGTGCCAGTCAGGAAGAAAACATTATCCCCTTGTCGGCGATGGAAACGCGCCAATACATCCGCAGCCACCGTAGTATAAGCATGCCCGAGGTGGGGTTTATCATTTACGTAATAAATTGGCGTGGTGATGTAATACTTCATTGTTTTTTTCCTCCGACCACAACGGCGAATTCTCCTTTTATTTTATCTTGATGCTTTTCAAAATAATCCAGACACTCTTCAATAGTTTCTCCGACACGCTGTTCAAACTTCTTAGTCAATTCGCGCAAGACTACGACTTTTCTATCCGGACTGACTATGGCATTCAACTTCTGAAGAGTTTTTAATATTCTGTGGGGCGATTCATAAAATATCACGGTTTCAGTACTCTCAGCAATCCTCTTAAGTAATGTTTCCTTGCCTTTCTTGTGGGGTAAAAACCCTAAAAACAAAAACCGATCACTCGGCAATCCGGCAATGCTGGCCGCACTGGTTACTGCAGATACGCCCGGGATAGAAATGATTTCTGCCTCCGGACCGCACCGCTCTATTACCTCTCTAACCAAGACATTTCCCGGATCAGAAACGCCGGGAGTGCCGGCATCTGTCACCAGGGCGATGTTTTGACCGTCATTTATTTTTTTAATGACTTCGTCAATGCGCTGTAACCGGCTGTGCTGGTGGTAACTTAGCAGAGGTTTTTTTATTTCAAAATGCTGTAATAGCTTCTGGGATACTCGAGTATCTTCGCATAAAATCAAATCCACTTCACGCAAAATCCGCATGGCTCTCAGTGTCATGTCCTCTAGATTGCCGATCGGTGTCGCCACCACATACAGGATGCCCATGTTTACGTAGATTCGCTTTCTTCCAGCTCGTTATCTTTAGCTCGACGCTGTCCAAAAAAATCGCTGCTGAATACTTGGATAATTGCGGCTACAGGAATTGCTAATATTATTCCCAACATGCCCCCTAGCTGCCCCCCGATGAGCATAGCAATAATTACAATGACCGGATTCAGGCCCACTGACTTTTGCATGACTTTTGGAACGACAATCTGGTTTTCCAGCTGCTGGATAACGATATAGAGAATCAAAACCATCAGGGCCTTACCTGGTGATTCAGCAAAACTGAGGAACAGGGCCGGTATAGCACCGATGATTGGTCCAATAATAGGTATAAATTCAAATAAGCCAGCAATCAAAGCCAAAACCAGAGCGTATTTAACATTCAACAACAAAAGGCCGATATACGACATCAGGAAGATAATCAAACTGAGAAGCAGCTGCCCCCTCAGCCAGGAACCAAGCTTAGTGGTGATGCGATTGCTCAACTGAATCAGATAAGGCTGATATTGGACTGGCGAGATGGAATGAATAATTTTCTTAAATCCATTGCGTTCCAAAACTAAATAGAAGGTAATCACTACTACGCTGAGGAAGGAAGCAAATCCACCAAACACCGAAACCAAACTGGATAAAATACCCGAGGCAGCATTGCGCAAGGCTTCATTAATGCTTTCGAGCCCACCCTGGATGCTGGAAGCGATGGCACTATCGTTGGATGATTCTAGAGTCTCAAACCCTTTCACTATTTTTTCGTAATACTCAGGAAAAGCCGATACTATCTGACCAACTTGATCAGATAATGGTGGAATTATTAAAACAACAATCAAACTAAAAATACCTAGTACAACCGCGTAAATGACGGAAGTGCCTAAAACCCTGGGTATTTTTTTGTTTTCCAGCCAATCAACCCAAGGGATGATGCCAGCCGTAAATATTATAGAAACAAACAAGATTCCGATAATGCTGCGTATCTGGTAAACAAACCATAAAGCCAATAAAATCAATATGACTTTGAATATCGTCCCGGTTGAAATAGTTACATTTGAGTTGTTTTTGTCAGCCATTTTTGTCAATTACACGCACTTTTAATTATACCGAAAAATCGCCAATCCTGCAAAATTATTGAATAACTTTTTTTATTGACTGGGTAGAAGAGACAGGACCAATCAAGGCAAGGTTCAATTTATTCTTGATAAACAGCTGTTGGGCAGCTTTCTGGATATCCTTGGGTTTTACCTTATTAATAAACGCAAAATGCTCTTCCGGAGACAATGATTTGCCTTCGACCGCCTCCTGCCGCGCAAACCAGGATGCAATATTACTGGAATCATCCAAATCCAAAACTATTTTGCCTTGCAGAAAATCTTTGGCTTTTTTGACTTCTGCCAGGTTGACTCCTTTTTTCTTTACTTCATTGATTTCCTTTAATATAGCGGCGATAGCCAGTTCCAGTCTCGATTTATCTAAGCCAGCTTGGACATAAAACAATCCAGTATCCTCAAAAAAACCGTGATCAGCCTTTATATAATAGGCTAGTCCTTGCCGTTCCCGTATGGAAATAAACAAGCGTGAACTCATATTGCCGCCCATTATTATCCTGAGCAAGGCTACAGCATAACGGCGCGAATCATTGTAGGCCACCCCAGGAAATCCCAAGCCCAGCTGGATTTGCTCTGTCTTCTTCTTTAAAATTGAGACCCTGGGTTTGGTTTGAGTGATTTTTCTCCGACTAAATTTTTCCGGCTGGGAGCTTCTGTGATAGTTAGAAAACAATTTTGATATCTTGGCTTGCACCTTATCATCAACGGCACCCGCCGCCACTACAACAGTTCGGTCCGAGGAATAGTATTTATCGACATAGTCCACCAGATCGGCTCGGGTTAATCCCCGCACCGTTTGTCTTGATCCAGATATTAATCGGCCCAGCTTATCGTTCTTGCCATAGACTAACTGTTCCAGTAGCTCTTCAACATACATTAGTGGATTGTCTTCATACATATTAATCTCCTCGACGATAACTCCCTTTTCTCGTTCCAGCTCGACAGAATCAAATTTCGAATTAATTAACATATCTGAAATAATATCCAAAGCAAGATTGATATGTCTTCGATCAACTTTTATATAATAGCCAGTATGGTCCTTGGCAGTAAAAGCATTATATTCAGCACCGACTGAATCTAAGGCTTTTGAAATTTCTAAAGTAGTCGGTCTTTTGGCTGTCCCCTTGAACATCATGTGTTCAACAAAATGAGAGATACCATTAATCTTAGCAGTTTCATGCCTGGAGCCAACTTTCACTACAACCATAATAGTTACCGCTTTGGAATCTGAACGCGGTACTGTAATAACCCTTAGTCCGTTGGCATTAACGGTTTTATTATATTTCATTGAATTTTTCAGCAAAGTAGTCTATCAATGATTCTATAGCTATTCGTTCCTGCTCCATGGTATCGCGATCACGTACAGTGACTTTTTTGTCTTCCAAAGATTCAAAGTCTACAGTTAAACAGTATGGGGTTCCGACCTCATCCTGGCGGCGATAACGGCGACCAATCGAGGCCACATCATCATAATCGCAGAAATATTTAAATTTGAGTGAATCAAAAATATTTTGGGCCAGTTTAGCCAAGGGTTCTTTCTTTGACAGAGGTAGAACAGCAATTTTAATTGGCGCCAGGCTCTTATGCAGGCGTAAAACTGTTTCTGCTTCTTTGGTACTCTTGGTAGTCGTAGTCCGTCCGCCTTTAACCTCTTCAAATGCGTCCAGTAAGAATGCCAGCGCTGGCCGCTCAACGCCAAAGGAAGGCTCGATAACATGGGGATGAAATTTCTCTGACTCATCACGGTATTCTATTTGATGGGCCTTGGTATCATAATCGGTACGGTTAGCTATGCCAATCAGCTCACCCCAGCCTTTATCGAACGGCCATTTATACTCGATATCAATTGTTTGTTTGGCATAATGAGCCAGCTCGTCTTTTTTCTGAACTCGCTTCTTAATATTCGTCTCCTTAATCCCCAATTCCAAAAACCATCGCAGTGACATATCAACCCAGTAGTCAAACCACTTTTTATCTTCCTTCGGGCTGACAAAAAATTCCAACTCCATCTGTTCAAATTCTCTAGATCGGAATATGAAATTACCCGGTGTGATCTCGTTGCGAAAGGCTTTTCCAATCTGAGCGATTCCAAAAGGTATCTTCTTACGACAAGTTTGAACAACGGTATCAAAGTTTACAAAAATATTTTGAGCAGTTTCCGGTCTCAAATAGGCAGTCGATGCAGAATCGGTGGCCGGGCCGACATTGGTTTGTAACATCAGATTAAAATCCCTGGCTGCCCCGAAATTGCTTTGGCCGCAATTGGGGCATTTTCTGTCTATGGTGATGTCTTCTTCTCTAAACCTTTGATGGCATTCCTTACATTCTAATAGTTTATCAGCAAAGCCCTGGGCGTGGCCGCTTTTTTCCCAGACCATTGGGTTGGTTATAATCGCACTGTCGAGACCCACCACGTCCCGTCTTTCTTGGACAAAGCGTTTCCACCACAGCTTTTTAATATTATTTTTCAATTCAACTCCTAGCGGGCCCCAATCCCAAAAACCGGCTAACCCGCCATATTTCTCAGCGCTAGGAAAAATAAAACCCCGCCTTTTGGCGAGCGAAACTAACTTTTCCATTGCCATATTGTCTCTTGACATATTAACTTAAAAAAATATATTATTACCAGCTATAGATCTTTAGGAACTACACGCTTTCGCACCGGGGGGTCATCAGCCGGAAGCCCAGACACAAAGGTTATACTGTCTCTTGTAGGCACCCCTCCGACCCGCGTGTCTGGGTCTTTTTTTGTTTCTTTCCCAAAAATTATAACATTAATTGTATAATGTGTAAACAAAAAAACAGCCTCCAGTACCTTTTGACTGTTCTTTTTTATACTATTTAAATGATTCCGCCTTTTCTACTCGGATAACACCGCCTGGTTCTAGAATTGCAATATCTCTCCGGGTCAATTTTCCTTGAAGCAAAAAATTAGCCAGAGCATTGTCAACTTTATTCTGAATAACTCTGCGCAACGGTCGGGCTCCAAAGGCCGGATCATAGCCCTCTTTAACCAATTCCTTGATCGCTTCTGCTGTGGCCTGCAGCATAATTCCTTTATCTTCCAAACGACGCGCCACTTTGATCAGAAGTAATTCAGCAATTTTATACAAATCTTCTGGTGACAAGGGCTTGAAAACCATAATACCATCAAACCGGTTAAGAAACTCTGGCCGGTAATATTTTGATAATTCCTTATCAATCAGCTCGTCTCTTATTTTCTCAACCGGAACGCCTTCTTTGACCATTTTCTGTATCAACGGGGTTCCAGCATTGGAAGTAGCAATAATAATAGTGTTAGTGAAATCAATGGTTCGGCCCTGAGAATCTGTTAAGCGCCCATCATCAAAAACTTGTAAAAACAAATTTAATATATCTGGATGGGCTTTTTCAATTTCATCAAGCAGTAATAGAGAAAAAGGTGTCCGACGAACTGCTTCAGTCAGATAACCTCCTTCTTCGCCCTTGGCCATACCGGGTGACGCCCCAATCAAACGCTTAATACTTTCTTTGGTTTGATATTCAGACATATCTATACGGATCATTGAATCTTCACTGCCAAAGTAGGCCTCGGCCACAGTTTTTGACAATTCGGTTTTTCCGACACCGGTCGGGCCCAAAAACAGCAAATTAACAATTGGTCTCTTCAGGTCTCTTAATTCTGCTCGGGCTCTCCGCAAAGCCGCCGCTACCATATTGACGGCTTCTTCTTGATCAACTAGGCGCTGATGAATTCTTTGTTCTAGTTGAAGCAGCTTAACACTCTCTTTTTGGGTAACTTTTGTAACAGGAACTTTGACTCTCGCAGAGATAACCTGAGCCACATCCTCGGCTGTTACTATATTCTTTACTCCCTTGGTTCGTCTTACATAGGAGGCAACTTCTTCCATCAATTGAATAGCTTTTTCCGGGAAAAATTTCTCGTAGACATATCGTTTTGCGAGCCGTACGATAGCGGCGATTGATTCATACGAGAAAAACACTTTTTGCTGATACTCAATGTATCCTGATTTGGCTTCTAAGACATGGATGGTTTGAGTTTCGTCCATCTCATCAACATTTACTTTATGCAATATTTCACCGATACTGCTGCGTTCCACATAGCGGCGGTATTCTGTTGGATTGGTACTGGTTATTACAATAAAAGCCTGTTTCTGAATAAACTCGGCAAATACTTCAGAGAGGTCCAAGCCCTGGCCGCCTTCAGTGTTAACACCGATCATATTATGGATGTCTTCGATAAAGAAAACTATGTTGCCGGAACGGCCAGCTTCAGCCATTATTCCTAAAAGCCTTTCTTCCAACTGCCCCGGCGCTGAGGCACCCGCTACCAAGGCGCTAATACTCAAACTAACCAGGCGTTTGTCTTCAAAAACCGGCGGAACGTCTTCAGTCACCATTCTCTCAGCCAAACCGGCCACGATGGTTTTACGACCTACTCCGGGATTACCGACCAATACGATGCCGTTATTGCCGGCTTCAACAGCTCGGAAAATACTTTCTATCTCGTCGTTCCGATCAACACAATAATCCAGGGCGCCAGCTTTGGCCATCAAAGTATAATCCTGGCTAAATTTATCCAGAAACGGCGTGGCCACAGCGGTCATTGCCCGATTCATTGTATTTTTTGGTTTGAAGCGGGCCCGAGCACGATAGCGTCTCATCTGTTTGCGCAGATCCGCCTGGATCATCGACCAAATAACTACGTTGCGCAATTCGTCCGCTTCCACATCTAAATCGTACAAAATAGCCTGTGCTACTTTTCCGGTTTTCATAATGGCAGTGAACAAATCTGGAATTTCAACCTGGTTACCTCTCCGACGATAGGCCTCTTCATAAGCTCCCAGTAAGAGCTGGTGAAAACTTTGCGAGAGATCAGGCGATGCTGAATTGCTTTTCTTGATCTTACGTAATGATTTATTGATATGATCCATAAGTATTTTGGGAGGAATGCCAAGTCGGGCAAACATAACAGCTACCTGTTTTTCTTTGGCAATGACCATTAACAAATGGATCGGGTCGACCTGATCATGTTTCAAAGAAGCCGCAAAGCTTACAGCCCTCTCCACAGCTTTATTTGCCTCAGGTGAAAAATAGGCTGATATTTCCATCCAGGTCTTTGGCGGCAATTTGGCAATAGTAGCATACTCAGCGTGATGAAATTCCAGTGGAGCCGGAGCTTCCATCTCAATTTTTTTACGGTGCTGCTGCAGCCAGGCAAATCGATAAAAAATATAACAATCAACTAACACCGAAACCCAAAAGATAATAAATTCAGGTTCCCGAGCTTCCCAGAGCAATTGAAAAGATAAATCATCATTCAAGATATCAGCAACTTTGAAAATACCCACGCCCAAGCCAAAAACACCGAACAGCATCAATATCATAGTATAAATTGTCCGGCTGATCTCTGTCAGGCGAGTGGACCAAATACTTATTTCATCCACCGCCTTATTCCAATATCTTATGCGGCCGTTAAACCAACCCACAATTTCATGGGGTTTATTTTTGCCAGGCCAGGGAAAGTATTGCAGAGGTGGAATTGTCGCTTTTACCTCGGGCATTTAAGCAGTCAGGTTAATAACTATAAAATATATCGCGGTTGGCGGGAGGGTTATCCAGATCACCAAAACAATTAGCCAAAATACTAAGGCAACTGCCATTATGACAGACTTGAACCCTAAGACAATTAACCTCATAACAACACTAATAGCCCGGCCGCTCTTGGTATAATCAGCGTACATTGGTTTAAATAAATAGCGCAGCTGGATTCTGATAGCTAAGGCTTTCTCCGCATCAGATATTTTTCCGAATACAAAAATAGTTGCCATTTTAAAGCCCTTGGTGTACCACCAAAATGGAAAATGGCCGATACTCCCAAGGATATCAACGACAACCAGCTTTAATGAAGTTAAGATAAAACTCATATTATATTTAACTTTTGTTTCTTTAATTATAGCATTTTTTTAATAAAAAATCAAAAAAGACCCACCTTATAATAAAGATGGGGGTATTACTGTGCGGCACGTTTTCTTTTGCGCCGTTGCACTGCGTGGTAACCAAACACCAGTGAAAAGAAAAAGAGGAGCCAAACTAGCCACGACATCCTGACGAATAGCCAGCAACTGTCTGTGAATTGCGAATGCCCAAGACGTAGTGCCAACGCTATAAGACTAGCGATAAGGTTCAGTATGAACCAGACCGCATTGAGCCACTTCACGGATTCCGGCATGGGTTACCCCTCCTTGATCCAATGCCTTCAATCACCATCGCAGCTATCAGGTAAACTGTTGTGTAAATAGCGAACCTCCAGTATGAGGACCACAGAAGCGATAGTGGTCCGAATACTGACCAGCTACTGAAGCCAATCAGATTCAGTACAGCGTTGATGGGAAAGGCTATGATCAAACACAGATTGAATGCGACCCAGATTAGTAGAATCGCTGAGAACGGTACTGACAGGTATCTCATCAATGCGACCCCTCCTCCCCGGTTTAGGTTTGGTTTTTTGATTGCGAATGTACGGCTTCGTATCTTAGGACAATAGAGGCAGCTGGTCAAATCACAACTGGCCCCTTTTTATAGTGGAACGTATCTTCTTGGTCAAAGTAATATAAAAACTCAAATTGTGTAGGGTGGCCAGTCGAAGAGCTAAGGGTTCGCTAGCCATAAACAAATGCCTGAGGTAAGCCCGAGAAAAGTTTTTGCAGGTATAGCATTGGCAGTGTTGATCCAATGGTTTCTGATCATTAGCAAAGCGTGAATTCTTTATTCTGATCTCCTGGTAAAAAGCCGGTTTGGAAATATTATAGGGTTTCTTCCAGATGAATATTTGGCCGTGCCGAGCATTGCGGGTTGGGATAACGCAATCAAACATATCAATTCCCGCCTGGACCGCTCGGACTATCTGGTCTGGTTTACCAAATCCCATTAAATATCTGGGTTTATTAGCCGGTAGCCTGGGGGTAAACTTTTTTACTATCGGCCACATTTTTGTTTCTGGCTCACCCACCGCCAATCCGCCTAGAGCAAAGCCGTCAAAAGGCAAACTGGTTATTTCTTCTAAACTCTTTTTTCGTAAATCGTTATAAGTGGCTCCTTGGACTATGCCAAAAGTTAACTGCTTTTTATTACGATACGGCAAAGATTTTTTTGCCCAGTTGGTGGTTCTTTTGACTGCTACTAAAGACTTAGCCTTTGTTACAGGATAACCCGAGCACTCATCCAGCACCATTCGAATATCTGAGCCAAGAACCTTTTGAATTTCCATGGCTTTTGCCGGAGTCAGCTTATGTTTCTGGCCGGAAACATCATCTTTGAATTCCACTCCAGAATCAGTGATCTTGCGCGCGTGGGCCAAGCTGAATACCTGAAAACCGCCCGAGTCAGTCAGAATCGGCCCCGGCCAATTCATCAGCTTGTGCAATCCCCCGGCCTTCTTTATTACTTTTAATCCGGGTTTAAGATAAAGGTGGTAGGTATTTGACAGTATTATTTGGGCGCCAATGTTTTCCAGCTCGTCTGGGGTAACGGCTTTGACCGAGCCCCGGGTGGCAATCGGCATAAAAAAAGGCGTCTCAATTACACCATGAGAGGTTTTTAATAACCCTAGACGAGCCGATGAATTTCTAGATTTTTTCAGAACCTGGAACATTGATATTAATTAAAAATGAATAATAAAAAATGAAAAAGAAGAACCAAAATTATTAATTCTTAATTCTTCATTATTCATTAAACCTAATCCCCTCGACCAATAACCCTGCCTTTTTCTCTGGCCAAAGCGTCAGCAGTCAGGCTGGTGCTCTGGCTATCGCGTGACAAAACTATTGTTTCATCGGCAAAACCATCCGTAGCCCTGAATACTGTCTTATCCAACAATAAAACGTACTCGCCTATCTGGCTCTGGGCAGGGGTGATGCTAACGCTAAACTCAGCCGTCAAATCAGATATAAAAGTACCGGCAAAGGCAGGCACCTTGTTTATTTCCCAAGTTATTTTTCTGGATGATTGATCAAAAGATAATGGCTGTCCGGCATTGACTGTCCCCTGTCCGATCCATTTAGCCGAGTCGGGCAAGGTGGCTGTTACTGTTGCCTGGGTAAGGTCATTGGTAGTATTCTTGATAGTCCAATAGATTTTGAATACCGTTGTTTCTCCCACAACCGGCGGCAAGGCTCCTAGCCCGACCACTTCTCCGGAATCGTCATAATATCTAGCTTCCACCGACAGGGTTGGCTCGGACAGGATATTTGCCAAAACCGGTTGGCTGGAAGTTGTATAAGATAAATTATTAGATTCATTGGAGCTTGTCCGCTGGGCTGAATAATCCACTTTGGCCTGCAGGGCAATATTTGATTTTTCCACCAGCTCGCTGGGTGGCTGAGAGATCAAGTTCACTTCAGCTTTCAGGCTTAAGGTATTGCCCGGTTTAAACGATTCCAATCCCGATACCTCATCGGCAGTCCAAACCAAGGTTTCATTGTCTCGTTCCGCCTCTTGAGGATTTATCAATGTAGACCAATCCAAAAGCTCTGCCTCTGTCTCTACTTCTTCAGACAAGACATAAAATACTAAGGTTACCTGACCGTCATCAAGCTTAACATCACCGGCATTATTCAACTCTACGTCATAAACCAGAGTATCACCCCACTCTACTGCGTCAGAGGTGGCTTCACTATTTAAACTCAACTGGATCTGTAACTGCGGTTCAATCAAAAGAATAATAAACGATTCGTCCAATTGGCTGTTGGTGGAACCATCCGACTGGACTAAACCCACCTTAAATAATAATTCTTTGGAATCGCCGGGCGAGCCGGTAAATATTCCTCTAATCGCAATTTCCTCTTCATCACCGGCTGATAATTCTGAATACAGCCAACCATCACCGTCTATTGATGGTTCAGATGATTTCAGCTCAAAACCACTGGGCCATTCGGCGGTCACCTTGACGCGCTGCAGATCACGAGTCGATGTATTTTTCAGCTTCAAAGTATAGGCTGTTTCTTGATCAGAGATTACCTCGCGCGATCCATCAAGTTCTAATTCCAAAGTGGATGATGCTACCACCACTTCCCAATCCAGAGTCTTGCGAAATTCCGAGCTGAAGTTTAGCGGCTGATAGGTCCAGACAGCGGAAAAATTCCGGCTGGTACCAATATCTCCGACAATCTGACCGGTTATTTCCAGGGTTGACTCCTGTCCGGCCGCCAAAGTAGGCAGCGACCACTGGTTGTTATATTGCCCGCTTGGTCCGTAATTTGATGATTGGTAAGTAAAACCGGCTGGATATTGAACTTCGATAATTTGGTCAGTCAAAGAAGTATTTTCACGGTTACGGAAGGTGATGCTCAACACAAAATCTTCGCCGGATATCGCTTGGGCTTTGCCGGTATAATCCAGGCTAATGCCTTCATCCTTGAAAGTGCTTTCTTTATTAAAAACGAAAAAACCAAGAACCGCCGCACCCAAAGCCAATACCAAAAAAACAATTGCACTGATTAGTGTAATCTTTTTCCAATTACGGGTTTTTCTTTCCATTTTCGTCATATCAGTCTTTTCTTCAGCCTCATCACCTTGAAAAATCTCTTTCATCAAGCCATGCGTGCTCTTATCAACACCTGAGTTAAAATTATATTTTTCCTTCTTTTGAAATGCTGTCTGTTTTCGTTTATCTTTTGCCATAGTTTTGGCATTATAGCATTATTTCTCTATTTTGGCAATAAAAAAAGGTGATCCGATTGAGATCACCTGATCACTGAGCGCCGCCAGACAGCAGAGAGCCGACAATGGCGCCAACAGTGATGATAGCCACGAGAATACCGAACACCAGCATCAGTCTGCGCTGACGACGAACGTCTGGATTGGTCGGAGCCTCGTGATTCGGGACATAGTTTTTATGCCTCTGACTCATGCCCACCTCCTTGTTCAGTGTCCGCTACACCAAAGCAATTTATATTATTGAAACTATTTTGTCAAACTTTTCAGGCCAAGGCTTTATGATTGCTGAGAGTGTGCAGAAACTCCACTGTCCGCAGATCTGAATCAATATAATATCCTAAAAATCTCTCGATAACATTCTTGAGGTCTTTGAGTTTTGCACTCGACACTGATAATTTCTGGATATGTTCGTAATCGGCTTGTTGCAAAAATCTTAATAACTTTATGGTTGGAATAGTCAAAGCTAATTTTTGGCTAGGGTCAACTTTTTCCTCCTGGCAGTGCGAACAAACAATCCCGCCCTGAGAAAAATCATAGACATTGCCATCCCGCGTCAATCTTTGTCCGCAATTGCTGCAATACCTTAATTCTGGTCTATAACCCAACTCACTGAATAGTTTTATTATGAAGCCGGCCACCAAGATAAAGCCGTTGGCATACTCCTGGGGTGAGCGTACCGGCTGCTGGTCCAGCATTTCCCAAGTGGCAAAAACCAATCTGAAAATATGCGGTTCCGGCTCATTGGTATGGACCAGACGGTCCACAATCTCAGCCGTATAATCAACCCAGGCCTTCTTTATTATAGATTGGGTAAAACTATTAAAACGCATGAGCGTCTGACTGGCGGCTATTGTATCGCGCGACCGGCCTTGGGCGATCATCAAGCGACTGTAGGTATATGGTTCCAGATGAGCTGCCAATTTGCTTTTTATTTTGGAAGCGCCTCGGGCTACTAATTCCAGCTTGCCTCGATCCGGCGTGAGCACCACAATCAGCCGATCTGTTTCGCGCAGCGGTTGTCGGCGTATCACCAGCCCGTCGGTTTTATAAGTACTGGGCATTTATCCTAGTTTTTTTATACCAAAGGTAATGGATTTCTTATCCTGTTTGAATTCTTTGTGCGCCACTACTGCCTCGGGGTCAATCTTCGATTTGATTATTTCGACTGACAAAGTTTCCCGCTGGACCAAATCGGCTGAATTCTCCAGGGCCATCTTCAAATCATCAGCTGGCGTATCAAATATTAAGGCTACCTGATCATCAATGGTTAAACCGGCCTGTTTGCGCAAGCTGTTTACATTTCGAATAACTTCTCTAATAAATCCTTGATAATAAAGCTCCTTAGTAATAGTGGTATCGATAGCCACGGCCAAGCTGCCGCCTTCTTTCTTGTGCCAGTCGGCTGAAGGTGGTAGCTCATCGCGAAAAAATATATCCTGGATATTTACTTCAGCCTTCAAAATATCAACCAAGTCCGTGCGCAGCTCAGGACCTTTAACTATAAGCTGGGATAATGGTTGTCTTACTTTGATCCCCTTCTCGGCCCGAGCTGAGTGGACTAATTCTACGATCTGGCGCAGCTTATCCATCTCTCGGATCAGCTTCTCGTCTTTTAAGTCTTTGGCTGGTTTGGGCCAGGCCTCCAGGTGCACGCTGTCTTTTTGCCCGCCTAACTCCTGATACAAGCCTTCGGCTACAAAAGGCGTAAACGGAGCTAACAATTTAGTCACCTCGCCCAAGGTGTAGCCTAGGGTTTGAACCGCCGACTGCTTTACTTCCGCTTCATCGCTCTTAAACCGCTCCCGGCTTCTTCGCAAATACCAAGTTGATAATTCATTGATAAAAATACTGATCGCCCGGCCAGCCTCTATGATCTGATAGTTTTCCAAATATTTCGTAACCTCGCTGACCAGTTCATGCAGTTTGGCCAGAATCCAGCGATCCATGATGTGCTTAGCATTGGGTTGGTCTGGAACTGGCCGGCCTTTTTCCTGGTAGAGCTGGTAAAAACTCAAAACGTTCCAGAGAATCAGGAAATTCTTCTTCACCACTTCCCGAACGCCTTCTTTATCAAAACGTTTATACTCGCCGGGCTGGTTCAAGGTATAGAGATACCAGCGCACCGCATCAATGCCAAATTCGTCTATCACTTCCCAGGGGTTGATCACATTGCCAATATGCTTGCTCATCTTTTGGCCGTCAACATCCAGGATGTGGCCCAGGCAAATGACATTTTTATAAGGAGGAACTTTTTGGCCCAAGGCAGTAGAAATGGCCAGCAAAGTATAGAACCAGCCTCGAGTCTGGTCGATCGCCTCAGCAATATAATCAGCCGGGAAGCTAATTCCTTTGTCTATCCGTTCTTTATTCTCAAAAGGATAATGCCACTGAGCAAAAGGCATGGACCCGGAATCAAACCAGGTATCGGCCACTTCAGGAATGCGTTTCATCTCGCCGCCGCATTGACATTTAAAAGTTACCCGATCAATAAACGGCCGGTGCGGATCGAATTCTTCTGACAAAACCTTCTTATCACCAGTCTTTTCTGCCAGCTCTTCAAAGCTGCCAATACATTCTTGCTCCCCGCATTTATCGCAAATCCAAACCGGTATGGGCGTACCCCAATAACGTTCGCGGGAAATAGCCCAGTCTTTTACTTCGTTCAGCCATTCGCCGAACCGTCCGCGCTGGAAATGCTCCGGCACCCAATTTATCTGCTCGTTGTTCTTGATCAGCTCTTCGCGCAATTCCGACATCTTTATAAACCAGGAATCCTTAGCGTAATAGACTAGCGGTCCGTGGCAGCGCCAGCAAAACGGATAATCATGCTCATAATCTTCAGTCTTAAACCATAAGCTACGCGACTTCAAATCTTCAATGATTTCATTATCAACATCTTTAACAAACTTGCCTTGCCACTGGGGAACCAGCTCGTTGAATTTGCCATCTTCATTGACCGTATGCTGTTTGGGCAATCCGACTTTTTTGCCCAATTGATAATCGTCTTCACCGTACATTACTGCGGTGTGAACCACTCCAGTACCGTCCGCAGTAGAAACGAAATCCGCTTCATAAATCTTATAGGCTGTATCGCTATCTTTAAACGCTTCAATCTCAAACAGTGGCTGATACTTCTTGCCAATTAGTTTATCGCCTTTGATTTTTTCTGCTCCACTAATATCAAATTCCTCTCCTAAAACCTTACCAGCCAATTCGCTGGCTAAAATAAATCTTTCTCCCTTATCATTGGGTTGGGTAATAATATAATCGATTTTTTTTCCTACAGCCAGAGCTACATTGCCCGGTAAAGTCCAGGGAGTGGTTGTCCAAGCCAGAACATAAGTCTTTGGTTCGTCAACCAATTCTAATTTTACATAAACTGATGGTTCTTTTATTTTCTCATAACCTTGAGCTACTTCATGGGATGACAAAGCCGTACCGCAACTCGGACATTGCGGCACTACTTTGTGGCCCTGGACCAGCAAGCCCTTGTCCCAAATCTGCTTAAATATCCACCAGAGCGTTTCAATATAGGAATTGTGATAAGTGATATAAGGATGTTCCAAATCCAGCCAGAAACCGATCCGCTCAGTTAATTCTTGCCATTCTTTTTGATACTTCCAAACACTATCTCGACAGGCGGCATTAAATTTTTCTATGCCGTATTTTTCTATATCCTGTTTGCCCGAGACGCCGATCCGCTTCTCGACTTCTAATTCCACTGGCAAGCCCTGGGTGTCCCAGCCGGCTTTGCGTTCCACAAAATACCCCTGCATGGTCTTGAAGCGCGGGATCAGATCCTTGAAGACTCGAGCTAGCACATGGTGGATGCCCGGCTTGCCGTTAGCGGTCGGCGGGCCCTCAAAAAAGACAAACCGCTTTCCTTTGGCAGTCTGCTCTAAGGTTTTGTCGAATATTTTATTCTTTTTCCAGTGAGCCAGTACTTTTTCTTCCAGCTCAGGAAACTTGGGCAACATTATTTATCAATAATTACGCAATAAAACAAACAAGCGTGTGCAACTATTATAGTAGATTACACGCCACTTAGCAAGATATTATTTAATATGTTTTTTTATCTCCTCAATGATATTAGCCAGGGTGACATTTGACTTGAGCAAGTAATTGGCCGCACCCAGCTTCTTGGCGTCTCGAGTGCTCTTCATATCATCGACATTGCTGACCAAAATAACCGGAACATTCTTTGTCTTATCCCTCCCTTTTAGCGATTTCAATACTTCCAATCCGTTCAAGCCCGGCAAAATGATGTCCAGGATAACAAGATCCGGCATTTCCTCAATCACTCTTTTCAGGCCCATGGCTCCATCAATCTCCGCGATAACTTCATAGCCTTCGCGCGTCAGCTTGTCGCTGAGCGATTTGGCCAAAGTTTGCTCGTCTTCAATGATCAATATCTTTTTTTTCTTCGCCTTCGACATAAAGAATACTTTTTTTGGTTATAATTGATTAACTATTTTCTCAACCGTCTGGTCAACTTTTGTTTCGGTCTTAACTAAATAATCTTTGACACCCAAGTCTTTGGCCTTGGTCACATTCAGCTCTCCTCCCAAATTGGACAAGACAATGACCGGAGTATCTTTTAAACTTTCGTCTGATCGCAACTTTTCCAAAAATTCAAAACCATGCATCTTGGGCAAGATCAAATCCAGCAGGATAAGATCCGGTTTTTGTTCTTCAGCCAGCTTGAGCCCCTCCTGGCCATCTCCGGCTGAGATAACTTCAACATTGTGCTGTTTAAACCGCTCAGCAAAAGCCTCTACTACCTCTTTTTCGTCCTCGATAAATAAAATTTTCTTGGTATCAGCCATGTTTTTGGGCTTAATAATCTAAAGATAGAATAGCATAAATAGGCTCGTAAATCAAAATACAAGCAGCTTCTTGCGCCGGCTGGTCTGGCCTGATTTAATTTTTATCCTAGACTTAGGGATTCTTAGATGGTCTGACATCACTTTTATCAGCTGCTTGTTGGCTTGGCCTTTTTCCGGCTGGCTGGTTAGACGGACTATATAAATCCCGTCTTTCTCTTCAACCGACACTGCTTTGGCATTCGTTATTACCTTTATTTCTAGCTCTTTTGGTATTGACATATTCATATTTAAATGATACCACATTATAACCATTATTAGTTACAAGACTTTTCATTCCTGAAACTTCCAGAATCTTTAGCTCAGCTCAAAAAGACCCATCATTTCTTCAGATGGGCTTTTTTTATTAAATAATAACTTAACTACTCTACTGACACTTTAAGGTTGTACAAATCTTTAGTCATTGCCCACCAAAAAGACATCTCAGTTATATTTGGCTCGGATTCCGAGAGAGTAATAACATCATCATTTACATCAACCACCATCCATTTGCCAGGACTAAATAGATAGGCTCCATACTGAGTAGAAGAATTTGGCACACGCATAACTTTTAATTCTCCATTTTCCTTATACACTCCAAAGGTAGCCAAGACAGTATCATAATCCCCTTCAGGAATATCAAAAGGATCCCGCTCAGGAGCAAAGACTGAATAAGCGTATAAATCAAATGATCCGGAAAAAACAGTGCTGGTCTGATAATAAACACTCAATAAAACTGCCGAGAATCCAATAAAAGAAAAAAATCCCAATAATATCATAACAACCTTTTTCCAAATGACTGTCTTCAACCCAATGATAAACCAAATAATTCCTGCCAGCATGATAAGCATGATTGGCAAAATGACATACCAAGTAGTGGTGTTAGTAGCAAGTTGTTCCATAGGTTTTAATTAATAAATTAATATTAACTGATCTTTTTCTTTAAAAGTGCTCTGGCAACATAGTTTTACCAGAGCGTCGTCTGCGATGCATCGCTACGGACAGCTTCCGCTCCAATGGTTAAAATAAGATGAATAATTATTGAGCATAGCTTCTCCGAAGTCCTGTTGTATTTAGAATAAAACCCACTATCTGATAACAAATAGGATACAATACTACTGTGCAAGCAAGATGAAAATAATTGCTTACAAATATACTGGGTCCCCAAATTGAACCCACAATAAATAAAATCCCAAAATACAATATATTATAAAGCACACTTCCGAGCATGCCCCACCTACCGAGTACGGCTTTGGTAAAAGAAAAAATCAATAGACTAATTACAATCGCTAAAAAGAATAATATGTACTGGTGAAAAAATGATATAAGTATATCCCACAAAATCTGGGCCGCTTCTTTTTTGCCCTCATTAATTCCATTAAATATAATATTAATTATATTTACACTCTCCATGCGACCATTTCCTTTCTGATGTCCTTATAATTTGCAAAAGTTCTACCAACTAGGTTCCAAAATTTACGCGAATGGTTAAACTCTTTCAAATGACAAAGCTCATGCACAATAATATAGTCGGCCAATTTTGTTGGTAAAAACTTTATTTTATAATTAAAATTCAAATTTCCTTTTTTTGAACAACTACCCCAGCGAGTTTTCTGATTTTTTATGTTAATTTGATTATAATTATAACCATATTTTTTGTTTAGATTGGCTAGGCGCGATGACACAAACTCGTGAGCACTCTCCTTGTGTTGTAGAAAATGATTTCTACTATATCGAGCTATCGGTTGATTTTTAAATTGTGCAAAAAAATCTATCTTTTGGACTAACCATTGACTCTTCTCCCGTACGATTTTTTGAATTATTGACTCCTGAATATTTATAGGGGCAGTTACTACAACCCGACCATCACAATACACCGCGAGACGCATTAGTTTTGCTCGCTTGCTTCTTTTTACGGTATAGGTAATGCGATTAGTCATTGTATTAGAATTTCTTGATAATGATATCTACAAGTCTATTCATGAATTTTGGAAAATCTTTAACCTTCAGTCGGCCTTTATAGTCTTTTAAAATCAATTCTTGCAAGGTTTGTTTGATATCCTTAATAAATACGTCGCGTTTTGAAGAATCTTGCCAACCAGCGTCTAGATCATCCTCAATACGAACGCGTAACTCTCTAACGAACTCTTTAATAACATCCACCTCTTTATCACTAGCAAACTCCTGAGAGATCACATATAGTGCATATTCTTTTAGATCAAGCCCTAGCTCCTTGGCTTCATCACCTTTAGATTTAATATCTTTCATTAATTCCTCATATCTGCGAATCCTCTCAGCAAGATCAATTTGATTTTGTTCGAACTCTCGCCGTATTGCCGTGAGGCGCTCGCTAAACTTTTGGAAGGCAGGATCTTCATCAAGTTTAATAGAAATTTCCTGCTTAAGCATTTTCTCCAAATTGAGCGCCTTTTCCTCGTCGTCCATGCCTTTGAGACGTTCAAGGGTATACAATTCATTGACCTTGAGCTCCCGAAAATTCTTAGTTATACCTTCGTAGTCAATAATATCACTCTTTTGAATCAGTTCTTTTACTTTTTCACCATATTCTTCCAGTAAATATCTATCCTCTTCACTACGATATTCTTTCAAAAAAGCTAGATAAAAACTGGTGAGCCATTCAAACTTGCGGACATACTGTTTCAAGAATGGATCTGGCGATAAAAATTCAAATAAGCTCTTAAGTTTCGTATATTTTTCGACAAAATATTTTTGCTTATCTTGATTATCAATGAAAATTTTTAAACAACGCCGCAAATTATCCATTGAAGGGTCCTCAATATTGACCCCAGTGAAAATCTTCATGACATCATCCAACACATCAGTGAACCTTTGCTTGACTCTATCTATATCAATCATCGCGGAATCGACTATATCCTCATCAAAATCAAGCGCATCGTATAAGTTCCTAGTTATCCCATAATAATCAATGATTTTTCCCGCTTCCTTTTTTTTATTGTAAACCCTGTTCGTTCGCGCGATCGCTTGCAATAAATTATGATCGCGGAGTGGTTTATCCAGGTACATTACTTGTTCAACAGGTGCATCAAAACCAGTCAGCAACATATCACAGACTAAAAGAAATTTAAGAGGAGATTTCGGATCTTTAAATCGTTCAATAATCTTCTCTCTCTCGTTTTTGCTCGTGTTATACGCCTTCAGATCATCGGCATCACTGTTGGGATCACCGGGCGAATACACCACGGCAGACCATTCAGCTGGCACTAATTCATCAAGTAACTTTTTATACCCAGCAACAGCTTCACGATCGTAAGCCACAACTTGCGCCTTAAAGCCATTCGGTTCTATATATAGTTTATAATGCTCCACTATATCACGTGCTATTGCCTCCATACGTTTTGGTAGTTTCACAAGTGCTGCCTTCTTTCCATATTTCTTTACCAATTCAGTTTTGTGCTTATCTGAAAGATCACCAGCAATCTCATCAAACTGCTGATCTAACTTTTCCTCATCAATAGAAAACTTAGACAACCGCGCTTCATAGGTAACGGGAATGGTCGCGCCATCATCAATTGCCTGCTGAATGGAATAATAATCAAGATAGCGCTTACCCTCACCTTCGTAATTGCGAAATGTATTTGTATGCGTTTTATCGATTGGCGTACCAGTAAACCCGAAGAAAAACGCTTTTTTAAATGCGTTACGCATATTAATACCTGACACTCCCTCATCACCGCGGTGTGCTTCATCAGAAAGAATAATCACATTCTCTTCTAAATTTTCTACCTTGCTACCGAGTTCTGAAAATTTTTGAATGGTAGTGATAAATATACCACTCATTGGGGACTGAATCTTCTCTTCTAAATCTTTTCGGGAAATAACACGAATGACATTTTTACCCCCGGCGTTAGTAAACGTTTCAAATATCTGATCATCTAAATCAACTCGGTCAACCAAAATAAAAACCTTTGGATTATTCAACAATTTATTAAAGCGTAATTTCCACGCAGTGAAAAACATGGTTAATGTCTTACCTGAACCTTGTGTGTGCCAAATTAAACCTTGTCGCTTTTCCTTATTCACCACTCGCTCGACAATCTTATTCGTCGCACGCATTTGTTGATATCGAGTAATTTTCTTCACGAGCATTTCTTTCTCTTTTTCGAACAGTATAAAATTCTGCACAATATCCAAGAAATTTTCCTTTGCTAAAAGTGCAAACAAGGTCATCTCAAGTTCGCCACCCATCTCTTTTTCTTTATCCTCATCGCGCCATTGAAAAAAGTACTGTTTCGGTGCGCCAGTCGCGCCATATACCGTTTTAAGTCCGTCACTAGCAATATTAAAACAATTTGGAATGAATAATTTTCGGGCTACCTTTTCGTATCGCTTAATCTGATCCATTCCATTCTCAAAGCTGACACCCTCTGAGGCAGTCGGGCTCTTTGCTTCAATATCCACAAGTGGCAATCCGTTAACAAAAATCATAACATCAGGTCGAATATTCTCACTGTCGCCCTCGAAATAAAATTGATTGGTAACGACAAATTGATTATTCTCAGGATTCTCAAAATCAAGTAATTTATAATCGTGCTTCTTGCCTGTCTTGGGATTTTTTAAGTTAACTCCGTTTCTCAAGGCCTCTAGGAAACCTTGATTTGTATCAATCTTTTTGACTTCGCGAATGACATTTTTAATTTCATTTTCTGTAATATCTTGATTGAGGTTCTTAATAGCATTCTCTAAAAGTGGGGTGATAATATATTCACTCTCAAGATCACGGTATTTAGCAAATTCCTCTGGCTTAACGTATTCATAACCAAGCTTATTTTGAATAAACTTGATAATATAATTTTCTACTGTTACCTGTTCGTTAAATTTCATGAATGTTTTTTTATATAGTCTTCAAAATGCCACTTAAAAGCTGAAAAATATATATGAAGAAACTGATCGTATGTTAATCTTGTTAGACCACAAACATCAAGCGGTTGTGCTTTCGGGATATCCCAATCGAACGAAAATAGGTTGGATACCTTTTCTTCATCTGTGAGCAATTTAAAAATCTTACCCGTAAAATTACCCTGATGAGCATATTCGTTGCGCAATTTGTACAATATCCTGCTTGGAGTAATTTGTTGATTCATTTTGCTTAATTTATTCGTATCCTCACTCGTGAGCTGCAAGGTATACTGTAATTTATCCTTAACGGGCTCAAAAAAGGAATCAACTAAATCACTTTTATTCATACCGGCCGAATTTGCGGTAAAAGTATTGATAATAATTTCGGCATGTGAAACTAAATAAAATATTTTAATCTTATCAACGTCATCATGATTATTTTTCGCAAGAGAGTTCAAAAAATCGCATACCTCTATGACCTTCTCAATTTTCCCAATTAGATAAATAGCTGGCTGGATGAAATCATAATCCAGATTGAAAAGATTATTATAGGATTGCGACATTTCTACACCAAATCGTTTGAAGAATTCTTCTATTCGTGAGGAATCATCCTGCCAAAGAGTCAAATGATTTTGTTCCCATTTTTTCTCCATATCATCTTTCATATTTTTACTCTCTTCATCCCACTTAAAAGATCCTGCATCAGGCCTTTTTTGAGTTGGGTAAGTTTTTCTTTTAATTTCTTATTAATCAAAATCTTTTCATCGACAGCTTCAATAATTCTGACGATCTTTTTCTGTTCTTTAATTGGCGGAACTTGGACGGGGCAGTTTAACACTTCATCTTTTCTTAAATTTGTTTGTCCAACTCCGTCGTCATGTTTAAGAAAATATTGATTTCTGTTTACGACATAATACAAAAATCTACTATAGATATTTTTTGCACGAAGTGAGCAGATTCTCTGATTCAGGGTATACTTATTATTTTCTAAAACATAAAAACATTTTGCAATCGCCTTGCCATTAGGGACATCGCTCATTACCATTGCAATATCCCCAATACTTAATGGGATCAAATTTTTATCTGAACGTTTTGCAACCTCTCCATTTGTAGAAATAAATTTTGAGTTGATAACAACATAATGACCATATTCAGTAATATCTCTTTCGTGTGCTTTTCCGTTTATAAAATCAGCCACATCTCTTAATTGTTCCAACTTCCATTCTACTGGAATCTCTCCAATCTCTGTATCTTTGAACTTTGTATGCCCAATCCCGCGAGTAAAAAGCTGTTGCATCAATCCGCGCTTGAGCTTCTCGGTCGCCTCAATCACTTCCTGCGTCTTCGCAATATCCTCATCAACTCCTCCCAATATCTCTGCAATCTTTTGCTGTTCTTTGATCGGGGGAACTGTTATGTCTAAATTTTGATACTGCGAAATATAGAAACGCTTATGACTTCCTGTAGGGAAATTCACTGACTTCATTTTTTCAAATACAAATCGCAGATCTATCTCTTTATTTTTTTCTTTTAAGATTTTAATCGCTGAAGACTTAACCTTAAACGGAAAATCTACAAACTTGCTGTCAGTGGTAAAATCATCAAAAATTATTGCAGGAACATTTTTATAAATTCCGAAATCCTCATCTGTATATCCCAAGATAAAGGATTTGTTTGCGGTAAGCACTGGGGTCTTTGCTTTGTCGTTGTAGCTTGTACTTTTTACAATATAGGCATCTGGTCGTTCATAATCCAAAACATCACTCAATTTTTTGAGTTTCCATCCACTCGGAGTATTTTGTTGTATTGTGTCAGTTTTCATTTATTTATTCCGCGAATCGATTCCTTTCTCGACAATTTGATCTATGTATTTAGCTATATAGTTGTAGGCATCTGTGTCTGGGTTATAAACAGAAACATATTCAGATAATTTTTTTCCATTTTTTAATCCTATCTGTTCAAAAGGATTGGTGCCTTTATCAGAGGTTCCATACCTTGGGTCTTTTAAATTGTGAATGTAGATACCCACTAAGCCCTTACCATCGTTCCAAGCTTTTCTGATTTCGTAATCAACCCAACGACTTTGTGAAGTATTTTTTCCAATTAACACAACGACGCATTCAGATCGGGCAATGCTAGCATCAATCCATTTTTGAATCGCAGAATCACCGCCACTTTTAATTTCTTCCCATTTGTTAGCCGTAACAGGCTTGTTGTCTTCGATAACTCCTATATTTCGGATTTGCTGAACCCTCATTACGTCGTCATCAAAACGAAAACTGTAAAATATTTTTCTTGTCATAATTAAAATATACTTATTATTCCTATCAATACGAGAGTCGGTATATAAAAATACGCCAGAGTACCGGATATCATGCAGTACCAAATGGATGTCGCCCTTAACTTATTAAATTCCGAAATATCCATTGAAAAATCAATCTCATCCTCTGTTAATTTCCTAACTTTGTCGTACATGCATCGGTAGCTTCGCTCCAAAGAAAGGAAGTACGCATCGTGGATCCAAAATATTAAAACAACGAATACTAGTATAATTTGCAATTCATTACGCCCAACCTCCAAAAAAGCAACAGACAGACCGACGACAAGCGTTATCATCCAACCTCTTAATGTAAAGAGATTTGAGCCCATTCTGGTGACGACCCCTTGAATTAACTCCAAATGTTTTAGTCTTTTCTCGTTCATAAATTAATATTTTAATTCCTTTAAATACCCTCCAACTTTTTTGTCAACAATCCCGCGCTTTTTTTCAATATAGGCATCTGGTCGTTCATAATCCAAAACATTACTCAATTTTTTTAGTTTCCACCCGCTCGGAATATTCTTTTGTGTTGTATTATTTTTCATCTTTTAGTCGACTCTAAATGCTTCCGTAAATCGTCGAGCGTGTTTATGTGTTCAAACTCTTTTGCCCTATCTGGGGCAACTATCACCGTAATACTTAAGTCTCCTTTAACCGCGTACATAATAGAATCCGAATCACGAATTTCAACCATCGCTTTAGGGTGTTTTTTATACAGCTCTTTTATCGACCACTTTAGTACATCCCACAGTGCTCCACCCGCAAAAGCAGTTGTTAAAAAAATAATCACCTGCATCGCTAGCTCGCTTTCAGAAAGGCGCACGTAGTCTGCCTTAACACTAGCATTTAGATCTTTAAAAATTTCACTGATTTCACCCTTAACATCAGAGTGCTCTCGACTAATTGAGATTTGTAATTTTTCAACTTCTGTCATATTTCTTTATTCTCATTCCAAATATATTTCACAATGTCTCCCCCTAAAAAAGACGCTAATTCCCCAGAGGGCATATTTATACCCAGACTTTTACCAATAATAATTCTCCAATCGCGTGACGATGAGTGTTCGTCAATATATGAATGAATTTTTTTTATCAGTTCCTTGGGTATTTTTGTGTGTTGTTTGTCCTTAATAACCCCATCAAGAATATTTTTTTCATCATCGGTAATATTATCTTCACCTTTAAGAACTTTAAGTTCGTTGTTCAGATCAATGTCAGGTTTGATTATTTGTAGAACTTCGTTGGTTAACAATAAGTTTTCTAAGCTATAACAATTTAATCTTTCGCAAGGTAGTTTATCATTTTGTTGATTAGTAAACTTTTGTTTGTTATCACCATCAAGTAAAGTAACACCAAGTTGACAATTTCTATCAAGAACAGCTTCTAAAATTTTCTCCGCATTATTTTTGTATTTTAATATATCGCTACCATTCGCCTGTATTAATGCAATATCGTCAAATTGCTGCGAACGTGTTGCCTGATTCCAAACCAGAAAATCATCATTGCCTTCAACAATGACTATTTTCCTATTCAAAACGACCGCCAAGGACAACTCAATGCTCAATAAATTTGTAAAAATAGATGCCTGATCCTTCTGTATAGCAGAAATCTCTTCACTATTTTTATCAAAGCATAAAATTCCAACTTCTTTTATTAAACTCAGTAAGCTTGCGATTAGGCCGGAAGAATGGGTGGCAATAATAACTTGTACGCCAAATCTTTTGGCTATCTCATTAATAAAAATTGCAAATCTGTTTTCTAAATCAGTATGAAGGTGAACATCGGGTTCATCAATTAAGAGAGTTTTTTCTGTCGCGTCCCACAAAATGGCTTGAGTAATGATATCTGCGGCTAGTGATAATGCTTCAACTTGCCCAGAAGATAACTGCTTTGCATCTGTTATTTTTTCTTCATTTCCATTAATCTCACGGAAAATTTCAAGATTAAACGGGGCGCTAGAGTTAAATATTACTTTAAACTCCGGCAAGAAAACCCTAAATAGTGTAGTTAATTCCTCAGCTGACACCTCTTTGGATTGAATGTTATGGGCCGTATTGTATCCCAGTGAAGTGAGAATGTTAGTTGCTCTAGAAATTGCTCTGCTTCGATATTCTGAATCGAAGTTCCATCTTCTAACTGCCTTCTTTTGTTGAGGATTATTTTCCTGATCTAATATCCCAGAATTTTGCCGCATTTCTGCACCACCTCTCTCAGGTACAATTAAGTGAAAATTCTCTGAATCTGATTGATAGAGATTTCTTAAGAAACTACTTTTACCAGTTCCATTTTTGCCAAAAATAACATTTACTTTGCTTAAATGTTTAATTTGCAAATTTTTCGTTTGCCCATTTATCATCCTATTGTTAGAAATCTCTGTTTTCATTATTTAATACTCCAACTCCTTTAAATACCCCTCGACTTTTTTATCAACCACCTCGCGCTCTTTTTCAATATCCTTTAACTCGCTCCATACTGTTTTGACATCCACCACTTCCTCATCCTCACCATTCTCAATATATCTACGAACATTTAGATTAAATTCGTTTTCTTCTAATTCTTTAATATCTACTACACGGGCATATTTTTCTATATCCCGATACCCATCAAAGGCTAAAACGATTTTCTCAATATCTTTCTTGCGAAGGCGATTTTGATTTTTCCCCTCCTCGAAATCCTTTTCAGCGTCAATGATGAGAATTTTATTCTTATGTTCCTCTGGTTTATTCTTATTAAATATTACGATCGCTGCAGGTATCCCTGTGCCATAAAATAGTTTAGGCGGTAAAGCAATAATTGCTTCAATGAGATCATCTTTGATGAGTTTTTCGCGGATACGACCCTCTGCACCACCACGGAAAAGCACGCCATGGGGAAGTACAATTCCGGCACGACCATTTTCATTCATTGACTTCACCATGTGTAAAACAAAGGCATAATCGGCTTTTTTGGTCGGGGGCATTTCATAGTCAGTAATCCGACCGTATTTGTCGGCTCTAAATGTTTCAGTTTCCCATTCTTTTACAGAATATGGTGGATTTGCCACGCAAATGTCGAATGTTTTAAGTGAGCCATCGGGATTGAGAAATTTCGGATCCGCTAGCGTGTCACCGCGCTGAATGTCCGCACCATCAAGTCCGTGCAGAAACATATTAATCTTTGCAATCGCGTATGTGCCAATATTTATTTCTTGGCCATAGAGATACAGTGAGCGAGCTTTTTTTTCGCTTGCCTGACTTTTAAGATAATGATATGCCTCGAGTAAGAACCCGCCCGAACCAGCCGCCATGTCATAGATGTGGTCTTTTTCGTGCGGTTTCAAAATATTAATAATTACACGCTCTACTTCACGGGGTGTGTAGAACTCCCCACCTTTTTTTCCAGCATCCGCCGCGAACTGCTCAATAAGGTATTCGTATGCGTCACCCAAAAGATCGGAACTGATATAATTATCGCCAAAATTGAATTGAGAAAAATGATTGACCAGACGCTGGAGTGTCTCATTAGGAAATTTGTCCTTATTCGCAAAATCAAGATCATCAAATATCTTATCCAGCTTCGGGTTGTTTGCGTTGGTAAGTTTATCAAAAATTTCGTTGAGCTTATGCCCGATTCCTTCTGCCTGTTTTTGAATCTCTGACCACTGACAATCTTTTGGAACCTGAAAGCGGTGATTGTGATCACTGCGTGCTAAATCTTCATTGTGAAACTCTTCCAAAACTTTTTTATATTCTTCATCCCACACATCACTAATGCGCTTATAAAAAAGAAGTCCAAAAATATACTTTTTGTAATCGGAACTATCGATTTTTCCACGTAATATATCAGCGCTTCTCCAGAGAAACTGCTTTAACTGGGTGAGATTCATTTTCCCTCGCTCATCAGCCACCGGAGAAATAAATTCATCTACGAGACTTTTATCGTTGGCGATTCTTTCAATATCTTGAGGGCGATATTTTCTGTCCTTACGAGGACCCACCCGGAGAGGAGTAATGAGTCCTTTTTTCTCCCAATTACGAAGTGTATCTTGGTGGATACCAAAGATTTTCGACACTTGGCTGATTGATAATAATTTCTTTTCGCTTGATGTTTTATTTACCACGGTAGTGATGTATAATTTATTTAGTAGGATTTATCAAAAGTCCACACCCCGATTGACTCACAACCTATTTTATTCCGGGTGGAGCGGCGATGCGGTTTTATCCGTTTGCCGTTCCTTTTATATGAGCGAACAGGAACGATTTTCTGTTTCTGCTTGCCATAGGCTGAAGTTTTTGTCTTTGCCATAATGGTACGCTTTAGTACTTAATAATGGGCTCGACTTTGCCCACCAGCTGCTTAATGCAGTCTGCTCGGCCTGCTGTTTGCTGGTGTATTTTTGGCCAGATCGGGGTGCGAGCCCTTAATAGCTTTTCTTAATAGGTTAATGAAGGCGCCTTCTGAAACTGTTATTTTTCATACCATTTCATAGGTTACCACGAATGGTGAAACCCTGTCAAGCATTAATTGAAAAAAATCATATGTATTCATAGGTTAATATCATAAAATCACCCCAAAAAACCATTTTTATAGATATTGTAAACCATATAAATTATTAAAAAACTAGGGACCTTGAAGGGAAAATATACATAATACAGCTTTATTGCACATTATACGCACAAATGCTAGTTTGATTATGGTGAAAAAGCGCTTATGGCCATATCTGAAAGGAGGGATGGATATGCCGCGTTCCGAAGCCATTTTCTGCATTCTGCTGGTCTCGTTCGCTTGTTTGTTCATTGGGTGGATCAGTCCGCCGTTCATCGCCTGGGTGGCTGTACTCAGCGCTATCCAGCACTTGATCCAGAGCCACTTCATCCCCCCGGGACTGAACCCGGTCTTGTTCTGGGCAGTGGGCTATCTGCTGACAGCCAAACGAGGTACCGCTTCAATCAACGGACCTCTTTTTTTTATATATTATATTGCAAAAAATATTATTTCTTGCGCTTCTTCTGAGCGGCTTTTTTTATCTTCTGGATCTTCTGGTATTCTTCTCGATAAACCTTGATAGTTTCTTGAGCGCATTTGCGCCAGCTGAATTTCTTGGATTGCTCTATCCCGGCGGTGCTTAATCTCTTGCGAGTGGGCGCTGAGGTCAAGACTTTCTTCATGGCGTCAACTAAGGACTTTTCATTTTTGGGGTTCACTAATATTGCAGCTTGGCCAGCCACTTCGGGCAGTGAAGAAATGTTTGAAGTGATGACCGGCGTTCCCAGGCTCATTGCTTCCAGCACCGGCAAACCAAAACCTTCATACAGTGAAGGGAAGACAAAGGCGGTGGCTTCTTTGATCAAGCCCAGCTTGTCAGCGTGCGGCACATAATCCACGTAGTGAACCTTGTCTCCGAGCTTTAATTTTTTGATCTTCTTGAATATCCCCCCGCTCTTCCAGCCTCTGTGGCCGGCTAAGACTAAAGTGTATTTGGACAGCGATTTATTCTTTTCGATCAGCTGATGATAAGCCGAGACTAATTCTACAAGGTTTTTTCGTGGTTCTAATGTTCCTACATAAAGTAGGTATTTCCCGGGAATCTTATATTTTTTCTTCATGGCTTCGGCGTCTACAGCCGTCTTGGCATCTACCATGCCCTCATAAATAACCTTTATCTTGTCCTGGGAGATATTAAACGTCTTGATGATGTCTTTTCTCGTTGCTTCGGAGACGGCGATAATCCTCCAGGCTCGATTTAAACTTCTGGGCACTAAAATTGAGATGCTGAATTTCTGGCCGCGCGGGAACCATTCCGGATGTTTATAGATAGCCAGATCATGGACTGTAACGATAGAGGGCTGGCGGTAGCCGTAGGGAATGACATTGGCCGGAGAATGATAGAGATCCAGATTTTCACGGCTCAGGAAAGCGGCAATTAACATATGGGAATAGCTAAAAGGCAGAAACTTCTTGTATTGGGAAAACGGGAAATACCTTATCGTGACGTTCTTCTGTCGAAATTCATTGGTATTTTGAAAACGATAATCAAAAAACAAAACGTATTCGTTTTTCTTGTCCTGAGCTAAAATGTTTTTTATCAAATAGTAAGAGTAGTGGCCGACTCCAGCGCGTTCGCCCCTCTTGGGATTTAATATTGTTCGACAATCTATTCCTATCCTCATGGAGGAAATTAATAATTAAGAATTAAGAATGAATAATTAAGGAAAGTTCTTATTATTCTTTTTTATTAAAGAGTATCTGCAACAATTCTTCATTTTTAATTTTTCATTTTGAATTGTTACTTACATCTTTACTGGCGCGGACACCTTCATTATTTTCAAGCTGTTGCGCAATACTACTCGCGTGGCTTTTATCAGCGCGACCCGGTCCCAATTCACCTTTCCATCATCGATCACCCGACATTGAGTATAGAAGTTATGGAACAATTCCGCCAGCCGGACTGAATAAAAAGGCAATCTCTGTATTTCATAGCTATCGCTGATATCAGCCAAAAGATCCGGGAAACGCACTAGCTCTTTTATCAAATCCACCTCGGCTTTATGGTCATATTGACCCAGCTGTTTCTTGCCTTTGGGCGCTCGCCTCAGTTCCTTTTGTTTCATTATACTACATATCCGAGCGTGCGCATATTGGACATAGTAGACGGGGTTTTTTTCTGAGCGTTCCTTGGCCAGATCCAGATCAAAATCCATATGAGTATCAGCCGAACGCATGAGAAAGAAAAACCTGGCTACGTCCAGGCCTACTTCGTCCACTAATTCTTCCAACGTGACAAACGTGCCGCTGCGCTTGGACATTTTTACTTCCTGATTCTGGGATATCAAGCGAACCAACTGAAAAACTATCAGGTCCAGGCGGCCCGGCATGTCCAAAGCCTTTTTCATGGCGTGCATTCTAATAACGTGGCCTTGATGATCAGCCCCCCAGAAATCAATCACCCGATCAAACTTCCGCTGGACGAACTTGTTCCAGTGATAAGCGATATCGGAAATGAAATAAGTATATTCACGATTGGCTTTGATAAGCACTCGGTCTTTTTCATCACCAAATTGGCTGGTTTTCAGCCAGGTAGCGCCCTCGGATTTATAAATCAGGTCTTTTTCTTTCAACCGAGCCAGAACTTCTTTGACAATCCCTTTTTTGTACAAATCACTTTCGTAAAACCACTGATGAAATTTTATATCCAATTTTTTCTCGACCACTTTTTGGATCTGAGAAATCATCATCTTCAGAACCTTTTCTTTGATCCTTTTCTTGGTCCGGTTGATATCGTTGAGCTTAGCTTCTTGGAGCTTTAGCTTGTTGGCCAGGTCAATAACATAATTACCCTGATAGCAGCGCGCCGGGTAATCGACTTTCAGTTCTGTCTGCTGCAGATACCGGCGGATGACTGATTCGGCCAATACCTCCACCTGATTGCCTATATCGTTAACATAATATTCTCTGCGAACAGTATAGCCCTGGCTGGACAATATGCTGGACAAAACATCTCCCATAAACGCTCCTCGGCCATTGCCTAAGTGGAGCGGGCCGGTCGGATTGGCGGAGATGAATTCCACTTGCACCTTTTGCCCCTGGCCTAAATCACTTTTTCCAAAAGTAGTGCCCTGTTCAATAATTTGGCTGACCTGCTGATTCAGCCAGGCTTTGCTCAAAGTAAAATTAATAAAACCCGGAACCGCTACCTCGATCCGATTGAACTGTTTCTGGAAATTCTGACTAGTTGATCCTATTATCTTTTCGGCTAGCTCCAAAGGATTGGCTGACACCTTTTTGGCCAGCTGCATGGCAATGGTGGAAGAAACATCACCATACTTTTCATCTTTAGTTAGCTCGATAGTTTTAACAAAAAAATCTTCCCCAACCTCTTCTTTCAAATGCGGCCAGAGTTCAAAACAAACACGCTGTAATTGTTTGGCGATATCGTCTCTAAGCATGCGGCTATTATAACCAATTTTTCTATATAAAACAATATTATGACTTGATCGTCAAATGACTGTTTACATCCCTTACTAACGTGATAAACTACAAATGCGATGCCAACTTTAGCCACAAATAAATACGCTCGGTACAGCTACGATATTCAAGACGAATTCGAGGCCGGTATTGTATTGACTGGACCCGAGGTGAAATCTGTGAAAAGCGGACAAGTACAACTCAAAGGGAGCTACATATCTATCAGGAATAATGTTCCGATTCTGGTCAATTGTCATATCTCACCTTATAAATACGCCAAAAGCGTCCAGAGAAAGTATAAACCCACTCGCGAACGCCAGCTTCTTTTGAAAAAAAGTGAGATAAAAAGCCTGATCGGGAAAGGAGCCTCTCAAGGCTTGACATTAATGCCCTTGTCTCTATATACTAGAGGCAGCCTGATTAAGCTCAAGGGCGGAATCGGACGCGGAAAAAAGAAGTCAGATAAGCGTGAAACAATAAAGAAACGCGAAACCGATCGACGCATTCGCCGAGCTTTAAAAAGGTAGTAGCATGCTCTCAGAATTTGATACAGATCGAGGCGACAGTGAGGAGCGGAATAAGCCGTAATAATGAGCACCGAAACTGTCAACGATGAAATGTGTCGAATTCTGAGAGCAATATTCCGGGGATGTTTAATAATCGACGGAAAGCACATTCAAACACCGGCCAATCAGAGTCTCAGATCTCTGTAAAAAAACTGGTCACAAGACAAATGCCAAGTCAAAATTGGCTAAACTAAAGAATGCTTTCGCATCATTTAGCTTAGCTCCTGTCGCTGCTTAAATAACCAGCGACCATCCGATTCTCTGACTCCTGATAGGAGAAACCCGGGTGTCATTTATCAGGGCTAACGATCTAGGTGTTTCAGCAGATCGTTCTGGGCAACTGAGACTAGAGTAACAAGTTTTTTGTCTGTTTCGACCTTGTTGCTCGAATCCTTATAAACAGACTATGTTGGTAGAAGGTTTTTGGAGACCTTTCCAGACAGGGGTGAAATTCCCCTCATCTCCACCATCCTTCGCATAAGCGAAGGATACTCTCCGTAGCTTCAGCGCAGGAGAGCAACAATTGTGCCGTAAAACATGCACAAATACAGTGCGCTTCGGATGGCACAGCCAAATATAACAATTAAGTTTCTAGACAATTAGCAAGAACAGAACACGGATTAATCAATACATCCGCGTACCTCAGGTACGAGTGATCGATGAAAATGGAGTACAGCTCGGGGTTCTTCGTACTGATGAGGCCTTGCGCTTGGCGCAAGAACGCGGTTTTGATTTAGTCGAAATAGCTCCTCAGGCCGATCCTCCGGTCTGCAAACTTGATAACTTCGGCGCCTTCAAATATCGTCAGGAAAAAGCCGAGCGTAAATCAAAAGCCAAACAGAGAAAGATTGATGTCAAAGGTATCCGTATATCTCTGAAAATCGGCCAGCACGACTTTGAACACCGCATCAATCAAGCGATCAAGTTTCTAGAAGCGGGAGATAAGGTGCGCATCGAGATGATACTTCGCGGACGTGAAATGCAGCACGTAGACAGGGCTAAGCAAAAAATCAACGAATTTCTCCAGGCGGTTGGAAACGCCAAGGTCGAACAGCCATTAACTCGCCAGGGAAAAAGATTCACAATGTTAATAGGAAAATAATGCCGAAACTGAAAACCCATAAAGGAACTAGCAAACGTTTCAAGGTTACATCCAAAAAAAAGATTCTTCAGCGCCAAGCTGGCCAGGATCATTTTAATTCTCGAGAACGCGGATCAACTACCCGCAACAAAAGACGCGATAAAGTGTCTGCCAAAAGCAATACCCGCAGCCTTAGGCGGTTAATGCCTTATAAATAATAAAAAAATGAAAAATGAAGAATTAAAAATGTTTATAAACCCTAATTCTTCATTATTAATTCGTAATTCTTAATTCTTCATTAACTGTATGCGAGTAAAACGTGGAACAACCCATACCAAAAGACGACGCAATCTTCTAAAGAAAGCTAAAGGATATCGCTGGGGCCGCAAGAGCAAGCCTAAGCTGGCCAAAGTAGCCGTTACCAAAGCTGGGTCCCAAGCCTATCGCGACCGCCGGGTGAAAAAGAGAGCTTTTCGCAACCTCTGGCAGGTTCGGATCAATGCCACTGTCCGCCAGCACGGGATGAGCTATTCGGTCTTTATGAACGCTTTAAAAAAGAACAAGATTGAACTAGATCGCAAAGTTCTAGCTGAGCTAGCCATGAATCATTCCAATATATTTGAAGCTATCGTCAAAGAAGTAAAATAGTAGCAATATAAAAAAACATCGGTCTTAAAGAGGCTGATGTTTTTTATTGGACTATTTATTAAAGATAGCGTTGAGTATTTTTACCCTTGTTATTATTAAAGCTGGAATTAGCCCCGAACCAATCGCCACCCAGATAATCAGCTCGGCTCGAAATATCAAATCTACAGTATTAACCGCCAAGGTCGAGTCTCCGATAGGTAGTTCAAACGGATAAGCTTTAAAATAAGGTATCAGAATTCCAAACAAAATAGCTAGCCCCAAGGCGACTCCTAAAACTGAATAAATAGCCGTTAATATAACATAAGCGGAACGGATCAAATATGATTTAATACCGATGGCTCGTAAGACTCCAATCTGCTGTTTTTTTGAAAAAATATCAATATAGATAACTATAAAAATAGTGACGGCGGCTATCAATATGCCAACCGTAGTCAATAAAGCGTTTACGAACAAAAAGCTATCGGTTACTGTATCCATCAACCCCGAAACTTCATCCCAGCTGAAGAATCTTCCATTAAGATTCTCATCTTCCAAACGTTCAATCACATTTTTTTCTGTTTCTGATTCATTTATGCGAATGATTATATTGGTAGCGGTATCTTCTATTCCCGGAACCAGATCGACTAGTGTTTTTTTATTGATAAAGGCTCTTTGATCAGTATCTATAAATTTCGTGTAAAATATTCCCTTTATCGTTAGTTCTTTTGAAACGCTGTCAAACGAAAGCCTGACTTTATCACCTACTTGCGCATCTTTGAAAGAAAAAGCGTCCATTTCCACACCCTCGCCGCCAGCGATTTGCCTTCCTATAACAATTTCATCAGGCGAATCATCCAAATATTCCCCGGAAATCATTTTTTGCGATATGTTTAGTACTTCTTTTTTGTCTTCAGGATCTACAGCCAATACCTGCCAATTACCGCTAATACTTTTATATTTTAATGAAGCGGGGACAAATGACTGGGAGCTAGCAGCTTTCACTCCCTCAGTTTTCCTAATTTTTTCTAGAACATCTTCCACATCATTTATTACTTCATTACCTTCCAATGGCACCATTGATATATTGCCGGTATAGGTATTTATCAGCTGTTCATTGGCCCCTTTTACAATACCGTCAAAAAGTGAAGTCACGAATACTAAATTTACAAATGCAATCGCCATTAAAAATATTATTAGCAGCAGAGTCCATTTATTGCCTCGTTGAAGAAATCTCCAGGCTAAATAAAATGCAATTTTTGACTCACCCTTCATAATATTTTTCCATCTGATAATTTAATCTGTTTGCTGGCATATATAGTCTCTTCCGGTTCATGGGTTACCATAATGATCGTATGTCCTTCATCTTTATTTAATTTCTGGAATATCTGCATAACGTCTTTGGCGGCCGTAGTATCCAAATTAGCTGTTGGCTCGTCAGCAAATATCACTTTAGGATTATTGATCAAAGCCCGGGCAATCGCCACTTTCTGCTGCTCTCCGCCAGATAATTGTTTCGTCAGATGTTTTAACCTTTTGCCCAATCCAACTTTTACCAACAATTTTTCGGCATTCTGCCGGCAGGTTTTTAGATCTTTGATCATCATGGCTGGCAGCATAACATTCTCCAGTGCTGTCAATTCTGCTATTAAGGCATAATTCTGAAAAATATATCCAATATCGTTTAGCCTCAACATCCGTCTATATTTTTCTTTCATCCCAACTACCTCCTTATTCTCGAAATAAATTTCTCCACCATCTGGAAAATCCAGCAAGCCCAATTGATGTAAGAGCGTAGACTTACCCGAACCATTTCTACCGGTAATAATTAAAAATTCACCTCTCTGGATATCAAAAGAAACCGCGCGTAGCGCCTTTACTCTTATATCACCCAATTTATATGTTTTGGATAGTTTTTTTACAGAAAAAATAGACTCTGCCATATTTTTATGCCTAAATAATACCATATCGGATGATATTTTTCAAAAAAAATCCGAGCGCGTTTACGCCACGGATCTATTCGTCTCGACAACGACGAATCAGAAAGAGGGTACCGGATTCAAAACTCAATCCTTGGAGAGTTAAAGGTGCCGCCACCAGCTGACCATTATTTAGGTCAAGCTTGAAGAAGTAGTTTCTCCGATCGGGAAAATAGAGCCAAGGTGGTCCCAAGGCCCAAAGCCAACCTAGGGGCAGTTCGGGTCCAAGGGTTACTTCCTGAGCCTGATAGGCTTTCCAAAAAGCTATCAGGTCCCAAAGGTCTGCCGTAATGTAAAGCCCCGTTTGCTGGATTAGCTCGCAGACTTTCCAGTGAGGAAGAGATTCATTGGTGATACACACTTTGAGCACTGATTCAGACGTCTCTTCTAAGGCTGGAAATTGCTCCAGATCCAGGCCTTGGGATTCCCAGCTGCAACCCGATTGGGCAATCAGCTCAGGCACCGGGACTGTTCTATCAACAACCGTGCGACAGAGATCATCACAACCAGCAAACTCCCTATTTAGAGTTCCTTGCTCCATACCCCATCCTCCTTGGCAATTAACAAAAGAACTTACTCCTTGTATGATAGTATCATACTTTTTGTTTTTAGCCAATATCATGTTAATTTTTATATTTGACAAATGCAACCGAGTTGCATTATTATGTATATATATGAATAATAGTTCTCCCCCATTAAATAAGATAAAAGATCTGGGCTATAGGATAACCAAATCCAGGCAAGCTATAGTATCCTTGCTATTAAAAAGTGATGCGCATTTGTCAGCATCAGAAATCTTAAAACAGTTGTCAGCCAGGAATATTATATTAAACAAAACGACTGTTTACCGCGAGTTATATTTCTTGCGCGATCTAGGAATCATTGATGAACTTGGCTACAATGACAAGCACAAGCTCTACGAAATTGCCAAAGAACACCATCATCATATTGTTTGTCAAAAATGCGGTCGAACCGAAGAGTTCGACTGTGCCAGCGAAGTTAATCTAATAATAAGCAAATTAAAGTCAAAAGAATTTGAGCTCTCTTCGCATTCGCTGGAATTCTTTGGGCTTTGTCCTAAATGTAAATAACCACTATGAAAAACAATCTCATACAAAAAATCATTCTGGTTGTTCTTTTGATAATCGCGGTATTAGTAATTATTCTAACTGTCAGCAAAACCGATGATGAAACTGATCAACCAACTGTCGCCGCTACTATTTTTCCGTTGGCTGACATAACTTCCAACATTGCTGGTGACAAAATCGACGTCATTCAAATACTCCCCTCAGGCAGCAGCCCTCATACTTTTGAACTCACTCCGGCTAAAGTAAAAGAATTGAGTCAATCAGAAATAGTGTTTGGTATTGGATATGGTCTCGATGATTGGGTTGAGGATATGGTCGACACCTGGCCAAACATAGAAATATCCATAGTAAGTGAAAATATTGTCTTGAAAGAATCGGGTCACATTCACGAACATGAAGACGGGGAAGAAGAGGAAGAGCATGAAGAAGATCAGGAACAGACTGATGCAACCGATCCGCACTACTGGTTGTCGCTTGACAATGCAAGAACTATCGCCGCCAATATTACGTCTAGTTTAGAAGCAAAATTTCCTGAGTTCAAAGAATATTTTGAAGAAAACTTAAACACCTACTTTGATTCGCTGAATGATCTGAAAGATGAATCCCTCAACCGCTTCAGTTCACTGACTAACAAAAAAATGGCTACTTTTCATGATGCCTGGCAATATTTCGCTGATGAAATGGGTTTAGAAATTGTGACCACTTTTGAGCCTTTTCCTGGTCAAGAACCCAGCCCTCAATATTTAGTTAAGTTCCAGGAAGAAATTACCGAACATGATATTAAAGTTGTTTTTTCCGAACCACAACTATCTAATGAAACCTTGCAGCCTTTTGCTAATGACTTGGATCTCAGTTTAGCGATCCTTGATCCCCTCGGAGGCTTAGATAATCGACAAAGTTATATTGAACTGATAAAATATAATACAGATATTATTATCAGCTCGCTAAAATAAATGCTAGCTGTCCAAGTAAAAAACCTGACAGTCAAATACGGCAATCTTACTGTCTTAGAAAGACTTAATTTTACAGTGGAAGAAAAATCTATTTGTGCAGTGATTGGACCCAATGGCTCTGGCAAGACAACATTATTAAAAGCTTTACTCGGATTAATACCATCAGATGGAGAAATCTCAATTCTGGACAAAAAACCTTCATTAGCTAGACAAGATATTGCCTACGTCCCTCAAAGATTCAGCTTTGATAAAACCTACCCAATCACAGTTGGGGAATTTTTAAAATTGTCGCTAGACGATAAACACAGAAATTCTGATACTAATATCCCATTAAAAGAAGTTGGCCTGTCTGGGAAACAAGATCTCATTCTTGGCAAATTATCAGGCGGTCAAATACAAAGGGTGTTAATTGCCCGAGCGCTGGTAAATGAGCCAAAGATAATTTTCTTTGACGAGCCGGTCTCCGGCATTGATATCACGGGAGAGAAAAATTTCTATGATCTGATTAAACATCTTAATACCGAACACGATGTTACGGTTGTGCTGGTTTCTCATGAAATCGACATAGTTTTCCAATACGCTTCTCAGGTAATCTGTTTGAATCGTAAACTTATATGCACGGGTAAACCGGAAAATGTAATCAACGAAAACACGTTGAAATCACTTTATAGCCAAGATGTAGCGCTCTATCAACATAAATATCCCAAACATGATTGAGTTGCTTCAATATCCATTTATTCAGCGAGCTCTAATAGCCGGCGTGATATTAGCCGGACTGCTGGCCTATTTGGGAATCTTTGTCATGCTGAGAAAAATGGCTTTCTTTGGAGATGGGATTGCTCACGCTTCACTGGCCGGGATAGCTATCGGGATCATAACTGGAGTCAGCCCCCTGCCAGTAGCGGTTATCTTTGGCATTATCTTGGCAATTATTATTTACTATCTAGAAAATAAAACAGTCCTGTCTTCAGACACCATTATCGGAATTATTTTTACGGCCAGCATGTCGCTGGGAGTTTTGTTGATCAGTCTGCAATCGGGGTATCAGCCTGAATTGATCAGCTTTTTATTCGGAAATATTCTGGCGATCAAGACCACGGAATTAATATATTTTGGCGTGGTGGCGGCACTTTTGATCTTGTTGCATATCGCCAAGAAGAATAAGATTGCCCTGATGATATTTGACCGGGAAAGCGCTTACTTAGCCGGGATCAATGTTACCTTATTGGAAATAACTCTTTATATTGCCTTGTCCGTTTCAGTGGTGCTGGGCGTTAAAGTGCTGGGAATAATTTTAGTCAGCGCCTTATTGATCATCCCGCCTTCTACCGGCAAACTACTGGCTAAATCACTCAAAAGCCTGGAGTACATTACCTTATTACTGGCTGAAATCACAATGGTGGCCGGTATTATTCTTTCATACTATTTAGACCTACCAACCGGTCCGACCATAGTGCTAACATCAACCCTGTTGTTTATTTCAGTTTTGATATTCCAAAAGTTTAGAAAATAGCTTGACATATAACCATCCTGGCTATAAGATTTCCAAAGTGGTTTTTTGATAGTTGTATGGAAACGAAGCAATGGAGGTTCCAATGTCCAAGCAAGTCCCCGAAGCTCTGCGTGATTTTCCTCTGGCTGGCCTCTTCTCGGCTGCGTTGAAGCTGAACGGCCTTTCCATCACTTCAGGCACCTTGCCCAATCTGACCGAGGATGGAAAAATTGCTTCTCCCGGCGACCTGCCCGCTCAGTTCCACGAAGCTCTTTCCAACGCGCTCGGCCACCTGATCAAGTGCGACCATGAGACCAGCGATACAGCCCTGGCATTGATTCTGACCACCGAACCGGTCGATGACACCGAAGAGGGGCGGAGCAACTACGCTGCCATCAACACCGTCTGGTCCGGCTTGATGGGTGAACGGCCCGAAACCTGCCGTATCGCCTTCCAGGTCAAGGGCCTGCCCAAGGGCGCTCTGGTCGAGATCTTTGCCCTGGCAAGCAAGTAAAGATCACCACTCCCTCCCTGATTTTTCTGGGGAGGTTTTTTTATATAAAAAACGTACTGGCTCAACGTACACTATCTAAAAACATCTACTAGTGCTATACTTTTCTCACAACTATCATTATTCACATATCCTAAAAATGAAATTTCTCTTTGTATCAGCCGACGGGCTGATCAGCGACATTGCGTGGCAAACTCATAAAGAAGGCCATGAGGTTCGTTATTGTGTCGAAAATAAACACGAGCCAGATATAGCCGACGGTTTTGTGCCCAAAGTTAAAAATTGGAAGAAGTCTGTTAAATGGGCTGATGTGGTTGTATTTGATGATGTACTCGGGCAAGGCAAAAAAGCCGAATCTTTGAGAAAAATGGGAAAAAGCGTAATCGGCGGATCGTCATATACAGATATGCTGGAAGATGATCGAGGGTTTGGCCAGGAGGAGTTGAAAAAACACGGCATTCCTATATTATCCTACAACACCTTCACAGATTTTGACGCGGCCATGAATCACGTCAAAACTAATCCTAATAAATACGTTATCAAGCCCAGCGGTGAGGCTCAGAACATCAAGCGTTTACTCTTCGTAGGTATGGAGGATGACGGAAGCGATGTAATAAGGGTACTCGAAGCCTATAAGCGGGTTTGGTATAAACAACTAAAAGTATTCCAATTACAAAAAAAGGTAAGCGGTGTTGAAGTAGCAGTTGGGGCTTTCTTTAATGGTCATAGTTTTATATATCCGATTAACATTAACTTCGAGCATAAGAAGCTTTTTCCAGGCAACCTCGGGCCGGCTACCGGTGAAATGGGTACTAGCATGTTTTGGAGCAGCCCCAACCGACTTTTCAATCAAACACTGAAGAAGCTGGAAACGACATTGGCTGACAACAATTACGTCGGCTATATGGATCTGAACTGTATTGTTAACGGAAATGGCATATATCCCTTGGAATTTACAGCCCGCTTTGGCTATCCGACTATAAGCATACAGCAAGAAGGCATGATTACACCGATTGGCAAATTTCTCTATGATTTAGCAAACGGACGAGATCCCCAATTGAAAGTCAAAAAAGGTTTTCAGGTTGGAGTTCGTCTGGTAGTTCCGCCCTACCCCTTCCGAGATAAAAAGACTTTTGATTCCTACTCCAAAGGCGCCACCATTGTTTTCAAAAACCCTAAAAGCATCGAGGGCGTACACATACATGATGTTAAAAGAATAAACGAACAATGGATTGTAACCGGTACGGCTGGTTTAGCCTTAGCTGTGGTCGGCACAGGACCAACGCTAAAACAGGCTCAGCAACAAGTCTACCATAGAATAGAAAACGTTTTAATACCCAATATGTACTACCGCAAAGATATTGGTGATCGCTGGTATGAAGACAGCGATAAGCTTCACACTTGGGGTTATCTGAGAGAAAACTAGTTTATCTTAAGACTCGGGGAATATCCAGATTTTTTGGAAGTTTTTTTGTTTGATCAAATTTGATGGTACAACCTCATGCTGTGCATCTTTTTTTTGCTGAAATTGCTTAGGCGACAAGATACGATCTGAGAATGAATCGCCTTTTCTTTCCAAAACACCAACACCAGCCCAGAATTTAGCAACGGATGAGGAAGTTGTACCAACGGTAATGGAATTTCTTTTTGGTAAAGGTGTAGCTGTTAAATCTATCTTTCCCAAACCGCGGATGACCTGGTTGATTTTAGAAAGACGGCAATATCCATCGTGCACTATTGGACCGTTTTTTATTCTTGCTTCTTTTTCAGATACTGAGAGTTTTTCCAAATCTTCTGCTCCGTTCCACTGAATATTTAACACTGAAGTGGCTCTTTTTTTATCCTTTCGGTCCTGAGGCCAGGCTTCATATTCTTTTTCCACCTCTTTTATTAAAGGTTCCAGCTCGTCGGTATACTCTTTTTCGTCCGGATAAAGCTCATCAAAACCTCTCAACTCTAATTTAATATTGGCTGGAAGATGAGGCTGAAACTCAGCAATTAACTTTCTAAATGACTCATGATAAGTTCGGCACTCTTCTTCAGGAATATTGCTCTGGCGTTTCATAATCGAAGGATGGGCCGCCCAAAACGTCATCGCCACTCCAGGCTGATGGGCCTGGGCAATCGGAGCAATATATCTGAGCAGATAGCTAATTGCAAAAAACTCCGCCCAATCTGCTTCGGGACTACTAGGCAGACTCCAGAGCTTGTAACCGCCAAAAAACCAAGTAGTGTTAAGTGGTATGTCTTTCTCCACTACATATTTAGCAGAGTCTTTGACTTCTTGGGTATATTCATCACCAACGCCCCACTTGCGGAATTTCTTGGACATTAAGGTCTTAAAAATGAACTCCTTTAATTCTTCATTCTTCAGAACTTTTTTGCTGTCTATTGTCTGAGCACTTTTTTTTAGCCGATCGGCTAGATATTCATTTGGGCTCATTTTCAGAAAAAATTACTTTATTCATATTTTTTATGTTTTGAAAAATATAATCCGGTTTAGCTTGTCTGAGTTTACGATAGCTGCAAATGCCCCAAGTCACGCCAGCTGATTTAATACTAAGTTTTTTACTGACAGCAACCTCATTTAGGGTATCACCAATAAATATTGTTTGCGTTTTATTCAGCTTTTCCTTTTTTATTATATTATTTATACAGCTATATTTATTGTGAACGCTGTACTTAATATCTGCAAACATTCGGCTGATACCGTATTTCTTTAAAAGATTATCTAGATACACTTTATGATCCGATGTAACCAAATATATTTTTTTATCCGAACTCTCACACCTCTTAAGAAGGGCTTTCATTCCAGGATATAATTTTGATTTTGGGCATTTAGGAAAGGCCTTTTTAAAGACTTCATCCTGATGCTTCTTGGTAATACCAGGACTATATTTTCGATAAAACACCATGTAAGGTAAATCAAACTCTTCACGATATTCTTTTAAAGAAATACGCTTAACACCACATGACTTAAGTACTTCCATACTGGCACAATACTGAGTCATTAAATTATCATCCAAAACTCCGGACCAATCAAAGATTACGTTTTTTATCATAACCAACTCCAAATCGGCTTAATTTTCAGCAGACTGTTCAAACGAAATTATTTCCAATCTATATTTAAACTGCTTACTCCTAAACTAAGATCCAGTTCTATTTTCTTTTCCGCTTCACCATAATTATCTGTCTGGTAGGTATCATCATCCGCCTTTTTAAATCCTTCCAAATTCTTTGAGGTTAATCCTGAATCGACATCCATCCGCGCTGCGAAACCCTCAGGTAGAGTAATATCCACTGAACTAACTCCAGCATCGATATTAACCGAAACGTTTTCGGATAAATCGCCAATAGCTAAATCAACCGAAGAGGCTCCCGTATCAATATCAACTTTCTCAGCTTGAACCTGGGTTAAATCAACGTCCATACTAACAGCACCGCTATCAATATCAATGTTCATTGGCAAATTACGATTTAGATCCAGATTCAGCTCGTTATTCTTACCCCAGTCAAACACATCCCACCTAGTCTGACCAGTCAAAGAAATTGTTTGCACGCTGCCGTCTAAATCATCATCTTGAGTCAGTTCCAAAAATGAGGCCACAGACTGACCCGTGATTAATTTAGTCATGTCTTCTGAGCCAGCTTGTAAATTTATCTCACCTCCTCCGGTAGCAATTTTTAATACAGCCGACTCAGCGCCTTCTTGTATGTCAAAACTAAGCTGGGTTTCCGTAGTAGCGACATTCGAATTGGTTATAAATAACAGTCCGACAATTCCTAATATCACCAGTAAAACCACTAAACTAATTATACCCGAAACCCAACCCCGTCCCGTCAACATAGATAGCCCAACTATTACAATCAGTAATGGCCACAACTGCCAGATGTCAAAACTCACATTCTCTAGCCAGCCGATCGATTGGGCTAAATAGAATACTCCGATGAGAATAATTATTATACCCAGATAAACTCGGCCCCAGCTAATACCGGATTTTTCTTTGTAGTGATGATGGTGGATTTCTTTAACCTCGGGCTCTGCTTTCTTTTCCGGTGAATCAACAACTTCCGGTTCCTCGGGGATATCTTTTGTGTTATCTGTACTTTGGTTCTTTTCTTCTTCCATGTGGATTATTTATTATGACGAGTGATTAGATAAAAACCAAAAACTATTAAGATGCCGGGCCAAACGTATTCCCAATGCACCAGTCTTTCTGGAAATAGCTGTTTCAATAGCAAGGCTATGCCGACTACGATTATCAACAAGGCTATTAAATTTCGCTTATCTCCAATCCAAGATTGGTTAGTTTTTATGTTTTTTGCCACCTCTTGCGATCTTTTACCAGCTTCATTAATAAACTCTTTGGTTTTTGCACCTGTGTCGACATCTACTTTTTCACCCGGTTCTTCCTTGATTATGACTAGTAGAATCAAATACAAAAGTATACCCACTCCATCAACCAACGCCAGAACCACAAAAATCAGTCTGGTAACAATCGGGTCCAAGCTATAATATTTGGATAAACCCCCGCAGACTCCCCCCACCATGCGGTCGGTGCGCGATCGATACAATGTTGCCTCTGATTGACTCATTAACTATGTTATTCGTTCTTAGTGGTCGTCTGAATTACTGTGGTGACACTATCCACCTCGCTAATTGTGATTGTAGTCAACCGATCATCTTTTTCAGCCGACATAGTAGAACTGCCGCCTAAATCCATCGAGACATTTATATCCCAACCGTCAGCTTCTAGTTCTTCTTCATATTCAGCTTTGGCGTCAGAGACTGATTTGGAAGTTTGAATGTTCAATGAATAGGAATCACCCTCTTCAACAGTCACTGCAGCGATGATAGTGCCATCAATCACAAACACATCTGATGGAAAATCTTCTGGCAAATCAACGCTTTCGCCAGCCTCAAAAGTCGCTTCGTTGGTGTTTACTTTGACACTGTTATCATCCAAATCTACTTCGGCGTCACCGTTGGTTGCGCTCTCAATATCATTTTCAATCTTTTCTTCAGCCGCTTTTTGGCCGCAACTAGCTCCAACCATTACGACCACTAACAACAACCCCAGCGTAATAAATAAAGTTTTTTTCATGTGTTTAATATCAATAATGAAATCAAGATAATTATATCTATTATCAGCCCAAAAAGCAAATAAAAAAAGGATGCAAGAATTAATCTCACATCCTAGCCTCAGAACCATTGGTCCGCAACTTCTGCAGAGCCTGGTCCAGGGCATCAATAAACGGTTCATCGCCCCGAGATACACCACGCGGCAGGCGCGGGATGTCTCGACACAACACTGGCCGATCAGACACGCGGCCGACTTCCTCCCAAAGCCGTCGGCTGAGCTGTAGTACCCTCTTGGAAAAAGTGATTGCCTGGTCTGCCGGAATCGACGCACCGCTGACTGGGTCGCCGAACGGTATGCAGTATGGCAAAGCTACCTCAGGATCACAGGCAGTAACCACGTTTCCTTCCCGATACCCACCGGTCCGGCCAGACAGGGGAACACCAATGAAGAAATCGCGCTCGCAGATCCAATCGATCGCCTCAGGAAATTCCTGAAGCGCGATCAGCTTCACGTCCGGATGTTTGGCCAAGAACTCATTATTGGAACGATCGATCAACACGCCCACGATGACTGAACACACTCTGTGCCCATCGGTCACTAGCAGATCGTGAATCTTGTTCAGGGTTACCCCAGAGAAGCAACCGTCATCCACCAAGGTTAAGGGGCCGGCCGGTAAAAGGCTAATCTGCTCCTGCAGTGAAGGATGACCGGGACGCGGCGCCTCACCGATAACGTTCGTGCTGTTAAGATCAGCAATCCGATTACTCTGGAGACGGTGCGTCGCCTGATTGTAGACTCGGTCAATCGAAACAACAATTCCGCTTTCAGCCCGAGCGATCGCTTGCCTCAGCTGTTCAGTCATGTCTCCATGGCTGATACTCACGACTTCTGGAAATATGGACCGCAGATGATCGAACAGTTCACTCTGGAGCGCTTGGAAAAAAGCACTCTCAGGACAACGAAAGTTCATCTCACGGGCCCAGCACTGCATCAGGAACTCCACATCCTCCGTGACAACGTATGGCCTCATTTTCAACCCCCTTTACTGACATCATCGTCTAATAGACGATACCAATACTCGTGTACCACTCCCGGAAATGTCTTACTAGGAGTGGTGATATTCGTCCTCTTAAGACCCATGGATGAGTTGATCCGGACAATTCCCGCATTATCGTCTCTCATCCTGGTCAACAGAAGAACGGGTTTGGGATAACATGAAATGGCGCGCAAAGACTCTTGTTTGAGTCTCCTGGCAACACCTCTTCTGTGAAAGCTTCTGTCAACACAAGTCTCGCGTAGCCAGACAATAGTTCCAGGGTTCATCCCCGCACTCATTGCCGCTAAAGCCTTGCCCCTCTCAGTTTCCAGTTGTGCCAGAGTGGGAGTGTCCCACCATGTTGCACCAATCAACTCGCCTTCATTCTCAGCAACTAGGCATCTAAATCCTGGCTTCTGTGAATGATCGGCCCATTGCTTTAGAAGAACGGCCATAGAAAATCTCTCATTCCATGGCGGTCCAGAAAAGGCACTTTGGAATATCAGACAAATAGACTCTGCCTCACTTGGAGCATGGTTGCGAATGACCATTTTCGGCCTCCTATTTTAAAGAACCTATATCAACTAATGGCTTACGATTTATAGGAGAATAGTTCCCAGAAATCAAGACGCTTCAGCTTGGTACAAACACGATCATCGTATCGACCAATCAAGAGAGGATAGAACGATTCACCACTTATGTCAACCTTTTGAAACTCTCGTAACTCCCCGACCTCTTCTGTCTCGATATCTTCTTTTTTTAGCTTGCCAGTTACCTGAAAGAATTCTTTTGAATTTATTGATTTCTGGATTATTTCTAATTTGCTTTTTATAATATCTTGTAAAGTAGATTGTAAATTATCAGCTGTATCTGGCGAATCTTTAGGTCCGCATTCAATCTCTAGACCGCAGTCTACAAATTTAGTGATTGCTCCTGGGTCATTCTTATCGCCAGAAATCCAGAATACAATACGCTTGATCGGCAATGATAAGGCTAGGACAATATTCTGAGGTGTAGGATTAGTAATGATAATAAAAATACCGGTATTAGCAACTGTTCCATGTAAATCAATTGTGTATTTATATTTTTTACTGAGCTTTATTACTTCTGCAACCCGTCTATTTTCATAATTAATATCTTTGATGTTTCCGGGGGCTATTCGGTTCATATCAGATTCAACGAATCTCTTATTTTGTTTTAATGCTTCTTCGTTTACAATAATCCAATCATAATCAATCATGTTAGATTGTTTATCTATTCTCTTTAAAACACTAATCGCAAAATTTTCATTACCATGAGTTGCCGCAAGAAACAAAATTTCTTTTTTAATTATTTTATTGTTCATATAAAATATTTACTTTTTGAATATCTATTGATTTTTTTAGGCTTGCGAAATCACCTGGTCTTAGTTCCCAAACCACAGACAACTTATTTTTGGTATTCGAACTCACTAATTCTAAAACTTGCTTGGCTGCTTGAAAAACAAAGCCAATAGGGATGTGGTCATCAACAACCACATCGCGCACCAATTCTCTTTTGTACCAAAAATCCTCTTTAGCTTTTTTCAACTGTTCCGGGCTAGCTTCTTTAATAAAACTGGAAGTAGTCATGGAATCAGACAAGTGTACGGCCCGAATCTTTTTGAGCGCATCTGGATTGCTTTGCAACTCTTCAAAAATCTGCTGATCAATGGGCTTATCCTTGCTCCCAACTTCTTGTGATAACACCGCTGTCATGTGGGCCGTGTCAAATGTTATCCCAACCTCAGATAACGCTGGATTGGTAAAAAGTTCTTTGAAGTCTTTAAATCTTCTGACACCGCGATCAATGGCACTGCCGTTTTCCAAAGATAGGATTTGAGAATAACCTGAATTCCTGCCAATGAGCTTTTCTGAGAACTCTGAAACTATCTCGATAATTTCTTGATCAGAATACTGTTTCTCTCCGAAGAGTATATCATCGTAATCTATCTGATTGGCGTGCCAGGTAGCAGCTTTTACGCCCAAGCGACCAGCTATATCCAATTCCCGATCCAGGCGATCAATTATAATATCCGGATTTTCGCCACCAAAATACTTAATTACATTGGCTGAGCTATAAAATGTTTTCAGCAATGCTTTTGAATCATTTCTATATAAAGGTATCCAGCTGCTCCAATCTGACAAGTGAACCGTGATAATCCCTTGGGGTTTAAACTTTTCCAATAAGCTAGAATCAAAACCCTCTTTGAAACCAACAAAATCCTGAATCCTTATTTCCATGCCGTCGAACCCTTGCTCCAAGCACCACTCCTCTATCCTAGGCAAATCTCTACCCAATACATTTATCACCAGCGAGCTAATGGAAAGAAGTTGATAGCGTTTCTTTTTTTCTTCAGTCCAAAGCTGGACTAAATTCTCCGGTTGAATTAGGTTATCAAACTTTTCCTGTATTAATTTGTCTTTATCTTGCATTTCCATTTTATTTTTTCTTTAATATCTCTACTGCCCGCAATGCAGTCAAAATCGCTGCATCAACACCTTGCTCCGCTTCCGATGAAACTTCCAGCTGATAAACCAGATCAGGGTTGTCCGCTATTTCTTCCAAAGGCTCTGTGGTATTTACGGCTAAAACTGTGGCGGCTTTTGCCTCTCGTAATTTAGCCACGGTGAACACGGCCGAGCACTCCATCTCAGAGCTGACTAACTCACCTTTTTTGTAGGCCGGCAAATCCATTAATCTGAGAAAGTTTCCCGTCGGTTCATAAAAAGAATCATGGGTCCGATTGGTTCCGATAAAATATTTGTAGCTTAATTCATCAGCCGCCTGTTTCAAAGCATTAAATACCTCAGGGTCAGCCATAGCCTCATATTCATCGCCAACATATTCTTTAGTGGTTCCCTCTTCTCTGATGGCCTTGTTGGGAATGATTAAATTACCAGGGATTATTTCCTTTTTCAGCGCACCACAGGTTCCAATCCGAATAAATGTCTTGGCTCCAATATTGGCCAGCTCCTCTATGGCAATAGCGGCTGAAGGCGATCCAATACCAGTTGAAGTTGCGGAAATTGGAATTCCTTTATATTTTCCTGTGTAAGTCAAAAATTCTCGATTGAACATTATCTCTTTGGCTTCATCCCAATACTTAACAATCCTCTTAACTCGAGCCGGATCTCCGGGTATCAAAACAATGTCGGCGATATCGCCTTTTTTAAGTTTTAGATGTGGTTGTAGCTTTTCCATAATTTTAACCTCCTTTAATAAAAAACTCTCATTCCTTCTTTATTTACCGAACGGCAAACAATTAAGGAACGAGAGTCTTCTCCCGCGGTCCCATCCTTATTCCCAGACTTAATCCTTACACAAGGCAATATCCAGGCACTTAATTCTATATTCACGATGTGTGACCACCGTTCCCGATTTTCATCGGGACTGCTCAAGAGGTGTGTTCGCGCAGAGCCTTGGTTCCTGGCTTTCACCGTCCCAGGATCGCTTATTTGCCCTAGTTTTCTGCCTACTATGCCTCTTTAGTTAACGCATTTGAAAGTAAATTTTCAAGGTAAGACTAAGGTTACTGTTTTTGTTGATTTTAGTCAAATTTCAACCCTGTGGATAAAAAAACACCAAGTTGTTTAGCTTGGTGTGTGTTTCCCTCCAACGATGCACCAGATTGCAGCAATGGCCAATAAGATGCCAATCCCCTTGCGCAGAGTCAGCGGATCATTACCCAAATACTTGTCTGCCAGAGCAACCAAGGCCACGGTGCCGGCAGCTAAGACTGGATAGAGTCGAGAGGCCTCTGAATACTGATACCAGTGCCCCACGCAAAGAAAGAAGAATGCACCCAACCCTCCAGTACAAGCGATGATCAGCCAGCGCGGTTCTTGCTTAGGCATATAGTTAGCCCAAGTAAAGTACTCATAGCCTAGCCCTAGGATCAGGGCAAAGGTACCCACCATGGCCACCACATTTCCGGGGTTGTACATCTTAGCTGACTGCCGCCACAAAAGACTGAAACCAGCATTGGCCACCATTGAGGCCAACATCAGAAACCAAATAGCTTTCATATCGCCCTCCTGATTCTTCCTCAATGAATGTGTCCAGACCATCATCTTATTTTATTAATTTGAAACAGTCAATAATTGTTTAAATGAAATAAAAAAGCCGCTAAGTATTACTCAGCGGCAGAACTCTGCCTCTCCAGCAAAGCTCGAATGTGCGAAATCATCTCGGAACGCGGAACGCGCTGTTGCTTGAACTTTTGTCCTAGCTCTCTGCGCAGATCCTTGATCGAGACCTCAGAAGCAGCCAGTTCATCCGGACCAATGATGACTGCAATGGGTATCTGTTGAAGGTCCGCGTATCTGAACTGTCGTCCAACGCGTCCACCTTCCTCGCCCATGTACAGCTCGGCGTTCAGTCCTGCCTGACGAAGCTCTCTGGCTACAGCCTGATAGACATTCATCTGGTTGGGATCAAACACTGTGACCAGGACCTGGGTCAAGGAAGAGCTGGAGCTGATCAGCCCCAGCTCTTCCAGGGCGGCGAATAGACGATCGACGCCGATTGAGGCTCCAGTGGCCGGAATGCTAGTCTCTGTGAATCGCCCGATCAATCCGTCGAAGCGCCCTCCTGAGAAAACGCTTCCGAATCTAGGCAAGTCAAGTAACATTGTCTCAAACACAGGGCCGGTGTAGTACCCCAGGCCGCGCGCCACAGACAGATCAAACGTAAACCGTTCTTCCGAAATACCCTGGGCGCGCAAGCCGTCCAGAATCTGCTCCAGCTCAGAGATACCTTCCTCAGCTTCAGCGTAGTCGTCGAAGAACTCTCGCAGCTGACGGATCACTTCGTCAGGCGTCCCCTGGATACTGACAAACTGCATGATTCGGCTGGCAACCTCATCAGACAGTCCGATGCAACGAACCCCGGCCGGGACCTGCTTCTGGTCAACGCCCTCAGGACCTTGCTTAGTCAGTATGGCTCGTACTTCATCCGAACCCACCTTCTCAAGCTTGTCCAAAGCCCGGAAAATGTCGTTGGTGAAGAACGGATCAATGCCCAGCATAGTCACCAATGCGTTCAGTAGCTTCCGGTTGTTGACCCGGATCAGAAACCGTTCCACCCCGAGCGCCATCATCACGTCGTGCATGATCATGATGATTTCCGTGTCCGCCACCATGGAACTGGTGCCGACCGTATCCGCATCAAACTGGACAAACTCACGGAAACGTCCGGGTGATGGTTCATCGCCTCTCCAAACCGGACCAACAACGAAGCGTTTGAATGGTCTGGGGAGTTCCGCCTGATTCATGGCCACGAAACGAGCCAATGGCACGGTGTGGTCAAATCTCAGTCCAGCTGGACGTCCATCAGGATCATCAAACCGGAAAATGTTCAGTTGTCCGGTATCCTCATTGCTCCCGACTAGAACCTCTCTGGCTTCGATGGCTGGGGTGTCCAGCGGCACGAAACCATAGCGTTCGTAGACTCCTCGAATCGATAGAATCATCTGGTGCCTGGCAATCACCTGGGCAGGCAGATAATCCCTCAATCCGCGGAGGATTCTCGGTTCTACTACATCTGACATGCTTATCACCTCCTCAAGTATCGCCAGGTTAGAAGAAATGGGGGGTCGGACGGGGATT
>CAZQLY010000001.1:0-67127 GCA_964594455.1 uncultured Gammaproteobacteria bacterium | reverse complement strand
GAACCCGCGACACCAGGGGCCACAACCCTGTGCTCTACCACTGAGCTACCGACCCCCAAACTGGAATTCAATATAGACCTGGGGTGCGATGGGTTTCGAACCCACGACCTCTTGGGCCACAACCAAGCGCTCTCCCACTTAGCTACGCACCCTTTCAAAACTACTGGGGTCGGACGGGGATTGAACCCGCGACACCAGGGGCCACAACCCTGTGCTCTACCACTGAGCTACCGACCCGCCTCACCCGGCTCTGATATAGAAATCCGGGGAAGGGTTAAAGTTAGTTGATAGCCTTCTCGACTGCATGTCTGATCTTTCCGGACTGGATGAGCTCTATAGCTCTGAGATGATCCGCGTACAGGTAGCGATCGTTGCTCATCTCAGCGATGAAATCACGAATTACTTCCAGGCAAACCGCAGTACCACATCCCAAACTGGGATGGCAAAGCGGTTCTTGAGTCCGAGAAATGCCTTGGGCAGCTGCGATCAGCTCCCAGGCGACCACCGCCGTAGAATTGCGAATCACTGAGCGTAGATGTCGGGCCGAAATCGTACCCATACTGACGTAGTCTTCCTGACCCGACGAAGTCGGAACTGAATCAGCCACAGCCGGATGGCAAAGAACCTTGTTCTCCGAAACCAGGGCAGCTGTCGCATACTGGGCGATCATCAGACCCGTATTCAGTTCAGAGCTGCCGGCCAAATCAGGCGGCAAGCCATAGCAGAGATGCGGATCGAGCATCGCGAAGAAACGCCGGTCCGAGACATTGGCCAGTGACTGAGCGACCAGTTTGAGCTGTTCGCACAGAACGGCTAGAGGCTCCCCGTGGAAATTCCCACCAGACAGACCAACAAAGGCCCCGTCCGCTTCTTGGAAGATCAGGGGGTTGTCTGTCGAAGCGTTCATCTCGCGAGTCAGGACTTCTCGAGCGTGAGCCAACGCTTCCACTGCCGGTCCGGCGGTTTGGGCGTAACATCGGAACGAGTATTGATCCTGGACCCGAGGCACCTTTGAGCCATCGGGCTGGCGCTTCAGCGCTTCATGTTCCAGGTCAATGGCCTGACACTCAGCTGACATCCGGTTGGACCCATGAGTCAGACTGAGGATCCGCTGAGCTACTTCGATCTGGCCCGGATGCGGCCTGGCTTCGTGAATTCTGGGGTCAAAAGCGTTCTTCTCGCCGCGAATCGCTTCGAGCGAAAGCGCCGCAGCCATGTTTGAGTGCCAGAGCAGCGTCTCGAGATCAGCGGTTCCCAGAATTGCCAGAGCCAGAATGAAGGTAGCACCATTGGTCAGTGCCATTGCTTCCTTACCGGCCAGCATGATCGGCTTGATCTCAGCACGCTGAAGGGCCTCAAGGGCTGTCATAAGCTCGCCCTGATACCATGCTTGCTGACCCTCGAGACCCATCATGGTCGCAGAGACATGAGCCAGACAGCAGAGATCACCACTTGATCCGACTGAACCTCTCTTCGGAACAAACGGAATCACCCCCGCATTGTAGAGCTCCAGGAGCCTTTCACAAAGCTCCAGTCGAACGCCGGAGTTGCCCAAGGCGAACGAATTGACCCGCAACACGATAGCCAGTCGCACCACTTCTTCGGGGAACGGATTACCGAACCCGACGCAGTGGGCTGGAATGTAGTGCCGCTGGTAGGCCACGATCTGATCGTCCGGGATTTTGACGTTCTTCCTGATCCCGCAGCCCGTGTTGTAGCCATAGATTACGTCGCCGGCTTCCCCGCGCTCCTCCAGGCCCTTGCGAAAATTAGCGATCTTCGCTCGAACATCTGGATGAAGCTCTACGCGGGGGTAGCGATGAATGCCATCAGCGCCGGCTTCTCCTCTGGCGGCAAACACAGCATCATCGATGCTTAATGACTTGCCGTCTAATTGCAGCGTTTTCATCTTCCCGATCTCCTCTTCAGAATAGGTCAGTTGTCGATTCAGTAGCTAGCGAAATCGAGACCTTCCAGTGTCTCTTGACTCCTCCATAGGCAGATACCTCCTTGATAGGCATAATAGCCTTATTTGTAAACAGTAAATCTCCTGCTTAGCCCTCCAAGCAAGAGTATTGTCAATGTCCTTCCCTTTTCCGAGAATAACTCATCTTAACAAGCTATTATTCTTATGTCAATTAAGCTTTAAATGAACTGTTTTTGCTTCTATATTTTTTAATAAATTCACTGGTTTTCCACAATATGATCTTGACAAATGTAAAGCATACTTTACAATGGGAAATGTAAAATTAACCTTACATTTATGGACCTTAACTCATTCAAAAAAATCTATGCTGTAATTGCTTTATTCATTCTGGCATCAATAGTAATCGCTGTTTTAGTGGACAATCTACTATTAGCCCTAGTAGGACTTGTTATAGGAATTCTTATGGTAATATTGTTCAGCATTAAATTAAAAACACAAGCTTCTGATGAACGGACAGAAGCTATCAGCGGAAAAGCGGCTTATTTCGCTTTCCATATCACAACCATCTTTCTCGGCCTGTTATCATTCTTTTTTATCATAAGCGGCTACACCCAAAAAGACTACGAAACTGAATCATTGGGAGTCACGCTGTGCTACATAACGCTAATGAATATCACTATCTACGCCATAACATATCGTTACTTCAATAAGATACACAGCGATCATGATTAACAATATCAAACAACTCCGTTCGGAAAAGAATTACACTCAGGAAGACTTAGCAGAGAAGGTTGAGGTTACCCGCCAGACAATCATAGCTATTGAAAAGAATAAATACGTCCCCTCTCTGGCTCTAGCTTATAAGATCGCCAAGGTATTTAAGAAACCAATCGAAGATATATTTCAATTTTAACCAGCAAACCAGATGTTTAACTTCAAAGCAAAAGATCTAATAATTTATGGTGGTAGTATCGGGATAGTATTCTTAATATTCTTATTCTTATTAAGTACCAATATCATCGGCTATAGCGTAAAAGAAAAATGCCAAGTTGCTCAGTCTAAGTATCAGGGTGATTGTGTTGAGTCTCTGATGGCTTTCCTTGACGATGAAGATAATGACTTACGCAGCAGAAATTCAGCCATCTGGGCTCTTGGGCAGCTGGGTGATGATCGAGCAGTATCGAATCTAGAAAAATATTATTCCGGTAATATTGAGAAACGTGGTGCTCTGGATGAGCAATTATCTCAACTCATGCTTAAACGCGCTATTAACCTTGCTTCTGGAGGATTAAACCTGACCGCTCCATTTTGGCGCTTCAGTGTCAATATGGATTGAACTATGCAGTCTTTAATTTCAAAAATCTGGCGTTCACGGCCACTATCACTGTAGACAAAGACATAAGCAAAGCGCCCAAGGCAGGTCCCAGCACAATACCCGAGTAGTACAAAACGCCAGCAGCCAAAGGTATGGCCAGAGCATTGTATCCAACCGCCCAGACCAGATTCTGGATCATCTTACGGTAGGTAGATTGAGATAGGGTAACAATTCCCACAATATCTTTTGGGTTGCTTCTTACCAAAATGACGTCAGCGGTTTCAATCGTAACATCAGTCCCGGCTCCAATGGCTATTCCAACATCAGCCTGTGCCAACGCTGGTGCGTCATTAACGCCGTCTCCGGTCATTGCTACAGTGGCGCTGCGGGACTGGATTTCTTTTATCTTGTCTGCTTTATTTTCTGGTAAAACTTCAGAAAAATATTCTTTTATTCCAACTTCCTTAGCCACTCTGTCTGCCACTTGCTGATTATCACCAGTCATCATTATCGTTTTAATACCCATATCATTTAATTTCTCTATGGCTGGCCTAGATTCCGGTCTGACTATATCGGCTAAATAAATCGCACCAATTGGTTTATCATTGTCCAATACATAAACAACACCCCTTCCCTCTTTATCCTCTGGTTTTATTTTATCTGAATCAATGGAAATTTCTTTTTCTTTCAAATAGGCAGGGCTGACAACAGATATTGCTTTACCGTTTACGATAGCTTTGGCGCCTTTACCGGGAATATTTTGAAAATCCTTAACCTGATATGTATTGTCAGACGATTTAACAATGCCTTGAGCGATTGGATGACTAGAGCGTGCTTCAACCGAGCCAGCCAATCGCATCACCTCTTCAACGTCTAGCTCGTTTGTTAATGCAATTGCATCTGTAACTTCAAAGCTCCCCTTCGTTAAAGTACCTGTTTTATCAAAAACTATAGCATCAACGTTTCTCATTTTTTCAAAGGCTGATCTATTTCTGATCAAAAAACCTCGACGGGCTGCCAAGGAAGTAGAAACAGCCGCTACCAGTGGAACGGCTAAACCTAAAGCGTGTGGACAAGTAATCACCATAACAGTAACCGCCCGTTCTATGGCAAATGATAAACCCTGATTTGACGCTACCAACCAAACCAAAAAAGTCGCGCTGCCAACTATCAGAGCAATGATCGTTAACCATAAAGCCACCCGGTTTGCTAAATCCTGAGTCCGTGATTTACTTTTTCGGGCCTCGTTAACTAGATTAATCATTTGAGCTAGATATGAATCTTCCCCAGCCTTTTCAACACGCACCGAAAGAGATCCTTCACCATTTATCGAAGCACCAACTACTTTACGGCCTGGGTTCTTCAAAACCGGTTCTGATTCACCCGTCAGCATTGACTCATTAACTGAACTTTTACCCTCTGTTACTTCTCCATCTACCGGGATTTTCTCCCCCGGTTTAACTAGAACCCAGTCCCCTAATTTTAATGAATTTATTGGTACATCATTGACCGTCTGGGCGTTGTTTATAGATCTGTCGCCATTCTCAGATATCTTATGGGCTGTAGAAGGCATCAATTTAGCTAAACTACTCAGTGCTTGTCCGGCACCCAAAACTGAGCGCATTTCTATCCAATGCCCCAGAAGCATAACGTCAATCAAAGTAACTAGCTCCCAAAAAAACAACTTACCAGATACGCCTAATACTACGCTAGCACTGTAAATATATGAGACGCTAATCGCCACAGCAATTAAAGTCATCATACCTGGCGATTTTTTCTTTAGCTCGTTTACAAACTCTTTCAAAAAGGGCCACCCACCATAAAAATAGATAAAGGTGGAAATCGCTAAGACAATATAGGAATCACCTAAAAAGCTAAATTCTAATCCCAATAGATCTTGGGCTATGGGTGTTAGTGCTAACACCGGAAAGGTTAATACAGTACAAATGAAAAATCTTTTCTTAAAATCAGCCACCATATGTTTATGATGGATGTTGTGATCAACACTTCCCACGCCATCGTTATGATAGTGCTGATGATTATTATCATGCATATATAAATATAGTTAATGACAATGTGTTGACTTTAACACATTCATAACTATAAATACAATTTATTTGGACAGAAACACCCAGTTGAAATAACTGGTTACATAGCTGGAAACGCCGTTAAATGCCGAAGTGTCTGAGTGAGCAATCGTTTCCGCCCGAGCGTTTTGTCTTTGCATTAAAGCTAAAATAGTATACAGGCCTGGGGCAGTATCATAGTGTTCATCGCCGTATTCGTAAACTTCATCCAATTTAAATTCTGTAACCAATTTTTCTGTTTCAATGTCCATCTGAGACGCCTCAGCTGAGGCTAAATAGTGGGAAAAATCTATTGAACCAACAACTATTGTGTTTTCATCCATAACTCGAGATAAGAATTCCTGAAATCTTTCGGCTTGAGACTCACTAACGCTATAATTAATTAACAAAGGCACAACCTTGGCCTCAGGAAAGTAATATGACAGATACGGAACTAGCAAACCAACTGCGTGGTCTTGACTAACTACATAATCATTTATCTCTATTAAATCCGACTCAGCTAATTCTGATATCTTTTCAATGTCAGGTTCAACAATTCCAAATGTAGTATTCCAGGCCTGGCTGGCTACTAGCACTCCCCGACTACCTTGATGATAATGGTTGGGTCCAATTAGAATAACGGTTTCTGGTTGGGTAGAAACAGCTAAGCATCTGAAAAACTGACCGATCAAGGCACTAGCTTGCTGATGATGGGTGGTAATCCCGCCCAGCATTGAATTATGGCATACATCTTCAGAAGGGTTATCGTATTCAGCAAAAAAATCAGTAACTGAAAACATGCTCGGATTTAACGCTTGGGATTTATAACTAGCCGATTCGCTGTTAACACCAGAGCGACAGAATACGAAAGCACCAGCCGCTAGTGCGACAGCGGCGGCACTTACTGTTATAGTGACTGAACGATTTGGCCTCATTCTATGGTTACTGTGACAGTATCCGACATATTGAGACTGTCTTTCACTCTGTAACCCTGGATCATCACTGGATCAGTCATGAACTCGCCTTGGTTATTTACCCTAGCATAATACTTGATCAATTTATCCCAGCCTTTCCAAGCCCGGAATGCGACTTTCTGTCCATCAATCAAATAAGGCCAATTGGCTTCATAGGCTCCGTACTGAAGTCGAGAGAATGGTTCGCTAATCACAGTTAAGCCACTGGGCAGATAGTCAGTCACTTGGTATGTCTCGTCAATGGCGTTATTATTAATCTGGTGATCTAGAGTAACCAGCACTATGTCACCCTCAGAAAAATTGGTAGTTCTATCGCCACCAACAACCTGATAGGATCGTGATATACCTACTTGATTGTCAACCGTCACCAAATCAGGATTAGCCGGCTCGGTATAATAACTGATCACACCCACAGTTCCAGAAATGTCAGAAAACTCTATTTGATCCAGTTCATCTGGAGACAATAATAGTTTGTATTTCTTGTATTTCTCTAGGGTAACTAAATCCGAGCGACTACCAACGGTGTATTTGAAGCTGACGGGTCCGGCTTCGGCAGTGGGTAAGGCCTGTCGTAGATAAATCAATTTTTCAACGTTTATCAAAATTTCCTCAGTCCATTTGCTTCTGACATACTCATATAAACCACTCTCTTCATCTGTCGAAAGACTGTTGGCTAAAATAGACGCCAAAACTGTGTATTTCAAATAATCATCTTCATCTTCTCCTAGAAGTAATCTGATATAAGGATCTTGAGTCTCAGCCAGCCGGTTAACAACATCGTTGTAAATCACCCGGGCATATTCACCAGCCCCTAATTTGTCCAGAGTCAGGGCCACATACAATTTTAGTTGATCGCTGATCTCATTATTTTCGTATATCTGGATAACTTGATTTAATACCGCCTCACCTAAATTTGCCAAACCGTAATAAGCAATAATTACTTCTTCCAGATTTGCATCTTCACTCGTTACAAAGTTAGTGAAATAGTTGGTCAGAGCGCTGGCATCAAATTCTCCAGGTGCCAGATTTGCTAAATGCGCTGACAACTCAAATTCTGATGACGAATACGGCAGGATGGAAATTCCACCATCTGATGTCTGATAAACTGATCCATCAAAATCTTCAACATTATAGCTATCTTCAAAATATGTATTCATGTACTCCGCAGCTAATTTCTTGGCGTATTTTTGGTCTACCCGTTCGCCCCAGCTGTAATACAGTCTTAACAAATCGCGATAAAAGTATCCTCGGTTGCGATCCATAAACAACAGTGTTGTTTGTCGGTCATCGGCGCCTTCAATCTGCAAACCCTCTTCTAGGGTATAATAATTCGCTGATTCTTTTTCCCAATGACTATCAATCACGCTCAGCTTCTTCAAAATTGTGTCCTCTTGATTTCCAGCCGTGGCAGTAATATACACGTCATAAACTCCGCTAGTCATTTCCGGCAGTTCAAAACTGGATGGTTCAAAAGCCTGACCGTTTTGCGTCGTATCGTAATTTAGGTCCTCAATGCTGACATTTAAATCTACAGCGTCACCCGACTCCAAATCACTGCCATAACCATAGACTTTTATTATCGGCTGATCCCCCGTTAAATACTCACGGGCGATATTTGTTTCAACAAAGAGTGGTAGCGTTACCGGTATTAATTCGGTGGTACTGCCAACATCCAAATCATCGCTGATGCCTTGAGCGGTCACGCGCCAGGAAGTGATATTGTCAGGCAATGTGAAAGTTGTAGTGGCTTGCCCGAGGAGGCCCGTCTCAACTTCTTCAAACAGCGCTGCGTCCTGGAAATTCTTCCTGGCACCAGCCTTGTCATTATGCACGTAAATACCTGAGGCAAAAAAAGTGTGTTGATCATCAATGTGGAGATTGTAGACCTTAAATAATCCCTTTTGGTATTCTACCGTTTTGACTAACACGGTCTCACCCTTATTGTTGACTAACTTATCGCCCGGTTTGATATTCTCGGCTGGCTGCCAGTTACCATTGAGCCAAAGTATATGGTTAGGTGTTATGAACAACTCATTGTTGACTGCAATCACCGTGTCTACAATGTGCTCAAACCTTTCAGCAACGCGTGCCGTGACTAGCTGATCGTTTGACGGAGAGAATCTGGTCCAGACATATTCACCGACTGAAATTTCTTCTATCGGTCTACTTCCGCCATTACCCATCAAAACCTGCGTCCCCTCGAGAAAACACCCTCCGCGCTCAGCCATCGGTGCCGCCAGATCGCTTTCTTCATGGGAAATATAAGTACGCAATATTCCTGAAGAAACATTAGAGTACACGGCAGACAAAGGATCAACAGCTTCATCACGCAAAGCATAAATAGCCTCATCAACTAGATTTAAATTCACTCGGGCGGATATAGGCTGGCTGTTGGAATCAGATGTATTTACGGTCAAAGTTACTTCTTCCCCTGGTTGGTACTGACTTTGGTCAGAAGAAACTTCTACATTGATTTCACTATCACTGGTATCGTACTGGATCCCGTACCCATAGCTGTAGTAATAGTAATCCGTGGCTGAATAATTGGATCCATCAAACCACACACCATAAACATAGGTATTGGGAATATTGCTGGCAGAAAAATCAAAGGAGTAGCTGGATGACGGATTAACCCAATATTCTTGGATACCGGCTTTGGCTTGGAAATACAAATAATTATTGGGCTGTTCATTGTCTGGTAACAGTTCATCACCTTTTAGGAAAGCAAAGTTTACCGGGTCATCCAAACTATAAATCGTATCTTCGTCGGTATTCTGAAGTCGCACCATATCAGAATAATCGGCATCGTAATAACGATAACCGCTCCAAAGGAAATGTTTGCTGGTTACTGTTCTGTTGTTATCATCAGTATAACTAGTCTCTATTTCATAAGAACTGTCTTTTTCTACATCGAATTCATACAATGCCGCGCCATTAGTATCAGTTGTTATATCAAAACTGGTGTAGGGCTCTAGTCGTCGATCATAGCGATAGGTCTTGCGAGTAACTTTATTGATAAAATCATAATATTGACCCGTCTCAATTTTATCGTATACCACCTTTTTAACCGTACCAGTTATCTTATGATCTGATACTGGACCGGAATAAATCTCATCACTCCAAAGATCATAATCATCCTTGTTCATGGCTTTCAAGTCTAAATAATTCAAATCCATCTCCAGGCTGGCTTTTTGTTCATCCACCTCAGAATCATATTCTAGCCACATATCTGACGGGTACACCCGGTAGCGAACTTCGGAACTGATATCTGCCGCTTCAGCTGAATCAGCATAAACCCGGACATAATCTGTTTCGGAATAGTTGGATACTCCATCGGCTGTCAAAGTAAACGATCCACTACCATTCTCATCGGTGGTCAACCCGCCCGACCCAAAACTGCTATTGTAGGTCAAATCAACACTTGGCACAGGCGTGCCTTCAAAAAACTGTGAACTAACCGTAACCGTATTGTTCTCATCTTCTACTATTACCTTCTTGGCAGTACCCAGCTCTATCATATAGCTGGGTTTAACGTAGTTTTGTATATAAACACTGGATCGGCTAACTTCTGCCCCATCCACCAATATCTTAAGGGTATAATAGCCGGGAATAAGGTTTTGGAAAGATAGCTTACCTAAATACGTGCCAGTATCGGTTAACTCGACTGTCGTTTCAGCTATATTAGTAGTTTCACCATAATAACTAGTATAATCAAAACCTATAAGCTGGGCCGTGGCCTGGCTGGGAATTGATTCACTACCACGCAACTTGGCTAATCCCCAAAAATTTACTGTGTCGGACTTTTGATAAATCGGGCGATCAACATACAAATATTGCCAGAATTCGTCGCTGCGGCTTTCTGATGAATAATCGTAATATGACGAGCTCTGGGCACCAGGAATTACAGTTTTCGTCCCATCTGATCCAGTTAGAGTAAATATATACGATTTGTCGGGTTCATCACTGGACAATTCATCCGGAGTTTCAAAAAAAGCAATACCATACTCATTCGTTGTTTCTTCCAACTCAAGCCCAGGTATGGTTACTGTGCCGCCTGCAATCGGCTGCTGGCTCTCTAAATCGTTTAACCAAACTAAAGTGTTTATTTTACTGACGCTTAAATATGCGGCTTGATCGCTGACTTGGATCCATGACTGAATGGTTTGATCAGAGGTTTTTGTCTCAATCAAATAGTATCCATTTTCCAGAGTACTGGGCAAAACCACATAATAGCGATACTGGTAAGTTTCTGGCACAGCCTTGAAATTCAAAACCTGAGTCAGTCCATCAGTCGATGTGGTAAAAGTATTTCTCGAATAGTACGCCCAGGCTGGATACTGAACATAGTCTGATAAAGCATTGGCAAAAGTGTCATAATTGGGATACTGATAGACCGTGAACTCTCGCTCAGTATCTTTAGGATAATTATATACTTCTAGCACTGGTTCTGACTGATCAGTATAATCATAGACTGAATCACGAAAAGAGAAATAATCATAATTATAACCAGCCTGCCTTCCGGAGGTAGTCTCAAATTTAAACGTATAATCATCAGCCAATACATCATCAGTGCCATCAAATGGCAAACCAGCTTTGATGGTAACTGTGTATAAGGTATCGGACTCCAATGCCTCTGGAACAAAAACTGCTGTTCTCTTATGCTTTTCAAAAGTGCCATTTACATCAGGCATAATTTCAAAATACTGATCATAGTCATAGAAGGTGTCTGTAGAGAAAGTCGCTTCAATTCCAGAATTGGTTGGGACACCAGTGCCCTTATCACGCGGCAGCGTACCGGTAATCTTCACGTTTTTCTTGACCTGATAAGCCCAACGATATTCTGTAACGTCCGTTTCTTCCTCAGCCGCTAAAGCAACTGAAGCCTGGCCGTCTACTGTTGTACCGATAGAAAATTTATAAATCTGGTTCTCGGTCAACGAGGCTGTCGGAATTATTTCAAAGTTGTTTTCTGATGTTTCCTTTACTTCAAAGTCTAGAGCCGGAACAACAGCTATGCTTTCTTCTACCTCTGATTTAGAAACATCTTCCTGACTAGTCAGGATAAATTTGGTGTCCGGCTCTATGCCCAGACTATCTTGAGATTCTGCAGTTAGCTTGAAATTGCCTTCAGCGTTTTCAATACTGACTGGCACGAATGGTTTGTCTCCCGGCTCAGTGGTTTTAGTGTCTGGCTCATAAAGATAAAAAAATAGCCCCAAAAGAGCTACTAAGGCAATGGCTGGAATAATTTTTAACCAGGTCGCTTTTTTCATAAGTTTTTTAATAAAAGGCTTAATACTCTTCTTAAATTATATGAAATATTACACTTTAAATCAAGAAATAAAAAAAAGCGGCCGAAATTAGGTCGCTTTTCAATGAATGAACAATTTTCTCAACTAAACTTGTTTACCCAGCCGGTGGATTACTCTGCCGGTAGCATCTTCGATACACCTGCCGTCAGGCTCGATACGAATAGTAACCCCCGGGGCCTCACCAAAAGGCACGGTCAGCCAGAATCTGGAGGCTCGGCGACCACCCCGCTCATCCTTGGACAGCTCTGCTACTAAGACTTGTCTTAGATCTTCTTCCCGATCTTCGGTAGCCGCCTGACGGCATAGCTCTTCGGCCCGTGCACTTCGATCCACTATACGTCCTCTAACCACTCGCAGATTGTCATCGTCTTCCCAGCCCAGATCTCCACAGAATGCCGAATCCATCTGTTCACCTCCTTTCAGCGCTCTCAACTCCCGATCAGTAAAACCAGGATGTCTAACAAAGCTCATTTCTCTCCTCCTTGATTTAAGGTGCAAACAAAAACACCGCCTGGTCTTTTGGGCGGTAGTCATTGGACTTGGTGTCCTAGTAGCTACTTTGTCTCTATGCTCCACCGCCCGCAAAACCAAAAGAAAAGAAAAAACGAATGTCTTTTCTAATAATTCGGTTAAGTTGGCGCTTGGTGTTAGACATGTGTATAAGTTTCAAAATTATTTTAGCAGCATTCATAAACTCGGTCAATGGTCATTTGACCTCAATGCTCCGGGGGCTACTTTTTGAAAATAAAAAACACCCGCGCCATCCTCCGTAGCTTTAGCGTAGGAGGACAGCGCGGGTCGAGCGGACAAAGTCCTAAGAGCTGAGTTCTAAAGTCAAGGAGACCTAAGAACACAATTTCTAAGAGCTAATTACTTGCGGGAGCGAGGAATACGAAACCGTACTCACGACTCCACCTGCCGCCAGGGTGACCGTCGTACGTGCCCAGCCATCGACCCTCAACGCCGCGGATGTCACCGAGCACGAGCGCAAAGCCGTCCGAAGCGTTAACGGGTTCGTGCATAACGACAAGCGCCCAGATGCCTATCTGTTCCAGGTCTTCATCCGAGAACATTTCACGCAGGTAAGGCGCGACTTCCATCGGAGGGGTGAGATAGCCGCGTAGCGTCCCTTCGGCTCTGATGTTGGCGTTCGTACGTTCACTGTCTTCGAACTCGTTACCATAGATGACGACGAGATTGTAGATGGTGCCGTTGGTGGCAATAAACGCCTCGCTTCGGAGCAGTTCTTTCCCATAGCTTCCAAGGCGGAAGTTCTGCTCCTCCAGAGAGGTTATACACTGTTCGCCCGTGCGGCCTCTTGTGGTCACCTCGATGTTCTGAGGAATACCCCACGGATTCTCCCGGCGGAGAAAACGGTTCAGGGCGCGAAGCCACATGTGGCCTTGCTTGCTGGCGAGTTTCTCATCCAGGTCGTTCTTCGGTCCCCGTACCTCGGAGAGCGAGAGATTGCCGAGCATGCCTTCCGACATGGTCAGACCTCCTTATGTTTTTTGGCCGTTTTTGCTTGTGGCTACACCGTGCAGCCATAGCTAGAAACGACCGTCCAGTTTGTCATTCTGAACTTGTTTCAAAATCTCATAGACCCTGAATCAAGTTCAGGGCGACCTCCGGTCGCTTTTAGCTATGGCCACGGAGTTTATCCCGTTGTAAAACGTGACAAGTAAATAGTATGTGTAATGAACAGACAGAACATGATATCATATTATTCAGTAAATGTCAAGATTCTATAATAAATAAGCCTCAATGCTCCGGGACCAGGACTTGAACCTGGAGTCACTGCATTAACAGTGCAGGGTTTTACCAATTAAACTATCCCGGAACACTGAGGCCAATAACTAAAACGACCAGTCGTTCTATGACTGGCTCATCTTTATACAAAACTAACTCAAGCCAGTCAGAACTGGTTATTATTATTGGCTTGGTTGTTGCTTCTTGATTTCATATATTTTAATTGTATCAAACTGAGGCCGGAGTGTCAATTGCTTTATTATTTCTCGAGGGAGATTCTGTTAATCCAATAGCTATAATTGCACCAATTAATATTACAATGCCTGCGATTTGAGCGGCCATTAGTTTCTGAGGTTCACCAAAAGGATTCCAGGCCGTGGTAGCAATGATTAAACTCATGATTGGATACATTAATTCGGCAAAGGTAGAAACTTTGGCTTGGGTGATCTTTAAACCCCGGTAATAGATTAATATAGCTCCGGCACCTGTAGCTATAGCAATTGCTAAAAACAGTAACCACTGCGCCCCGCTAATATCAGTTGGGGTGTAACTTTTACCTTGAACTAGCATGAATATAAAGCTAATTGGTATAGCTAGCCCAAACCGCATGGCTGTAGCTCCGCTAAACGATAATTTTTGTAAAACGCGCTTGCTCAATATCGTACCAAACCCCCAAGCTAGGGCGGCACCAATCGCCAGGACAAAAACCATTTCTTTGCCGGTAAATGAAAAATCAATTGTTTCGGAGCCGAACGTTACCAAGTAACTGCCCACCAACGCCAATCCGGCTAGAGAAATAAACCTCATGCTAATCTTCTCTCTTAACATCAACCAGGAAAAGAAAACCACAAATACCGGCTGAAGTTTCTGCAATAGATTTGGAGTAACAAAATCATAAAACTCAGCACTACGGGCAAAAGCCTCAGTGAATAAAGCAGTTCCCAAAACACTGCTGACTAATACTAAAATAATGAACTGAATCCATTCGACGGCGTTTAAGGTCTTATATGATTTCCAAGCTTTAATAAAAAACGGCAGCAGTAAAATAAAGCCCACTAAATGCTCATAGAAGACGATAGCGATTGACGGAATGTTTTCCGTCAAATGAGAACGTATCAATCCATCCAGAGCCCACAAGGCAGCTGCAATCATTATTAGCAATGGTCCGCGTGTGAAATATCTCATTGTTATTTTATTGTTACGTCCGGCCGACGATCCAGCATGTCCTGAGCTTTTTTCATTTCTTCGGGTGTGTAAATATATTTGATGGTAAATTTACCGGACGTAGTCTGCTTAACTAAATCGTGTGTTTCTTCGATAACGTGAATCAATCCCCAATAGATCCATTTACCATCTCTGTTCTCAACCAGGAAATTGCGTACAGGTGGAGCGTGGAAGATCCTAACCTTTGGCTTGTCCTGGAATTCAAATACCCGGTCCTTGAAATCGTCAGCTGTAAAAGGTTTGGCTTGATGCTGATCATAATCCAACTCCTCAGGAAATCCTTGTTCCCGAGTGATCTGGAGCGTATCGTTTGTCTCTATTATACTACCCATACTTGAATTTTTAACTAAATCTGCTAGAATCTATTAAGTAAGTCAAATATTTCGCGGTTTTGGCTGCCGGATCGTCTAACGGTAGGACTCCGCCCTTTGAAGGCGGCTATCCAGGTTCGAATCCTGGTCCGGCAGCTAAGGCCGTGATTTTTATTTTACTAAACCCGTAAATGCCGGCCCACTGCTACGATTGACGAAACTACCGCCAAAACTATAGCCACTATCAGCTGGAGAGCAAATATTTCCAGGAAGTGATCGGCAAAATAAGTCGATAGGTTTAAATTATAACCATCAAAAAAATCACTGATTCTAGGTGAGGCCACTCTGAGGATTGGGTAAAGGATGCCAGTAGTAATGACTGTTCCGATAACGGCATAAATCACGCTTTCCAAAATGAAAGGTCCGCGAATAAACCAGTTAGTAGCACCGACTAGCCTCATAATGCCGATTTCTTCCCGGTGGGTATAAATAGTAATACGAATGGTATTGAAAATTACTAGCACGGCCACTATCACAAATATTAAGCTAACTATCAAGGCTATCTGATAAATCCGATCCGTTAGATTGCCCAAACGCTGTATAACGGTTTGATAATCTTCAATATCTTTATCATAAATCAGTTCAGCGTAATCCGGATCAGCCAAGACTTCGGATATTTCAGCATAGCGATCAATATCCTTGGCCTGGATAACTAACGTGGCTCCCAGAGGATTATCTTCTAATATTTCCAAAGTCTCCTGGATTACCGGATCATCCTGGTGCTTTTCTTTAAATTGTTCGAGAGCTTCTTCTTCTGGTATATACTCTATGGTTTTAACGCTAGATAATGACTGCAGCTGAGCTTGGACTGTTTTAACTTCCTTTTCTGCCACATCAGGATAAAAGTAGACGCTCAAATCAACTTTGTCTTTGACCGACTGGATAGCCCGATCGCCGATCAAGTTTATGGTACCCAACAAGCTAACGGCAAAAAGCGTCAAAACCAAAATCAAAATTGTTGCAGCTGACAACCAGAAGTTTCGGTAAAAACTTTGAAAGGCGAATTTAAGAGCTCGATAAAGAGAAATCATATTATTAGAGTAAATACTTACCAGCCTCTTGATCTGATATTATTTGACCTTGATCCAGGGTAATGACACGTTTACGCAAAGAATTAACAATGTCTCGATTGTGAGTAACTAACACTACAGTGGTTCCAAATTTATTGATCTTCAATAATAAGTCTATAATCTCTTGAACATTGATTGAGTCCAAGTTGCCAGTTGGCTCATCGGCAATAATAATCTTGGGTCGATGCACTAATGAGCGAGCAATCACGACACGCTGCTGTTCTCCGCCCGACAGTTGATTAGGAAAACGGTCAAATTTCTTTTCTAGGTTTACTATCTTTAAAGCCTGGGGAACGATGTTTCTCATCTTTTCCGGCTGAGCTCCAGCCACTTCCAAGGCAAAAGCCACATTTTCATAAACAGTCTTTCTGGGCAATAGCTTAAAATCTTGAAAAACCACCCCGATCTGCCTCCGGAGAATGGGCACTTCGTTTTGTTTGATATTGGTAATATCCCAGCCACCCACAACTATCTTGCCTTTAGATACTTTTTCCTCAGCAATTATCAAACGCGCCAAGGTTGTTTTCCCAGTACCAGACTGTCCAACGACGGAAACAAATTCTCCCGGACGGATATGAAGACTGAGGCCCTTTAAGGCCATGGTTTCTGGTTTAAATACCTTGGTTACGTTTTTAAAGCGTATCATGGTCTATAATTTTTCCACTCTTACGTTAATTACTCCTTGCCAGGCATCGGCTATTTCGGAAAAAGCGGTTTTGGACAAGTCTATTACCCTGCCTGGCACAAAAGGGCCACGCGAAACAACAGTTACTACTACCGACTGGCCGTTTTCCAAATTTGTTACCCGGAGCTGAGTGTCATACTCAAACTCATTATTGGCCGCCCCAAACGGATATCGGCTACTGTAATACCAGCTGGCCACCCCTTCCTGGACTGTTATTTCATCCGTTTCAAAGACGCCAACCACGGCATAAGGTAAATGTATCATACCTCGCACTTTCCAGCCATCATAATCAACGTCACTGGGTAATTCCACCCAATCATTCCTATTACCATCCCAATAGCGTAATGATTTTTCAGTTAAGTTGGGAGAGTAATATTTAACATTCACATACATCGGCTCGGCTACAGTCTCCTCTTCAGTTGTGTAAACATGAAATTGATACAATGGAGAGACTAGAGTCAGTCCCTCAGGTACATCGCCCGGGAGTACTTCTTTGTCTTTTAAATTTATCTTAACCCTGTTTTGGACGGCACCTTCAACCATTTCCACCTTAAAAGACCGATCATCAAAAGCCACGCTCTGACCCAAAGCAGCGTCCTCAGACAAAAAGTCGAACGAGGCCACAGCATGACTGGGCGGTAAATCTTCAAAGACTGCTAAAACAGAGTAAGGCAAATGACTCACCGCCTGAACTAATGATTGGTCCCAAACTTCTTGGCCGGGTAGTTCTACCCAACCCCCAGTCGTTGAATTCCAGAAATAAACTTTTTTAGGATAGTAATTGTCTGACTCATAAGAAAAAGTTAAAGCCAAAGGCTGATCAATCAGCAAAGGATTTGTATCTCCTCTGAGATCATATTCGATCAAGGGGCTGACCAAAATCTTGTTTTCCGGCAATGTTATATCCTCAGCGTCAAATGTCTTGAGAGTAACCTTGACTGTTTGATGCAAAACTCCGGGCAAAACGCCCAAACGGAAGTTGCTTTCAGGCGTAGAAACTGTATAGCCTTTTTCAATTGTAGCAGTATCCAGATGAACGTCTGCTAAACGTTCCTGGGCTTGAGCCGGAGTAGTAAATACTAAAAAAATCCCCAGACAAGCTAGACCGGAGAAAACCGTTTGACTTATAGCTTTTTTGGCCGTTATAATGGTCATGAGTAACAGTATAAGTAAAACTTCTTTTTCAAAAATTGTCAATTAATGCTGCGGGTGTAGTATAGTGGTAATACCTGCCTGCCGGCAGGCAGGTGCGACATAGTCGTGTTCGATAATATCTTCCAGCGGGATTAGTACAGGGGTAGTACGCTTGCTTCCCAAGCAAGAGAGGCGAGTTCGAGTCTCGTATCCCGCTCCAGATCATCCGATAATGTTTTTTTCTAACTTTTTGATCAACCCAGTTGGTGTATAATCAGCTTTCAACAAATATTCCTGAACGCCCAACTCATCTGAAGTTTGGCGGTCTTCGTGTGTATCAATATTGCTGAATACAAAGAATCTCAATTTATTTAAATTCGGTTCAGATCTAATTTCTCGTAATAAATCAAATCCCACTCTTTGGTCATAAGCCACCATTCCGCCTGGCTCCTCTGGAATTATTAAATCCAGCAAAATAACCCCTGGCTGATGTTTCTTGATCGTTTGTATCCCATCAACTTTATTCTCGGCTGTCAGTAAATCAAACTTTTTGTGCCGGTTAAATATATCTCGATACATTTTGATCAAATCACGTTCGTCTTCGACTAAAAGAATTGAGTTCTTCATACTATGTTGTTTTAATAAATTGCATAATCTTTTCTACAATTTGTACCGTATTTACTTTCCAGATACTGTGATTGGGCTCCTCTGTTAATTCCAATATCTTATTACTAGATCCAATACGGTTGTAAAGATATTCAGCATTGAGCGAATCAACTACGGGATCTTTCTTTGAATGAATTATCATTATGGGCAATGATATTTCGTTGAGCCTTTCCCTTACCATTACGGTCAGTTTGTTTGAATAATATAGGGCGTGCAAAGGAATTTTTGTGTACACTTTCCACTCCTCATACTTTCCATAATCCTCTGGTTTGACCCAAGATTTTTTAACACTTCTTTTTAAATAGCGTAAAATCGGTACCACCCATTTTTGGGATTTTTCCTTGGGCATAAAAACCGGAGTGCTGATCGTAATAATCCCTTTGGGGTCGATCAGCTTTCTCCTGATTGCCTCCAGGGCCACAACTCCCCCAAACGAGATACCTACAATGTAGATAGTGTTATAACGAGCCGACAGTTGTTGGTATTCAGCTACTAACCCCTTAATCCAATCGGTCTCCTTTTGTTTATTTAAATCTGCTGGAGTAGTTCCATGTCCAGCCAGCTTTGACCTCAAAACAGTAAAACCCGCATGATTAAGCTGTTCAGCAAACCCTTCTAACTCGTATGGACTGCCTGTAAAACCATGAATCAAGATAATGGCTGGCATGTTGTCTACACCGCTCCAAAGTAAACCAGTTTTGACAGTTTGATCATTCATAAATATTTGGTACAATCAAGTTGTTTAGGCCGAAGTAGCTCAGCTGGCCCGCCTCGCCGAGAAGGCAAGTCTAGGCTGGGCCCGCCTCGCCGAGACTCATCTCGCAAAACCGTGACAAAGTGAGCGGCGAGTCGAGGCGGGTAGAGCAACTTATAACACGCCGATGTAGCTCAATTGGTAGAGCAATCCCTTCGTAAGGGAGAGGTTGTCGGTTCGATTCCGACCATCGGCTCCAAAAATTCTTAACAGATTAAAAACCATATCCACACAAAACAACCGCCAACACAACTGGCGGCTATTTTGATCTCATTTATTGTACAAAGTTATAGACTTTTGAATTGTTTAGTAACTCGTTCAACCATTCATCCAAATCTTTGGTTTTAATCAAAATATGAGAAAGATTGCGTCGCTCTTCTCCATCGGCGTCTGCTTCTCCTTCAGAATCAACTCCCATAATTACTTCTTCCACTTTGATAATGTGGTACCCATACAAAGTGTGCACGACATCGCTAGTTTCGCCTTCTTCTAGAGAAAAGGCTACCTGGGCAAAATTATCTTCCAGCTCATCCTTGGCAAGAAACCCCAGACTACCACCATTAGAGGCTGTAACATCCTCGCTGTATTGGGCAGCCGCTTCTTTGAAATCCAACTCGCCGTTTTTTAACTTATCTGCTACTTCCTCAATTCGTTCTTTGGCTTCTTGGTTAAAAGACAGAGATTCGTTAAATGACAGATAACCCTGCATTTTTTCTCGAGCCAAATATATTCTCAAAATACTGTCGGTAAAATCATCAATAGTCCAACCGTATAATTCATTCAATGATTTAGCTAGAGTTTCCTCGCCACCGGATTCAGCAATCACATTGGCCAATTCTTCATCAATGTCGTTCTGAGTTACTTTTAATCCGGCTTCACGCAACTGCTTGAGTAAGAGTTTGTCCTGTATCAATTTGTCCATTATCACTGATTGCAGCTCTTCCTTAGATGGTATAGTTACTGCGTCCGGATTTAACTCGTATTGTTTTTGATAATACTGTTCTAGAGCGCTAAGATCATTGAAAAATTGGCTGTAAGTTACTGGGCTGTTTTGGACGATAGCTGCCGGAAAAGGAATAACCTTGACCACTCTTTGGGTAATCATTTCATCATCCCAACCATAGCCATATAGACCAACAGCAAAAACACCAATCGCTACCACAAAAACCAATACCACGGCCAAAGCTGCTAAACCAATTTTTCGGCCTACCCCTATTTGAGGTTTGGCTTTGGTTTCTACTTTAGCCTTCGCTGACTCTTGGGGGGGCTCTATGGGAGATTCTTTGGGAGACTCGCTGACCACCTCTTTTTTGGGCTGGCTTTTTGGCTCTTTGACTGTGTTGTTATCGATATTATCCTGACTGATAATCTCTAATATCTCTTTTCGGGCCTTTTTAGTCTCATTGGGATCCGTCTCAGCGGCAACAACATTATTCTGGGTTTTAGTCTTACTGTTTTTACCATTCTTTACGCTCTTCTTCTTAGTTGCATTATTGTTGGTGTTTTTGCGTGGCATAATTATTCCTATTAATTAATTTATTGTTTTGAGAAAAAATAGTTCCACCATTTTTGAGGAATGGTTGTATCCCCCGATCGAGCTGCTATCGGCGTTCCCGACCCGTCTTCTGTTTCAGAATCGGAGTTTTGAATCACCGGTAAACTCAGGGCTGACTCCCCCTCTTTTTGTAGGCCAAGCTTCAACCTTGCCTCACGCTCTTTGTAATAATCAGATTGAAAGTAGGATATCAAACCAGATAGTTCAGCATTTTGAGTTTCTAGTTGCTCTATTTCATCTTCTAGTTTGGTAATTTCAGTTCTTACTTCCCAGCGTCTGATTATTTCTTTAGCCAAGGCTACCGAAAACAACACAATCACTGCTATTTCGAACACTAGCAGCATTCGAGAGCCCAGAAAACGTTTCCAAGTGCCTGTCTGTTTCTTGGATTTCATAAAATGAGTATAACAGAGAGTCTACTCCTTGGCAATCCTCTTTTTTGGCTTTTTGGGCTTAGTTTCCGTGTTTGATCGGACAAGCTCCTGAAATTTCTCCTCACCTAATCCTTTCTTTATCTTGGTCACCATGGTAACTAACTCCTGGGCTGATAGATCTTCCGGTGGTTTGGCTGTTTCTTGCTGTATTTTGACTATCAAGTCCTGGATTTTCTGAGGTTCAGCCACATCTTTTATTTCTAAGTTTGCCTGAGAGGCGGCTGTTTGAATCTCGATATCTCCATAATTAAACACGGTCTGCCAGATCCCTTTTATCTTGAAACTAATATCCTGTATCTTGCCATAACTAGATTCGGAAACTACTCGGTTAAAAAGTCCTTTTTGATCAAAATCTATAATTCGATCCCTGGTAATCACTAATCCATTCATAAAATAGATTATTGACTGGCGCAAAGCATAAAAAACGCCAACCAACAGCATTAAAAAGAAAAAGAATATTCCCCAGCCTCCCATTCGAAAAAGTGGGTAGAGGAAAAAGAATGGCAGCAGTATGATTATAAAGGCTAATATGATATGAAAAGAATAGGTCAAATAATATCGTCGGACTATTTGAACCAACTCTTCCCCTTCTTTTAAATTTTTGGTATAATAACCCTCGAACATACGAAATCAATTATGCTGGTAAAAAAACATCAAAAAAGAATACGTATAATTTGGATAATCATTACTCTGGTCGGAATTCTTGCCATGGTTGCTTTTACTATTGCTCCGGCCTTTAGATAATATCCATCTAAAATAGTATAAACACTGATCGGCGGTGTTTTTTATTTTCTTTTCAAGAGCGAAATATACGCATCGGACGGAATATCAACTCGCCCCATCTCTTTCATTCGTTTCTTGCCCTTTTTCTGCTTCTCCAACAACTTTCTTTTTCTGGTTACATCTCCTCCGTAAAGTTTAGCCGTAACGTCTTTTCTAAGAGCTGCCAGGCGACTAGCCGCAATAATTTTTCCGGAAATGGCTGCTTGAATTTTAACCTCAAACTGTTGTTTCGGAATTACCTTTTTCAAATTATCGACTGCTAAACGACCCTGGCTATAAGCTTCATTTTTTCTAACTATCGAGCTCAAGGCTTCTTCAACCTCTCCAGCTATCAATATGTCCAGCTTAATCAAATCAGCCTGGCGATATTCTAAAAAGTCGTAATTTAAAGAAGCGTAACCGCGAGTGGCACTTTTTAGTCTATCATAAAAATCAATTATTACGCTAGCTAAGGGCACCTCGTAATGCAGTATCACCCGATCTTGGTCTAAATACTCCATCGAACGGTATATTCCGTGTGCTTCCTGTACCAATTTCATAATCGATCCAATATATTCCGCAGGGCTGACTATATCCACCTGCAGCCAAGGCTCTTCAATGAATTCTATCTCAGTTGGATCGGGCATATCCTGTGCACTGCGAATAATTATTACCTCAGATAAACTTTTTTTCTTCAAGCGATAGGCTACACCTGGCGCTGTGACAATAATATTTAAATCGTATTCGCGTTTTAATCTTTCTTGGATTATTTCTAAATGCAGTAGTCCCAAAAAACCAGCTCGAAATCCAAATCCCAGGGCCGGAAAATGTTCTGGCTCATACGTAAAAGCCGCATCATTCAGTTTCAACTTTTCCACTGCTTCACGCAGGTTGGGATATTCATCGCCTTCTTTAGTATATAGGCCAGCGAAAACCATGGGTTTGACGGTTTTGTAGCCGGGCAAGGGACCAGGCAAATCTTTTTGATTCAAGGTTATAGTATCACCAACCCGACAGTGACTAACCTCTTTTAAGCCCGTTACGATATAACCAATGCCTCCCGTTTCAATCTTCTCCTGCTTGATCAATTGAGGCGCAAAAATACCTACTTCCAGAACCTCAGTAATCTTATTTGTCTGCATGAAATGAATTTTATCTCCCGCTTTGACCCGGCCGTTAAATATCCTAACGTAGGCAATCACCCCTCGGTATTCATCATAAGTCGAATCAAATATCAGAGCCTGTAATTTATCCAACTGTGCAGACTGTGGTGGAGGCACTTGATCAACTATCTTTTCTATTATCGACTCGACACTCTCTCCCGTCTTGGCAGATACAGCGATAATATCTTCCGCCTTGACTCCCAGAAGTTTCACTAACTCTTGGGATACTTTTTCGACATCTGCGTTTGGTAAATCTATTTTATTGATTACTGGAATGATGGTTAAATTTTCCTCTATGGCCAAATAAAGATGGGACAAAGTCTGGGCTTCTATGCCTTGAGTAGCATCGACCAATAAGACGGCTCCTTCGACCGCTGCCAGAGTACGAGAAACCTCGTAGGAAAAATCTACGTGCCCAGGGGTATCTATTAAATTGAGTACGTAGTTATTTCCATCCTTGGCTTGATAATGCATTTGAACAGGCTGGAGCTTGATCGTAATTCCTCTTTCCCGCTCAATATCCATCTGATCCAGCAGCTGTTCCTTCATCTGCCTGGCTGGCACCGCTTTAGTATATTCTAAAAACCGGTCCGCCAGCGTGGACTTACCGTGGTCAATATGGGCAATGACACAAAAGTTTCTGATTAATGAATCTGGTTTATTCATCAGTACGATTAGAATTATTGAAAAACTGCACTCGAGCCTTGGCCAACCACTTACGAACAACTTCTATTTCATCGGATTGAAGCAACATCGTTACAACAAGATAAATTATTATTCCGACTATGAGAGACCCGGCTGTCTGAGCAAAAACGCCCCAAAAAGTTTGCATATCAACTACCGGCGCAATGACATATTTCAGCCATTGTATGACAAAGCCTAAAGCTGCAGAACCTACCATAATTTTGAACACTGACCGCAATATCCTATTATCATCCAAATAACCAATGGTAACCCTTAGAGTAGCTAATAATAACAGCATATTCAATACGCTGGCAAACGAAAAAGCCATAGCTAAACCCGAGATACCCCAGCGCTGACTCAGCCAATAACCCAAAACTACATTAACTGCCATGGAAATCAAGCTGATTATTACAGGCGTCTTAGTATTCTGAAAAGCATAAAACGACCGAGCCAGCATAGGAATCAGACTTTGAGCGAAAAGCGAGATAGAAAATAACCCCAAGGTTTGAGCTGTTAAGACCGTATCAGTCCAATCAAACTGTCCGGCGCCCAATATCAAACGTACTATCTGAGCCCGGAGCAGAAGGATGGCTACCGAGGCAGGAATAATAAAAAATAAAACCCGACGAAATGTTTCTGAGAAGTGAAAGACAAATCCTTGGGTATCTTTTTCGGCAAAAGCCTTGCTAAAAACTGGAAAAGACGAAACCGCCAGAGAAACACCAAACACGCCGATCGGAAAACTTTGTAAGTTATTGGCCAAATTAAAAATAGCTACGCTTCCGGTGCGCAAGGTTGAAGCAATTACGTTAATGACTATTTGATTTATTTGAACCACGGCCAAGCCAAAAGCTCTGGGGACCATCAATTTACCAATCTTCTTAACGCCGGCATGGGTGGTATCAATTATCCAACGGTACCGATAGCCTGATTTGAAAACAGCCGGTAGCTGCACCAGCAAATGGGCCAAAGCGCCCATGACTACACCGATCGCCAAGCCCGGCTTGCCCCATTGCGGGACTAATACCATTATGCCAAAAATGATTCCCAAATTATACATAATGGGTGCCAGTGAATAGGCAAAAAACTTTCTGAACGAATTGAGTACTCCACTGACCACATTACTCAAACCAAAGAACACAATGCTTAATAGCATGATCCGGGTCAGCTGGGCTGTTTCTGCTTGCTTATCCGGCGAGAATCCTGGAGCAATTAATTCAGTCAGTTGGGGAGCAAATAATGCCATCAACCCGCCCACAACAATCAGTCCAATCAAAATTAAGTTCAAGACTGAATTTGTAATCTTCCAGGCCTGCTGCTGAGATTCCTGACTACTCTTGTCACGACACCAATAATCCAAAAAAACCGGGATGAAGGACGAGGACAGGGCGCCCAATACCAAAATATTAAAAATAAAGTCAGGCAGACGAAAAGCGGCATAATACACATCAAGGGTATCGCCAGCCCCAAAGGTAGAAGCCAATAACCTGTCTCTCAGCAACCCAATCAGACGACTGACAACAGAGGCAGTACCAACTATAATCGCACCGCCCATGATCGTAGTCTGTAGCTTATACAATATCCGACTCAACATAGGTGGTAGCATTTTACCATTTTTATAGGCAAAAAACAACACAAAAACTCCCTTGATATAAGGGAGTTTGATACCCTGATTTCTGCCGATTTGAGAGAGTGATGTCGATTTGAAAGACTGAAATCTGAAAATCCAAATCAAAAGAACAGTCCTATAAAAAAAGTAGGACAAAGGATTTTATCTTTACAGTCCGATAACATCGAGTCCCTCGTTATCGGCAGGAATCAAAGTGTCAAAGGGTGTGTATAACTTGGGTTTCAATTACTAATTATACTACCCTATTTAAATTTGTGAAGAGAAAAATTTCCTACTTCTGTAAGCGGACAAACGTTTGTCCGCTTGCGTTTTAAAACGAAAAAGGAGCGAATCCGCAAATAAGCAGATCCGCCCCGCAAAGATCATCCTGCCCCTATCACTTCAACTGGGCCACGAGCTGTTTATTGAGGTAGAACTTCCAGCGTGGGAGTGTCTTGAAACCGCACTTTTGAGCCATCCTATGCGCATACCAGAAGTCGTCCCTCAGTCTTCTGTACTCCTCTTCCAGTCTATCAATTCCCCTTCTCAACTCATCGAGATCAGCACCTTCATCATTCGTTAGTCTTATCTGAAGCTCGATAAGCCGTTCATCGTCTCTCCGGATCGTCTCTGCTATAGCAGTCAAGAATTCTGTTACTGCCTCCTGAGTCGCAGAACCGGCCACGAGGTGAAAAGTGTTATAGAACCTTCTGCGATTCATCTCTGGTTCGCGAACAACGCAGAGAGACAAACCTAGGACAAATCCTGAGATGAGAGTGAAAATCAGCGCCTTCTGGTTGCTGAAAAAGTCACTAAAAACAGTTGGGGTTTGGAATATTACATATCCCAGAACCGTTAAAGAAAGAATGGCAAAGAGCGTTGCCATGTGTAAGGCAAGGTTCCAATGGATTCTCCGTTTACGTTCCACAGGATCCATTTTCTCATACATCATCAAACCCCCTTTTTACAAGACACCGGAACGATCGACGCCCTGGAGTGTCTATGAAAAGAGCCGTACTGACGTTCTGCGCCAGCCATCGCTAACCTACTTGATTAGCAACCAGCTCAAGACTTAAACCTCGAATTGGCTGATAATCATCTAATTCCTTTCGCAAGCGAGGATGATCATCCTCGCATACGATAATTGATAAAAATACGAGGGGAGGGTCAGCCTAACTGTTACCCTCCCTAGTTGTAGCGCTTAGAAGCGAAAGGCATGGGCCCACACCTCCGGTTGGAAGAATCTGGTATAGAGTAGAACAGCCACGCTCAGAGCCAGCAAGGCCAGCCCAGCATACTCATACCACCTCATGCGGTTGTACTGGTTCTGACTACTACATGGATCCTTCACCTGAATCACCCCCTTCCTTGGGTTGTGTTCGCTTCTGGTTCTGTTGAAAAGACCAATCGGAAGACTTGAGTTGATGTTTAAAAGAACGATTTATGACTCAAGTCTTCAGATCGGGCTTTTATACCCTATCTGAGGGTTCTAAAAAATAAAACACTCAGGTAGGTGGGGCAAACTGTGTAACAATCTGCCCCGAAATTGGCTAACGGCTTTCCAACATGGCAAAAAAGCCATAGAAGAAGAAAAAGGCGATGCCGGCAATTGCAATGCCGAATCCGGCACCGTTTTCCTCCAAGATGTTGGCAACCTCCAAGACACATCCAGCAAAGGCGCAAAAAAACATCATTGTCAGTTGGAAACCCTGAGGGTCGTCTAGGATACTCCGGCGCCAACGTAGGAAGGCACCAAGGACAAGTATTCCTAGGATCAAGCCTATAATTTGACATGCGTCCATGACTCTATCTCCTGCTTAGGAGTTCTTGTTGTCGTCTCACCACATCTATTTAGAAAAGAGCAAAGCCCTACCTGAACATTTTACCATTATTTGTAAAACACTCAGGTAGGTGGAGCAGTCAGCGAATACTAACTGCTCCGAGGAGAGATCAGATCGATGCTACGATGCAGCCTCAGCGAAGATGTTGCTCAGACCGGTGACCTGCTGACGACGCTCCCAGCGACTGCGGTGGAAATCATCCGAGGTGTTCAGTCTCGGAATCACCATGCTGTCGAGGACGTCGCGCAGTGTCCGGTTAGTGGGAACGTTGAACTGCTGATGCACTGCCGGGCCGTGCTCGTTGCACACCACCACGATCGTCCCGTCCGGAGCCACGGCGGCCTTCATCTTGTCGGCCGTATGCTCGGCCTTACAGCGACAGGGCTCGCCTTTCGCATCCTCGCCGTGACAACCGCAGGCAAAGGTGGCCTGGGGATTGGACAGCTGCTCAGCCGTCTTCTCGACTCTCTGACCACCATTGATGATCAGAGGCCAGCGCGCAGGAGTGAAAGTGCCGTTCGAGCTTGCTTCGACCATGACCTGGTACATGAGACGTCCTCCTTGAAACAGGGACACCAAAAAAAGAGAAAATACATCAATCTATATACAACGTATAATCAATCAGTCAGAAAAAACACCGACAGATTGATTATCCGCTATTTGCTCTCAAAAGAACATATTTGGAGGTGTTGGCCCGCTTGTTCCGACTAGAAAGCCGGAAACGGTACCTGATGGAGTGACAGGACAGTTCGAGTCGAAACCCGAACGATTTGTCTTGCCGTGTTCCACCACCCCTCCAAATATGCGCCTTAGAACTAATATCAATGAACCTATATTAGCTCCTAAAAAATGGGTGCTGATTAATAGGCTTCTTCATCTCGCCTTCCGTGGTCTAATTAGAAGAGAGAACTCAAAGTAAGAAGCCAAATGCACCCATTTTCCAGAAGCCAACAAAAAACCCTCCCAGATCCTGTATAGCTTTGCGCCTAATATTTAAAATGGCTATTGTTTAACCGAGTAGTTTAGCTCATTTGCCTGATTTTGTCAAGGGGTAGCATAAAAACCAATAAAAAAACAGCTAACAACAGCTATTTTGTTTTTAACTTAAATTATTTCTGGAAAACTACCCCAAAATACATATCGCTTTTCAATACCTTTTCCAGTTTCAATGAATTGCCATCTTGAACCAGCTCTGACTGATCAGGCCACTGCCAAATTATCGAGTAATCTTCGGGGAAATCTATTTCCGAATGGAAAACACTGTCAAAGCTGCCCGACTGTTTTTGAACATAGAGGCTATAAGGCGTTGAGGTATTGATAAATCCGCCTGTAGTTACTGTAAACGGCAATTTGTAAGTAATAGTAGCGGTAACACTCTCCCCTGGCTCTACTTGGACCCAGTTACCAAATACTGTCTTACCAAACTCATTATTGATCCGGGTATTAGTTCTTTCGTCAATGATAACCTGTCCTTCTATATCACTTAAATCACTATCAACTTCATAACCAGGTTCAGGCCATTGCATAAGCTTCGGATCTGGAGATTCAAACCCCGTCGCTTCAATTAGCTCAGACCCTTGTGGAGCATACAGCCTCATAAAGTCTATATTTTTGGAACCAGTCCACTGGTCATCTATCTGCCCATTGTGCAAACGGGTTATTTCAACAGTGGTTATAGCTTCTCCATTGGGCTGGATCTCAACCTTATGGTTGATAGTCTGGTCTATAACCGCATCAGTCTTACCCCCGCTGATATTGGTATTCACTACCATTAGATAATCACCACTGCTTTGTTTGATTTCACCGCCCCAGTCCAGCTGATCAACTTGGGTTTGAGTTGTTTGATCAGACATATAAAACATTAAATGCCTTTGCTCCAAAGCTTCGCTCAATACTCCTAGTAAAGCAAAGAATTCTTGCTGGTTGCCGCTAAATACCCTTTCAAGCACTATAGGCAGTAAATCAGCAATAAACTGTTTCGGCTTGTTTTCTTCAACGTCGTATTCGTTTTCGACCTGGTTAAGTGTTTCTTCTATGAAATTCTCGCTGGTAATAGTTACGCTATACTGCTCTTGGAGGTCTATTGAGCCGATTATCTTCAACAGATCAATTATTACATCCGGGGTCAGACTAATAACACCGTCTACAGTCGGACCGCCGCTCTTTTCATAAAACCACATTATCTTTTGGGCTGAGGCGGGAAAATCCGGAAACCAATTTGCGTCCTGCAGATACCAGTGCGGATTTACCAAATGAAGCGGCGCCGGAGCAATTACCTTTTCTTTTAACTGTCCTTGTAGATCGTAGGGTCCACCGCCCGGGACTTCCATTTTGGTAATCTCTCCATTGTTGACTTCAACTAATGCTATACTGCCGATAAAACCGCCCGTGGCTCGCATCTCCCGATTGTTCTGAAAGATCAGTAAATAGCGTTTCGATACATCACCGCCTAACAGCGTATAAAACAGATCACTGAATGTAATAAACTGCTCAAAATTAGCCTCTAACAAGGGCAGGCTGGCTTTAACATTATCTATATCGTCCCGATACTCAACTGGCAAAGCCTCAGAGTCTACTTGTTTAAGATGATCAACAGCTTGACGGATGCGTTCTTGGGCTGGTACAAGATAATCTTGACTGGAATTCAAAAGTCCGGTTAAGCTATTTTGAACTAAAAAATTATCGCTATTGGCTACCTGGGGATTAAATATTTCCACTACTTCAGTAATATCCTGACCGGCTAGAGAGATAGCTTGCCCAGCCTCCAAAAGATGCTGGCCGGAAGTCAAGACCTTGCCTTTGAAGGGCGCGTAGCGCAGCAAATTAAACATGATACCGCCCATCTTATCCAATTCTTTCTGAGCCAAGATAAAAGTATCAGAGGCCTCAGAAAACTTTTGCTGTGCAATATCAAAGTTATTCTCAGTAGCTGCTTCACCGGCCAAGATCAATTGATCAAAGGCATCCATAGATACGTCTACTATTCGACCTCGCAAATCAGATAAATATTGATAGCCCCACAATCCAAAGATCGGCAATACTAAAAGTAAACAAATCGAAATAAAAACCATCAAAGATTTTACGTGGGCTTGTTCTACTTTGATCTGAGGTCTGGAAAATTTTACCTTCAGACTAGGACGCTTTTTTTTGCTGGCAATCGGTTGAACAAACTCAGTTTTTTCTCCTGGTTGAGGTATTTCTATTCTCTCCAATGATTCGGGCGGTTTATTTGAAGCGCTAGAAATCCAATCTTTGACTTTACCGATGCCTGAAGAACGCTGCTTCTTCTCCAGCTCTTTGCGCAGTTTCTCTACTTCCCGCTGGAGCATTACCTCCCGTAGATTTATCACATTGGATTCGGGAATTGAAGCATCGTCGGTCGTGGACCGATTCAAATTTACTTTTTTTGAAATACTTTTTTTCTTCTTTCTAGCTGCCATTTTTTACTTGTCGATAAATCTGGAGGGTTTCTTCCGCCATTTTTGACCAACTATATTTTTTCACCTGTTCCAGTCCTCGTTGGGCTAAAACATCAGTTTTTTGCGGATCGCGCAATAACTCCGAAATCACCTTTACTATAGCATGTTTGTTTTTTGGATCAAAATAAGCTGCAGCTTGGCCCAAAACTTCCGGCATACAGGAAACTGACGAGCTGGCTACTGGCACTCCGTATTGCATAGCTTCCAGGGGCGGCAGACCAAATCCCTCAGCCAGTGATGGAAATACGTACAAACGGGCCCCTTGATATATCGGTGGCAAATCCTCATCCGGAACATAGCCGGGGAATTTTACTTTTTTCTCTAAACCAAGCTCTAGGCTCCGGGTTTTTAAACGTTTAAAAAAATAATCTTCTCGGCCTACTAAAACTAGGCTCAGCTCTGTAAATTCCTCTAATAGATCCTTAAACACTTCAAGCAAAAGCTCTAAATTTTTATGTGGGTAAGCATTACCAACATACAAAAGATAGGGCTGCTTAATATTGTATTTATGTAACACGCTGTCTAAAGAAATGTCATGAAATCCGGGAAAAGGGTCGGCCGCTTCGTAAGTAACAGCAACATCCTGATCAGCAATATTAAAATGGCGGATCAATTCCTGCTTGGTATATTCTGAGACAGTGATTACTTTCTTGGAACGCTTAACTGCTGAAGAAATAACCAAATTATAGCCTGAGCGTTTCAGGGCGTATTTAATCGGACCCAATGTAGTGGCTCGAGTAGTTGGAAAATGGGTGATGATCAAATCATGAATAGTTACTACAAATGGCTGGCGATAGAACATAGGCACATTGAAGTGCGGGAAGTGAACCAGATCAAAATTATGTTCATTTAGCAATTTAGGAAAATAAATTTGTTCAGCCAATGAATACCAGCGAAACGGAGCTTTCTTCCTTTGAAAGTTAGGTGAGCTGGGCTGGTAATCGTTAAAGTTTTCATCACGCAAAAAAACAACATAGTCGTTGGCTCGATCTACTTTTTCCAGATTATTAACTAATTTCTCTGTATACCGGCCCAAACCTTTTCCCACCGAGCCGTAGAATCTGGCATCAATGCCTATGCGCATGTATTTAAGATATTACTTTTTCAAATACTTTCAAGGTTTCTCGGGCAGCTTTTTCCCAGCTATATTTGCTTTTAAGCAAGTCGCGTTTATTTAATAGCTTAGCTTTTAATTCTGGTTCGTTGATCAAGCTGGATAAGGCCTGCGTCAATTCAGATACGTTGTATGGCTGAACATAAATAGCACTTTCACCCAAGACCTCGGGCAAGGACGAAGCCGCGGAAGCAATTACTGGAGTGCCGGCCAGAATACTTTCGAGAGGAGGGAAACCAAATCCTTCATAGACCGAAGGATAAACAAAAACTTCAGCGCCTTTAAGCAGAGCGTTTTTTTGTTTAACGTCTAGGTATCCGACAAAGCGAATTGAGTCTTTGTGATCTAAACCTTTCTGAATCGATTCCAGGTTTTTTTGATCCCAAGATGTATGGCCTACAATAATCAGCTGGTGTGGGGTATGAAAACGACTTTTCAATTGATCAAAGGCTCTAAGCAAGGCAGCAATATTTTTTCGTGGTTCCAAGAAACTAACTGACAAGATATAAGGCTGGTTGATTTCTAATGATTCTTTGGCTTGCTCAACTTCCTGACCAGATATGGCATCAGCCCATTCATCAGACACTCCTGAATATACTACGTCTATTTTGTCTGAATTTAAACCATATAAATCTATCAAATCGTTCTTGGTGCTTTCTGATACTGCGACAATACGCTGAGCCTGACGAGCTAATCGCTTTGGTGCGACACACTTGTGCCAGAGCCGACGTTTGCGCGAAAGGAATTCCGGATAAAGTTCAAAAGACAGGTCATGAAACGTCATCACTACCGGACAGTTCTCAGAAAAACTGACGAAGTTTAAATTGGGCACAAAAAAAAGGTCAATTGGCTTGACCATTTTGTCTAGCTTGGGTTGATTCAGAAGTGCCAGGGATGAGTTAAAGAGTTTGTTCGGCCAACGCGCGACTACCGTTTGTACGTTTTCTCCTGTGATCTTAAACTTGGGTCGAGCCCATGAATTGGAAAACAGCACATACTCATTTTTTTGGTCAATCTTCAAAAGATGTCTCAAAATATCCCGAGTGTAACCAGTAACACCTCCGGGCTGGGCTTCAGCCAGTGATCGAATATCGACCCCAATGCGCATAAGTCTTACGGGGTCTTAAAGTAGCGTATCAGATAAACTAAGCCAATACTCAAGAAAAATCCAACTATCAACCCAACAGCTGTATTGATAATAATCATTGGTTTCTGCTCAACGATTACCGGCGATGATCCAACTATTTCAAACAAGGCCTTCTGGTCAGCTGTCTGGTTCAAAGCCGCTCCTCTTTCCTGGACCGTTTTAATTATTGAGTCCGATATCTGTTCCGCCGTGTTCTGATCACGTTCCTTGAAAGTTACAACAATATTCTGAGAGGAGTATTTCTTGGTCTTAAACCGATTAGCAAATCGCTCTAGAGTGTCGATATGCGGATCTACCTTGGCTTTTTCGTAAATCTCCAGCAGTACCGAAGGGGTAAAGAACCAGCTGACAACTGTTTGTGAAAACAGATCGCTGGCCTGGATAGCGTAATATCCGTCATATTGATAATCAACGGTTTCCTGCTTGTTAATCCTATTGACCGCAAACGAGATTGATGACTTATACTCGGTTGGCGAATAATACGAAAAGATAAAACTGGCCGCTCCCAACAACAACGTTAGAATTATTATCAAAACAATGTTTCTTTTCCAAAGTTGTTTGTGCTCAATAAATTCCATATTACTATATTTAATTATTACTTAATTTTGATTGCTTAACCTGTTCTTCCACATAGTTACGGATTTTTTCTTTGAATTGGTCAATGTTAAATTTCTCTGCATGGTATCGGATAGCTCTAGGGTTATATTGTTCTGGTTTGAAGCGTAAAACAGTATCGGCCAAAGCAGCCCAATTTTGATCGGGGAACAAAGCACCAGTTTCACCTTCAACAACTGTTTCCAAGGCCCCACCTTTGGCATAAGCAATCACTGGACGACCAGCCGCCATTGCTTCCAAAGCAGTAATGCCAAAATCTTCTTCTTGAGGATAAAGGAAGGCTTTGGCTCGGCGGAGTAATTCTGCTTTTTCCTCTTCGGAAACCTGACCTAGAAATTCTATATTAGGCTTGGCTATCTTCTTCAAATATTTTTCTTCCTGCCCACTGCCAAATATCTTAAGAGGAAAATTAAGCTTATTAAATGCTCGAATAGCCAAATCAAACCGCTTATACGGAACCATCCGACCACCCATAAGAAAGTAATCACCGAAACTGTCACTGACCGTAAACTTTTCCGTATCAACCGGCGGATGGATAACCGTGCTCGGTCGACGATAATATTTTTCAATGCGATGTCGTACTGCTTCAGAGTTAGCAATAAAATTATCAACTCGTTGGGCGGCCATCTGATCCCAAAGTCTGATTCGGGGCAAGAAAAACGGGATCATTTTTTTGACTATTTTTGGATAATGCAGTTCATCAATATAGCTAAAAGTATCGCTCCAAAGATAGCGGGTAGGTGAATGGCAGTAGCAGATATGGATGCTATCTTGGCGCGTAATTACTCCTTTGGCAAAAGCCGAGCAAGAAGACAGGATCACATCATAATCAGTCAGGTTATATTTCTCAACCGCAGTTGGCATAAAAGGCAGCCACCACTGATAACGTTTTACTCCCAATGGCATCTTTTGAATAAAAGAAGTATGAATTTTTTTATCATGAAAAACCGGGCTGGCGTTCTTCTTGTCATAAACTAGAGTGTAGGTCGGCGCATCCGGATAAATCTCTTGGAAAGCCTGGAGTACCCGTTCGGCTCCTCCGTCCTGCGCTAAATGCTCATGAATTAAAGCTATTTTCATAATTTAACTGGCTGATTTTGTGCTTAAGACTACTAACGGAGTTCGTAACATTATTTTTAAATCCAGCAATGGTGACCAATTTTCAACATAGTAAATGTCCAATCGCGCCTCCTCTTCAAAACTGAGATCCGACCGACCAGATATCTGGGCCATTCCGGTAATTCCAGGCTTAATTGCTAAAAGTTTATGGTGTTCTTTCTGATATCTGCTTACCTCTTCAGGCTCATGTGGGCGGGGTCCGACAATGCTCATTTCTCCTCTTATTACATTAATAAATTGAGGTAATTCGTCAATACTGGTTCGACGGATGAATTTCCCAAACTTAGTCACTCTGGGATCATCTTTTATCTTAAACAACGGGCCATCCTGACGTTCGTTATATTTCATCAAGTCTTTTTTCATGGCCTGGGCGTTCTGCACCATAGAACGAAACTTATACAAAGAAAAATGCTTATTACTCTCTCCTACTCTTTCCAATCTGACAAATACTGAGCCGGGTGAATCAATTTTTATTATTATCGCTACGATTAAAAACAGTGGGCTAAAAACTACTAAGAATAAAGCTGCTAGAACTGTATCTCCAATCCTTTTTAAGATCCTGCCCCAACCATCCAGAGGAGTTCTTTTTATCTCGATTATTGGCTGACCGGCTATGGTTTCATAACGAACGTTTGATATCTTGGCATCCAGCATATCAGCAGCGTATTTAAAAGCCGTATTATGTTTGATGCATAGGTCTAAAAGCCTCAGTCGATCGGTTCGATCCACGCTAGGATCAGATAAAACAATCTCATCAATTTTGCTCTGGGCAATTTCAGAATCTATTTTTTGCAGAGATTCATCATTTATTGTTTCTACGGAATCAATGATCCTATATCCGGCCTTAGGGTCAGCTTTGAAATGCTCCATTAAAAAACTTCCAGTATCTCCCGACCCGACTACAATAATATTTCTAACTCCATAACCCTTACGAAACGCCGAATGTTGAATATTTCTGACAATCAACCGACCGATGCTCACAAAAACCACCGCCAGAAGCCATCCGGCTAAGATGATAAATCGGGAAGAAAATAGTTCACGTTGAAAAAAGATCAAAACAATAATTAAAAGAATTCCGGTAGAACAGGCCAAAAATATTTTGACCAGCTCATCTAGAAAACGTTTGGTACTTCGGATAGCGTACAGGCCACTAAACGCAAAAACCGCTAACCAGACGATGCCTACACCTACAACAATCGAAAAATACTCCCGAAATGGAAGTTCATAAACAACTGGCCGGAGACTCGCTATCTCCCAGAAACGCAATCGGTATGCGGCCAGCCCCGCTAAAATTATCATCAGATAATCGACGGGTACTAAAATAGCACTGAAAAGTAATTCAGCCCGCTTCATATTCTTCTTTCAAATGCCTTAAGAAGACCTATAAGCCGAATTCTGTCACTCTACGCTCTCCGAGCTTCGAGTGACGCTGTCCTTAAATTATTGGACTGCGTCCGCCGAAACCCGAAGGGCGTAGGTGGATGGTCATCTATCTGGGCCCAACATTGCTGCGGGGCTCTAGCAACCTACCCGCCCCTGGCCTTAACGGTCGGGGCCTACTCGGTCTTGCACCAGGCAGGGTTTGTCACATTCGGTTATTACTAACCGAACCTGTGGGCTCTTACTTTACCCGCCGAAGCGAGCTATCCCACGCTTAGGTGGGCCCACTCTTTTCACCCTTACTGTCCAATCCGCCAAGTCATTAACGGAAAGGAGAGCGGTATAGTCTCTGTGACACTTTCCCTGGGCTTGGTTAGAATCCAAAAAGTCTATAGAACTTTTTGTATCCTTTGCTTATTTCCGCCTTCTTTTCGAAGGTGCCATGCTCCTACGCCTTGAAAAACGCAGGGGTGTTCGGACTTTCCTCCCCATCGCTTATTACACACAATGGAGCAACCATCCGGTCTTCTTAAGGCCTTCATACCATACCGTAAATGCTTTATTTTGTCAATAATAAAAAGAGGTGAAACAAATTCACCTCGCAATCTGGAATTCTTAGACTGCGCCATCACCTTCGTCCTGATCCGGCTCCTTGGGTATGACCAAGATACGTTCATCCATCATGACCAACCCGTCCAGTTCGAACTGGCCTTCATCCGGATTGACGATCTGATGCGTGTCGGGATTGAATTCTAGGCCAGTCTGACGAAGTACTTCCTCGACGGTTGATGTGTCACTACCGCCCTCTACTTTAACCACGATACGTCTCTCGATTCTGACTACATCAACAATGGCTCTCATGCTTGCCCCTCCTTTGTGCGATAAACATAGCCTGAAATAAACTCTGCCAGCTTATCTCAATCAATCTTCTTTGTCAATAAAAAAAAGTCTCGCCAGCAAATTACGAGACAGAGGTGTTAATCCATTTTTTCCTCTTGGATGACGCCCGACATGGTACGATCCAGCCGGAAACGATAAGTCCACTTGGAGTAACCATCGTCATCGGTCGGCCCCTTCAGATCAATCTGGAAAACAAAGTCTCCATCCCCGGATGACATCATCTGAGAGATGAAATAGTCTCCCGTCCCGCAGGGGACGTTACTCCAGGACGTGATCACGACCGGTAGGCTGGTATAGACATTGGCGGCTTCTCCACCGCGCAAACCGATCTCGACATACATACTGTCACTTTCAGGGTATTCCCCATTCTGGTCGATCCAGGTACGGAAACGCTGGGCGATGGCTCGGCCTTGGGCGATCGCCTGCTCGTCCTGCTCGCTGTAGCCTCCACAGGAAACGGCTCCAAAGATGACCAACAAGAACATTAGACCGCAAACGCATCGGGAAACGTTACGTTTCACGCGACCCTCCTTTTTTTGCGCGCCACTCAAAAACAAAAAGAACCACCCAAGCTAATCACAATGCGTGGTTCCTGTCAAGGGTAAATCTCTAAATTATTAGAGTCGCTCGGCCCAATCCTTAGCTCTTTCCAGCTCCCCTTCTTTTAGCGGGCCTTCTTTTCCCAAAACAAAGAAAGATTCACTGGCAATGTTTTGGGTGCCTTTTTTAACCATTATCGCAGCGGTACGTTTGGCGGCGTAACCGAATATTTTTATGATCATTTTCAGAAAAAGGGATTGGCCCTCTACTGGTATGCTGGTATCAAAACAAGCGCTTTTTTTACCTTTCAAAGAATTACTCGGTATTTTGTCCAAAAACGATTTCATTTGTTGAGATGGACGACCACCGTGAGTAGGTGAACCAACAATTACCATCTCAAAATCCTCCAATCGCTCTGGATTGACGTCGGTTATTTTTTTTGCCTCCGCGCTGACTCCCTCGGCAACTTTCTGGGAAACTTTTTCTGTGTTGCCAAAATTTGAATCGTAAATGACTAAGGTCTTCATGATAATCTCCTTTCTTTTAAGATTTTACCGTTAAATAAAACTCCAGTCAATAAAAAAGAGCACCTCTTCCCATCAGGGAATCGGCGCTCATGAAAACTGTGGCGGAAAGCAATGATGTCTTATTCTATACCGCGCTAACGCGTATGCACCAGTCTGATTCCGAGCCTGTCAGGACTCAAAACGTCCCAGTACATCCAGCACGACAAGAGCAGTGGTGTACCGCCACATTATAGGTCAAGGTACTATCGAAAGCGATATTACCACAACCATTTATTATGTCAAGATCCCCCTGGCTCGTAATTTATTTCTAATACCTGTATTATTAATATTATGAGAATTTTGCATATAATACTGAAGAACGCTTTTTACGTTTGTGTGCTGGTTTTTGTTGGGACTTACTTTTTTCGCTACACCTTGCCAAACCCGGATGAATTACTAACCAATCTTATTCAAGAACCAAGCCAGTACACGACTAGCGCCAGCGATATCACTATTAGCCAAGATGGCTATACCGCTTTATTGTCTCCCCAATTTGTCTACGAGATTTCTGGACTAGTGGTCACCCAATACGAATCAGATACTTGGTATGATTACATTCACAAAAACGACCCTTTCAATACCAAGGATGTCTGTGTAGTCTGGGGAGAAAATATTGAAACAGATATTTATAAAAAGGGAGATTTTAGCAGCGGTGAATTTACTTGCTATTGGTATTTTGATAGCCAGGAACTCTTTTCTGAATTTTCACACCGAGCGATTTCCAATAACCATTTGATTCCAGCCAACGACGAAATAGCCAAAAGCATAGAACAGGTACGGATTGGGGATCAAATTTCTTTTTCTGGCTATTTGGTAACTTACCAAGTCACTGACGATGAAACCGGCCAGATTATCGGCCTGCGCGGTACTAGTACGACCCGTGACGATACTAGCGATGGTGCTTGCGAAGTTATCTACGTGACCGATTTTGAAATAGTAAAAAAGAATCCGGAATTTATTCCGCGCCTACATGGAATTTCCATTTATGCCGAGATTGGCTTATTTGCTATCCTGGCAATTATATTCATATATCAAATCTCACGCAAAGGCTATCGCGAACCGGAATAACTAGATTTTTTGGGAAAACTGCTCCGCCGCTTTTTTTGTTGATGGGCGTCTATTGCTCAGATGTTTCTTGACATAAGCTACAACCCGCTTGTTTTTTGAAACCACATCAGCACATTCGGTAAAACATTGGATTGTTCTCCAAGCTAAAACGTTACGACATTCTTTGGTGGGTAATTTATATTGTTCAGCCTTAAGCAGCTCACTAATGATTCTTTGTCTTAATATGGGCTTGGCTATAATAATAGTTCCGGAATTAAAAGCAATCAAAGCCGCTGTAACCAGAACATTTTCCTTCATCAAATCGTAATATTGACGGAATATCTTCTCGAACTTCTTTTTTTTATCAACCGTGGTTAAATTTGCTATTATAACAACCACATTCCATTTAATGATATTATTGTCTAGGCTGAGAAGTTTCACAAAAAAATCAAACTGCGGATATATCAGGCCGGTTTTTTTTGACTTATCAATGAAAGTACTTTAACTGACTGGAATTTAACCGAAGCCGGCTTGTCTTGAATACTATCATACAAAACACTCAACAAGCTTGGCTGCTTTATTACATAATCTGCAAACTTGGCTGCATCAATTTTACGATGCAGTGCTTTCTTTAATGCGGCTTGAGTCACGCTTTACTTTTTTATTACTACGATAGTGCATTTTGTCAGCAAGGCCGCAGCCGCACCAACAGCAGCTAAGATAGGGGCAATGATTGCTCCGACTGCGCCAAAGGTCAATGGGAACTCAACAATCTCTTCTCCTTTTTCATTTTTGATGATAATCCGGCGAGTATTGCCTTCTTGGACCAATTCTTTGACTTTTTCCACTACTTTCTCCCCTGAGACAGTGAATTCTTCTTTTTGTTTTTCGGAATTTTTTTCTGACATAGTGTGAAATATTAATTATTTTTCATTTGTTTATCTAAAGCTTCATTAACCAGTTTGTCAGCAGCTTTGTTCTGTTCTCGAGGTATGAAAAAAAACTCAACCTTTTTAAATTTTTGAACTAAATTCCAGGTTTTTATGAAAAGTGGTCCCAATCCCTGATTTTTGACCTTATACTTCAACTGTAATTGATTAACTATCAGCTCACTGTCCAAATAACACTCTAACTCCTGGGCTCCTAATTCCTGGGATCGTTCTATTCCTTTTAAAATAGCTTGGTATTCAGCTTGGTTATTGGTGGTTTCTCCAATATACTCGGAAATTGTATCAATTATTTTTTTGTCCTGATCGTATATCACTACCCCGATCGCAGCCGGGCCAGGATTACCACGGGCGCCTCCATCGGAATAAATTGTGATTTTTTGATTTTCCATAATTATATTTTACACTTTTGAATATTTTAAATCCACTAATTTAAGCTGGAGCTCACGAGTACCATTCCATTCGTTAACACCTAATTCATAAACCGCATCAATCCGATCCTGAGTAGTTAATTTATCACCCCAGTGGCCAAAACCAAATCCAATAAAACGACGAACCACCATTGAATCGTCCCGCACCACCAAGCGCAAATGCTTGCGATCAGCTCCAACTCTTTCCCAATCAATAACTTCAAGCTGTTTAGATACTAAAAGTGGAGTTGAATTTCCTTCCCCGTATGGGGCAAACGATTCCAAGACTTGAACTAAATCCCAATCAATTTGGTTAAATTTTATCTCCATATCAACATAAACTTTTGGTGCCATATCTTCGGTTTTGAGCTGCTGACGCGCTAGGTTGTTAATGGCTTTTTTCAAATCACTGACTTTGACCCCATCCTTTAACGTAAATCCACAGGCTTGACGATGTCCCCCGTAGTGGGTAAATAAATCTTCTAATTCCTTTAAAGCATTGGCAATATGAAATTCAGGCAAGCTTCGGCCTGAGCCTATCACTAAACCCTGGCGACGGCCTACTATTATCGTGGGTCGACAATACTCGTCCATCAAGCGGGAAGCTACTAAACCAACCAGACCCGCCGGCCAATCCTTGCCTTCAGCCATCAGGACGTATTGATCATCCGTTACTTCGCCTAGCTGGGCTTTGGCTTCTTGAGTCATGCGTTCAGTGATTTTCTGTCTTTCCTGGTTTAATTTATTTAAACCCACTGCCACTTTGTCGGCTTCCTCTTTTAAACCTGATACTAACAACTGATAAGCGGTATTAGCATGATCCACCCGGCCAGCCGCATTGAGCTTGGGCACTAGCTGAAAAGCTATGGAACGCGTATCGATCTTATTAACAGGGAGATTAATTACCTTCATCAGAGATTGCAGGCCCAGCCGACGCGTCTTCTTCAAAACAATCATACCATATTTAGTCAGGGTTCTGTTTTCGCCTACTAAGGGCACGTAATCACCGATTGTTCCAATAGCCACAAGATCTAATAGCCATTTTTCTTGTGCCTCCTCTATCTTATTTTCTTTCAGCAAAGCCTGACACAATTTAAAAGCCACGCCTGAACCGGCTAGCTGTTGGCAAGGATAATTTTCACCCTCAACCCAGGCGTTGATAATCCCGTATGCGGCTGGTAATTCCTCGTGCGGGACATGGTGATCGGTAATTATAACGTCGATATTTCGTTCGTTGGCTAATTTTACTTCCTCGATATTGGATGTACCGCAATCCGCCGTAATTATTAACGAAACCCCGTTTTTTGAAAACTCTTCCACCGAATTGACATTCATTCCGTAGCCCTCTATTTCTCGATGCGGCAGATAGACGTCCACATTACAATCCGGGTCTATGATTTTTAACGCGCTCACTATAATAGCCGCACCGCATACTCCATCGGCATCATAATCACCGTGTACCAAGATTTTTTCCTTATTCTTTAGGGCCTGCTGAATCCTGGCTATCACCTTTTTCATATCCTTAAATAAATAAGGATCATGGATATCCTGGCCATAGTCCGGATTCGTAAACTCGTCTATCTCATCCTGGGTTTTCAAATTTCGGTTATACAACAATTGCAAAACCACCGGACTTACTTCAGGGAAGTTGTCCTGAAAATCTTTGGGCATCGGTTCGGCTACAATCCATTTTTTCTCCATATTCTTTACTCTATCATTTAAAAAAATTACGGTAAAGCATTTTTGGTAACAAAATAGGCGTTACTCCCGCCCATTTGTTGTGATGATTTAACTATCTAATTAAGATTTGTCAACGGGGCAATAATTTCCAAAAGCAGATATTATTCCTCCGCAAGTAATCTGGCATTCAGTATCCGTATTTTCTAAACAAGTACTGAGATGAAATTTGTCGGTATTAAAACTATCCTTACTGTCTCCGTCTCTGATGCAACTCCGCTCACTGCCTTCTTCGTAATAACAGTAATAATATTTGTATCCTCCGCCGCATCGACAGCCGTTATTCTTATTAATGGGATCAGTAGGCAATTTGTCTATAAAACCCTCAGCTACTAAGACCTGAAGCGGATTACCTGACTCGCTATTTACTGGCTGTCCCCATACTTTATCAGTGCTGGCTCCTTCCCCGGTAGGAAATGTGCCATATTGATCATGGTATTGCCCCAAGGCATTAGCCAGTTTAGACATATCTCCCTGACGAGTCTCATCGCGCTTATTTGACTGATAATTTTGCAAAACTAATAAACCGATGGTTGTAGCTATGCCAATGAAAAATATTATCATTGACCAAGTTATGACCATGATACCGTTTGATCTCGACTTGAAAAACCTATTAATCATACAATTATTTTATCATATTAAAAATCACGGCTCAATGTTTCTTTCCAGGTATTTTTTTGCCTTGTTCAATAAGATAATGTAATTTCGGTGCTTAAACCTTCTTTTGGCCTCAGCAAAAGTACACCAGCGATAGGCTGAATGCTCCGATGATAGCTTGATGCGATCGCTAGTAAAACCCAAAAAATAAACTACTTTCCTGCGAATAATCATGCCGTCAGCCTTGAAACTATATCTGATCCTTTCTTTGAAATCAGGCGCAATCTTTATTTTTCGAATATTCACTTCTTCTTTCAACTCACGTTTAGCTGTTTGGATTTCCTTTTCGCCTGACTCAATCCTGCCCTTGGAATACTCCCAATGACGATATTGCGGACGATAAAGTAGCAGCACTTTTTTTGTTTTTGAGTGCACCACTATTATCCCAGCAGCTTTATTTGTTTTGGTTTTCATCTCTAACTACCCCCCAAACAATTTGTCGGCTGATTGAGCTATAAAATATTCTTCATTAGTGGGAATGGCTAACACTTTCGTTTCTTTGGGTTTTCGGATTCCTCGTATTATCAACCCGCGTACTGTTTGGTTACGTTCTCCAACTCCAGCGGTAAAAACAATGGCGTCAGTTCTGGGCAAAAGCGATATATATGATCCGATATATCTTTGAACATCATAAACAAATGCTTCTAGGGCCAGTTGGGCATCTTTCTTTTGGCTGGGAGTAAACTTATGTTTGACGCGGAAACCCGGGACTCTGTATCCGGCTGCGATTAATATTTCACGAAGATCAGAACTAATACCACTCAAGCCCTTCCAGCCCGATTCTTTATTTAGTAAATTATCCACTTGGCTAACTGTTAAGCCAACCTTGTCGATCAAAAATAAAACCACTGCTGGATCAATGTCGCCTGACCGCGTGGCCATAGTCAAGCCCTCCAAAGGCGTAAAGCCCATAGTAGTATCGATCGACTGGCCGTTTTTGATGGCTGCGATACTGCAACCACTACCCAAATGGCAGGTTATCATATTGCACCGACTGAGAGGTTTTTTTAAACGCCGTGCTGCTTCTTCGGCCACATATTGGTGCGATAATCCATGAAAACCGTATTTGCGGATACGATACTTTTTATAATACTTTTTTGGTATTGAATACCGGTAAGCCTTAGGTGGCAGAGTGGCGTGGAAGGCCGTATCAAAATGAGCCATATTCTTGACACCAGGTAACAACTTAAAACAAGATCGGATAACAGCAATGTTAGCCGGATTGTGTAACGGCGCCAAATTAGAATACTGCTCAATTCTTTTTACAACCGCAGGGGTCAAATGAGTGGGTTTTCGAAATTCTTCTGCTCCGTGAACTACTCTGTGTCCCACCATATCAATATTTAAACCCAGCATTTCCACTTCACCCAAAATAAGTTGAACAGCCTCAGTATGGTTTTTTACTCCTTTGGGGTAATCTATTCGAACCGGGTTAGTTCCTTTTTCTTTATATTCAAAAAAGGAGTTCTTTAAGCCAATACGCTCCACTATTCCCCCGACAGCTTGCTTGAGATCCGGTTTTGAAAAAATAGAAAACTTAACTGTGGAACTGCCGGCATTCAATATTAAAATGTAGGGGGATGATTTTTTCATAAACGCTGTAAAATAGTATTAATACGCTCAGCTTCCTCGCTTACAATGTCAGAATCGTATTCGCCTGAGTGGGCGTGCGAGCCCTCATAACTTGGTCTTTTGGCATCCAAGTGCAGATTTATAACCAAGCCCTGCCTGATGGGTGAATTAATATAAATGTGGAATCTGGGATAAGGCGTTCGTCTTAGCTGACGGATATAGCTTAACTCACCTGTTCTTCTGTTAACGGACGGAAAATAACCGCAGTGTCGCATTAGCATTCTTTCGTTTTCCCGAAACTGCTTAGTAAATTTAAGCTTCATGCTACTTTTCTATTATTACCTGTCCATAGGCTCGTCCGGCAATCCCGGCAGCATTGCCTTCATCGGTATCTATTTGAAAAGATAACTTATCAATGCCCGGCCGACTCCGTACGACAACTTGATGAAAAGTTACTGATCTTTTTCCACCGAGCTGAACGCTGACCTTGCTGCGGTGTTTCAAGCCATATTTCTTGGCTAACTCGGGCTGAAGATGCAAATGACGCTGAGCGATAATCACCCCGTCACGCATATTTAGGGACCCACGAGGACCGACAATCTTAACACCGCCGGTAGTACCTTTTAGATCGCCGGAAACACGCACTTGGGGCTGAATGCCCAATATATACGAATCTGTAACTGATATTTCCAACTGGGTCCTGGGTCGTATCGGTCCAACCACCCGCACCCTTTTGAAGCTGCCTTTTGGACCGATAACCTTCACTGTCTCAGCGGCTGCGAATTGATTGGGCTGAGAAATTATTTTATGTGTTTTTAAATCATAATTAGCTCCAAACAGTTTTTTTACAGCTGTCTGATTTAAATGGATATGCCGGGCTGATACTTCAACTAGAGTTTTGAATGTTTTTTTCATATTTTTACCAATCTTTATATTTTTTCTTGACGGAATCTAGCAAGCTGCTGCGAGAGAGTAATCCGTTCTGGGCTCCAACCTGGCCGACCACAGAGCTGCTGTTAACGATAGCTGAACGGAGAGCACGCTTCACATTTCCTCGGAACAAGATTAAACCAGCGATAAAAGTTGATCCAAAGGCATCACCCGCACCCGTGGTGTCCTTTTCGACTCGGGTAATTGCTTTCTCATAATATTTATTCTCGCCATCAAAGACGTAGGCTCCCCGGCTGCCGTGAGTTATTACCACCCGTCTCGGCCCCCAGCCCTGGAGTGTTTTGGCTAATTTCCAAATGCTGGTTTGGCCTTTGGCTTTTGATTCAGAAAGAACCAGCTCGATCGCTTCATCTTTATTCACAATAAAAGTGTCAGTATATTTCAATAATGGTGCTAAAGCCCGCTTGCCTTTTTTTATCTGGGTTGAGCCTGGATTCCAGGCTAGTTTGGTCTTCTTTTCCGTGCCTAAATACTTGACTAGATTTTTTAAAGTTACTGCCCAGTTCTTTCCCGCAAGCGAGGAAACATAAAACCATTTAGCACGAGCTCGGCGCAGCTCGGCCTGGGTCATCTTCATCTGATTGTTAGCCCCACGATAGAGAAAAGCCGTGTGCTCCCGGCTCGGTTCATGAATCGCGATGAATGAAAAACCGGTTCCTTCAGAGGAATCACGCTCAATGAATTGAGTATTGACCCGGCCATTGCTTAGTTCGGCTTGAATTGTGTCTCCATCACGATCCAGGCCCAATCGAAGAAAAGTTGCTGTTTTTAATCCGAGTCGGGCAAAGTTGATTGCAGTATTACAGCCACCGCCACCCAAGACGAAATGGATATCATTGGGCTTGATCTTAGCACCATACTCGTAGCCAACCAGCTTTTGTCTCAAAATATCACCGGGGTTGGATACGATAACACCAGCATCAGTAAAGAACATTATATCACGAGTGGCCCCGCCGATTGTAACTACATCAAATCTTTTTCTAAACATACCTTTTTACTTAACAAAGCCACCGGGAAATTTGCACAGCGGCTGGCTGGTCATTTCCTTGGGTGGAGTTATTTTATACAAATTTAATATTGTAGTGGCAATATCACTCAAAACTCCGGTCTTTTTCAGTTTTACCTTTTTATAGGTGTCTGAAACCACAATGAAGGGCACCGGGTTAATGGTGTGGTTAGTATGAACTTCTCCGGTTTTAATATTGATCATCTCATCAACATTACCGTGGTCAGCCGTTACAAAGACTACGCCCTTCTTGGCCAAAACTGCCTTGATAATTTTACCGACACAATCGTCCACTACTTCGACCGCCTTGATAGCTGATTTTAGATTACCGGTATGGCCTACCATGTCCGGATTAGCATAATTAACACAATAAAAATCATAAACATCCGACCTGATATTATGATCAATAACTTGGGTTACTTGATAAGCGCTCATTTCCGGCTTTAAGTCATAAGACTTAACATCGGGAGAGGGAACCATAATTCTTTCTTCACCTCCCACTGGATCAGCATAACCACCGTTCATAAAATAAGTCACATGAGCATATTTTTCTGATTCGGCAATATATAATTGACGGAAATCGTTATAAGCCATCGGTAGGGTGCCTTTTAGATCAACGCTAGGGAAAGCGGTCAAAATGCCTGGCAAATCGGGTCCAAAATCAGTCATAGCAATGAAACGCAGACCTTTGACTATCTTCTTTCTCTTAAATCCCTGGAAGTCAGGTTGCACAAAAACTTTGGCTAATTGACGAGCCCGGTCAGACCGGAGGTTGAAGAAAACCAGCGAATCATTCTCGTTAACGGTGCCGATCGGTTTGTCCTTATTCACTATTACACTCGGTTTGATAAACTCGTCACTCTCGCCTCTGTTATAGGCAGTCACAATAGCCTTCTCAGGATCACTATATTTATTCCCTTTACCCAATACAATTGCTTCGTAAGCCAGTTGGGTCCTGATCCATTTCTTTTTTCGGTCCATGGCATAGAAACGACCTTGAATCGAGGCTATCTTTACCCCGGGGAATTTCTTCAAAGAGGCCTGGAGATCTTTTAAGAAGCCAATGGATGAGTACTGTGGTGAATCTCGACCATCAGTAAAAAGATGAAGAATTATATCTTTTACCCCGGCATCTTCAGCCAAAGTTATCAAAGCCAAGAGGTGGTCTGGGTCGCTGTGCGCACTTTGTTCACCAGATAGAAGGCCCATGATGTGCAATCTAGACTTATTGCGATTGACGTGGCCAATCGCTTCGTGAAAAGCCGGATTCTTAAAAAAAGTACCATCACTGATACCCTTGGAAATAGTAACCGAGTCCTGCTCAACTACTCGACCAGCTCCGATATTCATATGACCAGCCTCAGAATTTCCCACTTGCCCTACCGGTAAACCGACGGCTCGACTAGAAGCATTGAGCAGTGTGTTGGGGTATTTTTCCAGAATCTTGTCATAGACTGGAGTCTTTCCCAAAATTACCGCATTGCCTTTATGGGGTGGGGCCACGCCCCAACCGTCCATGATGATCAAGACTACAGGTTTGTTTTTAATTTTTGGAACCATTACAAACTAGTTACGTTTAAAAATTACCGCTTGAGTTCGTCTTCGATCTCCATTAACCTGTTATATTTGACTACACGTTCACCGCGCGAGACCGAACCAGCCTTCAGATAGTCAGCTTTTAATCCCACAGCCAAATCAACAATGGTAGTGTCGGTTGTTTCGCCCGAACGATGAGATACTATTGTTTCGTAATTATTTTTCTTTGCCAGCTCCAGCGTTTCTATCGTCTCGGTAATAGTACCGACCTGGTTCGGTTTAATCAGTATGCCAGTACCAATTTTTTTCTTGATAGCATCTTTCAAGATTTTAGGATTGGTACAAAAGATATCATCGCCAATAACAGTCATTTTGTCCTTGAGCTTTTTGGTCAGTTTCTGCCAACCGATCGCATCATCTTCGCGTAAACCATCCTCAAGCAGTCGGAGCGGATATTGACTGGCCCAACGATCATACAAATCGATCAACTTGTCTGTATCAAATGCTGCATCCTCTACTTCAATGAAATAGGTGTCGCGCTCCCGATCGTAAAAAGTGTTAGCCCCAGCGTCAATACCCATAAACACGTCCTTGCCCGGCTTATACTTGCATTTCTTAATTGACTCTACTATCCACTCCATAGCATCAATACTAGAATTAATGTCTGGAGCATAACCACCCTCATTACCTACGTCGGTATCCAAACCTTCGGCCTGAAGAATTTCCTTTAATTGATGGAAGATTTCAGAGCCAACTCTGATTCTTTCTCTGATCGTGTCCCCAGCTGATGGGATAATCCAAAATTCTTGGAAATCAAGATTAGTATCAGCGTGTTTTCCGCCATTAAAAATGTTCATGATTGGCGTTGGCAAAGGATAGTCCTTTGAAGTGGCCTGGGATGACAGCTGGCGGAGATATTTATAAAGAGGGAGCTTCTGCGACTTGGTTGCAGCCCTTAACACGCCCAGAGACACGGCCAAAATAGTATTTCCGCCTAATTTTGTTTTCTGATCCGTACCGTCTAATTCGATTAATCGTTTGTCAACCTCGCTTTGCTTCAGAGCATCCAGGCCTTTTAACTCTTGGCTCAACTTGTCATTGATTAATTCACAGGCCTTGAGTACGCCTAGTCCGTTATAACGCTTTTTGTCTCCATCTCGAAGCTCTAAGGCTTCTTTGGACCCTTTTGAGGAGCCGGCTGGTACTGAAGCCCGGCCCCGAACTCCATTTTCTAAATATACTCGGATTTCTACCGTCGGGTTTCCGCGTGAATCTAATATTTCCCGAGCAATCATTTTTTCAATTTTTGTTGACATAGTTCCTCCGAAAAAGAATTATTTATTATTTAAAAATTTTAAACCTACTAATTTTTTACCTGATAAATACTCCAGCATGGCGCCGCCGCCGGTAGAAACAAAATCAATCTTCTTCTCCACACCAGAAAGCTCCAATGCCGCTTCAGTGTCTCCTCCGCCAGCAATCGTCTGGCCTTTGGTTCGAGCGATAGCTCGGGCGACTTGATAAGTGCCCTGGCTAAACTGTGGCATTTCAAAATATCCCAGCGGTCCGCTCCACAACACCGTTCGAGCTTTTTTAATTATTGAAGAGTACTGTTTTATTGACCTGGGTCCGATATCAAACAAATAATCATTGGCCTCAATGTCATCTATCGCTTTAACTTGGGTTGGATACTTTTTTCCAATACCTTGAGCTGTAACGAAATCAATCGGCAGTATGAGTTTAGGACTTCTCAGTTTAATGCGTTTAGTCACCCTAATCGCCTGGGAGTCTATTTTTGATTTACCGACAAAATGACCCCTAGCCTGCAATAACGCGTTAGCTGAAACACCACCCATCAGCACAGAGTCGGCTTTTTTCAGAAGCTGTTCCAACAAAGCCACTTTATCTTCTATTTTGGCTCCGCCGATGACAGCTACAAAAAGACGTTTAGGCTTTTTGATTAATTGGCCCAGATGGCTGATTTCTTTTTCTAAAATGAACCCCGGCACAGTGGGCAAATAACGCTGCGGCCCCATGATTGAAGCAACATCCCGATGAGCTTGAGCAAAAGCATCAAAAATCTGGATCTCTCCCAACTCAGCCAGCTGTTTCATAAACCTGACATCTTTTTTGTCTTCTTCTTTATGAAAACGAACGTTCTCAAGCAGGATTACCTCTCCGGGTTTCATATTTAAAACACGCTTTTTTACTCGAGTCCCAACACAATCATTCAACTTAACAACAGGCTTTTTTATAAGTCGAGACAGGCGTTTGGCTACTGGATCAAGTTGGTATTTCTTTTGACGCCGTCCTCCTGGCCTGCCCAACCAAGTTAATATAACAATCCGACAATTATTTTTCAGTAAATACTGCAGAGTTGGGATAGAGGCCTGGATTCGGGTATCATCTTGAACCACATATTGGCCGCCTTTCTTTGTCAGCGGAACGTCGTAGGCTACGCGATACAAAACGCGTTTCCCTTTCAGAGAAATATTTCGAATTGTTTTGTTATCCACGTCAGTGATTATACCATATTTCCCGATAATATAAAAATGCCCTGAACTGGGCATAAATACCTCCGATAACAACTAGGCTATACTATAAATTCGCATCAAAGAAATCTTGGACCTTTTGTTTGTATTCTTCCCGGTGAGTGCCAAATAACGACATATGATTGCCTGGCACTGTCCAGAGGGCTGAATTCTCAGACAGGGCATTGTCATATATACGTTGAGCGCTATTGCCAGCATCTTCAGAGTCATCTTCTGCTCCCATCAACAGCATCGGAGCTGTTGTATATTTGATGCTCTCGGCCGGAGTTACGTCCGACGGATTGGTTCGGATGAGAACGCGCGCCCAGAGACCTGTCAGCCAAGATAAGGGTTTCTGGAATATCCAATAATCCTCATATAAGCGGTCCATTTCATCGGTCAAATAAGCATAGGGGCTGTCAGCCACTACGGCTTTTATATCAGCTGTAATCTGAGCTGAAATGACCGCTGTGCTGGCACCCAAAGAGTATCCCAACAAGCCATAGCGAGTAGTATCGATATCATCCCTGGTTTTCAAATACTCAATAGCGCCCAAGAGATCTCTGGTTTCTTTGTTGCCAAATGTTGTGACCGTACCCTCGCTGGCGCCATGCCCTCGGAAGTCAAAAAGAAACAGATTATAATCCTCAGCCAAATAGTAACTCCAGTCTAGAGAATGCGACTTAGACAATCCATAGCCATGCATTACTATAATGGTCGGCCTGGGATCTTCGCGCGATTTTCGATCCGCCGGGATGAACCAGCCTTTAAGAATCTTTTCATCAACCGTGCTGGTAAAATTCACATTCTCAAAATCATCCAGATTTACATAGCTGGGGTCTCTCTCATCTACAATCTGCTCCGGATGAACATTAGTATAAAAAACAAAGTACGTAATTATCAACGCACTTATAACAAGAATCAAAATCACGTCCCTGACGAATTTCCTTATTAATATGGACAAAACATACATCATAACGCTAATAGTATAGCATGTTTTTTAATACAATAAAAGCCGCATAGAAAAAAATACGGGCACTTGCATAATAACAAGATACCCGTACATATCCCGTCAATATGCGTAAAAAAGCTAAGCACCGTCCTCACTTCAGCAGAACGATTTTCCGAGAGGAAAGATCGTTCCCCAAGCTGAGGCGGCAGAAGTAGATCCCAAAGTCCTCCTGCTTTGAGTCCCAAGTAACGCTGTACTCGCCCGCTGGCTGTCGGCAGTCGACCAACGTCTTGACCAAACGTCCAGCCACGTTGTAGACACTCAGATTCACCTGGCCGGCTTGCGGCAAGGCATAGGCAATGACCGTGGAGAGGTTGGTGGGGTTGGGTGAAGCTGACAGCTGCAGTCTGGAAACACCCGGCTGAGTGGTTGTCGCCACTTCCTTCAAGCTCACTCCCGGATTCTCAGGAGTAAACCTGCCCTGACCGCTTGGGATCTGATCGGTCACGTTGCCGAACCTGAACTCATCAGCCGATCCCTGGGCAAAGTAGTTGATCCAGGTGTTTCGAGAAGAAAGTCTCCAGGCGGATCCATCGTGATAGGTCCTGGCCCAATAGATATTGCCGTTGCCACCGACATAGATGAGATCATCGTGGCCATCTTGGTCAACGTCAGCAATGAAGTACTGGCTGTCACCGTTGCCAAAGTCGGAACTCAGAAGAGAACCATAAGTGAACGATTCGCTGTGAGTATTCCGGCCCCAGGTTACCCGCATGACATCGCTGCCCTGATGAGTCACGCCCACCAGATCGTCATAGTCATCGCCGTCAATGTCAGCCACCAGGATGCGAGAATAGTAGAACCCGAAATTGCCATCCCACCATCCGTTATCCTGGAAACTGCCATCCGTAATCTGCTCACTGACCCGGTAGTGCAGCTGGTTTGACCCAGAAAGTCTCCGGCCAAAGATGATATCCTCCCGGCGTTGCCCATGGAATGAACCAACGCTGAAAAAGTAATCACTCTGGTTGCCAGCATTGCTGACCAACACACCCAAATCCGAATAGTAGGTGTCCATCGACTTCAGTCCCCACCATCTGACCTGGGTGGCGCTGACTGCCCGGTAATGGATCAGATCAACCCGGCTGTCTCCGTAGTACATCCACGGCAGATAGCCGTAGGTGCCGGACGGATTGCCCCAATTGGACTTCCAGAGCAATGGCGAGTCTCGGAAATGGTCGTCATAGGACTTAGACACGTAGATGTCATCGCCCCGGACCAAGACCAGATCATCCAGACCATCGTTGTGCACATCTGCCACAAACCAGGTATCCGGCATCCAATCAATGGCCAGCCAGGAACCATAGTCGTAGGCATCATCTCCATCACTGGCTGCTACCCGGAAATCACACCCCCCTTCTCCATCCGGCCTCAGCCGAACGACGTCAGGGGTGTTTTCAGGGGCAGGCTGAGTTTCGACGATTGTCAGAGTGATACCGTTACCTTCCCATTCCTCCATGATAGCCGCATCGTAGACAGCGCCGAAGTAAACCGGCGTCTGTCCTGCTTGAGCATCACTCGGAATCTTGCCAGGGAAAGCAAATGTCGCAGTCTCGCCTGGGCCGACATCGTCTCCATCGAATGTACACGGCACCAAGTTGCTGATCCAACCCAAGCTAGAATCATAGAGCCAGCTAGGTACGATGTTCTGGTTGATGTTACACGAACCCAATTCAACGTAGTTGTCACCCGGAGTGCTTGACCAAGTGGCACTTCCCTCATTCTTCCATCTCATAGTGCAATGAATCACCTGGTTGGGAAAGTACGGTCCTTCTTCCTGGACAGTGAAGTCGACGAAAGAAGTAAGGAAGGTGAGGACCTGAGGATCAGTACAGGTTCCTAGAAATGACTCAGGAGCAACCCAGCAACCTGAAGGATTTTTATAGCATGCATTACCATATCCCCATCCACTAGATGGCATTTGGTTTTCGCTATCCCAGATCCCCAGATGAAGGTGATCGCAACGAGGACTACAGTCCCTACAAGGAGCATAAACACCAATCTCAGCAATCTGTTCCCCTGCTTCTACAATGGGCCCACTCTCAGTGTATTGCGTGATTGCAGCAAATTCAGACGGGACGTTCTTAATATGACCATACATCGCGATGAAGTAGGTCCCACTGGGTTTTTGATGACGAACAAAGATTACTTCCCCATCCACACAATCACAGTCCTTGCCATTACCTCCCCCCATACAACTTGCATCACTTTTGTAGAAGCACACCCTACCATCAGCAAGGGCATAGACGTGGTCACCAGCATCTGCATCGTAATCTGCACCTACGTGCGTGCCACCAAACCCCTGAACAAGCTCCATCTCAATCAATGGACAAGCGTAACCACTGCATTCCTGGATTCCAACGAATAACGAACCCATAATAACGCCTGCGAAAATAAACCACTTCATGATTCTCTCCTTTCCTGTTGCTCTTCTACGGGCTAATTGTTAATGAGCTCTATACATACATAAAACGATATGAATCGCTTTATGGGTTACTAACCAATAAAAAGGTATTCAAAACCATAACAGTTTCATCGTTCTCTGATAAAAGACCCAATGCAATCACACCAGAGTCAGTTTGAAACAAATACTCTGTTGTATGTCCTTTTATCGTAGGATCGTATTTAACCACTGTAGTAGATGTACCTGAGGATAAAGTTACTTCTTTATGACTTATAACCAGTTTGCTACTTCCTTCAGAGGTCGTATGAACCTCATTCAATATATCGTTTATCGTTTTACCACTGCCAAATGTAAATGACAACATTAGTCCAGAATCTTCTGTACCCGTAACAAACGAACTTGTTGTCATATAGGATGCGCTCAAAATATCAGGATTAAAACTACCATCAAATTCACTGATAAACCCCCAGTCTCTGGGAAATTTTAGGCTAAAATTATGATTAGAGTTAACGTATAGTTCCCAATCCGAAGTATCAACAGACGAATTGGTGTTGGTTGAAGTATTAGTATTGGAATTTGTTTCTGTGTTGGTGTTTACCGCAGTGCTGGTATTCACATTCATGTTTGCATTCCCATTTGCTACAGTGTTGGTGTTATTAGAATTGTTGGTATTGTCATTGGTTCCGGAAAGAGCGTACCATAAACCTCCGGCAATAATAATAATTGCCAGGATAATAATAGTTAAAGTTGTTGTTGATAACCCTTTTTGGTTTAGGTTGTTCATAGGTGTTTCTTAATAACTTTATTAAATAAATAAAACGGAACTCTCTTGAGACCCGTCTTTCTCATATACTTTAATGTTAAATCTTAGAGAATTAAGGGTCAAGAGGAGTTGTGCACAGAGTTATTGTATCATGCTGGAGATCGGGGCACTACCGCTCAATACATTCACATCCAGCCAGCAGTTCACGGTCTCCAGAGGACGGAGCTTCAGAATCCCGGATGGATCTGTCGGAGACTGACCGGCGTAGGTGAGACTATACATGTTGACCGGGCCGCCGTAGATGAAGCCTGTAGCGCTTCCCGATGAGTAGAGCCTTGCATCAACACCATTAAACCCTGGCCAACAATTCATTTCCGTTACATCAAATGAACCGTCGAGGTGTACTGCTGTAACACAGGCAACGTGTCCTGCACCTCCGGCCATATTTGGGAAACAAGCGATGCTTCCCACTAGTGGTGTCGTTCCAGTGTCGATGTCATCGTTTTCAGCATTAGCTAGCCAAGTTGCAGCATTACCACTCCATGCTGGTAGATCTTGACGGCAGTGCCACGCCCACCAGGTACAATTTCCATCTCCATAGCAAAGGTAAGGGTTACCTGGAGATGAATGTCCACAACACGACTCATCACCAGCCATTGATGGTACCGGAAAACAAAGTACCAGGACCAGCAACCCTAGAATAAACAGAGTCCCTTTCATCGTAAGACTCCTTTTTTGGTTGTGAAAGAACAAAGCCTCCAAATTAGCTAGATAGTATATCTATCTAGCTAATAAGAGGGTCCTCATGATACTTCCAATGACTGTAGTATTGAAAGCACTATTCTATACTCGTTAGTATCAACCAGATTAGGTGAATTTAAGGTATCACTATTCACTATACTAAAGCTAGCTATCACTTCGTGATTGTTTATTATGTTTGGTGAAACTCCCTCTTCAACTGGAAAAAGGAAAATTTCTACAACTTTGTCCTCAAAAACGCGCTTCCATGTACTTATGCTCGTATTCATAATTATTATTGGATCACCTTCACTGATGTCTCCTGCGCCAATACCAGTTCTATAGTAAATTGTTCCCTTATCGTTTGTACGTTTTACACCCAATACAAGCTCATAATTTCCATCAGCACTTGTAATAAGTGAATATTGAAGCGGTTTCTCATATACAGTTTTCGTACTATCGTTTTCAAATATATATTCTTGCTTCCAATCCTGTGGATATTTAAAACTAAACCCATACTCCTCATTCGTATAAGTCAGCCAATCAGAAGTATCCACAGAGGAATTGGTGTTGGTTGCAGTATTGGTATTGGAATTTGTTTCTGCGTTGGTGTTTGCTGCAGTGTTGGTATTAACATTCGTGTTTGCATTCTCATTGGCTACAGTGTTGGTATTATTTTCATTGTTGGTATTTTCATCAGTTCCAGCCAAGGCGTACCATAAACCTCCAGCGATTACAATGACAGCAGCCAGGATTAGGATGATTAGGCCTGTTTTATTACCTTTGGGTGATGATTGGTTAATGTTTTCTACCATGGTTTTTATACCTTATTTATTGAATAATTGATCATTATATTAATCCTCAATGACTTCAAATGTCTCTAACATAGATAAATATGTATTACGAAAATATTCCTTGTCCATTGTACAATCATCCTCGGTCTCGACATAATACTGCCCTTGTATAAATACTGTTCGGCTTGCGGGCACCGGTGCATAAACCTGTTCAATATCATCATAATCTTCGTATATACCATAACCAGTAACGTTGCCAAGTTCATATTTATCATAGTAATCTGTGGGGTGGTTTTTTAAAATAGATTGGATTGATTTATGATCCGTACTATACGAAATATGAATCGGATAAGCTGTATCGCTTGGATAAGTTTCATAATACGAGCACCCCTCTGGCTGAAACCCCACTGTATAATCCTGATACTCAACAGCCTCCCAGCCACCGGGATACTGTATCCTAAATTTCCTCAAATCATTTTCATAGACGGACCAGGACGAATCATTAATATCTTCATCTTCTGGTTCAGATGATTTATCTCCCGTGCTTTCTGATTCATTAGTATTACTTGAATTTGTATTACTGCTTGTATTGGAATTAGTGTTAGAGTTTAACATGGAATTAACGTCAACTGAACTATCAAAAAATACAAATGTTGATAAGATTTGATTGCGCAAAGCAATATTTGAATACAGGATATTTGTTGTATCCATACATTCAGTAAACTGTATCTTTAATATCATGCCATTCGTTAATGATGTTTGGACGTTATCTCCACCACACCCCGCATCTCCTTCACGATATTGATATCCCGTTTGGAGACTAACAGATACCGTAGTTATTTCATCGGCTGTCCTTTCTCCATATATACCTTGGATATGCATAGGATCAAGCGGTCCGTCCATGACATATAAACTCATACTTGCATCATTATTACTTAAATTCACATACCCCTCTACATCAACATTTACTAATTCCTTCACTTGATAGTTCTGTGGATACTCAAAAGAGTACCCATACTCCTCATTCGTGTAAATCAACCAACTAGAAGTATCTACATTACTATCTATAAACTGAACGTTATCGATAATATCGAAATAATCGTCTTCTGAAATTTCTCCTTGTTCTAAAGAAAATAACAAATTATCTTTTTCAATTAGTATCATATTGTATGGAGTAAGTGCAGGCACATCTTTGTAATAATATCCTTCAAGTCCATCAACATTCTTTATTTCTTTATTCAGATTAGATATATCTTTACCCGTTACGCGTAGAAATGTTTGATCAGGTGCTTCGTCTGACAAGGCATTAAATAGAGTGATGGCAAACTGTGTTTGAATATCACTCTGACTTGGGTTTTCGGGAGTAATATTTATATACCAATATGCCTGATCAACATTATTATTTTCATAAGTTATTACTCGCTCTTCCATAAACCACGTGCTTGGGTAATTAAGTGAATACCCATACTCATCATTTGTATAAGTCAGCCAATCTGAGGTATTAACAGAAGAATTAACATTTTCTGTAGTATTGGTTTGGCTATTAATAACCACGTTGTCTTCTTCGGTTTCCTGTTTATTGAATTCCCACCAAATCAAACCCGCGGATGCGATCACAACTATTGTGATTAATACTAGCGCGATTGTGGATAGACCCTGTGGATTATTGTCTTTCATGTCTTTTTAATAAATAAACGACGGTAACTCCGTTGGGTCCCGTCTTTCCCTTTTTTTGGCTGATTCTATTGTATTTTTTTACGTCTTTCCTACACATTCGGTATTTTAGCGTATTTCTATTTCAGGTGTCAAGAGAAACTATTAGGTATCTCTCCACTCGTTCGTTTCACTCTCTCGGTCGAGAAATATTAAAATAAATATTCCTCGACCTTGTGGAGAGGTACCTTAAACAGTGCTATTTCGCTGGGATTGTGAAGATAAACGTTGAACCCTTACCCAATCCTTCGCTCTCCACCCAAATCTCGCCCTTGTGAGCATCAACTATGCGTTTAGCGATATAAAGACCTAGTCCAGAGCCATCTGGCTGAACTTGAGCTATACCCTCACCACGTACGAATTTGGAGAAAAGTTTTTTGGCATCATCATGCGGAATACCCCGGCCGGTATCTTTGACAGAGACGCGCACATCACCGTTCAGTTTCTCCACTGAAACAGTTATCTTTCCTTTGTCTGTATACTTGATAGCATTGTCGATCAAATTCAGCACCACGTCTTTTAGTTTATCACCGTCGATCGTAACATCAGGCAGTTTAGTTTTTGGTTTTTTGAATTCTATTTTCAAGCCCTTATCTTCGGCTACTTTGATCAATTCAGTTATTTCCGATTGGACTAATTCTACTATGTCAGTTGGTTTCTTTTCCAGGGTGAATTTGCCAGCTTCGATCTTGGTAATGTTCAAGAATAGGTTAACCAAACGGATCATGCGCTTCGAAGCTTCCAATACTTGTTTCAAAATATCAAACATTTGGGCCGGTACCTTGCCAAAGTCGCCATCCACAATCATGGCTAGATAGCCTTTGATTCCAGTCAAAGGCGTACGCAATTGGTGCGAGGCAATAGATATAAATTCGTTTTTGGCTTCGTCCAATTCTTTTAAATGCTCGTTAGCTTTTTCTAGTTCCAAATTTGTATCGCGCAGTTCTTCGACCAACTGCACGTTTCTGGTCACGATACCCATCTGGTCAGCCAAGGCTTTCATCATCTGGACTTCGTCTTCAGATACTTCCCTCTTCGGCTTCTGGATGACGAAAACAATACTGCCGATGATAGCGACCTCTGAAGGGATGGGCACGGCAATGATGGTCTGGGCTTTGACCAACTTCTGCATGGCTGCGCAAATAGCTTTGGGAATGGGCGGATTCAAGAAATCAGCCAGCTTGTCACTGATCTGGGTAGTCCCGGAACGCATGGCTTCAGTGGCCAGATCTTTGTCAGAAAGTTTGCCCTTGAACTCAGGAAGCTTCTTGGGCAAGAGTTTCAAGGCGGCTCGGGTCAGCGTAGTCATAGTCATCGCAGCCGGATGAGTAGTCTCGCCTTCGCCTTTCAGAATAATCACGCCGCCGATATAGCCCAGCTCAGTGGATATGCCATCGGCAATGGTCTGGGTAACTTTTTTGAAATCAAGCGAGCGCGTGATGATATTGCCGATATTCTGCAAGGCATTCAAATAAACATTGCGATTCTTCAGCTCGACATTGGCCAGCTGGAGATCAGCTGTGGCTCTTTCCACCTCGACTTTCATCTTTTCACCAAATGATTTCACCTCATCATAAAGCCTGGATTTCTCGATCGCCGAACCCATCAAAGGCCCCAGGGTGTTGAGAATATTTAGATCATTATTGTTGTAAGTATCGCCAGAGCGCTTGCCGCCGAGCACAAAAAGGCCGGTCACCTCACCCTCCAGGATGATCGGCGCCACCACATCCGCACCCAGCGCTTCGAAGTCCGAGCGCGAGCGTTCCAGCTTCTTACGCTCCCGATCATTGGTAGTATCAGATATCCGGCGCTCCAATTCTTCCAAGACGGATATCTTTTGCCTATTTATTACATAGGCTGCTAAGGAGCTTTTTGAGTCCAGTCTCAAGGAACGACCATTGCTATTGCCGTTTTTACGCAAAACAAAGGATTGCTTATTCTTTGTTTGAATTAGAATATTAGCTTCTTTGATTTTTAATATATCCTTTAGCTTCTCATTGGTAGAATTAATAACCTCGTCCAGCTCAATCTTGGTGCTGATCATCTGAGTCAATATCTGGGTGGCTTTTGTGTAGTTAATCTCACTCTTAAAGAATACCGCATCTGTGATCCGACCCAGCAAGCGTTTCAACGGATCAAATCCAAATACGATAATCAGTGAAACCAATATCGTAGTAAAGGTCTGAGACCCGCCGAGTTCTTGGATAAACAAACCGGTCAAGAATGTCATCGTAGTAAACGCCAGAGTAACAAACAGGATCAGGAAGAAGTAAACTACTGATCTTGTAACTATGATGCGAATATCTAATAAACGATGTCTTACTATTGCGTATGATGTAAATCCTAAAAAAGCCAACGATGACACAGAATCTAACGGTATATACTTAGTGAATCCAAAAGACGGCAAAATAAATGAAGCAAATAAAGCGCCTATACCAAAAATAGAATAGCCGGACAGTACATATACTAGTTGCTGTTTTCTTTGTCCTTTACTTTTTTTTACTCCGTATATTACAGCAACAACATTTAGTACTGTCATAAAAATAGAAAAAACCGTATATGGAAGAAAAAAGATTCCCAGTTCGCCCTCAAACCCTCCCACATATAACTCATTAACATCCTTAACAATATAACCATTAATAAATGATAATACAGAAAAAGATAAAGAAATAACTAAAATAGCGATAAGATAAGTTCTTCTTACTTTTCCAAATAGAAAATTGAGTATCCATATTAAACTCAATGAATAAATAAATGGCCCCAGAGCATATGCTAGTTTTAACCAAAATATATCTTCACCATATCCAATTAGAAAATTTGTTAAGACCCAAATCCCAATAATAGATGCAAAAATAAAAAACAATACATTTGATTTCTTCTTGTATCCCGCACGCAAAACAATCAAACCTAAAATTATATCTCCACAACCGGCAATAATTAATAATACACTTAACATAGATTTTAAATATTTAGTTTGTTTTTGACTTCTCTACACGATTTTATTAAAAAGTCAATATCTTCTTTTGTGTGTGTCAATATTACCGAAAAACGTATTCTACTCTTATCTCTTTCTACTGCAGGCCACTGAATACATGGCGCAATAATTCTTCTTTTTTTTAATTCTGATTGAAACTTTAAAGATTTGATCATATCACCAATGAGTATTGGCACTATTTGTGTTTCGCTACCTAGTGTGTTAAACCCAATTTTGTTTAATCCTACTCTTAAATAATTAGCTAAATCTAATATCTTTTTAGGATAATCGGGATTCTCATTAAGTATTGCAATTACTTCCCTACTGGTAGAAATATCTGGTGGTGTAAGAGCTGTAGAAAAAACATAACCTCTAACAGATACTTTTAATAAACGAATAATATCATTATCACCTGCAACATAGGCTCCTATAGACCCGAAAGATTTACTTAATGTGCCCATTATAATATCAACATCTTTACTAACATTATAAAAGTTAGCAATACCTTTTCCATGTTTACCAAATACTCCGGTTGCGTGTGCTTCATCTATCATTAATAGGGCACTGTATCTTTTTTTTAATTCTACTATTTTATCTAAAGGTGCAATGTCTCCATCCATGCTAAAAATACTATCAGTTATTATTAATTTGCGACAACCCTTGTTTTCCTCAAGTGCTTTTTCCAAAGACATAATATCACGGTGATTGTATACAATTACCCTACAACCGGATAATTTTATTCCATCAATTATACTAGCGTGATTAAGTCTGTCACTAAAGATCACTGTTTCAATTTCTGGTTTCTTTCCATATATAGAGAATACATTGGCTAATGCAGGAATTAAACTTACATTTGTAGAATAACCGCTGGTTAATACCATGGCCGCTTCTTTTTCTTTGAAAAGCGCGATCTCATTTTCAAGTTTGGTGTGAATATCAAATGTACCCGCAACAACTCTTGATGAACCAGAGCCAGTACCATATTTTTTTATTGCATTAATTGAAGATTTTACAACCCGTTGATTTGTAGTAATGCCTAAATAACTATTCGAACTGAATAATAAATACTCTCTTCCTTTTATTTTTACCTTTGGACCAATCGGGGATTCTATTGTATCAATAATCGGATAATTTCCTAAGTGATCAATCTCTCTAATGCTTTTTTTAAGATACTTCATAAAGAATATTAATATCCGTTTTATAACTACTTCTTAAACAATATATAACTCAAAAACCCAAAAAAGACGATTGAAAACATAGGCCCGACCCAGCCAAATGTCCATACATCAAATATCCAAGGCAAAATTAGATTCGTTGTTGTTCCAGCTACTAGCGATATGCTTAATGCAAAAAATGTGTTTTTTATCTGCCAATGGTGTATTCCATCTGCAATTTTGTATTTAAGTATCAAATTTATAATTCCCAGGATCCAAACAACGATAAAAAATATATTAAATATGTGAAATGTGGGTCCGGCAAAAACCTTTGAATTAACGTCATTATAATTAATATTGCTATAAAAAAGATTGTTAATAAACAAACTTGCTATCAAGAAAACTGAGATAATATTCACAAACCAGCTTAAAATCATATTCATACTACTTCTTCTATAAGGGAAGTAATAAGAAAAATAATAGAACCCCGAAGCTATTAGTATGGCTCCTATGTAAGTAAATTGTGTTAAAAATAGTTTCTCATAAACATAATCAGTAGCATTACTAAATACCCAAATAGCCGATCCGAAAACCATAACAAAGAAAGAAATATTAATTGCCTGTTTCGGGTTCCTCAACCAAACATAAAAAGCAAGAAACAGAAGTAAAATAGCTTCGAATATTAAAATGTAATTAATCAATCCCATTAAACGTTTTTCTTAAACAGTATATAGCTTATGAACCAAAAAACACTATTGAGAACATTGGCCCGACCCAACCATAATATTGTATGTGAAACAACCACGGCATTACTAAATTGGTAGTAACACCTGCTAATAGTGAAACACTTAAAGCATAAAAAGTGTTTTTTAATTGCCAGTAATGTAGTCCGTCTGCTCTTTTGTACTTTTCTACTAAATTATAAATCCCCCAAGCCCACATAATCAAAAAATAAACCGCAAACACATGATAAAAAGGCCCTTGTTCCATAGTGTCCTCAGAGATAACTCCACCCACGAATAAATCAGAGGTAAACAAAACTGCATTAAGCACAACAGCAGGAACTATTGATAATAAATGAACATACCATTTAACAAAACGAGCTTTGTAAGGAAATAAAAATGAAAAATATAAGAATGCTGCAGCGATCATAATTGCACCTGTAAAAGTGAGCCTTCCCATTAACTGACTCTGAGTCTCTTCAAAAATACCATTTGTCCCAACCCAAACAGCCGCTCCCAGCACCATTACAAAAAATGAAATATTGATTGCTTGCTTTGGATTTCTCAGCCAAACATAAAAAGCCAAGAGTAAAAGTAGTATTGACTCAAATATTAAAATGTAGATTTGGAGAGCCATCTAAGCTTTTTTAAATACAATATAGACTGTAAAAGCTAACCATATGACCGAAGATTCTGGTCCCAGATAAAAATATTGAGGGCCGCCAAACCAAGGCAGGAATAAATCAAACAGAGTGCCAAAGATTGCTGATCCAATTAAACCTACAGACAGAACTCCTACTTGCCACTTTTGTACACCTGCGGTTCGCCCGTACTTTTTAAAAAAGTTAACAAATGCCCAAACAAACATAAGTAAAAACACTATCGCATACATATGGTACAACGAGCCTTTCTCAGCAAAACGATCGCTGATTGGACCAGATACACCTTTTATTACAGAGTCTGTAAAAAACAATAAGTACGCAAAAACAAACAAAATAAAAACCCACACTGCCAGTATTATTTTGGTTATCCTTTTTTCTAAATAAGGAAAAGATAACGACAGATATACCAATCCTACCGCGATGACCATGGCTGCAAATTGATTTATATCTATCCATAAAAATGCTAACTCATTAGTTTTTACCAAACGATAAAGACCATTCCCCATCACCCAAAAAATAACCCCAACCGTAAATATGGTAAACGCATATATAATATGCCCTTTTGAGCGAGTAAAAAGTAAATAAAGCAATAATATTAGCTCTAAAGCAGCAATAATTAAAAGTATAATTCCGTGTATATCCATTTCCCGTCCTCAAATTAAAAAACGACCACTACTACAATGGTCGCGAAAGGCTAGCTTGGTTAACCTTTTTTGTTTGGCTTTGTGTTTTTCGGGTTAATTTCTTCATATCCATGAAATGCCCCTCCTGAGAAGATACTATAGCACATTTTTGCATTCACGGCAAATAAAACAAATATCATTGTTAATGATCAAGTCTTATGGCGAAAAGGGTATTTAACTATAAACTCCCATCCGGTATTGAATCAATAAATTCCGAACGCGCACCAAGACCATACTTCGTCATTATCTGAAAAGCATCATATGGCCGGCCAAGATACTCAGCTGAATAGCCATTACCAGCAGCTAAACCAGGTGTCACATAATAAGCTTCACCGTGGGAGTGCGGTCGCAGAATAATCCGGCCCTGAATATAAGGAAATAAACTAGAATCAACTATACGATAAATCTGCCAAACATCGTTTACCTGTCTAAACCCATTGTTAAAATTTTCTTCGGATATCCCCAACGATAATCGCCTCATTATCTCAAAAGCTTGATCAGGTCTGCCTAAGTAATGCTTATAACCTTGGTAAATATAATATGCCTCACCGTGACGTTCAACGTCTAGGAGGATGCTCCCGTTATAATCAGCCACATCAGCTTGAGCTGTCCCAGGATTAAACCCTGCTGTTGCGAGGATGATAATAATTGAGAGATAGATTGTTTTTTTCATCGTTTTTTCACTTAATGATTATTGTTCATCTAAATTCATTATACATCAAAATAAAATTGTCAGGGATAGGGAGTTTAACTCTCCCTATCCCCGAAGTCTAGTGGCAGTAATTGAAAGAAAACTGCCAAGTGCTATTGCGGTTGAAGTAGTCCACCCGATCGTTCGGGCCGGGCCAGCGATCCAGAGGAACACTATTACCATAAATGCGCCCCCCAGAGTAATACCCTCTGTGTATTGAGAAGTGCACATGCGTCCCCGTGCAATTGCCAGTACAACCCGCGGCTCCTACCCCTCTACCCTTGTCGATCCACCAACCGGGAACAACGGAGATCGAGCTGAAGTGAGCCATACGGTAAACGTACCGGTTGGAGCCATTGGCCTGACCACCTAAGATAATAACCTGACGGCCATATCCATCTCCGCGATCGCCGGCAAACATACACCAACCAGAGCCTGGTGCGGGAACACACTCACCGTGACTCAGGGTAAGGTCAACAGCGTAATGGTTCGAACCAGTATGATATCCGCAACCATAGCCACAGGTCAGTCGGTGATTACCAAACGGCGTAGGCAAATCATAGCCCCAGGGATAACTCTCATAGTGATTGATGCCTCGGAGTTTCTTAGACTCCTCGTTCAGGCCAAGGTCATCAAGCCGTGCAGATATCCTCTCGGGCACATTTGTATTCACAGACAACAATTCTCCTGTGAACGCATTAACAAACGTACCCAAGAACTGTTCATCTGCGTTGATGACAGCAATCCACGCTACCTCGAATTCACTGGAACCAGATAGATCATAAGGAACAACATCGAAATAGACGATCTGTTCCTCATCGATTCCCGCGACATAAACAACGTCTCGAGCCTCTTCCTCGGAAATCAATTGAAGCTCAGTGATCTCTTCGGTTTCAACTCCAGTGACTTCATTCCCTTCATCCCCACAGCCTGAGAGGACGACACACAGGCCGAGGATGAGAAGCAGGATCGTGGGCGGACCGAGCCAGGTATTGCCTTTCATTTCAGATACCTCCTTTTCAGCAGAATTGCCAAGTGAACACCAACTCACAATGAAAAGAACGAGCCTAGTTTATCCCGCACTTGATGCGGGGAAAGCCCGTCTCTTTCAACTATATTTTATTCCTTTCACTCCTTCCTGGTCAATATGGTTTATCCACTGTTTTAAACCTTTTAGTTAAAAGGTTTAAAAACGAATACCCCTCAACTCTTGCTTATAAATTTATTCGCATCGGCCTTTCTGAGCGATAACGAGGTGAAAACCCTCGGGATGAAAAACTTCCATAGGACCAAAATATTGGTTAGTTCCCACAAAAGTTCTGACAAATGTTCCATCAAGTTTATGAAATTGAATCATTTCTACTGATGAATCTTCAATATCATCTGAAATTGCCTCAGTAATAAACGTACTTGTATATTCGCCATCACGTACATTTATTAAGGCTCTGCTAAATCCATCTATCGTCAGTTGGGGACTTCCTGTTGTTAGACCCGTGACGGAGAATTCGTTATTAGAGTAATATTTCATTGACGACTCTCCAAGATCTCTATATGTTGAGTATACTACCTGACATGACATTTCGTCCGTGTACTCGAAATTCTTGTCTGGCATGAGATGTTGAATATCAAATCTCCCAAAATATTCTTTATACCCAATATAACTCAAAGCAATTATTGCAATAATACTAGGCGTCATAATAAAAAATATGTTTGATTTTGATTTCTTTAAAAGATTCATGTTGTTATTAATATACTGTTTATCCATTTTACACTAATCATTCAGCACCTACAATGCGGCAATACAATATTTTATTCCTTTCACTCCTTCCTGGTCAATATGGTTTATCCACTATTTTAAACCTTTTAGTTAAAAGGTTGTAAGTATCCTTAATCATCTCAATATTATAATCATTCTCTATTTTAAACTTAACTGATGCTCCTTCGCGTTTCCCTTTAGCAAAACCTGCTCTAATTAATAAATTCAAATGTTTAGAAATGGCTGGCATAGTAATAGACAGTTTATCAGACAATTCTCCACAAGTATATTTACGTTCAGACAATAATTCCAAAATATACAAGCGTCTTTCACTGCCCAAAGCCCTATAGGCTAGTGCCGGCGATCTTAGATGTGAATTTGTGTGCATTTATAAATAAAAAACGGGTCAGATGTCCCGTCATTTCTAATTTAATCATTTTACCGGTTCATGTCAAGGTTTAAACCTTTTAGTTAAAAGGTTTATTGCTAACAATCTAAACAACCACTACCCT